>NZ_FOVO01000019.1 GCF_900115195.1 Xenorhabdus japonica
CTGACCCCATGCCGAACTCAGCAGTGAAACACCGTAGCGCCGATGGTAGTGTGGGGCCTCCCCATGTGAGAGTAGGACACTGCCAGACAGTCAATCAGACAGAAAAGCCATCCGGTCACGGGTGGCTTTTTTGCATTGGGGATTTTTTGGAAATTGAATACTGAGATTAAGACAGGAATTAAAAATAGTATGAATTAATGCGCTTTTCCTTGTTCGATTCCGATCCCCGTCTGTGAACGAATAAACTGGCTGCGAAACATTACCCTCTCCTGTGCTCCTTGTTCCGAAGTATCCGTAATCGAAAATAACCAAGCACCAACAAATGCTATAAACATAGAAAACAGAGCTGGATATTCATAAGGATAAATTGGTTTATCATGACCAAGAATGCTAACCCAAATCGTAGGACCCAAAATCATTAACACAACTGCTGTCAGTAACCCTAACCATCCGCCAACCAACGCTCCACGTGTAGTCAGCTTGCTCCAGTACATTGACAATAAAATAATAGGGAAATTACAGCTTGCAGCAATGGAGAATGCCAAACCGACCATAAAAGCAATATTTTGCTTTTCGAACAATATCCCTAGGCCAATAGCAACTAACCCCAGAATAACGACGGTAATCTTGGAGACTTTTAGTTCATCTCGCTCATTAGCATGTCCCCTTTTGATTACATTAGCATAGAGGTCATGGGATACTGCTGAAGCGCCTGCCAATGTTAATCCTGCTACTACAGCTAAAATAGTGGCAAAAGCAACTGCCGAGATGAAGCCAAGGAAAAAATCACCGCCAACGGCGCTTGCTAGATGGATGGCTGCCATATTTGTACCACCAACTAATGCCCCAGTTGCATCTTTGAACGATGGGTTAGCACTGACCAATAAAATTGCACCGAATCCGATAATAAAAGTTAGGATATAAAAATAGCCGATAAACCCAGTTGCATAGAAAACACTTTTACGGGCTTCCTTAGCATCGCTGACGGTAAAAAACCGCATGATGATATGTGGCAATCCCGCAGTACCGAACATTAATGCTAATCCTAAAGAGAGTGCAGAAATAGGATCAGATACCAATCCTCCAGGACTCATGATGGCTGGCCCAAGAGAGTGCACCGCAATAGCCTCTTTAAATAAGGTATGAAAGTCAAAATTAACAGCTTTCATGACCATCAGAGCCATGAATGTTGCCCCTGCCAGCAACAGAATTGCTTTAATAATCTGAACCCATGTTGTTGCCAGCATTCCGCCAAACAATACATAAAGCACCATTAAAATACCGACCAAGACAACAGCGACGTAATAATTCAATCCGAATAGCAACTCGATGAGTTTTCCAGCCCCAACCATCTGAGCTATTAGGTATAACGCAACAACAACTAATGAACCGATTGCGGATAAAGTACGGATAGGACGTTGTTTCAGTCGATAAGAAGCGACATCGGCAAAGGTGTAACGCCCTAAGTTTCTTAATCTCTCGGCAATGAGAAATAGAATAATTGGCCATCCGACTAGAAAGCCAATGGAATAAATCAGCCCATCATAGCCAGAAGTATAAACTAGTGCTGAAATTCCTAAAAAAGAGGCTGCGGACATATAGTCACCAGCTATCGCCATACCATTCTGGAATCCAGTGATACGCCCACCTGCGGTATAATAATCTGAGCGTGAAATAGTCCTCTTTGAAGCCCAATAAGTAATGCCAAGAGTTAACCCGACGAATAACAGGAACATGACAATAGCCTGAATATTCAAGGGTTGTTTTTCTACATTACCTGAAATGGCATCTGCTTGAGCTATGATAGAAAAGAGGGAGGAAAATAGAGGTATTGATAACAATACGATTTTTTTCATTTTCTCACCTCATTGAGAATAGTTGAGGTCAGACGATCAAATTCACCATTTGCCCTCACTACATAAATTCCTGTCAATATGAAAGAAATAAAGATGATGCCGATCCCTACGGGGATCCCCCGCGTCATACTGGTGCTTTCATGGAGTTGTGTTCCAAGCCATTCAGGAGCAAAAGCAATAAGAAAAATAAAACCAACATAAAGCACTAACATAATGATGGATAATAGCCAAGCAAAACGTCCCCGCTTCTTAACTAATTCCTTAAAGCGAGGATTATTCTCAATCTCTTGATAAATGTCGTCACTCATTAGAGTATCTCCTTGTTGATTTGAAACGGTACACCTTAAGTACTGCACAAGATGCCAGATACCGGATAGCCGTATCCAAGGGAATTCATGACCATTCGCCACGTCCCTGCATAGCTTTGCGCTTTTGGTGACACGTTATTCAAGCCGCTTTGCAGCGGCCTATATGTTTTACGACATGGTTTACGACATAGTTTTACGAAAATAGTTTTACGACATATTGATAGATTGTTTTTCTTCCAGCAGTTTTTCAACGACTCCCGGATCGGCCAGAGTGGAGGTATCTCCTAAATTACTGGTATCACCAGAAGCTATTTTGCGCAAAATACGCCGCATGATTTTCCCGGAACGTGTTTTGGGCAGAGAGTCTGTCCAGTGAAGGATATCGGGTGTTGCAATCGGCCCGATTTCTTTACGAACCCAATTTCTGACTTCGGTATACAGTTCAGGAGAAGGCTCTTCACCATGAATTAGCGTGATATAAGCGTAAATAGCTTGCCCTTTGATATGATGCGGGATACCCACAACGGCAGCTTCAGCTATTTTAGGGAATGAAACCAGAGCTGATTCAATTTCTGCGGTTCCCAAACGATGGCCTGAAATATTCAGAACATCATCAACACGGCCTGTTATCCAGTAATAGCCATCTTCATCACGTCGAGCGCCATCACCACTGAAATACATTCCCTTGAAGGTAGAAAAATAGGTTTGTTCAAAACGTTCATGATCGCCATATAGAGTTCGTGCCTGCGCAGGCCAAGAGTCCGTCATGACAAGATTGCCTTCACACTCTCCCTCTAAAATTTCTCCTGAATTATCAACCAATGCCGGACTGATGCCAAAAAATGGCAGAGTAGCAGAGCCTGCTTTGAGATCAGTAGCACCCGGTAGTGGCGTAATCATAAATCCGCCAGTTTCGGTTTGCCACCATGTATCTACGATAGGACATTTACTATTACCTATTTTTTGGTAATACCACTCCCATGCTTCTGGATTAATTGGTTCACCAACAGAACCCATAATGCGCAATGATGTGCGTTTTGTGCCTTCTATTGCTTTATCACCTTCGGCCATTAATGCTCTGATAGCGGTTGGTGCAGTATAAAGGATATTAACTTTATGTTTGTCGACTACCTGACAGAGACGGTTAACATCAGGATAGTTGGGAACACCTTCAAACATTAAGGTTGTGGCACCGCAGGATAATGGCCCATACAGTAGATAACTATGTCCTGTTACCCATCCTATATCGGCTGTGCACCAATAAATTTCTCCAGAACGATAATCAAATGTGTATTTGAAAGTTAAAGACGCATAGACTAAATAGCCACCCGTCGTATGTAGAACACCTTTAGGTTTGCCGGTAGAGCCTGAGGTATAAAGGATGAATAGTGGATCTTCGGCATTCATCTCTTCAACGGGGCACTCAGTACTAACACTCTTTATCAGCTCCTGCCACCATAAGTCCCTGTCATTATTCCAGTTTTTGATATTTCCGGTACGTTTGAAAACAACCACATTTGTCACGCTAGTGACGTCTGGATTACTCAGGGCCTCATCGACATTTTTTTTCAATGGGATGGTTCGACCCGCCCGCAAGCCTTCATCTGCGGTAATAACGAGCTTGGCATTGGAATCGATAACTCTGCCAGAGATGGCATCAGGGGAGAAGCCACCAAAGATTACAGAATGGATCGCCCCAATACGGGCACAGGCCAACATTGCAACGGCAGCTTCTGGCACCATTGGCATATAGATGGCAACGACATCGCCTTTTTTTATCCCTATTTTTTTCAACACATTAGCGAATTGGCAGACGTCATGATGTAATTCCCGATACGTAACATGTCGGGATTCTGCGGGATTATCTCCCTCCCATATAATGGCAGTTTGATCGCCACGCTCTTGCAAATGGCGATCAAGACAATTGGCACTTAAGTTCAGAGTGCCATCTTCAAACCAGCGGATGCTGATATGCCCAGGATCGAAAGAAGTGTTTTTGATCTTGGTGTAGTGTCTAATCCAATCAACTATGTTACCTTTTTCCCCCCAGAATCCTTCAGGATCTTGTAATGACCATTGGTAGTCTTGTAGGTACTGTTGTTTGTTTATCAATGCCGTATCTGCAATATCAGCAGGAATAAGATGCTTGATTATTTGAGTCATATTTTTATCTCCTTGCAATTGTTAATACTATGTCAAAACAAGGTTAACTAAAGTGTAAGAAGAATTTTTGTTTCTTTTTTGCGCGGAAGATCACGCAATAAAGAGAATGAATTTCATGGCATTATCATTTAGTACAATGTATTTGGTTGAAATTAAATAAGGTTATTGGTTTTTATAACGGATAAATATTTCATCAAATCGATATTGATTGGATTTTAAGTTTAATGGGACAGTGAAACGTGGGCTCACAAAGGAAACCATAGTGAATTCATAGAATTGATAATCATTTTCATTATCGTGCAATTCACTATAATAGCAATTCACTATTAATAATAGTGTTGTTCAGGTATGAGCTTTATATATTCTAAACAACTGGAGATATGATATGAGCTATTCACTGCCTTCTTTACCTTACTCCTATAATGCGTTAGAGCCTCATTTCGACAAACAGACGATGGAAATTCATTATACTAAGCACCATCAGACGTATGTCACTAACGCGAATACCGCTCTGGAAGCGTTCCCAGAACTAAGTAAACTGGGTGTTGATGACCTAATCCAGCAACTTGATAAAATTCCAGCTGATAAACGCACTTTTATTCGCAACAATGCGGGTGGGCACTCAAACCATAGCCTGTTTTGGAAAGGATTAAAGTTGGGCACAGTATTGGATGGTGCTTTGAAAGCGGCTATTGAGCGTGATTTTGGAAGTATTGACAATTTCAAGGAAAAATTTGAACAAGCGGCAGCAACTCGTTTTGGCTCTGGCTGGGCGTGGTTGGTGCTGAAAGATGATGGCAAACTTGCTGTTGTTTCAACAGCTAATCAGGATAGCCCACTAATGGGCGAAGAGATAGCCGGTGCTTCCGGTTACCCTATAGTGGGTTTGGATGTGTGGGAACATGCTTATTACCTGAAATATCAGAATCGTCGTCCTGACTACATCAAAGCGTTTTGGTACGTCGTAAACTGGGACGAAGCGACAAGACGCTACGAAGAAAAAATTAAGTAATTCATTCTATTATTTTTCACAATAATGCTGGTCATGATCGTGATCGGCATTTTTATTGTGCATAATCTTGGCTATTATGCCTGAGTCTGAGTAATGCTTGTTCATTTTTACTAGCTCATTGAGAGGAAATAAAAATGTATTATCCACAAGTATATAGAGGCAAAATATTATCATCAGAAACATTGGGTTACAGTGCAATTAATAAACTAGTGGTAAATGGTAGTCTACAGCTAACCTCTCTTGGACTGGAAGGTGATGAACAAGCGGAAGTTCGTTTTCATGGTGGCTCTGATCGTGCTCTTTGTCATTATCCAAGAGAGCATTACCTATTTTGGAAAAGGCAATTTCCTGAATTGATGGAATTATTTGTATCCCCTTTGTTTGGTGAAAACATATCCACAGAAGGAATGACGGAAGATAATGTCTATATTGGCGATATTCTCCAGTGGGGTGAAACTCTGATTCAGGTTACTCAGCCACGTTCTCCATGTTTTAAACTCAATCTTATTACAAATATTAGAGATTTTGCTGCGATAATGCAAAATAATGGGCATTGTGGCTGGTTATACCGTGTTATCTCTTCCGGTTTGGTAAGTGCGGGCGAACCGATAAAACTGTTAAGCCGTAATAGTGATGTTTCTGTTAAGGAAGCCATCTCCATTGCTTTTCATTATCCATTTGATGAAGAACAATATCGTCGTTTAATGGGGGCTGCTGGATTATCTGCCAGTTGGAATCTGATGATGCAAAAACGCATATTGCATGGAAAAATTGAGGATTTTAATCGTCGTTTATTGGGTAATTAATGCAATCTATTCATGATGTAATCATATTCTTAACGTGATGTTAATCACAACATCATGAGTCAAAAAGATTAAAATAAATATCTCAAATAATATAATTTCTTGCATATTCTAAATATTAAAAATACTTTTATGATAAAGAAAATAAAACATTAAATTTGATAATAAATATTAATTCCAACCTGCTATCCATAATTAAATTTTTCCATGTGACTCTTGAAGTAACATTATTAATATAACCTGTCGTTTTTTTTAAAGATGAGGTAATGTGAAAATACCAAATAAAATACATTATTTTTGAACTTGGAATAATATATCAAAAATCTTTATAGGAAATATCATTATAATGAAAGCGGAAACTACTGGCTTTGAAATTAATTTATAGGTAAGTAGTAAGCTGTTGATTATAAATAAATTTATAACCATGACAAAAATTGTGGTGAGGTATTTGGGTGTGAATTTGATAAAATCAGAAGAAAAAAATCCACAGAAAATGAAGAAAATATAGGAGTAATAAAGCACAATGCTTTTTTATCAGGGAGATAGATGAAGCCTTTAAATCATTAACCAGAAATTTTCTTGTTTTAGAATCGATTTTTTATCGCAATATTAATGGATATTATCATAACTATACGCTGGCTAGTGATATAGCACGTCTTGTTATTTTATATGCAGAGGGGGATATTTATTTAGATTCTGATGTGAAATTAAAAAAAGCAATAACGCAGTGTTAAAAAAAGCTAAATTTGAAGATATTGATATAACATTAGGAATTGCTTTTGGTAATGTAAAAGGTGACGCATGGAAAAGTGTAATAATAATGCCAAAGGATGAATGAATACCCTTTGGCATTTATACCCTATTAATGGATAAGCTTATGGATGAGCTAGTAAGCCTACCGCTTCATAGACTTTATCCAAGGTTGCCTGAGCACGAGCTTGTGCTTTAGCGGCTCCTTCTGCCATGATTTGGTTAAGTAATGCTTCATCATTACGGAAATGATGGTAACGTTCTTGTAAGCCTGTCAGCATTTCACATACAGCATCTGCAACAGCCCCTTTCAAATGACCGTACATTTTGCCTTCAAATTCTGCTTCTAATTCAGCGATTGTTTTGCCTGTTACGCCAGCAAGAATATCCAGCAAATTGGAAACACCTGGTTTATTTTCCAAATCATAACGTACACGAGGTGGTTCTTCAGAATCGGTAACCGCGCGTTTTATTTTCTTGGCAGCAGACTTAGGATCTTCCAGCAGAGCAATCACGTTATTGCGGTTATCATCGGACTTTGACATCTTCTTGTCCGGATCTTGCAATGACATCACGCGAGCGCCGCCTTTGGGAATAAATGGCTCTGGAACAGTGAAAATATCGCCGTATAAAGCATTAAAACGCAGTGCCAAATCACGGCTCAATTCAAGGTGCTGCTTCTGATCACTGCCCACAGGGATCTGATTGGCTTGGTAAAGCAAAATATCAGCGGCCATTAGAACAGGATAATCAAACAGTCCGGCATTGATATTTTCTGAGTGACGGGCTGACTTATCCTTGAATTGAGTCATTCGGCTTAGTTCACCGAAATAGGAGTAGCAGTTCAATACCCAGCTTAGCTGAGAATGTTGTGGAACATGTGACTGAACGAAGATAGTGCTTTTCTTTGGATCAATACCACAGGCAAGGTAAAGAGCCAGCGTATCCAACGTGCGTTTTTTCAGTTCATTGGGATCTTGGCGCACGGTAATGGCATGCTGGTTAACGATGCAGTAGATGCAATCATAATCATCTTGCATTTTAGCCCACTGACGCAACGCCCCCATATAGTTACCGATGGTCAATTCACCGGAGGGTTGTGCGCCGCTGAATACAATAGGTTTTTGGGAGTTTGGTTTCATTACAGTGGGTTCATTCATTTTATTAAGCTTCCTGTCTTTTCAGTGTGGATAATAATTTCAAAGTGGATAGTCCAATAATTGGGAGTAAATCCGGAAAATGGTCCAATACATAATTTGGATGGCTTAATGCTATCGATTCTCCATAGTTATACCCATAGGTTAAGCCAACACAAGGGCAACCAGCGGCTTGTGCTGCCAAAATATCATTACGGGAATCGCCGACAAAAAGCAATTCTTCTTTATGTAAGCCAAACATCCCCATTGTTAAATATAGAGGTGAGGGATGAGGCTTTTTCTCCTTAACATCATCACCGCCCAGTACTAATGAAAAGTATTCACTGATACCCAATGATTCCAGCAATGGGGCGATAAAAGGGGTTGGTTTATTCGTGACAATCGCCATAGGCAAATTGTGTTTTGCAAATTCTGCCAAAGTCTCTTTTACATAAGGAAACAGTTGGCTGCCTGTGGTTACGCTAGCTTCATAAAATTTATCAAACAATTTGCGCATTTCGCTATGCAATGCGGGAGAAGGATCTGCACCTGCCCACTTCAATGCACGTTCAACCATGACATCAGCACCATTACCAATCCAGATAGCGACTCGTTCTTTACCTGCTGCGGGTAATCCTTTGGTAATCAAGGCTTGATCCAATGCATCAGCCAGACCGCTGGCACTGTCCACCAGGGTGCCATCCAAATCAAATGCAATGGCACGAATTCCTTTCACGACGTCATTTTTCATTATGCTACCTTCGATAATTCGCGGCGCATCTCATCAACAACCGCTTTATAATCTGGCTGACTGAAAATAGCAGAGCCAGCAACGAACATATCAGCGCCCGCCTGAGCTGCTTCGGCAATATTATTGGGCTTGATACCGCCATCAACTTCGAGACGGATATCATATCCGCTGTCATCAATGATTTTGCGCACCTGACGCAGTTTTTTCAGTGTTTCTGGGATGAAAGACTGACCACCAAAACCTGGATTGACGGACATCAACAGAATTACATCCAGTTTATCCAATACATAATCAAGATAGCTAAGGGGAGTCGCTGGATTGAAGACTAAACCCGCTTTACAGCCATGTTCTTTGATGAGTTGCAGTGTGCGATCGATATGCTCACTTGCTTCAGGATGGAAAGTGATATAGGTTGCACCAGCCTTGGCAAAATCAGGGATAATGCGATCAACAGGTTTTACCATTAGGTGAACATCAATCGGTGCTGTAATGCCATAATCGCGCAGAGCTTGACAGACCATTGGGCCAATAGTCAGATTTGGCACATAATGGTTATCCATGACATCAAAGTGTACAACATCAGTACCTGCTTCCAAAACCTTAGCGGTATCTTCACCTAATCGGGCAAAATCTGCGGATAGAATGGATGGGGCAATCAGAAAGTCTTTCTTCATTATCATCTTCTCCAATTCATTGTTTTATCCCCGAAATTTCAGGGGCTGGAAACCTCAATTACTTCTGGCAGTATAACGCCAAAAGTTCATCAACTTTACTTCGGGCAAGAATATTTCTACTTATTGTCCGGCGGGCTTTAACAATGTAGAGGAAAGCCTGGTGATACCATTCCCGTGTCATCGGCGTGTCATGATTAGATATGAGTACCGGAATGCCTTTTCTAGACGAGAGATGATAGGCGATCTTCGCCAAATTTTCCTGATCAAGGAGATTAAAACTATTTGTATGGTAGGCTGTAAAATTAGCCGTAGCTGAAAGTGGGGCATACGGAGGATCACAGTAAACCACTGAGCCTTTTGGGGTATTGTTCAATGCAATTTCGTAATGTTGGCTGATGAAAGTTGCCTTTTGGGACTTTTCTGCAAACCAGTAAAGCTCACCTTCAGGAAAATAGGGCTTTTTATAGCGCCCGAAAGGAACGTTAAATTCACCTCGAGAATTGTAGCGACAAAGACCGTTATAGCAGTGGCGGTTCAGGTAAAGAAACAACATACTGCGGCGAAAGGGATCTTTGCTTTTGTTGAACTCTTCTCTCAGGCGATAGAAGTTTTCGGAAGTGTTGAACTCCGATGAAAATAATGGACGGGCATGATTAATAAACTCATCCGCACGAGATTTTACGGTGTCGTACAGGTTGATCAGATCACTATTGATATCTGACAAAATGTAAGAATCATAATCGGTATTCAGAAATACCGAGCCTGCGCCAACAAATGGCTCAATCAAGCAATCGCCCTCTGGCAGATGACGTTTAATATCATCTACCAAGGGGTATTTTCCACCGGCCCATTTTAAGAAAGCGCGTTTTTTTTTCATGCCGTCAAATTAGCTATTCAATAATTTCAGAGCCGCAGATTGTACTCTGTTTAGGACAGCATATCAGCGCCTAATCAAAATAGTTTTATTTTTTCAGATCTTGCTGAACCTGTTGTAGTTTTCTGACCCAAGGTTTTTTGACCTGAATTTCCGCAGGGAGTGAGGAAATAGCTCTTTTAGCATCAGAAACAGAACTGTAATTACCGTGGATCAAGATAAACCATGTCTTGCCGTCGCGTTTAGTTTCATAAACTTTATAATTAATAAGGTTATTCTTTTTCGCGAAAGCGGTTAAGGTATCAGAACGGCTGGCACTACTCAATTGGACTGTGAATCGGTTTGCAGGTGCTTTCAGCAGATCCCTGCCATTGGTCTGATGGTTCGTTGTCACATGTTTATCGGTTGTTTTGGCGTGATGACCTTCTCTGACCTTATGTTCTTTTTTAGTTTTTTCCAGATCATGTGATGCAACCTTCTCCGATTTTTTCTGTTCAACAGGTGGGGTTACCGTTGGTTTGACCTGTGGTTGTGTCAGGTTGTTTTGAACTGAATTGTTAATGTTACTTTGTTGTTGGTTCAAAGCATCGGAAATATCGCCGGGTAACTCTATGCGTTGGTTATAACCACCCGTTGCAGTGCTATTACCCGAAGTACTATTATCCGAAGTACTATTAATAGGCGTACTATTAATTGGTGGCGGGCTGATTTCATGTACACCATTATTTACTGGCTCTGATAGTTTTTTCTGCTCGCTGCCATAAGAATTAGAAGAAAGTGAAGAAGAACCAGGCAGATTCATACTCTTTTCTGCTGCATTTGAAGATGGCTGTTTTTCAGACTCAGTAGGGGATTTTAATGCAGAACTGATGGCAATAATCAGAATCAAAAGTACCAGAATGCCAATACCTATCATCATTTGTTGACGGGATACTGCTAATTTTGGTTGATTGAATTGCTTTTTGGATCGCTGAGGGCTTCGATCAGAAGTGTCTGGCTTTAATTCATTTTCTGTTTTTTGTTTATTTTCTGATTTTAATTCGTCCATATGCCCCTCCTGACAGAGATAATACTGCCAATTGTTATTTAAGAGGTTTGGCAGCCTGATCTAACTAAAACCGATGGTGTTTTATTTGATAATGTAGCTATTTTGTAGCATAACAGCTAGAGAATAATTCATCATGCAGCTTTTATTCTCAGCGCAAATTCTGCCATATTCAGACATTATCTTCATCTTCTAACTCGCCGCTTTAGCAGTGAATCTCATTTAATGCCAAAGCAGTAAGTTGGAATTGTTTGGGAATCATCGTGCATCTAGCGGGGAGATGACTGACATAGACTAATAGCGCCCAATATAACATCCTTCCCAATATCAGAATGGAGTTTTGCTTCCCCGATGGCTGTTGGCAGTACCAGATGCAATTTCCCAGCAGAAACTTTTTTGTCACGCATCATATGAGGTAAATAAGCATCAGGAGACATTGCCTCAGGGCCATTGACAGGCAGTTTTGCTCGCTCCAACAAGTGGATGATACGTTGGGTATTTTGTTTTGAGAATGTGCCGACAAGTTCAGATGCCCTTGCGGCCATCACCATACCCGCAGCAACTGCTTGACCATGTAGCCAGACGCCATAACCCATTTCAGCCTCAATCGCATGCCCAAAGGTATGACCGAGATTTAACAATGCACGCATTCCACTGCGTTCTTGCTCATCAGCCGCCACAACCAACGCTTTGAGTTCGCAGCAACGACGGATGCAATAGGCCATTGCTTGGCTGTCGAGGGCCAGTAATTTCTCGATATTCTCTTCAAGCCAGCTAAAGAACTCACCATCCAGAATGATGCCGTATTTAATAACTTCGGCCAGACCTGAATATAACTCTTGAGCAGGCAATGTTTTCAGGCAATTGAGATCGACAATAACAGAAGCTGGTTGGTAGAAAGCGCCTATCATGTTTTTGCCAAAGGGATGGTTGACTCCTGTTTTTCCACCAACGGAAGAGTCAACCTGAGAGAGTAGCGTGGTGGGTACTTGGATGAAACGAACGCCGCGTTGATAACTAGCTGCGGCAAACCCCGTCATATCACCGATTACACCACCACCAAGAGCGATAAGGGTTGTGTCACGACCATGATTATTTTCCAATAAGGCGGAAAAAATGTCATTGAGCACAAAAAGTGATTTGTGCTGTTCACCATCAGGCAAGATAACTTCATTTACCCGAAGCTCCATTCTTTGCAATGTGGATTTCACCTGTTCAAGATACAGAGGTGCAAGCGTTTCATTGGTCACTATCATGACCTGTTGACCAGCTTGCAGGGGCTTGAATGCCTCATTGTCAGAAAATAGCTCTTCGGCTATGGTAATTGAGTAGCTTCTTTCACCTAACGTAACAGTCACTTGTTCCATATCAGCTTTTGCCTTAACGTTTGCCGCTATGCGGACTCGCTATAATCAGTTTTTTTCCAGTAATTCAATGATTTGGTTAGCAACGACTTTGGCGCTTTGCTCATCTGTGCGAATAGTCACGTCAGCAATTTCCTCATAAAGAGGATTACGCTCATCAGCCAAATTTTCTAAAACTTCTCGTGCTGGTGCATCAACTTGAAGTAAAGGGCGTTTTTTATCGCGCTGGGTACGAGCTAACTGTTTTTCGATGGTTGTTTCTAAATAGACGACCACACCACGGGCAGACAGGCGATTGCGGGTTTCTTTTGATTTAACTGAACCCCCCCCAGTAGCCAATACGATGCCTTGTTTTTCAGTCAGTTCGTTAATTATTTTTTCTTCGCGGTCGCGGAAGCCTTCTTCGCCTTCCACATCAAATACCCAGCCCACGTCAGCTCCGGTACGTCGCTCAATTTCTTGATCAGAGTCGTAAAACTCCATATTGAGTTGCTGAGCTAACTGACGACCAATAGTGCTTTTGCCGGCACCCATAGGCCCAACCAGAAAGATATTGCGTTTCTCTGCCATGTTTTTGGTATTACTAAGACTGTTTGTTAATGATAACCCGCCCCGCCAATCAGATATTAGCCGCGGGACCTAAACTGAAACCTCATGAGTGAGAATGTGAGATCAGATAGGAAAATTATCTCAGCACATCAGCCTGTATTGCAACTATATAAATCTGGCACAAACCTAAGCCATCTGGTTCATGCTTTCTGCTGGCTGATTGAGTGCCTACTGTATCTACCTTCCATCTTTCAAATTACTGCTTCGTTGGTTGCGTTAATTTACCTCTATTACGTAGTTATAAACAGTTACAAACGATATCAGTTATAAACGATATCAGCTATAAACTACATAGCCATAAACATAGAGTTATCTATGTTTATGGGGGTGTGCTCCCTGCTGCTGCGCTGCAATTCGAAATCTATTGGGTATAGACTCCTGCTTGTGATATTAGATCTGCTCACTCAATTAGTTAATCCTTGTATGCTAAATTACTCTCAGCGTCAAATCCATAAACAGGCCGGACCAAGAAAAATGGCGGGCTATTTGGCAGAAAAAACATAATAATATTTATTAATAGATTGATTTTTATGCTATATTTTTTTCTTTGGTTAAATATCGGTCAATTGAGGTGTAATAAAAATTACGAGTTCCCTTCGGCTATGTTGTTCTCCTTTTTGGTTAAATAATGCTCCCAATAGAGGAAGATCTGACAGATAAGGAACTTTTTGCAAACTTGTGGTTTTTTTCTGTTGAAAGATCCCTCCGAGAATCAGGGTTTCTCCATTTCGAATCGTAACTTGAGTTATGATCTCTTGTTTATCAATGGCCAGATTTTCATTTCCTCCCTGACTAATGGGGAAACCGGGAGCATTCTGACTGATTTTCAGCGCGAGCCGGATTTTTCCCTGCCTCAAAATATGGGGTGTTACTTCCATGCCCAATACCGCTTCTTTAAACTGAACGGTTGTTTTGTCCTTATCCTGAACGACATAAGGGATATCAGAACCTTGCTTGATACTGGCTGGTTGCTGATGTGAGGCTGTTAGCCGTGGGCTGGCAATAATCTCAAGTTGGCTTTCCTGTTCCAGTGCGCTGAGTTCCAGCTCTAGCAAGTTTGCATGAATGCGGGCGGTATTCAGTACCAGCCTATGACGCTGGTTACCCGCAGGCTGGTGTAGATTCAGGCGGTTCAGACCCACTGATTGGTTCTGTGGATCTGCGTTCATTCCCCAGTGAATACCCAATTCATGCAGGGCCTCTCTGCTGCTGGTTACAATATGGGCAGTAATTTGTACTTGTTGTTGTGGGGTATCGACTTCTTTCAGCCAATTTTTAATACGGGTAATCGCATCAAATTTATCTTCCAGAATCAGGCTGTTGGTTAAGGGATCGTGTTCAATTTTCCCCCATTTTGTCAGTAGTGCAGGCTGATTTCTCTGTAGTTGCCCTGCTATTTGTTCAGCATCGGCATATTGCAGGGCAATTACCTGATATTCGATCTCTTGTTCTTGCTCATTTTGTCCTGTTAAGGAAAAGTCAGTTTCGTTCTCTGTAGAGTATATAGGGGGTTGGAATGGATCTCTTACTGACATTTCGAAATCTGGTTCTTCTCCGGTATGGTTTTCTGCTATGAAGCTTTCTGTGGCTGCGGCAAAACCGAATATGGGTAGTAAGAGGCAGGTCAGGAGGATCAAAGAACCGTTATTCATGATTTCTCCTCATAAGTAGGATCAGGGAGTGCATCATTGGGTAGGATCACATCTGATACAGCCATATCTGGCAATGCAAGATCTGAAAACACCATGCGAACTGTCAGGCTGCCATCGGCTGGAGTAATCGTGAGGTGCTTAATCAGTAACGGTGGCTGCAATTTTTGAATTTCATTTAAGAAATGGAGAAATTGGTCATAATCTAGTGACAGCATGATATGCCAGAAAATTTTCTCGTTTTCTTTGTGGCTTTTCCACTCCATTAGCTGGCTGCCAGAGCGGATTAGCGGTATATGCAACCGTTTGAGTATGGTCGTATTTTGGGGGGAAATATTTTTGGGGGATATATGCCTTAGTGAAGGATAACTGTTTTGATCAAGGTTTGCCGCCATTCGCAGAATCTGCTGCTGGGTTTCAGGCAGAGATGGCAGTTCAGCAAGCCTTCGTTGAGATAGTACCGCATTGTGTTGCTGCTCCTTGATATTGCTTTGAAGAGCGTGAATTTCGAGCCGATTTTTCTGCCAGACCAAAAAATAGAACCCCAACAGCAGTGAAATGATAAGTAATTGCTGCAAGGCAAACTGCTGCCAGAAAGGTCGATAAAACCATTGCTTATAAGACCATTGTTTATAAAACCATGGCTGAGAAAACCCTTCAACGTAATTATTTCTCATCGGATTCTCCCATCGACCAATTTGCATCAATAGTGAAGTCTTTGAAATGATCTTCCGTTGTGGTCATTTTTTTTAGCTGTACATTGATAAGCGAAGTGTCGTCAGTCAGGTTATCCAATAAATCGGAGATATCTGTATAGTTTTGGCTGTGGGCAGTAAAAATTAATTGCCCACTGTCATCACTAAATGCAGTTAGCCAACTGTTTTCTGGTAACAAACGGGGAAGTTGACGAAATAGCTGTAAATAGCGTTGATTCTGTTCCATGAATATTCGTTTTTTCCGTAATAGCTGTGACAATTGATGATGATGATGCACTGCTTGGTCTGTTGTTTTGATTGATCGTTGTAATTCAGCCAATTGGTGGGTAATTTCCGTTAAATGTCCGCGATATTGTCGCATTTTGTTTATTTGCAGCGTAGAAATGAACATCAATACGGTTGCCCACAACGCAAGTTGTAAGCAAAGTAGTGCCCCCCATACTTGACATTGCCGTTTCAGTTTTTTCTGCCGCCAAGGTAAAAAATTGACTTGATACATTACTGATCACTCGGCCTGAGCGCCAAACCTGCGGCAATAATGAACGCATTCATTTTTTCTGGTAATGGAGGATGATAATGACGGAATGCCATCAAGAGTTGCCAAATATTGACTGACTTTATTGATGTTGTTGTCGGTGTTGATATTGTTGACGCCGCTTTTACTGATGTCGCTTGCTCTTCATCACTATAATAAATTGCATAACTTTCAGTCTCTTGAGTCATGGGAAGCTGATTGATGATCTGAATCAGATGGGAATTGGATGGGGAAGCCACTAATCCATAACTGAAAGGTTGGTTGGCAGGGGCAACCCATAGCCAGTCCATAATGTGTTTGTGAATCAACCAACTGTCATCAGGCACTCCTGCAAGTTTGGCTATATAGCGCAATGTGCAGGGTGCAATATCAATGGCATCAAGGGATAAATTGAGCTCTGCGAACAGATTCAGCCAGAGATTGAGATCTTTTTGACGGGTTGCGCTGATACAAATCTGCTGACCATGAACACGATAATCCAACGCCAGGTCACTGACAGGAAATTGTTTTTCGGCATTGGCATGTACAAACCAGCCGAGTTCCGGCTCCTGCAAGGCAGTATGGTTAGGCAAGGTTATCTGTCGCTGCAAAGTTTGCTGAACAGGGAGTGCTAATCTTAAGCTAGGATTTTTAGGTAATATTTTTCGCCATTGCATTAAAATATGACGTAATTTTTCAGGGTCTTGTAGCCGCCCACCTGAAATAATTTCGCTGGATAGGTGATATTGCCAGCAATGCCGAAGTTGCCAGCCGTCACGGCGTTTAATGGCGGCAAGGGCGCGGATGTAATGATCTTGGATATCCAGTCCGATATACCATTTAGGTGGATACATGTAGAGATCTCCTTATCTACTATTTACTAACTATTATTTACTAACTACTACTATCTACGAACCTAAGGCTAACAAAAACCTAATGAAAAGCCGCTATTTATGAAAGTGGTATTGATGAAAGGTCATATTCATAGCGTTGTATAGCCTTTATACTAATCTCTTTACACTAATTCCTTTACACTAAGCCTTTTATACTACGTACTGATCGTTTATAAACTGCCCGATTAACATGGCGTGAGAAATCTCAGGTGAAGTTCATAAAGTATTTTTTGATCCTTATAGTTGTTTGCATTTTTTTGGGAACCGCTTCGATTTTTGGTTTGTACAAATATATCGAGCCACAGCTTCCAGATGTTGCGACTTTAAAGGATGTCCGACTACAAACACCGATGCAGGTGTTCAGTGCTGATGGCGAATTAATAGCCCAATATGGTGAAAAACGTCGTTTGCCCCTTACCTTGTCAGAAATTCCTCCCTTAATGGTGAAAGCTTTTATTGCCACAGAAGATAGCCGTTTTTATGAACACCACGGTATTGATCCCATCGGGGTTATTCGTGCTGTTTCGGTGGTGATGACTTCTGGTCATGCTTCTCAGGGGGCGAGTACCATTACTCAGCAGCTTGCGAGAAACTTTTTTCTCAGTCGAGAGAAGACATTGATACGTAAAGGGAAAGAAGCATTTCTGGCGATTAAGATCGAACAATTGCTAACTAAGGATGAAATCCTTGAGTTATACCTCAACAAGATCTACCTCGGTTATCGGGCTTACGGCGTTGGTGCTGCGGCCCATGTCTATTTTGGCAAGAGTGTTAATCAGCTGACACTGAGTGAAATGGCGATGATTGCCGGGTTACCGAAAGCGCCTTCAACGTTTAACCCGCTTTATTCCTATGATCGAGCGGTCAGTCGCCGCAACATAGTTTTGGGGCGGATGCTGGAAGAGGGATATATCACTCGGCGTCAATATGATGAAGTCAGAGAAGAGAAATTGGTTGCCCGTTATCATGCTCCACAGATTGTTTTCTCTGCGCCTTATTTAACCGAAATGGCTCGTCAGGAAATGATTAACCGTTATGGTGAAAATGCTTATACCGATGGTTATAAGGTTTATACCACCATCACGCGCAAATCTCAGTTGGCGGCTGTTGATGCTGTTCGTACCAATGTAATTGACTATGATGTTCGTCATGGTTACCGCGGCCCTCAGGAAGTGTTATGGAAAGCCAATCAGCCGGAATGGAACCAAACCCAGATTATCGATAAGCTGAAAACCTTGCCCAAATATGGTCCCCTGTTGCCTGCCGTTGTGATGAAAACCAATGCCAGTCAGGCGCAGGCTATGCTGGTGGATGGCAGTAAAGTTGATTTGACGATGGCGGGTGTTCGCTGGGCGCGTTCATTCAAAACTGACAGTCTGCAAGGGGCTGTGCCACGTAGTGTCAATGAAGTCATTCGGGTCGGTGAACAAATTTGGGTCAGAAAAGTCAATGACGTTTGGTGGTTGGCTCAACTCCCAGAAGTTAACGCGGCTCTGGTTTCCATCAACCCGATGAATGGTGCGATAGAAGCGTTGGTGGGTGGATTTGATTTTGAACTGAGTAAATTTAACCGTGTGACACAATCGCTGCGTCAGGTAGGTTCCAATATCAAGCCATTCCTGTATACCGCGGCAATGGACAAAGGGCTGACGTTGGCCTCATTGTTGAATGATGCGCCTATCAGCCGTTGGGATGCCGGAGCCGGGACGGATTGGCGTCCGAAAAACTCACCACCGACTTACGATGGGCCAATTCGTTTGCGTCAGGGGTTGGGACAATCTAAAAACGTGGTGATGGTTCGTGCCATGCGTGCTATGGGAGTTGATTACGCTGCGGATTATTTGAAGCGTTTTGGTTTTCCGGGGGAAAATGTTGTACGTACAGAATCTTTGGCTCTGGGGTCTCCTTCCTTTACACCAATGCAGTTGGTACGTGGCTATGGAGTGATGGCGAACGGGGGGTATTTGGTTGATCCTTATTTCATCAGCAAAATTGAAAATGATGAAGGGAAAGTGCTGTTTGAAGCGAAACCTAAAATTGCTTGCCCACAATGTGAAAACATTCCGGTAATTTATGGTGAAACAGTACGTTCCATCGAATTGTCTGAAGATTCCATTGAGAACGTGGCTCACTCTGATATTTCGCAAAATTCAGTCTTGCCGCCTCAACCAGAATTAGAGAGCGTACTGGGAATTATTAATGCGGATGACCAACAGTATGCTCCACACGTTATCAGTACACCGTTGGCGTTTCTTATCCATGATGCCTTGAATACCAATGTTTTTGGTGAGCCGGGTTGGATGGGGACGGGCTGGCGTGCTGCCCGTGATTTAAAACGCCGTGACGTTGGTGGCAAAACAGGGACAACCAACAGTTCTAAAGATGCGTGGTTTTCTGGTTATGGTCCAGGTATGGTGGCGACGGCCTGGATTGGTTTCGATGAACATAGTCGAAGCCTAGGGCGGACTCCGGCCTTCAAAGGCGAAGGAGGCGCGAAGACGGCTCAACCTATTTGGGATGATTTTATGAAAGCCGCGCTGGAAGGTGTTCCAGAACAGAAGATCGAACCGCCTACTGGCATTGTTTCTGTCACGATTGATCGCACCACAGGTAAGTTATCTGACGGTAGCGGTAATACCCGCAAAGAGTATTTTATTGATGGCACGCAGCCGACGGAATATGCCGTACCAGATGTGGGAACAACAGTGACTGAGAATGGTGAAAGCCATGAGTTGTTCTGATTGATTTTCAGCTGATAATGCGGTTAATCAGATAAGATTACCTAATAAATCAAATAAAAAAGCCCCATCTAAAATTGACGGGGCTTTTTTGTTATCTTAAATTTCAATCGATTATTAACGATTGCTCTCTATTGAGTGGACATTTTGGCGCTATTTCTTCTTGATTTTATCTTTTACGGCCTTAGCAAATTGTTTGCCTCCATCGACCGCCGTATAGTGAATGTGAATCTTGATATCTTTTAACCGCCATATCGGGATAAATGCCGGGTAATAGAAGATGTTATCGATCACATGCTGATCAGGGAATTCCAGCGTCCAAGTTGAAATGGCTCCTGTTCCTTCGAAAGGTAAGTAACGGTTATCATCAAACATCAAGGTACATAACCAATTCTCTTTAGCCACACCACCATCATCATTTTCATCTAAGGAAGAGAGTGCGATTTGTTGTTGAGCACGCAAATTATTCACAACATTTTTGCTATTACCTGCTTTTCTTGTTGGATCATAGAGCCAGTTTACGCCGTCCATATCGGCATTGGTTAGCGTCGAGCTGCTGGTTTGCGTCAAGATAGCACTAATTTCCGATGACAAGACTGAATCGAGATTCAGTGAATCCAGTGATATCGAAACAGAAATCTGTTTAACCTGGCGCAGGTAGTGTCCAGGATAATTATTGTCAAACAGTTTGGAATCCAGATTAAAGCTAACTGCTTTTTTATTAACAATCTGATTCTTAAGTTCATTCCCTGACAGTAAATCACTGAGTGAGATCGTTTTCTTGATATTCAAATGGCGTTCATTGCGTTGCAGCCATGCACTTTCCATTTGTAGGAGATCTAACTGCAATGATTCCCCTGCCAACAGGCCTCGGTAAGAATCATTCCATGCTGTGGTTTTGATAAAACCCTGCCGTTGATAATCACCGACTTCATAACGCCAGCTTCTTTCCGCCGTCAGACACATGGAAAGTACGGCATCATAAGCCGGAGCATACAGGGCTGCGAGACGGCCCATCAGCCATTGGTAAGTTGGAACAATCAGGAACCCTGTTGTCATAAACTCATAAAGTTCACGAGCCGTGGCTTGCTGTGCCTGAGCTTCCCTCAATGCAGTTTGGGCACTTTTGATCAGCAATTCCTGCTCTTTCAATTGCATCTCAATAATATTGATCTCGCTTTGTGCCTGTTTGTATTCAATTTCCCACTCTTGGCGGCGGCGTTGGTAGTCTGCTCCATCCTGTAATCTTTCGGCAGCAATATCTAAGCTTTCAGCTGTGAGTTGAGCAATAATTGCGGCAGTGGTAACTGGAGAAGAGTATTTGGCTCCCCCCATGGCCATACCAAAAATATTGGGAATAACTTCCAGTGCCGCTCCTGTGACGTAGAATGGTGCGGCAGCCAATTTGGCAACTTCTGACGCAGTTTTCAGGCTGATGGAGGAGATCTCTAGAGAAGAAAGGTTTTCTTCATAGAGGTGATGATAATGCTCATATCTTTCTTGAGCCATCTCCTTGCTTTCCTCCAGAGTTGCTTTACCCATCTGGGCCATCTGAACCGCTTCTTGTTGCAACTCAATGGCAAACTCAGACAATCTAAGTACCTGTGATTGCTCCAATACTTCCTGTTCTGCATTGACCTCGCTTTCGATGGCTTGAAGTAATCGGTGCCCCATTTCTATTAACTGTTTCACCGCAGCATTGGCGCGTTTTAACATTATTGGGAAGCGATAAGGAGGAACTTGTTGCTGCATATTGCCTAGTATGCTGGTGACATAGCCGGCATTTCTTTGCATCAAACTGTCTGGATCTGTCGCACTAGCATAAAGTGGCAGGGGAAGTACTTTTCCATCCAAAGTCAATCCGTGACGCAAGTTATAGAGTCTATTTTCCAGCGTTTTTTGGAGCTCGATTAATTGGGTATTAAAGGGTGACATAAATAGGCTATCAACAGCTCGGGAATTGGCCTGAAAGTTGGTTTTGATCTTGTCGAGAGTCACGGGATGCCAGCGGGTTGCATCCAAACCTTCCGGTAATGTTCCGAGCAGTTGCAGTGCTTGTTGATAGCATAAACCCGCTTCGTTGAGGCTGTCTCTGGTCAGTTGTCGATAAAGATTATCTCCCTCCTGTATCCAAAGTTTGATCAGGAAATGGAACAGCGATTTCTGATAATAAATTGGCTGGCTGTAGGCGACGGTATCTGGATCAGCGTTTATGATTGATGGAGGCAAATTACTGCCACTTTCGATTATGGGGCGGGAATTCCACATCCGTATGCTCCCATAGGGATCAAACAGATAGTTTATAAACCAGCGACGGGAATCATAGAAGCGCTGCTCTTCACGGAGTCGAGCAGAAACCAAGAAAGGCAGATGGAAGAAGAGTTCCCAGAAATATTGCCCATTGGCACCGTTAAAATCGACTTTGGTCGGTGATGTTTTGTCATCTAATGCAGGTTCGGGCAGGGATTGGGTATCCCATGCCAGCACACGCTCAATGGATTGCGTTGCCCGTGAAACCAGTTGTTTGCCAAATAGCGTGTTCAATCTAATCGCAGTGGAGTTGAAATCAAGCGTTTTGATATCCAGATATTGCGCTTGTTGTTCATTTCTTTGCAGTGTAATGGATGAGATTTTATCGCCGTCTTCGAGATTAATTTCGTATATATTCTCAATAAACATCACAATAGAATCTTTTGGATTATCGGGATCCAGCATCAAAAAAGTAGCCAAATTAAAAAAGTACTTATTGATATTTGGCTTAAGAGGAAATTCGATTTCTCCCGTTGATGCTTGACCGTTTAACGATAATTCTTTGGTGAATAGCGCTTTTTCCTCTGGATATGTAGCAAGGATCAAGTGAGATTTAGCATATTTGACTTCACCCTGGGTTGCGTATTTTGCACTATCTATAGACGTATTATTTCCTTCGATTGATATGGACAGCTTTTTGTCATCCCCTATATCCCATTGAGTACTAAGCTGGAATGCATCTCCATTGACCCATGAGAGATCACAGCTTTTAGTGATTTTGTAATCTTTCCACTCATTGGGTAATAGCTGGAAGAGTTTTGTTTCATCATAGCTTATGGTGAATACATCTGTTGGAACGTCTCTCCCTTTCCATTCAAAATTAAACGTTTTCAGACCCGTATCACTGGCGGGTATTTGGGCTTCAATATGAATCTCATTGGTATTAATTGTCCACAGGAGGTCTTTGGTAGGGAGTTTGTTGGGATTAATCGGTTTTGTTCCGTTATTCACGATATTACGTTTGACCAACGTATTCTTGCCCGTTAACAGAAGCTTGGTTTTCGTTTCGTCCAGCCTGACGTCTAAAGTTAAGATAGGGGATTTAAATGGCGAAAGACTGAAAAATTTATGTCCGGTTTTTTTATCGGTTACTTTGGTGGTTACAAACTTATCTGTACCGGCATAATGATGTTGTAAGGTATCGGGATTGCTAAAGAGTTTATGCCACGTTGTAACGAGTTTTTTCTCATCTTCTTGATTAAGCGATTTTTTATCTACCAATAATAAATCACGCAATTCAAGATAATAATCTTTGTTTTTTACCCATGCGCTGCTGTCTTTTTTCTCGGTGTCATACAACAAGACACCCATCCAGGGATCACCTTTGCGTTGCACATCCACCATTGCGATCAGAGCGGGTTTATATTTTTCATCCTTCAAATAAGGGTTATCTTTATCGGGAACGCGTTTACCTTCTGTAGTTGGGTATTCACCGTTGGCATCCGTACCATCCAGACGGAATAACTCGTTAGGAGCGCTCCATTCACCATTGCTTTGTTTAAAGGTAAATTTCACGTTGATGGCACGATAATCGGTAGGTTTCTGATCCACCCCCATTAGCGGCGTTGCTTCACGCTCGACCCAGATTGCATATTGGCGACCAGAAATAACGATTGGCCGTATTGCCAGCAATGTTCCTGAGAGAGATAGCGTAATTTTTTCCCATTCACTCCATGCCAGTGGACTGATCACGTTATTGCTATCGCGTATATTAATATCGAGTGAACGCCAGTAATATTCCACCGGTTCGGCATTATTTTTACCAACAAAGTGGTAGTGATCATTTTTGGGATCAGTACCATCAATATAGCCGCTGATGATTTGCAGATTACTTATCCGCTCAAACTCGGTCAAATAACGCAGAATAGCCGTTTGGATCATATCGTTATTCAAACGGGATTGACCTAGATCGTTTTCCAGATCAGCAAAGGCGCGGGTTTTACGCAGATGGTGTGCTGGATCGATAAAGTTTTCCGGGAAGTTTCTTTGCATCTGCCAAACTTGCCAGTGGCTGTATTGGCTCAGATAGCGATTCCAGTATTCTATCCGTTCATCTGTGATGGGTTGGGCATCATAGCCTATTTCCAGATGAGAAAAGAGTCGGAAAAGATAGCGCTGTAAACTGGCAATACAGAAAGCCACCCGACTGGTATCAACTTCTGCGGCAACCTGTACATCGGTCAGAAAATAGTTTGAGAGATCTTCAATCGTTGTAATATCCGACAAAGAGTTATCAGAAGGTGCCCAACAGCGCAATAAATATTCTATCAGCGCATCACGCCAGATTTCATTGAGTGAACCTTCCAATTTGGCTTGTATTTTGGAGGATGTGACCGCAAATAAGGCGCTGCTGACTTGATTCCAATGATTATAGCTGGATTGTGTCGTCAGCTTGGCAACATCCAATAATGGTTGGGCAGAGATTTCACTTTTTTCTGCCAATGCCTTAAGGCGCATGATGGTACTGACACCAACGGCATTTTGTGCCACCTTCAGGTCAAAATAACTGGCTGCCCGTAGCACTTCCTTTTCTGTCCAGCCAATTAGTCCTGCCAAATTAGAGGCCGCTTGCTCGGCTGTCCAAGCGTTTGGAACGGGAGGATTTTGTCCAACCTGGTTGGCTTGATGCAGATAATAGATAACGTCATCTTCGGTTTTATTTTCTGGTAGTAAATTCAGCCAGTCACCGTAACGGCTTAGACGATGGAGGAAGGTCAAATCAAGGGCGCGAAGTTTTCCGTCTTTCTGATTCAACTTAAACCAGTCAGGATGGTCAATTACCGTCTGTATGCTTTTTTCTGTCAGTTTGAATAAATCGCAAATAGTGGCATAACGATTGAGGTCGTACCATGCGGTAATAGCAGCCGCCTTCTGCTGCTGATCATTAGAACGACGTGCCAGCGCAATGGTATTGCGTAGGAAATCAGCTTGACTGTTACCGGTCCATTTCAATAGTGGTACAGAAAGGGAACTATCAATATTAAAAGCATGACTGACAGCATTAATAATCAGGTCTTGTTGGGCAATAAATGCATTAATAAGCAAAGTCGTTAAGGTTTGTGTCCAAGTGTCGCCTTGTTGCTCCCAGGCTGCATCTTGAGCCAGTTCTTTGAGAATTTTACTTACTTCTTTTTCTGTTCCGCTATCGGTTGCAATCACATTGTTGAGAACAATGCCGAGTTTTTCGTCCACTAATTTAGCGAGCGCGGTCATCCAGATGATCGGCGTTTTTTTCGCCTGAAAACCTTGCATGGCGGAGGCTATTTTATCTTCGCTCAGTAGGGCACTACTGGCATCAGGTATCACTGATCTGATTTTTCTGATCCAATCGATATTTTCAATATCCGCTGCGATATTGCCGTTAGATTGATAAGGCGTCAGTAACAAGTTAAGCGATAAGGGTGAGAATTTATGGCGTTTGACCCACTGTGTGGCATTCATGACTGCAATCAGCACATCAAGGATATCAACGGCATTGGCATCTTTAGCCAATACAGGGATACCTGCCAGTTGTTGCAGGTAATTTTTATTATCACGGTTTAGCAATAAGAACAGCCCTAAGCCTTCTTTAACTGACAAGTGCAACAAACGTGGCAATGCAACCAAGCGATACAGTGCTGACACAACATTCAGTGAACGTTTGGGCTTTTGTAGCCCCTGAGCCTGTACGACAAAAGAAAGTAATATCTGGCAGGTTGCATCATCAATATTCAGCCCATTGCATAATTGGTTAAGGGTTAATGCATCAGGCCCTTCTGTAGCGTTGGGATCAAATTCCTGATTGTCCAGCACAAGCACGGAAGAAGACGCAGCTTGTTGTGACAATCCTGATGTATTAAACAATCGATCAAAGAAAGAGCGTTGTTCTTCAAGAGAATAGGGCGTGACATGACCGATAAACGCAGCAAACTGCTCTGCGGTGGTGTTGTATTCTTGCTGGAAATGCAGAAATACCCCTAAAACGCGCAGTGTTGCTTTCGTGATTAAAAATTCAGTCTGTTTTTCTGCCTGACACGCCGTTGTTAATAATAGATCGAGGTGTTCATAGCTGAGTTTCAGGGCTTTCTGAATATGCAGGAAACGCTGGATACGATCAAACCTATCATTGTTGACTCCCTTAATTTGAATGACATCTTTAGCGGTGTCTTTATCTTTGGTTTTTTCCTGATAAAGAGCCGGAGCCTTACCAGCATTGATATAGGAAGCGGCATAATTGGCGCCGGAAGGGAAATCTTTATCGGTATTTTCTGGTTTAGCAACATTGCTGGAATAAACGACAGTGCTGTGTGTCACCGTATTTTCTGAAATACCATTAACAGCAAATAGGCGTTCCACTTCTTTAGCATTCAGTCCCGTTTGTTGGGTGAATACTGTCAGGCGCGACAGGGAAACTGCTGCTTCACTTGCGTCACCTTTGAGACCGTAATATTTATCGAAGAAATCTTTTTGGTTGCTTTGTGATTCTGCTAATAGCAAGGCTTGCAGTTTTGGCGCCAGAGTGCTGCTGATCATCATGGCCGTTTGCAGTGAATCAACGCTCAGATTACCATCAATAAAATTGGGATATTGACTATCGGCTTGCTGTATTAGATCCAACAATGAAATTTCTTTTTCTGCCAATACTGCCGTAGTTTGCTTCAACGGAAAATGAAATGGCAGTGAAAGCGGATAGTGAATCTCAGCCAATGAGGAAGGCAAGGGCTGTTTTTTATTGATATGCGCTTGTACTTTTTCGGCGAGAGCCTCAATGACTATTGGAAGTAACTTGCTGGTTTTATTTAGATTAGTGCTATCAAGCAGCAATTTTTCAATATCTGGTCGCCGTTGGTTGAGAAATCGGGCGCTGTCTTTATCTGCGCTCTTCTCAAATATCCTTATTTGTTGATATAAATCGACTAAGTAGGCCAAAGGCCCATCATTGGCTTCGGGTAACCCCGGAAAGCAGTAGAGATCCTGATTATCGTTAAAGAGAGTTTTGTAACTAATCCGTGATTCTATCTTATTTGCCATAAATGATTACCTTTTGAATAGAAAAAATGGTCAGAGAAAAAAATATTCCTATTCCAAATCCATAACTATGGATTATGTTCAGTTTGCTTATAAGCATGGGTACACTATGGCCTGTCAGTGATGTTTATCTAGCCTAAAATATATTTAGGCTCTGATCGTTTTTAAAAAATGATTTTATTTCAATATGATTAACAGAAATATATTGCTGCTTAATAAGAGAGATATTTTAATAGAAGATATATGATTATGATGAAAATTAATATTAAAGATATAGTTAAGGTGTTTATTTATTATTTTTAATAAACAAAATTATTTTATCATGAGTGTCATTAAGATTACTTACATTCATCAAATTAGACATTACGTTAATTCAAATATTTATTTTTTATTTCTATGTTTTTGTCTAAAACGGGTACCAAATTGGTATTGGGATATCAATTTTACCTACCCGTTTTTAGAAATTTAATGGGTTAATATTTACCATTATTTTCTGCTTTCAAGTATCGCTGGGCAAAAAATAGAGCGCTGACATTTCTGGCTTCGTTGAAATCGGGATGTTCCAGCAATGACATCATGTCAGAGATTGGCCATCGAATCTGCACCAGTGGTTCAGGCTCATCTCCTTTCAGACATTCTGGATAAAGATCATGAGCAATCACGATATTCATTTTACTGGAGAAATAGGATGGTGCCATAGTCAATTTTGTTAACAGCTCCAATTTTTCCGCCCCGAAACCAATTTCTTCCTTCAATTCACGATTGGCAGCGTCAAAAATGCTCTCTCCAGCATCAATGGCACCCTTTGGGAAACCTAATTCGTATTGTTCAATGCCAACAGCATATTCATGAATAAGAATTAATTCATCGCCAATAACCGGAATAATTAGCACTGCTTCACGATTTGTTGGTTTCATTCGTTCATAAACTCGTTTTACACCATTGCTGAATTCAAGATCAACAGATTGAATATTGAATAAGTGTGAGTGGGCAATGTTATTTATATTCAGTATCTTAGGTTTTTTCAAATCAATCATGCTTGCCCCTGATGGTTGGTTATATACTGGATAATTGAAAATAATAATGTGCCCAATAACTTAAATATTAATGTTTGATTTAAGTGTTGTGATGAAATGGGACACGCATTCAAACTTTGCTTTAATATGGCTGATTATGTTAATAAATGATAGCGATTATCGCTTGAATGTATTTTTGTTGCTATTTTGCCCTTGCAAAAAGACCACATTTTATGAAAAGGTTTTAGAAAATTTATATAACCTTTTGTAACTAAAATTAAAATATAGAAGGCAAGAATAGGAATAGCCTGATTTTATGTGTCTTAAGAGATCATTATTCTTCTGATCTCTGTACTGCTGTTATCGGCATGGAGAAAAAATGAACTCATTGGTCATTATATTGGCTATTTTTATCATTAGTCTGATTATAATGGCTTCCTTTCTGACTTTCAGGTGGAGGCGCCTTGATAACGCGCGTTATTTACAGTTAATCGCTAAAACAACCAGTCGTAAGCTGAATACCGATGAATATCAAGCTATAGAATCTTATGCGCGAAGTGCCCGTCTCCGGATGAAGACGGGTAGCAGGGATAGGGCTGATTATCCGGTGCTGCCCATTAAATATAATAATGTTTATACCATCACTCATCCTGTTACCCGGTTTTCTGCTGCAACGGATGGAGTGCACCATTGGCGCTATTATATTGATGAAATGGAAATACATTTGCCTGTATGGCTTGAATCATTCATCAAGCAACAAAATACGATTGAGATTGTACAAACGACATCAATACCGCTTGTCATCGCTATTAATGATCACTCTCTGAAAGATTATCAGAAAGATATATCCATCACGCGGGCAGCGGCAAAAACCGAGCATGCTTCCATTCAAAAAAATGGCAATTCGAATGCTAATTTACTGTATGCCCGTAAAGAGACATTGGAAGAACATCGTTTGCGAAAACCAACAGGCACTCAAGAAAGCACTCTGGTGTGTGTTGGTTTGTCACTATGGTTTGTGGCTCTTTTCGTGCCTATCCCAATGCTTCCGTGGTTAATGTTGGCGGCGTTCCTGTTCATTCTGGGGGGCTTCTGGTCATATTTTCGATCACCCTCTGGCCGAAAACTGGCAGATGTTCATTGCTTCAGTGGCATTCCGAAGCGATGGGGGGTATTCAGCGAATTTGAGCAGAAGCAAAGAAAAAATATCTCTTTGGGCGGTATTGATCTGATATACCCCGAACATTGGGAGCCTTATATTTCCCATGATCTTGATCAGAATACAGATATCGACATGTATACCAACTGCCATGTTGTGCGGCAGGGGCATTATCTCTCTTTGCATGAAGAAGAGAAGCACCATCCTTATCAGCGTTACAGTAAGAACTTTATTCTGGTGTCTTTTTCTATCATTGCCATGCTTGTGCTTTACTTTTTCCAGCCAGTGAGTTTATCCATGCGGTTTAGTTTGGCTTGGTTATATGGCAGCAATACTAAGGTTATTAGCAATTTCAATGAGCTACAAAATATGCCGTTGAAGAAAGGGGATGTGTTGAAGGTCAAAGGAGTTGGGATGTGTTATTCTCCGCCCAGGGTTCTGCACCAGTTCGATATGACAATATTCGCGCCATTTGATTGTTCTGGTATTTATTTGAATAGTGAAATTCCACTACCGATAGTGGAATCCGAAGTTATTGAATATATCTCAGAACTGATAAAAGTGGTCGATGAGCAGTTGCATCCAAATGAACGTAACCGGAAAATTAACCCTGAACTGAGTCAATCCATTACTAAATCGGGCATGATCCTGCTCGACAATTTTTCACAAATCATCTCGAATACGCATAAAATGTGCGACTACTTTTCTCACGATCCTGATTGTGAGCGTTTGAAAAATGCGCTGACCAATTTGGGCAATGCCAAAAATTGGGATGAATTGTTGAAAGATGCTGAAACAGGAAAGTTGGATGGAACCAACGTATTGTTGCGTTCTATCAGTGCTGATGCGTTGGAAAAGCTGGTTAATGACACTACTAATTCATTTATCCTTCAGGAGATTAATAAGGTGGTTGCTCTTATAAACAGTCCATCTCCGGGAGGCGTTTTGCTGCGTAGTGATGAAAATAAATTATTCGTTGAATACCCGTCGCGGACAAATTATATATTCGACTTCTCAGCTTTAGATCAGTGGTACGAATTGAGTGATATCTTAGAGATGTTGATGAGAACACCATTTCAAACTGAGGGGATTGTGACAGGATTGTCAGTCGATCCTAATGGGACTCGTCATATCATGTTGCACGGTGAACCGGATTCTTCGTCTTTCATTCGTTATCTGGGAAGTTGTCTACTGCTGGTGACATTGTTTTCAATGTTGGTCATTAATACCATATTGATTATCAAGAAAAAGAAGAAGAACCAACGACGTATTCAGCATATCACTCAATACTATGATAACTGTTTCAACTTACCTCCGACGCCGATGGATTGGCGATGACACGGTGGGCTGTGTTACCCTCAGTTTGTTTTTTGCCAGCGCCGATTAAGCATGTGGATTAGATCATTGGGAGAAATATCCATGCAGAATTCAGATACCGATCAGGCTGTTCGCCTTGATAAATGGCTGTGGGCTGCCCGTTTTTATAAAACCCGTTCTATCGCGCGTGAAATGATTGAAGGGGGAAAAATTCATTATAATGGGCAGAGAAGTAAGCCGAGTAAACTGGTTGAGTTGAATGCAAAGATCAAATTGCGTCAGGGAAATGATGAAAAAACGGTGATCGTCTTGGCACTGAGCAGTCGCAGGCGTAGTGCCACCGAAGCCCAGCAACTTTATCAGGAAACGGTAGAAAGTATTACCAATCGGGAAAAAATGGCATTGGCTCGTAAAATGAACGTGCTCACGATGCCGCATCCTGATCGCCGTCCAGATAAAAAAGAACGGCGTACACTAATAAAATTCAAGAACACAAAATTAAATGGGTCGGAAGATACTCAATAAAGAGAAAGAGTATCACCGCCTCAGTGGAATGAGAGAGATTTATGACCAAGCATGACCAATTACACCGTTTCTTATTTGAAAGCCATTCTGTCAGGGGTGAACTCGTTTCCGTTAGTGAAACTTACCAACGGATGCTGGAGAATCATCATTTTCCTCAACCCGTACAGCAGCTATTGGGTGAATTGTTGGTCGCAACCAGTTTGTTGACAGCCACACTGAAATTTAATGGGGACATCACAGTACAAATTCAGGGTGATGGGCCGGTTAAACTGGCAGTGATTAATGGCAACAACCTGCAACAGATGCGTGGCACAGCTCGCATTGATGGTGAAGTTAATGCGGCAAGTAGCCTGCGCGATATGCTTGGCAATGGCTATATGGTCATCACTGTGACACCAACCGAAGGTGAGCGTTATCAGGGAGTTGTGGCACTGGAAGGTGATACGTTGGCGAAGTGTCTGGATACGTATTTCAAACAGTCAGAGCAGTTGCCAACCCGCCTGTTTATCCGTACTGGGATGCAGGATGGAAAAATGGCAGCGGGCGGTATGTTATTGCAGAGCCTGCCGGGGGAGCAAGAAAACAGTGAAGACATGCTTGACCACTTGGTGCAACTGACTGCAACCATTAAGGGAGAAGAGCTGTTTACGCTGGATGCGAAAGAGGTTTTGTATCGTCTTTATCATGAAGAAGATGTCATGCTATATGAACCTCAGCAGGTAGAATTCCGTTGCACCTGCTCCCGGCAACGTTGTGCTGATTCTTTGGTAACGTTACCAGAAGCCCATCTCCAGGAAATTTTGCATAAAGATGGCAAAATCGACATGGAATGTGAATTCTGTGGTACGCACTATATTTTCGAAGAGAACGATATTTTCGGAGAGAAAGATATCAGTGAAATAAAGGCTGCGAAGAGAGAGTAATTATATTGTGGTATTGGCACTGATTATATAATTAATGGATTTCTATGGGGCGTTAAGTACGCCCTTTTTATGTAAATTATTCTCCCAATTTCGTGTTCTGTGTCTCATATAAATTCAAAAAAAGTAATGTGATTTCAATTTTTTGATAACAATCGCGGTTAATTAGTCATAATTATTTATTATCCCCACAGAGATAAAGTATAACTGACCAGGAGCAACAAATGAGCGTTACAGGCATTACTGAGCAGGAACTTGCGGTTTATGGTATTTGTGGTGTTAGTGAAATTGTTTATAACCCAAGTTATGAGCTGTTATTCTCTGAAGAAACTCAATCCTCACTACAAGGGTATGAGCGTGGCACATTGACTAATCTCGGTGCTATCGCGGTGGATACAGGTATTTTCACTGGGCGTTCCCCGAAAGATAAATACATTGTCCGCGATGATATTACCCGTGATACCGTCTGGTGGGCTGATCAAGGTAAAGGAAAGAACGATAATAAGCCGCTCAGTCAGGAAACCTGGTCTCATCTTAAGGATTTGGTTACTCAGCAACTTTCAGGCAAACGTTTGTTTATTGTCGATGCTTTCTGCGGAGCCAATGCGGATACGCGTCTGAAAGTACGTTTTATCACTGAAGTGGCGTGGCAGGCACATTTTGTAAAAAATATGTTTATCCGTCCCTCAGACGAAAAGTTAGTTGGCTTCACACCTGATTTTATTGTGATGAATGGAGCGAAATGCACGAATCCACAGTGGAAAGAGCAGGGGCTGAACTCTGAAAATTTTGTTGCTTTTAACCTGACAGAACGTATGCAGTTGATCGGTGGTACTTGGTACGGTGGTGAAATGAAAAAAGGGATGTTCTCAATGATGAACTACCTGTTGCCACTGAAAGGTATTGCTTCCATGCACTGTTCTGCCAACGTGGGCGAGAAAGGTGATGTTGCTATTTTCTTCGGTCTTTCCGGGACGGGGAAAACCACTCTTTCCACTGATCCGAAACGTAAGTTGATCGGTGATGATGAACATGGCTGGGATGATGACGGCGTGTTTAACTTTGAAGGTGGCTGCTACGCAAAAACCATCAATCTGTCCAAAGAGGCTGAGCCGGACATCTATCACGCTATTTGCCGTGATGCCTTGCTGGAAAACGTCACTGTACTGGCAGATGGTACGGTTGATTTCAATGATGGTTCCAAAACAGAAAATACCCGTGTTTCTTATCCGATTTACCACATTGAAAACATCGTTAAACCTGTATCAAAAGCAGGGCACGCGACTAAAGTCATTTTCCTGACCGCAGATGCATTCGGAGTACTGCCTCCGGTTTCCCGCTTGACCCCAGAACAGACCCAATATCATTTCCTGTCTGGCTTTACGGCGAAATTGGCGGGAACTGAACGCGGAGTAACGGAACCCACACCAACTTTCTCAGCTTGTTTCGGTGCGGCATTCCTGTCACTGCATCCGACACAATATGCGGAAGTTCTGGTTAAGCGTATGCAGTCATCAGGTGCGAAAGCCTATCTGGTCAATACGGGTTGGAATGGCACGGGCAAACGAATTTCCATCAAAGATACCCGTGCGATTATTGATGCGATTCTCACTGGCGACATTGAAGATGCGGATACCATTCAACTGCCGATTTTTGATCTGGCCGTACCGATCACATTGCCGGATGTAGATACGGGCATTTTGGACCCACGCAATACCTATGCTGATAAATCCGAATGGGATGTGAAGGCAAAAGATCTGGCACAGCGCTTTATCGATAACTTTGATAAATATACCGATACTACTGCGGGTGCTGCATTGGTAAAAGCAGGCCCTAAACTGTAGTGCCTATTTAAAGTGCCTATCTGATTAAATTTAAGCCTTCCATAAAAGAACTCTACTCAGTGAGATAGAGTTCTTTTTTAATCTATATTTCGCAATACAGTGAAATCCAGTGAAATAAAACCCAGCATTAGTTGGATGGTAAGTCGAACAGTAGGATCTCACTTTCTTGGTTAGCAGTTAATTGAAGATGAGACTCATCCCAGATAGCAACACCATCGCTGGTGGTAGCCCGTATTCCATTGATCATGACTTCACCATAAACGACCTGAATCCAGATGATTCGTGTTTTTTCCATCTTATATTCATCATTTTCGCCATTTTTTAATGTCCAACGCCATAATGTCATATCCTGAAAAACTTTCAGGGAGCCAGTACGGGCATCAGGAGAGAGAACTAATTGGCGGCCTTCGGTGGTATCAAAGCGGTGTTGCTCATAGCGGGGAGTAAGTCCCATTTTTTCCGGCATGATCCAAATCTGGTAAAGGTGTAGTGGGCTATCATGCTGTGGGTTATATTCTGAGTGACGGATACCCGTTCCCGCACTCATAATCTGGAATTCTCCCGCAGACACTTGCCCTTTGTTCCCCATACTGTCCTGATGCTCTACTGTTCCAGACAGCACATAAGTCAATATTTCCATATCCTTATGAGGGTGCATACCGAATCCCTGACCAGCATCAATCACATCTTCATTAATGACCCTGAGAGCAGAAAATCCCATGAAGTTTGCATCATAGTAGTTGGCAAATGAAAAAGTATGCCAACTGTCCAGCCAGCCGTGATTGGCATGACCTCGTTCTGAAGATTGACGTAAATAGATCATTTTCAAAATCCCTCAATGTTTTTTCGTAGTCTAGTTGAAGGATTGAAATATAAAAGATTGTAAATTTAATCTTAAAATTCAAAATTTTTGAATGAAAAGGAGATGATATTAGGCAAAAAAAAGCCAACATGAAGTTGGCCTATAAAGTAAACACTGGAAGCAATGTGAGCAATGTCGTACTTTCACATGGACCCTGAAGGTGGTGCACTGAAAGTGTCAGGAATGATAATCGTTCTCAATATCATTTGTAAAGTGTTTTTTTAATCAAATTTGAAAGTACGGTTTAAAAGTGTGATTTAGTCACGTTAGCTGTATTGTTCACTATTCCCCAACTCCATTTGATAGAGATGTTGAGTACCCGTGTCGTGAAATTGATATGGCGTCAATTGGTAGCCTCGTAACCACAATAAAAACCATCCATCATGCGTGTCTGGGCAAAGCCCCGCAAATCGGAAACCACCTTTTTTGAGCAATGAACACAATCCCAGAGATTCTTCACACGCAGGCAGTTTCAAATAAATCAACTGTCCGGAGGGAAAATCGATGACCTCCGATAAAAAGTCAGAATGAATATCGTATAGAGTGATCTCCAAACGTCGCCCGGATTTTTTAATGGTAAAAGGCTCAGAAATCATGGAGTGCTGATACGCTGATTGTGCATTTAGTGATGATTCGCCAACATATTGACTGATCTGGGATACCCAGTTCTGCCAAGGCGGTGGCCAGTTCAGCTTAGGTAATGGCAATGATTTAAGCGGCAAAATGCCCTGAATGATACTTTCAGGTTCTGGCAAACCAAATGGCGAATCGACATAATCCAGCATCAGAGCCGTCGAATAGAAACCCAAATTTCGGGCGATGTACTGGCTTTTAGGGTGTGAACATACCTGCTTTATTGTCAATAAATTATAACCTTGCTCTTTCGCATAGCCGCATAAATAACTGCCCAGAGACTTCGCCACACCATAACCTTGAAAATCGGGATACACAGCAATGAGTGCCAGCTCTGCCTGATTTTGTTGCATGGTATCCTTAACCAGAGAAGCATGACCAATGAGCCGCCCTTGATGGAATGCTAAGGCCGAGTGCCATTGCCCTGTGGTTTGGTTGTCATTGATGAGTCTTGGCAGATAGATGTCAGGATAGACATACGAATCGCCGTAAACTTCACGGAATAATTGGCTGATTTTTTTATCATCGCCTGACTGATAGCTGCGAATCTGAATAGCGGAATGGAAGATAGTCATCGATTTCAACCTTTAGTTATAACTACGCAGATCCACAACTCGTTGCAATTTACCTGAACGTGGGTGTGTATACATACCATCAATATTGGTTTGCACGATCTCCAGCATATTTTGATGTGTGCAAATTTCGTCCAGATTTGGAAAGGCAGTCATTACCCTATGGCGTATTGTGTCAATATCTACCGCTTGCAGGCTTGCCACCAACAATCGGATTTGATCTTGCCCCGCCTTCTGGCTTAGCTCCAATTGCCAGGCCAAAAGCTCTGTTTGTTGTGATAGCTCTGCCGCTAAATCGTCAGGGAATAATGACAGCGTGCCAAATCGTATGCGGTAGCCCTGATTTGCCCGTCCTTGCAAGGCGAATTTACGGCCTGCCTGCTCTGACTCGCACCAGCAAGCCATATCACCAGTAGGATAGCGGATTACAGGCATGAGTCGTCGTTGCAGGTTAGTGACAACTAATAGGCCACGTTTACCCGGTTCAGTAATCGGTTGATGATTTATTTCATCTACGATTTCAATAATGGTGTCGTTACCAAATACTCGGTGTTCCCCCTGTTTGCATTCTGGATCAGCATAGCCGATTAAGCCGGCATCGACACTGGCACAACCGATTGAACCTAAACGAGCTTGAGGGAAAACTTGCCGTATGATTGCGATCTGTGAATCAAACAAACTTTCCCCACCGTAAAGGATGGTCTCCACCATCGGCAGTGTTTGGCCAGTATCTTTCAGGTAGTGAGCCAGATGGATTAGCTGAACCGGTACACCTGCCAGTACGTTAATGTTGTGAAGGTGGATATTGTTAACCAGCAATTCATCCTCGACCTTACAGGTGAAAGGAAATTCCAATATGGGGAGTGGTGCATTTGATAATGCACCATGGATAAATATAAAGCTGGTATAAAGGTCACCAGCAAAAAACAGATTAGCCACCCGATCCCCAGTTTTTAATTGGCGGGCAATGCCTTGACCAAAGGAGTCAATAAACGCTGTCCATTCTTGTTGACTGAAAACTGACAAGCGTCCATCGCTGGTTGATCCCCCCGTTTTAAACACATGGCCGCCTTCCAGCGGCGCAGTCAATACAGGCCATTTTTGTAAGTCGTTTGAATGTGCCCAGTAATCACTGGGCTGTACGAGTGGCAAATCTTCCAGAGTCCAATTTTCGGGAACAGACTTATATAGCTCTCGGTAATAAGCCGAATGCTCGCGCGCATGGTGGAGCAAATCAATCAATATCGTTCTGGTCATCATCTTAATTTTACTCAATTAATATTTACGCAAGTCGATGAACAATGGTGTTTTCCCACTATGTTCATTGCGGTGAAATTCAGCAATTGAAGTGGAAATAACGTCTAAACTCAGAAGTTTTCCGTCAACAACTTCGGTAATTTGGGGATCTTCCAATAAGCTCTGGAGCACTTTGGCAGGCTCGGCATGATCAACCAATAGCTGAATGCCATCAGTACCATCACTGTTATGATCGATTATCCATTGCACTGGCAATGCCAGTTGTTCAGATAAATCAGCAAGATTGAAAAAAATACTTCCTACCCGCAGCAGGGAGCCACTGCGCCCTTTAAGCCGGAATCGTGGGGAAGTCAGTCCACAAGAACAAGGTTGATTAATCCAGCAGCCGAGATCGCCTAAATCGTAGCGTTGGATGGGCTGCGCCTCTCGGTGGAGGGAAGTAAATACCAGACGTCCGGTTTCACCATCTGCCACAGGTTGATCATTCTCTATATTGAGAATTTCCAGCCACTGGGTATCAGCCATTAAATGGAATACTCCATACTCGCTGGCTGCGCACGCATGACCCACTGGGCCGGCATCGACTGAACCGTAAATTGTTGAGCATATCAGGGTAACGCCAAAACTGGTCAGGAAGTTCCGTTGGCTCATATTGAGGTGTTCACCGCCCAAAAAGAGCTTACGAATGCCGCCATACTGACGCAATTTGGTGGCTTCATTCAGAAATAACCGATGCAATGTGCTTGGCATTCCTACTAGAGTATTAATACGCTGACTCACGATAAAATCAGCGATTTCACTAAAGTCATTATCAGCAGGGCCGCCCATTGGATATTGCGCCACATCCAATTTATCCAGAATGGTGAAAAAGCTCATCATGCCGCCGTACAATTTCCCGCCATACAACAGGTTCATGACGCGATCGGTTGCGGGTTCAAGCCCTGAGGCGAATACGCCATCGGCGGCTGCCTGCATTTGCCTGTGGTAATCATGGTAGCTGTAAGCGGCGAGTTTAGGTGCACCACTGCTGCCACCACTGCGGAAAAACAGGCGGGCTTTATCATTGGGAACCAACGCTTGAAAATCGGCCTTATTCATGACGGGAAGATTTTCTAACCCGCGTGGACGAGGCGGAGGAACATCAAGATGAGCGCAACCCACCATTAACTCAGGTGCAATGCTGACAGATACTCGTTTGGTAAGGCGTGATAGTGCGTAGACACCATCATGTGGTTCCCCGCTATAGCCGCCATGCATCTGACCTGCCGGAGTAATGCGACTGATGCCCGCAGCAAACAAAGTATGGCTCATTTCGGTGATATGTTCTTGACGGGTAATCAAAGCACAGCTTTGCAGATGGTTACGCCAAGGCTGCAAAATAGAACACAGACGCTGACGCGGAGCTGGACGTATTTGCAACGTACGGAACAGAGGAGAAGCCGCCAATTCCTCTTCATGTCGCCATATCACCCGCCATCCGTCGGTGCGCCAGATTTCACCATGTACTGGTGTAAACGCGAAATCAAGTTGTTGGAAAGCCGTTTGAGTCGTAATTTCAGCGGATTCCTGGATATCCTGTTTCATGGCTGGATGCAATCCAGCACGACGTTGTAGAGCGGCAGCCATGCGCTGTCCGATATGTTTTAAAACTTCAGGTTCATCACTATCGACCAGCAAACATTGCGGGCTGGAACAAGCTTGTTGGTCATAACAACAGACATCATCAGCCAAGGCATCCAATTGAGCATCATCGACGGCTTCAGGACTCAACCAAGCAATACTGATGCGATGTCCCCAATCTATCCAGCGGCAACCAGCGGGCAGTTGAGCACGAATGGATGCCAGAGATGAGTCACTGCCCCAAGCAGAAACAGCATCGGCCTGATTGAACAGTTCTGCCAGTTGTGTCACTGGCAACGGCAATACTGCTACCCGATTAGCTAAATCACCTGAAATATCGTGGGCTAAAAATTCTGCCAGAAGTTGTGCACTAAACCCGTTGTCGCTGCTGCTTGGGCGTAACCAGTTAATATTACCCACCAGCAAACTCTCTATCACAGCCATAAAGGGCAGAAGTTCAGCATTGGAAGGCGTAATATGGACGACCAATCCCAATGGCTTCCAAGCCTCATATCGATTCTGGTTATAATCGAATCGACGCAGCGAAAAAGCATTTTGTCCGAGTTCTCGCGCCAGTTTGGCTTCCAGCGCCTCGCGTTGGCAAAAAGCGATAAGCGCTTCCCGAGTCTGGGCATCAAACAGGGGATGTTCACTCAGATTGGAAAGATATTCAGCAAAGCGTTGTGCGCAATCAAGTACCTGCTCAGAAGTATGGGGGCGTGCCAGCAGCTCAGGTAAATGCTCACGTAATTTCGAGATTTTTTGTCCGACCAACTGTTCTTGTTCTGCTAAAGACTTTGAAGAAACCGGGTTATTCATTATTTTTGTAGAAACGGTATTTGTAGAAACGATATTTACGGAAGACATATCAAGATCTCTCAATCAATTCTGAAGCGGCAATGGCACAACTACGGCTTTTGCTGGTACCTGCTCGGCCAAGCAGTTCAAACCAATCTGTTTCAAGTTCACATCCACAACTTTTACCGGAATGCAGCACAGCCAGGTCACTGGTGACAATGCTGTGGGCAGGGCAGGAAGTGATATAAGGAGATGTAAAATGCAGAAAGCCCGGTTCTCCATAAGGTTGGCACGTCAAATTAGCGGTATGGCGTATATAGGCGCGGGCATAGACTGGGACATGAAAATTATGGTGAGAGCATTCAACATAAGGTACTGGATGTTCAACTGAACCATAACCATCACGACAGCGAATATCAGGAATACCTAGTTGTTCGGTCAACCGTTGATACAATTCTTTTTTAGGAATGGATTTATCGGCATGTGTTTTCCAGCCTCCGCCGAGGAAAACCAGCGATTCCGGATGTAATTTCAGTGCAGGCAGTCCCATTTGCTCCATTCTTTGCAGGGTAAACCACAAAAAGGCCGGGAAACCAAAGATACGCACAGGCAATCCTTCCTGAGCAAACTGCTGGAGTGCGGTAATTGTACCGAAGGGATCGAATTCATTACCTTGCCCATTATGGCGCAGAGCATAGTAGGCTCGATTTACGGGAGCATATTTGCATAGGAACTGATCAGTGTAGGCCGTGCCCAGAGTGATGGCACCCGCGGGTTCGTAGCTAAGCAATAGATAGTTACATGGTTGATCAGGGGTATTCCAGCCATAATAGTCAAAAATACAGTCCACCATATGCTGGGCGGCCGCAATACTTTCAGAATCATAGCGCATGCGGCTTTTCTGTCCGGTGGTGCCGGAAGAGGTCAGTTCCAGCGCATCTCGTGCACTATCACTGAGTATCAGATTACGCTTGAAATAATTGGCAAATAGCAAGGGCAGAGTTGACCAGTCATCCCGCGTCATTATCGCTTGTTTATCCAGACCATGTTCTGCCAGCCACTGCTCATAACCAGAGGTATGTTCACAGTGGTATAGCGTCAATTCACGCATAGCGTTAGTAAATAATGCGTCATATTCGGCACAAGCACGGTAAGGATGTGTGATAGCACACAGTGCTTTGACGTGAGGTAAGTTTTGCATATTAACACTCATTCTTCAGTAATCGCTACAAAGGATTATCAATTAAAAATATTAATTAAATTATTTATTCTTCTATTGAATGCAATAATTTTTGATAGGCTTTAATTATTATTTAATCTAATTAATAATAGTGCCTATTTTAATTAAATATTTAGGCTTTGTTGGAGAGTGATGCGTTAGTTTCTGACAGTAATTAAGTCTATTTTATGGAAAAATAGCGATATTATGGATAATAATAGGTGTTTTTTGCCATTTTTATAGTTAATGTCAGCCCTGCGTTTGCGGGGCGCATTATTCCAAACCAAATGGCAATAATCAAATTATTTCTCTAATGTTTTAGGTTGTTTTTGTATTTAACGAAATTATTATTTAATACACTTAATCAGTTATTTATTCTTATATTATGATTGGTTTGAATTTCTTTTGGCACGCAAATGACATTTTATACGCACTGAAAATATGGTTATAACAGGATGCGGTGTCTAAATTTGAACTAGAGTAAGGTATAGATCAGTAGGTTATTAAAGCTGGAAGACTTCGGGTAACCTTCCAGCTTTTTTCGGCGGTATAGAGTTGACACCTAGATAACCGTTAATGGTCAGATTATCCGGTTACCTCAATATCACTAAAACGATTGGTATTGAGTATCCAATTTATCTCACTATGGACAAACATTATTGCCGTTGCACAGCCACCAACGCTTGTGCACAAGCCCACGCCGAGCTCCACGCCCATTGGAAGTTATACCCGCCAAGCCAGCCGGTCACATCAACTACTTCTCCAATAAAGTACAACCCCTTCACTTTATGAGATTCCATCGTTTTTGATGACAACTCATTAGTATCCACTCCGCCAAGAGTGACTTCCGCCGTGCGATAGCCTTCCGTACCATTCGGTTGTACCTGCCAGCATTGCAGGGTGGTGATCAGCGCTTTTTTCTGTGCAGGATTAAGTTGTTTTAGAGAAAGCTCCGGCAATTGCCCGAGAGACTGCAAACATTCGACCAAACGTTTAGGCAGTAATTTAGACAGGGTATTTTTCAAACTCTGATTGGGATGAGACTCCCGCTCTTTATCCAGAAAATTTTCTAAATCCGTGCCAGGAAGTAAGTTAACACTCACATACTCACCAGGCTGCCAATAGCTGGAAATTTGCAAAATAGCGGGGCCGGAAAGACCACGATGGGTGAACAAAATATTTTCCCTGAATACTGTGCCATCTTTTGCAGTTACAACGGAAGGAACTGCGACACCGGAGAGAGTTTGAAGTTGATCCAGTAGTGGTTTATGTAGGGTAAAGGGAACTAATGCTGCACACGTAGGTAGGATTTTGAGTTCAAATTGCTCCGCGATGCGGTAACCCAGAGGAGAGGCTCCCAATCCGGGCATGGACAATCCCCCGGATGCCACAACAAGTGAGTGTGCGCTTACTTCTTTTCCTGCCGCTGTAATAACAAAGCTCTGCTCTTTCTTCTCGATATAAGTGACTTCACTGCGCAATTGAATAGTGACTTGCCCTGTTTCACATTCTTTTAACAATAGGTCTATAATTTGTTGAGCTGAATCATCACAGAAAAGCTGCCCCAATGTTTTTTCGTGATAAGGGATACCATGACGTTGTACCAGATCAATAAAATCCCATTGGGTATAGCGAGCAAGTGCTGACTTACAAAAATGGGGATTGGCAGAAAGGTATGCCGCCGGCTCGGTATACATGTTGGTAAAATTGCAGCGTCCCCCACCGGACATCAAAATCTTGCGGCCTGCTTTTTTGCCGTTATCCAGTACCAGAACGTTTAATCCAGCTTGTCCTGCCTGCGCAGCACAGAATAAGCCAGCAGCGCCAGCACCAATAACAACTACATCAAATTTTTCCATTCGTCTGTCTCTTTTGGCCGAGTTATTTGTAGGAAATTACTGCATTGTGGGGGCTATTTTCACGAACCATAGAGAAAAATATGCATTTGGTTTAACTTTTTACGGTAAAAAATCATTTTTCATCAAAAAAATATTAAAATATTAAAATTAAGTAACTGTTTGATATATTTGATAAATACAAAGGTTTCTATGCCGATTGAGCGTTATTAAATCAAAAAAAGGTCATATTTCTCTTTTCCCGCTAACGTTTGTCACTGATAATGCGCGCGTTCATGTCCTACTAACTGGCTTAACGTTTATGCTACATCTGTTTACTGGCTTGGAATTTTATACCGGCCTTATGTTAGTGCTTGCTCTGTTGTTTGTGCTTTTCTATGAAGCCATCAATGGGTTTCATGATACCGCAAACGCAGTAGCAACTGTTATTTATACCCGTGCGATGCGTTCGCAGCTTGCCGTTGTTATGGCTGGGGTTTTTAACTTTTTGGGTGTTCTCCTTGGTGGATTAAGTGTCGCTTATGCGATTGTGCATCTGCTGCCTACGGATCTTCTGTTAAATGTCAGTTCAGCTCACGGTTTGGCTATGGTTTTTTCCATGCTGCTGGCGGCGATTATCTGGAATTTGGGTACGTGGTATTTCGGTATTCCAGCATCTAGCTCTCATACGTTGATTGGCTCTATCATCGGCATTGGTTTGACCAATGCGATAGTGACCAGTTCGTCGGTGATGGATGCGTTGAATATTCCGAAGATGATACAGATTTTCATGTCCTTGATCTTGTCACCTTTGATTGGTTTGGTGATTGCCGGAGCAATAGTGTTTTTGTTGCGTCGCTATTGGAGTGGTACGAAAAAACGTCGCCGTATCCACATGACGCCTGCCGAACGTGAAAAACAGGATGGTAAACGTAAACCTCCATTCTGGACACGTACCGCCTTGATTCTTTCTGCTGTTGGTGTGAGTTTTTCCCACGGTGCGAACGATGGTCAGAAAGGTATTGGTTTGATCATGCTGGTTCTGATTGGCGTTGCGCCTGCGGGTTTTGTCCTCAATATGAATTCACCCACCTATGACATCACTCGTACTCGTGATGCTATCGGCAACTTGCGGACGTATTATAAGCAGAATGCTCCAGCGTTTGCGCATGCAATTGAGCCGACCTCAGTCGCTTCTTCTGTTGGAGATCAGCAGGATATGACATTCCATTGCGATAATTCACGTGCATTGGAGGTACTTGACACCGCTGAAAAAATGCTGGTGAATGTCCAGAGTTTCAGCGAATTGGCGCCAGAGCAGCGTAGCAAAATGCGCCGTATGTTGATGTGCATTGCTGATACAGCAAGCGATGTGGCCAAGCAGCCAGAAACCGAACCTAAAGGCGCAGGTCTCCTGAACGGCTATCGCAAAGATATACTGAAGACTGTGGAATATGCGCCGATGTGGATCATTGTTGCAGTAGCTCTTGCCTTGTCTTTGGGCACAATGGTTGGTTGGAAACGTGTTGCTGTGACTATCGGTGAGAAGATTGGCAAAAAAGGCATGACTTATGCCCAAGGTGTTTCTGCTCAGGTTACTGCTGCGGTTTCTATTGGTGTTGCCAGTTATACTGGTATGCCAGTATCCACAACGCAAGTGCTCTCTTCTGCGGTGGCGGGGACGATGTTGGTTGATGGTGGTGGTGTGCAAAGCAAAACTATCAAAAACATCATGTTGGCGTGGGTTTTAACGCTGCCGATTTCGATTGGATTGTCAGGATCACTGTATTGGATCGCCCTGAAACTGATCTAATCATATCTTAGAAAAAAGGGTTGGCTGTTCGTTATTGCAAGCCGACCCTTTTTTATTATCTCTTGTTTTTTGTTCACATTCATATCTCAAATTTACGTTAAAGCATAATTGCTATAAGACATAGCAGAACAACGCCACACAGGATTCCCGTCAATATAAATTGCTTCCTCATCCTTTCGCACAATAAGACGATGTCAGAGTTGTGATGGTTGATATAACCTTGTGAATTGATATAACGCACTAGCCGAAACTGTTTGTTGAACTGACCACTAGTTTTAAAAAAACCATTTCCATCAACGGATTGATACAGCATTGGGTCTGATTCGCGCAAAATTGACAGAAGTACACGGAGCGAAGAAAAATAGCGAATTATGTTAATAATGCAGATAAGGCAAACTGCCCAAAATAGCGCGGTGGTACTGAACATATTTCCCCTCCTGATCGCGGCAACAAAAGTTGCCAGTAAAGAAAAAACCAATAGGAAAAGTTTTAATCTGAATAATAACTATGTTAAATATTATACCCAATGGATTTCAAGTTGCTGCTTTGTTGGCTACACAGCAACTGAAAATCTATTGGATCTATACTCAGCTATTATGGGTAATTTGCCAGTAATGTTGTTTTTTCTGGGACGGATTCTATGTTTTCAGTTAGTAAAGAAGGTAAAAACAACAAGTTGTGATCAAAACAACACTCAAAAGACACATTGAACAGTTATAGTATAAATATCGAATTGTGGCGCTTAACACTGCCAATCCGTTTAATCAACGTTATGGAAGGAGTTCTTATGGCTTACAAACATATTCTTGTTGCGGTTGATTTATCTCCAGAAAGTCAGATTTTGGTGGAGAAAGCCGTATCAATGGCGAAACCGTACAATGCCAAAGTTTCCCTGATCCATGTTGATGTTAACTACTCCGATCTTTATACCGGCCTGATTGACGTAAACCTTGGCGATATGCAGGAGCGTATCGCGGATGAAACTCGTAATTCTCTGAAAGAATTATCTACCAGTGCAGGCTACCCCGTTCATGAAACATTGAGTGGTAGTGGTGATTTAGGGCAAGTTCTTGTTGATGCTATCAAACAATACGATATGGATCTGGTTGTATGTGGTCACCATCAGGATTTTTGGAGCAAGTTGATGTCTTCAGCTCGCCAGCTTATTAACACTGTTCATGTTGATATGTTAATTGTACCTTTGCGTGACGAAGAATAATCTTCGGTTGATATTTTATTCTGTAAAATCGCCTGCTTATGCAGGCGATTTTTTTGTCGCCAAAAAAGATGATGAAACTGATTTAGAAATTGTCAAAGATATTTTTAGGAAGACTTACAAAAAATAGTTGTTGAAATTTAAGCATAAAACAGTGCTATATTCAGAAAGCAAACCGTACTTACCTCGCATTTTCGACAAAAAAATAATATGGAAAATGGCTGGGAGTCATCACTTCTGCATGACAATATCTGCATGGTAATAAAGGAAGCTCTACATGAATGTTTCATCATCTTTAGTCTCATTTCTTGATTCGATTCAGTACCACAATCCACATCAACCAGAATATTTACAGGCAGTACGAGAAGTGTTGACCTCTCTCTGGCCTTTTCTTGAACAAAACCCGAAGTATCGTGAGCAAGGATTATTGGAGCGTCTGGTAGAGCCGGAAAGAGTCATTCAATTCCGCGTTTGCTGGGTGGATGATCAGGGCAAAGTGCAGGTAAATCGTGCGTGGCGAGTACAGTTCAATTCTGCCATTGGGCCATTCAAAGGTGGGATGCGTTTTCATCCTTCGGTTGACCTTTCTATTCTGAAATTTCTGGGCTTTGAACAGACATTGAAGAATGCATTGACGACGCTGCCAATGGGAGGCGGAAAAGGGGGCTCTGATTTCGATCCCAAAGAGAAAAGTCACGGTGAAATCATGCGATTTTGTCAGGCATTGATGACTGAACTTTACCGCCATTTAGGGCCTGATACCGATGTGCCTGCCGGAGATATTGGTGTGGGTAGCCGTGAAGTTGGTTTTATGGCGGGTATGATGAAAAAACTGTCCAACAATACGGCGTGCGTTTTTACGGGCAAAGGGCTTTCTTTTGGTGGCAGCCTGATCCGCCCTGAAGCTACCGGCTATGGGCTGGCTTATTTCACCGATGAAATGCTTAAACGTCATGGCATGGGGATTGAAGGCATGCGGGTGTCTGTGTCTGGAGCGGGGAATGTCGCCCAATATTCCATTGAAAAATGTATGGAATTAGGGGCGAAAGTCGTTACTGCATCGGATTCCGGCGGTACGGTCTTGGATGAAGAAGGTTTTACGCCGGAAAAACTCGCCCATCTTGAAGAAATTAAAAATCAGCGTTACGGTCGTGTGGAAGAGTATGCCAAAGAGCGCGGGCTGACTTTCTTTAAGGGGCAAGATCCGTGGTCCATTCCTGTGGATATAGCCCTGCCTTGTGCGACTCAGAACGAACTGGATTTGGAAGCGGCGAAGACGTTGATTAAAAATGGCGTGAAAGCGGTTGCGGAAGGCGCCAACATGCCAGCAACGATTGCGGCTACTGATGCTTTCCGTGAAGCAGGTGTTTTGTTTGCACCGGGTAAGGCTGCCAATGCAGGCGGAGTGGCAACTTCGGGGCTGGAGATGGCACAGAACGCAGCGCGCTTGAGTTGGAAGGCAGAGAAAGTAGATATTCGCTTACATCACATCATGCTCGATATTCATCACGCTTGCGTCGAATATGGCGGAGAAGGGAAACAGATTAACTATGTACAGGGCGCTAATATCGCTGGCTTTGTCAAAGTGGCAGATGCGATGTTGGCACAGGGCATTGTGTAGATTGGTTACGTAAAGGTAATTTCCTCGACAATAGAATACTATGATGAAAAATTAAGTTAAACGGCCTGAGCCCGGTACAATATCGGGTTCAGACCATATAACTGCCATATAACGTGTCCAATATAAGGAATTCACTTCACAAGGCGGGCTTTCCTGAAATGTGATCAGCAAGGATAAATATCGAAACGGTGGTTTTTGGTGGTAATTGCAGCGGATGCTTTAACCCTTGCCAACGGCTCTGCATAATCAGGCCGTTTCACTACAACCCGACGTTTCGCCAACGCTAGAGCGGGTTCAAGCAAATTGTCCGCATCCTCATCAGCCCCAACCAACGATTGGAAAACCCGCATCTCTTTTTTGACCAGCGCGCTTTTTTGCTTGTGTGGATACATTGGATCGAGATAAACCACATCCGGTGGCGGTGTGATATCTGTCAATGCCGTAATGCTTGAGGCGTGGATCAGCGTCATACGATCTTTCAGCCAGCCACCAATCTCTTCATCCTGATAGCCACGTTGTAGGCCATCATCCAACAATGCAGCTACCACAGGATGGCGTTCCAACATCCTGACGTGACAACCGATAGAAGCCAGTACAAAAGCATCACGCCCCAATCCTGCGGTGGCATCCACGACATTGGGTAAATAATCTTTTTTAATACCGATGGCTTTAGCGACGGCTTCGCCACGGCCTCCACCAAAGCGGCGACGGTGTGCCATTGTCCCGCCAACAAAATCGACATAAATCCCGCCCAGCTTTGGTTCATCGCGCTTGCGCAATTCCAGCCGTTCGGGAGTTAATACCAGCGCCATGACTGATTCTTCATCATAGATCAGGTTCCAGCGTTCAGCCAACAGCGATAAGGCGCTGCGATCAGCGCCTTCTTCACAAATCAAACAAATCTTCACAGGTTATTATCCGCCGATGCCATAGCTTTTCAGCATTGCATCCAGTTTTGGTTCACGACCACGGAAACGGACAAACAGTGTCATTGGATCTTCTGAACCGCCGCGGGACAAAATATTGTCAAGGAATGACTGACCCGTGGTGCGATTGAAAATTCCCTCTTCCGAGAAGCGAGAATAGGCATCTGCTGCCAGAACATCCGCCCACAGGTAACTGTAATAACCCGCAGCATAGCCACCATTGAAGATATGGCTAAAAGAGTTCGGGAAGCGTCCCCAATCTGGTGATGGCACAACAGAAACCTGTTTTTTCACTGATTGCAGAGTTTCTAGGATTTGTGCCCCTTTGGCTGGATCATATTCCGCATGCAGACGGAAATCGAACAAACCAAATTCAAGCTGGCGCAGAATTCTCATCGCGGCCTGATAATTTTTGGCTGCCAGCATATTATCCAGCATCTCTTGCGGCAGTGGTTCATTCGTTTGGTAGTGACCGGAGATAAACGCCAGAGCTTCAGGCTCCCAGCACCAGTTTTCCAGAAACTGGCTTGGGCACTCTACCGCATCCCAAGGCACACCTTCAATGCCGGCGACATCCAAGGCTTCAATCTGAGTCAGCATATGGTGCAGACCATGCCCAAACTCATGGAACAGCGTTGTGACTTCACTGTGCGTGAACAGGGCTGGCTGATCACCGACTGGCTTGTTGAAGTTACAAGTCAGATAAGCGACAGGATTTTGCAATTCGCCTGACGAGCGACGCATTCTGCCGACATAACTGTTCATCCATGCTCCACCACGTTTATGCTCACGTGCGTAGAGATCCAAATAGAAACTGCCGCGCAATACTTGTTTGTCATCATACAGATCAAAGAAACGTACATCAGGATGCCATGTATCCACATCATATCGCTCTTTGGCGGTGATACCATAAATGCGGTGAACCACTTCAAACAAGCCTTCCAGTGCGCGTTGTTCAGGGAAGTAAGGACGAAGCTGCTCATCATCAATGGAAAAGTCATGCTGTTTTTGCTTCTCGCTATAATAGGCCAGATCCCATGCTTCCAGCTCATCAACACAGTAGTGAGATTCGGCGAAATCGGCGAGAGCTTCCAACTCCTCCTTACCTTGTTGGCGGGCGCGTTTGGCTAAGTCGTTCAGAAAATTAAGAACTTGCTGAGGAGTCTTCGCCATTTTGGTTGCGAGGGAATTTTCAGCATAGTTCTTGAACCCCAGCAATTGGGCAAGTTCATGACGCAACGCGAGTATTTCTGCCATGACTTCACTGTTATCCCATTTTCCGGCATCAGGTCCTTGCTCCGAAGCCCGGGTGAGATAGGCGTAATACATCTCCTCGCGCAGTTCGCTATTATCGGCATAGGTCATGACGGGCAGATAACTTGGCATATTCAGCGTCAGCAACCATCCTTCCTGACCTTTGGCTTCGGCAGCGGCCTTAGCTGCGGCTTTGGCACTTTCAGGCATACCATCCAGATCGCACTCATCGGTAATCAGCTTGATCCATCCCATTGTGGCATCCAGCAAATTATTGCCGAACTTCGCACCCAGCTCAGATAAACGGGCAGTAATTTCACCGTAACGTTTCTGTTTCTCTTCTGGCAAGCTAATGCCGGTCAATTCAAAATCACGCAAAGTATCTTCAACAACCTTGCGCTGTGGCTGGGAAAGCGCTTTGAAAGCATCACTTTCTTTCAGAGACTTATATGCCTGATATAACCCTTTGTGTTGTCCCAACCAAGTAGAGAACTCGGAGAGCAAGGGCAGACTTTGCTCATAGGCTTCGCGAAGCTCTGGACTATTTTTGACAGCATTCAGGTGGTTAACAGGAGACCACACGCGGGAAAGTTTATCTTTCTCTTCTGAAATGGGTTGGCACAGATTATCCCAAGTAAAGGCGGAGTTTCCGGATAAAATTTTCTCAATTACTTGACGGTAGTTGGCTAACACCTCTCTCACAGCAGGCACGACATATTTTGGTTCAATTGCAGAGAACTTAGGCAATGCAGACGATGTCAGTAACGGATTAGTCATAATGAGCGCCTTATATGTGTAGTTGAGTATATAGGTCGAAATCTGCCCTATATCCCAATGGGTTGTTGACGATAGATGGGGATAAGATATCGTGAGTTCAATGCTAATGCCGCACTTTTCTGCGAGTAAATAGGCTCTATTTCTATCAGAGATCTGAGAAGTCATAGAGAAGTTTAGATATGACTAGAGACGCGCTATAATCCTCCGCTCATCAATTTATTTAATGGAAGATCATCGTCCCCGGTGGGGCGGCTGGACTTCAAATCCAGATGGGGCCGCCAGCGACCCTCGGCAGGTTCGACTCCTGTGATCTTCCGCCATAAGTTGTCCAGTGACATCTTTTTTCTTCAATAAAATCCTATTGTTTCAATTCATTGCTTAGGTTGTTAACCTTGTGTGGTCTAACTTAATCTATTGAAATCTTAGGGTGCATATGGGATGTAAAAAAGTCTATAAGCGACGAAAGGAGACGATAGAGCGCAGTTTTTCGAATGCGAAACAGCATGATGATTGGAAATTGCGAAAAACCCCGATGTCCCCACCGAGGTTATATGTATTGAACGTCAGTCCGCATTCAAACAAAAATGCTCCACCAGCTGTGAAAGCAGTTTCCTTGTGGGTTCAATAAACGCCATATCTAAAAATTCATCGGGTTGATGCGCCTGTTCAATCGCTCCCGGCCCCAAGACCAATGTTGGGCACAATTTCTGAATAAAAGGTGCTTCCGTACAGTAATTGACGGTATCCGCTTTCGTTCCCAACAGTTTTTCAATTACGCCAACCAGTTTGTGATCTGTTGGGCATTCATAACCCGGAATGGGGGGATGAAGTTCTGTCACATTCAGTCGCCCAGGCCAGCGTTGTTTTACGGGTTCCAGTGCGTCATTCAACAATCCATTCAAATCCTGTAAGGTCAATCCGGGAAGCGGGCGGATATCCATATGCAATTCGCAGCAGGCGCAAATGCGGTTTGCGGCATCGCCGCCGTGAATATGACCGAAATTCATGGTTGGGTAAGGAATGACGAAAGCCGGATTGTGATAGCGCTCTTGTAAGGTGTTGCGCAGTTCTATCAGCTGGATTATGGATTCGTGCATCAGATCAATGGCATTGACGCCTCGAGCTGGATCGCTGGAATGCCCAGATTTCCCTTCAATGCGGATCGCTTGAGCTATATGCCCTTTATGGGCGCGGATTGGCTGTAATGATGTGGGTTCGCCAATGATCGCAAAATCAGGCCGGATATTGGCATTGGCAGCAAAGTAACGTGCCCCTGCCATTGATGTTTCTTCGTCAGCGGTAGCCAGAATATAAAGGGGATGAGAGAGTTTACTGACATCAATATCCCGCAGCGCATCAACAATAAAGGCAAAAAAGCCTTTCATGTCAGCAGTCCCAAGCCCATATAACTTGCCATCGCGTTCAGTCAGTGTGAATGGATCTTGTGTCCAGCGCCTCGCATCAAAAGGAACGGTATCTGTATGACCGCATAGTAATAAACCGCCCGAACCACTGCCCAATGTTGCCAGCAGATTGAATTTACCTCGGGTTTCGGGGACGGGTTGAATTTCAATGGAAAATCCAATCTCTTTTAGCCATTCAGCCAGCAGATTGATGACAACTTCATTACTTTGATCTAACTCAGCATCGGTTGCGCTGATAGAAGGAGCGGCAATGAGCTGGTGATATAATTTAATAAAAGACGGTAATTTAATATTCACTGTTGACAGCCCTTACTCATAATAGTATCAATATTAATGCAAATTAATTGCATATAAATTCAATGAACTGGTTAAATTAATACGATTGGATTAATACTATAAGGTGAATAAATCCCATGTTGAATACGCTGATAGTTGGTGCCAGTGGTTATACCGGAGCTGAGTTAGCAGCATATCTGCAACGTCATCCCTATGTCCATCTCTCCGGCTTGATGGTTTCTTCTCAAAGTTTAGATACAGGGAAGTGTTTTTCAGAACTTCATCCACAATATAGGGATATTCTTGATTTGCCCTTACAGCCGCTGAACGATGTGGCTGAGGCAGCGAAGGGGATTGATGTGGTCTTCCTCGCCACTGCTCATGAAGTCAGCCATGACATTGCGCCAGTATTTCTGGAAGCAGGTTGTATTGTGCTTGATTTATCTGGTGCCTATCGCGTACAAAATACACAATTTTATGAAAAATACTATGGGATTAAACATAAAAATGCTGAGTGGCTGGAGCAAGCGGTGTATGGACTGGCAGAATGGCAAGCAGAGAAAATCAAGCAAGCACAATTGATTGCAGTGCCCGGCTGTTACCCTACCGTTTCCCAACTTTCTTTGAAACCGTTGCTTGAACAAAATTTATTAGATACAGAACATTGGCCGGTTATCAATGCTGTCAGTGGTGTCAGTGGTGCTGGACGGAAAGCATCGATCACAAATAGTTTTTGTGAAGTCAGTTTGCAGCCTTATGGGATTTTTAACCATCGTCATCAACCTGAAATCGCTACACATTTAGGGACTGAGGTGATTTTTACCCCTCATTTGGGCAATTTCTCACGCGGTATTCTTGCCACAATTACCTGTAAATTGAAATCAGGTGTGACAGAAGTACAAATTAGAGAGGCTTATCAGCAGGCATATCATGACAAGCCATTGGTACGTTTATACAGTGATGGGGTTCCTGCGCTGAAAGCGGTTGTTGGTTTGCCATTCTGCGATATTGGCTTTGCTGTTCAGGGGCAGCACCTGATCATTGTAGGTGCTGAGGATAATTTGTTGAAAGGTGCCGCGGCTCAAGCAGTACAGTGCATGAACATTCGTTTTGGCTATGAAGAAGTTCAGGCATTGCTTTAATTTCTGATGGCTGAATTTCTAATGACTAAATTCCGCAACATTAAGATTCCTACAGATTTTAATATCGATAGAGGATAAATCCGATGGAGCCATTAGTTATCAAATTGGGTGGTGTGTTGTTAGATAGTGAAGACGCGCTGGAACGGTTGTTTACCACATTACAGTTATACCGAAAAACACATAAACGTCCGCTGGTTATTGTGCACGGCGGTGGTTACTTGGTTGATGAATTAATGCAGCAATTGCAGATGCCGATTGTGAAGAAACAGGGTCTGCGGGTCACGCCTGAAAATCAAATCGGCATCATTACTGGGATGCTAGCTGGAACAGCCAATAAAAAATTGCTGGCATGGGCAACAAAGTATCGTTTGCCTGCTATCGGGTTATGTCTGGGGGATGGAGGGACAGTCAAGGTTTCTCAACTTGATAAAGAATTAGGGCACACAGGGAAGGCTCAATCAGGGAAGCCCGATCTCCTGAAAATCTTGCTGGATGTGGGTTATATGCCGATTATCAGTTCAATTGGTATTACTGAACAGGGGGAGTTGATGAACGTGAATGCAGATCAAGCTGCTACTGCTATTGCACAAGTGCTGAATGCGGATTTGATCTTGTTGTCCGATGTCAGCGGTATTCTGGATGGGAAAGGGCAAAAAATCCCAGAGGTCACGGCAGAGAAGATCGAGCAGCTTATCGATCAAGGCATTATCACCGATGGCATGATTGTTAAAGTGAAAGCAGCGCTGGAAGCGGCAAAAACACTTGGACAACCAGTGGATATCGCGTGTTGGCGGCATACGGATCAATTGATTGCGTTATTTAATGGCATACCCATTGGCACACGAATTTTGGGTTGATTGATTTTGAATTGATTGAGAGCACGGCCTCTTGTGAGATAAATAAAATTAAAAAGGTTATCCCTATGACTTCCATAACTACAAATACTTCTATAACTACAAACATTAAAAAAATCGTTCTGGCATATTCAGGTGGTTTGGATACATCCGCCATTATTCCGTGGTTGAAAGAACATTATGGTAACTGTGACGTGATTGCGTTTGTAGCTGATGTCGGCCAAAGTCGTGAAGATTTGGAGGGTGTGGAACAGAAGGCATTGAGTTCTGGTGCTTCCGAATGTCATGTCGTCGATCTGCGTGAAGAATTTATCAAAGAATATGTTTATCCCGTACTGAAAACTGGCGCTCTATATGAAGGAAGTTATCTGCTTGGTACGTCAATGGCTCGTCCAATCATTGCCAAGGCACAGGTTGAACTGGCACTGAAAGTAGGGGCGGATGCCGTCGCTCACGGCGCAACAGGTAAAGGTAATGATCAGGTTCGGTTCGAAAGTACTTATACCGCGTTGGCACCACATCTGAAGGTCGTTGCTCCATGGCGGGAATGGGATCTGCGCTCCCGTGAAGCGCTGCTGGATTATTTGAAAGTTCGTGATATTCCGACAACCGCAACGCTGGAAAAAATCTATAGCCGTGATGAAAACGCATGGCACATTTCAACCGAAGGTGGGGTTTTGGAAAGCACGTGGAATGCTGCCAATAAAGATTGTTGGGCATGGACTATTGATCCAGAAGAAGCACCTAATGAAGCGGAATTTATTACGGTGACGGTTGAAAGTGGTGAGGTGGTTGGCGTGAATGGTCAGACGCTTTCACCGTATCAATGCCTTAATGAGTTAAACGGTTTGGGAGCCAAGCATGGCATTGGTCGGATCGATATCGTGGAAAACCGTCTGGTAGGCATGAAATCCCGTGGTTGTTATGAAACTCCGGGGGGAACCATCATGATGGAAGCGTTGCGTGGCATTGAGCAATTGGTTTTGGATCGCGATAGCTTCAAGTGGCGCCAACAATTGGGGCTGGAAATGTCTTATGTTGTTTATGATGGCCGTTGGTTTACACCATTACGTCAATCAATTCAATCGGCTGCAGAAGTTTTAGCGGCAGGCGTCAGCGGGGAAGTTGTCCTGAAACTTTATAGAGGCCAAGTCACTGCGGTGCAGAAAAAATCGGCCAATAGCCTCTATTCTGAAGAGTTTGCCACTTTTGGCGAGGATGAAGTTTACGATCATAGCCATGCAGAAGGGTTTATTCGCCTCTATTCGCTTTCTTCACGCATTCGGGCACTGAACAGCAAAAAATAATTTTTTGGTAATCAATTTAATTTATTGGCAATAAATATATTGCCAATAAATAGATAAAGAACAGGAACGATATTATGGCACTTTGGGGCGGGCGTTTCAGTCAGGAAGCCGATCAGCGGTTCAAGCTATTTAATGATTCACTGCGTTTTGATTATCGCTTGGCGGAGCAGGATATTGTTGGCTCGGTTGCGTGGTCAAAAGCATTGGTTACAGTAGGAGTATTAACTTCCGAAGAGCAGCAAAAGCTGAAGCTGGCTTTAAATGAGCTACTGGATGAAGTGCGCGCCAACCCCAAAGCTATCCTGCAAAGCGATGCGGAAGATATTCACAGCTGGGTAGAAGCGCAACTTATCACGAAAGTGGGGGATTTGGGTAAGAAACTCCATACGGGACGCAGCCGAAACGATCAGGTTGCGACTGACCTGAAATTATGGTGCAAAGATCAGATCTCCGACATTCTGCAAGCATTGGTCGAGTTGCAACAAGCGTTAGTGTTCACTGCTGAAAATAATCAGGATGCGGTAATGCCGGGTTATACCCATTTGCAGCGGGCGCAACCTGTCACTTTTGCCCATTGGTGCTTGGCCTATGTGGAAATGCTTAGTCGTGATGAAAGCCGTTTGCAAGATGCGCTAAGACGGTTGGATGTCAGCCCGTTGGGATGTGGGGCGCTGGCAGGAGCGGCTTATGATATTGATCGTGAGCAGTTGGCTTCATGGCTAGGTTTTTCTTCCGCGACACGCAATAGTCTGGATAGTGTTTCTGATCGTGACCATGTTCTGGAGCTGCTGTCAGATGCAAGCATCAGTATGATCCATCTTTCGCGTTTTGCTGAAGATCTGATTTTCTTTAATAGCGGAGAGGCCGGATTTGTTGAGTTGTCGGATCGGGTAACGTCTGGCTCTTCCTTAATGCCACAAAAGAAAAACCCTGATGCATTGGAACTTATCCGCGGCAAATGTGGGCGAGTTCAGGGAGCATTAACAGGGATGATGATGATTTTGAAAGGGCTGCCTCTCGCTTACAATAAAGATATGCAGGAAGATAAGGAAGGCTTGTTTGATGCACTGGATACTTGGTTGGATTGTCTGCATATGGCGATATTGGTGCTGGATGGCATTGAAGTAAAACGTTCTCGTTGTGAGGAAGCGGCAAAACAAGGATATGCCAATGCGACTGAATTGGCTGATTATCTGGTGGCAAAAGGTGTTCCGTTCCGTGAGGCACATCACATTGTTGGTGAAGTCGTCGTTGTGGCAATCGACAAAGGCAAGGCGCTGGAAGAGCTTTCCCTATTTGAATTGCAAAAATTCAGTAACGTTATTTCTGTGGATGTTTATGATGTTTTATCGCTGCAATCCTGTCTGGACAAGCGTCTGGCAAAAGGTGGTGTAGCGCAAAAACAAGTGAAGCAAGCGATTGCTCAGGCAAAGCAGCGATTTAGGTAAAAACACCAATAATCCCAAGCAGTTGATAGTTTTTTCACCTCATGGATATAATGATTTATTGATCAATACTTTCATTGATATCAAATGCTGAGGTTGGGAATGAATATCCGCGATCTAGAATACCTTGTAGCACTTGCTGAATACCGGCATTTTCGCCGAGCCGCTGATGCTTGTCATGTCAGCCAACCGACACTGAGCGGACAAATCCGCAAGCTGGAAGATGAGCTTGGCGTTATGCTGCTGGAACGTACTAGCCGCAAGGTATTATTTACCCAACAGGGTATGTTGCTAGTGGAACAGGCCAAAACCGTGTTGAGAGAAGTAAAAGTTTTGCAGGAAATGGCCTCCCTTCAAGGTGAAAGTATGTCCGGGCCGTTGCATATCGGTCTTATCCCAACAGTCGGCCCCTATCTTCTACCTATTATCATCCCTGAGCTGCATAAATTATTTCCCAAATTGGAAATGTACCTGTATGAGGCACAAACTCAAAACTTGTTGGCACAGCTCGATAGTGGAAAGCTTGATTGCGTCATCTTGGCGTTGGTGAAAGAAACTGAAGCATTTATCGAAGTGCCGCTGTTTGAAGAACCCATGAAACTGGCGGTGTCTGAAGAGCATAAATGGGCAGGGCGAGATAAAGTTAAGATGAATGAGCTATCCGGTGAGAAATTATTGATGCTGGAAGATGGACACTGTTTGCGTGATCAGGCGATGGGGTTCTGCTTTCAAGCGGGAGCCAAAGAAGATACTCATTTTAGGGCGACTAGCCTGGAAACGCTGCGTAATATGGTGGCAGCGGGCAGCGGAATTACATTATTACCAGATTTGTCAGTTCCGAATGAGAGACGCCGTGATGGGGTTTGTTATCTGGAATGTTATGAACGGGAACCCAAGCGATCCGTCATATTGGTTTATCGTCCCGGCTCACCTCTGCGTGGTCGCTATGAGCAATTGGCAGAGGCAATTCGGATTAAAATGAGTAATTATTTTGCAGTACTCGGAAAAATATCAAAATAATCGGTTTAGCCCATTGAGTGCTGCGACACGGTAAGCTTCTGCCATTGTTGGATAATTGAAGGTAGTATTAACGAAATATTCGATAGTATTGCCTTCACCTTTTTGTTCCATGATGGCTTGGCCAATATGAATGATCTCTGCGGCACGCTCGCCAAAACAGTGGATACCTAAAATCTGTTTTGTTTCACGGTGGAACAGGATCTTGATACTGCCAACATTCATGCCGGCAATTTGCGCTCTTGCCAGATGTTTGAATTGAGCGCGTCCTACCTCATAAGGGATTTTCATTGCGGTCAATTGCTGCTCGGTTTTGCCAACTGAGCTGATTTCAGGAATGGTATAAATCCCTGTTGGAATATCTTCCACCAGATACAGACTAGCATCGCCTGTCGTAATTGCTTTTGCAGCAATCCGCCCTTGATCATAGGCTGCAGAAGCCAAGCTTGGATAGCCAATAACATCACCTACGGCGTAGATGTTTTCATTGCTGGTCTGGTAGACGCGATTGACTTTCAGTAAGCCTCGGCTATCTGTTTCCAACCCGACATTTTCTAAACCTAATGTATCTGTATTACCTGTTCTGCCATTGGCATACAGCAGGCAATCCGCTTTGACTTTCTTGCCGGATTTCAGGTGAATAATGACACCATCATCAAGGCCTTCAATCTTTTCATATTCTTCGTTGTGGCGGATGACCGTGCCACTATTCCAGAAATGGTAAGAGAGGGCATCAGACATTTCTTGATCGAGAAAAGACAGAAGATGATCACGTGTATTGATCAAATCCACCTTAACACCCAATCCCCGGAAAATAGAGGCATATTCACAACCAATCACACCGGCACCATAAATAATTACATGGCGTGGTTCGTGATCCAGTTGCAGAATGGTGTCGCTGTTATAAATACGGGAATGGGTGAAGTCAACATCAGGAGGGCAGTAAGGGCGGGAACCTGTGGCAATAATTATTTTGTCTGCACTCAAGATATCAACACTATCATCGGCATAGCGAACACTTACCTGATGTTCATCAATAAAAGTAGCTTCTCCTGCAAACATTCGGCAACGGTTGCGTTCATAAAACCCTTGGCGCATCTTGGTTTGCTGGTTAATAACGACTTCAGCATGGCGCAGGATTTCTGAAAACGAGGAGCGAAGAATGCGGGAGTTATCACTGTAGAGGGGATTTTGATTAAATTCAATAATACGACTGACGGCATGGCGGAGAGCTTTCGACGGTATTGTCCCCCAATGAGTACAGCCACCGCCGACATTATTGTAACGTTCTATAACAGCAACGTTTTTGCCTTGTTTCACCAACCCCATTGCTGCTCCTTCCCCTCCGGGACCAGAGCCAATCACAATGGCATCAAAATGAGTATATTGCATAGAGGAAAGACCTGTTTTTACACAAAATAACAACTCTATATTAACATTATTTAATGTAATAACCCAATGACCATCCGGTTTTTATCTCACTGTTTAGAAATAAAATAGGAAAACATCGAATAATATCTTTAAGAGAACAATCACAGCAAACCTAACAGAATCTGTTATATTTGCCTGATTACAGAGTCGAGATAGATCAGGATTGTTGTGAGTAACGTAACCGGAGTAAGAGCAAAACAGAAAGAAAAAACCCGTCGTTCCCTGATTGAAGCGGCATTCAGCCAACTCAGTGCTGAACGCAGTTTTACAAGCCTGAGTCTACGAGAAGTGGCTCGGGAAGCTGGTATTGCACCGACTTCTTTTTATCGACATTTTCGGGATGTGGATGAATTGGGGCTGACGATGGTAGATGAAAGTGGTTTGATGCTGCGTCAGTTAATGCGTCAGGCACGTCAGCGCATTGCAAAAGGTGGCAGTGTCATCCGTACTTCTGTTTCAACGTTTATGGAGTTCATCGGCAACAATCCCAACGCGTTCCGGCTGTTGCTGCGTGAACGCTCCGGCACATCAGCTGAATTTCGTGCGGCTGTAGCACGAGAAATCCAACATTTTATCGCCGAATTGGCAGACTATCTTGAGCAAGCCAGTCATATGCCGCGTCATTTTACTGAAATACAAGCCGAGGCAATGGTGACAATCGTATTCAGTGCAGGTGCAGAAGCATTGGATATTGATGAAGAAAAAAGACATCGTCTCGAAGAGCGCTTGGTTTTACAACTCCGTATGATTTCCAAAGGCGCCTACTATTGGTATCGTCGCGAGCAAGAAAAAAACACTGTCCCTAAAGCGATCCCCAAAACGATCCCTAAAACCTTTGAATAATAATGAAAGGAGAATAATACGATGGAACAATACCGCCAAGATAAAAGCACTATGCTGCTGGCTCTTATCGTTGGAATGGCAACACACGGAACTTTCTCAGCATTTTTCAATTCACTTGTATCTTTTTCTATCTTCCCTATTATTGCATTGGCTCTTTCTCTGTATTGTCTCCATCAACGTTATTTGAATTATCCAATGGCAGAAGGGTTGCCAAAACTGGTCATAGGATGCTTCTTCTTAGGTATGTTCATGTACAGCGCATTTATTCGGATGGAATATCCAGAAATTGGTTCTAATTTCCTGCCTGTCGTTATTAGTACTGCCTTGGTGTTTTGGATCTACCTAAAGATGAAAGGGCGCAAGCAGCAAGCAAAGCTGATGTCAGAAAGTCAAAGCTGATCGTTTTTATCGAGAACGGCTTTTATCGAAAACGAGTGAGTAACAACGCCACAAACCTTAGCTCTGTGGCGTTTTTTTTTAAGCCCGTTTGCTGATGATTATGTTCTTTTTTCCAGTAGTACACCGCATTCCATATGATGGGTATAAGGGAATTGATCAAAGAGTGCCAATTTGCTGATTTTATGGGTTTGTGTCAGTGTTTCCAGGTTTTGGCAGAGCGTTTCTGGATTGCAGGAAATATAAAGAATTCGGGGATACGCTTGAACCATTTTGACCGTTTCTTCATCTAGCCCACTGCGTGGCGGGTCAACAAAAATGGTTTCGCACTGATAACTGCTTAAATCGATTCCTTGCAGGCGATTGAATTCGTGCTCTCCATTCATCGCTTGTGTAAACTCTTCCGCTGACATGCGGATAATCTGCACATTATCAATCTGGTTCGCTGTGATATTAAATTGTGCGGCTGCCACCGAGGGTTTAGCAATTTCTGTCGCCAGTACCCGATCAAAGTTTCGAGCCAGTGCCAGAGAAAAATTGCCATTACCACAATATAGTTCAAGCAGATCACCCTTGGAATTTTGGGTACAATCAATCGCCCATTCCAACATATGAATATTGATGCTGGCATTCGGCTGTGTGAAGCTGTTTTCAACTTGACGGTAAATCATGGTCTTACTTGCAACAGTCAACTCTTCATCTATATAGTCATGGTCAAGCATGATCTTGGTCTTTGAAGCACGACCAATAAGCTGGACATCAAAGCCTGCCGCTATTAGTTGAGCACGCAGAGTTGTTGCATGTTCACGCCATTCATCACCCAGTTTTTTGTGATAAAGCAGGGAAACAATGATTTTGTTACTGCAGGTGGAAAGGTAATCCACCTGAAACAGTTTGTGACGTAATACAGGGTTTTCTTTTACGCCAGCAATGATGGCCTGCATCATTTTATTGATTAGCTGATTGGCAACTGGAAATTGATCAATACGAATACGCTGTTTGGTTTGCTGATCAAACATGATGTGGTAGAGGTCATCTTCCTCATGCCAGATACGGAATTCTGCCCGCATTCTGTAATGTGATGCAGGGGAACGGAAAACCTCAGGCTCAGGTGCGCTAAAGGGGGTTATCATTCCTTTTAGACGATGGACCTTCTCCATCAATTGATTTTCATAATCTTCCGTTGGCAAGACATTCTGCATTATCTGATTCTCGTATGGTCGCGTTAAGAAAAATTTCCGAGCGGCATTGTAGGTGAAGTACAAAGGATGTCCAGTTTTCTGGTTTATCAGCTTCTTTTTTGATGGGGAGGCATTCTAGACACACTAAGGTCTTCCATCGTAGCATGGCTTTTATATAGCTAGACACCACACACATTCTGATCACAAGTCTTATGAAAAATAAAAGACATATTCTTTTATCTGTGGCGGTATTTTCTGGTTGGAGCCATTTTGTAGCTGCTGATAATCAAGATCCACTGGTGGTTACCGCCAATCGTTTTAAGCAGCCGATTTCTTCAGTTTTGGCTCCCATGACGGTAGTAACGCGTGAGGATATAGATCGTTGGCAATCCAATAACCTGGTTGACGTCTTGCGACGCTTACCTAGTGTTGATATTGCTCAGAATGGCGGAATTGGACAGAACTCTTCTTTATTTGTTCGTGGCACAAATTCAAGCCATACGTTGGTGCTGGTGGATGGAATTCGTTTGAATCAAGCAGGTATTACCGGATCTGCCGATTTTAGCCAAATCCCGATTTCAATGGTGCAAAGGATAGAATATATCCGGGGTGCGCGTTCTGCCGTATATGGTTCTGATGCGATTGGTGGAGTGATCAATATCATCACAAAGCGAGCACAACAGGGAACAACACTGAATGCAGGGATCGGCTCGAACGGATACCAAAACTATAGTGGTTCAACACAGCAAAAACTTGGCGAGAATACTTTATTAACTACAGCCGTAGGTTATAACTATACTAAAGGGTTTGATGTGATAGTTGATGGCAAAACAGGGGGATATCTTCAGCCAGATCGTGATGGCTTTATGAGTAAAATGTTGTGGTTGGAAATAGATCATAAAATAAATGAGCAAATTAGTGGATTTGCTCGAGCCTATGGCTTTAATAATCGGACGGCTTATGATTCATGGAGCATCGGCGAAGCGGATACTCGCGAACTATTCAGTCGTACCTATGATGCTGGTATTCAATTTAATCAAGGCATTTACTCTTCTCAATTCATTGCTAGCTACAGCCATGTCAAAGATCACAATTATGCTCCTGAGTATGGACGTTATGGCAAGAGTTCCAGCCTGAGTGATTCAAAACAATACAATGCCCAATGGGGAAATACGTGGCAGGTTGGTTATGGTGCAATCAGCAGTGGGATTGATTGGAAAAGAGAATCGGTTGCCGCAGGTTCCAATGACATTCCCGTACAAAAAGATGTTGATAACACGGGACTATATTTAACTGCACAGCAAAAGGTTCAGGATGTCATTTTAGAAGGCGCTGTGCGTTCAGATTATCATTCTGAATATAAATGGAATACTACGGGGCAAATTGGTGTTGGTTGGGAGTTTATTGATGGCTACCGTTTTATCACGTCGTATGGAACAGCATTCAAGGCTCCGACCTTGAGTCAGCTTTATAGTAAATGGGGAAATGAAAATCTGGCATCAGAAAAAAGCAAGCAATGGGAAATCGGAATTGAAGGGTTGAGTGGAACACTTAATTGGCGTTTATCTGCTTATCGTAACGATATCGAACAATTGATAAATTTTGCCAATAACCGTTATGAAAACATTGGCAAGGCAAAAATAAACGGTGCTGAATGGACGGGAACAATGGACACCGGCATATTCCAGCATCAGCTTACATTGCAATACGTTGACCCACGTGATGGCGATAATAAACAGTTAACCCGCAGAGCTAAACAGCAAGTTAAATACCAATTAGATTGGGAAGCCTTTAATGTCGATTGGGGAATAACCTATCAGTACATCGGTCGGCGTTATGACCAAGACCATAGTACATATCCTCCGAAGACAGTGAAATTAGGTGGCGTGAGTTTATGGGATATCAATGCCTCATACTCAATTACTGACCACCTGACAATTCGTGCTAGAATAGCTAATGTGTTTGATAAGAATTATGAGACGGCCTATGGCTATCGCACCCCTGGAAGAGAATACTACCTCACTGGCAGCTACAATTTCTGATTTGTACAAGACCTCTGATTTAAATAAAACCGCCCGTCCAACGATTCTGGTTTTTGATTCCGGAGTAGGTGGTTTATCTGTCTATCAAGAAATTCGGAAACTCTTGCCGGATCTCCACTATATATATGCTTTCGATAATGAAGCATTCCCTTACGGCGAGAAAACAGCGGAAGTGATTATAGAAAGAGTAGTTCAGGTTATTGATACGATTCAAAAAAAACACCCTTTGGCGGTTGTCGTTATTGCTTGCAATACTGCCAGTACAGTTAGTTTGCCCGCCTTGCGTGAACGTTTTTCTTTCCCTGTTGTTGGTGCTGTGCCGGCGATCAAACCTGCTGCGAAGCTAACTTGTAATCGTGTTGTAGGATTATTGGCGACACGCGCTACAGTGAATCGCGACTATACCAAAGAATTAATAGCAAGGTTCGCTATGAATTGTCAGATGTATTCAATCGGCTCTGCTGAATTGGTCGAGTTAGCTGAGCGAAAATTACATGGCAAGGATGTTCCACTAGAAGAATTAGAGAAGATACTGAAACCGTGGCTGAAAATGAAAGAGCCACCGGATACTGTCATTTTGGGTTGTACTCACTTTCCCCTGATAGCAGAGGAACTTTCACAAGTTTTACCAAATGGAACAAGATTAATTGATTCGGGGGCTGCAATTGCTCGTAGAACTGCATGGTTGATTAAAAATCGGGAAGATTTGTTTTTAACAACAGCAGATAACTTGGCATATTGCACTAAAATAGAGCCAGCAAGTGAAGTTCTGCGCCCTGTTTTACGCGAATTAGGCTTCCTATCGCTGGAAAAACTAACAAATTAAGGATGATTTGCTGCAATAATCATCAGTTGATATTTTTTTTCAAAAAAACTATTGCCAGCCGCCGAAAACTCCCTATAATGCGCATCCGTTGTCACGACAAACACACAAACCTGTCGGGATGACAAAGTGAAAGGCCCTGAAAAATAAGGCTTGACACTGAAGGC
>NZ_FOVO01000082.1 GCF_900115195.1 Xenorhabdus japonica
GACTAAGCGCCAGAAGGCTGGCTGGGATAATGGCTATATGATGAAAATCCTGACAGTGGGATTTTCATCTGTATAAATTAGACCCGTTTGCCCTAGAGTGAGTCCCCAGTCACATAGCTAATTATGTAACTGGGGTAAGTGAATGCAGGCAAAAAAAGCCACAACTTGCAAGATAAGAGCGGTTACTTAATAGATTGCAGTGAGGTAATATTCAAACCATCATTTAACCGATAACGGGATTTATTGAAAATCTTAGCCCCGTTCTCTCTTCCTGCTCGACGAGCACGCTGTTTGTCTTCTGGTAATTTCATCTCTTCACAACAAGAATCGCTGCAACAACCTTCGAAACGTTCTGCACAAGATGGGCACTGGATAAACAATAAATGGCAACCATCGTTTTTACAGTTGGTGTGGATATCACATGTCGCTCCACATTGGTGACAGTGCGCAATGATTTCTTCAGAAATACGTTCACCCATACGCTCATCAAAGACAAAGTTCTTGCCAATAAATCGAATTGGCAATCCTTGTTCTTTCGCTTTACGAGCATATTCAATAATGCCGCCCTCTACGTGATAGACTTTGTTAAAACCGTTATGCAGCATGTAAGCACTCGCTTTTTCACAACGAATTCCGCCAGTACAGTACATAACTATATTTTTATCTTTATTGTCCTTCAGCATTTCTACAGCCATTGGCAACTGTTCACGAAACGTATCTGATGGAACTTCAATCGCATTTTCGAAATGCCCGACTTCATATTCGTAGTGGTTACGCATATCGACAAAAACGGTTTCAGGATCACCCAACATTTGGTTAACCTGCTCCGCTTTAAGGTACTCGCCTGTTTTAGATGGATTAAAAGTTTCATCTTCAATGCCATCAGCAACAATGCGTTCACGCACTTTTAGACGCAATACCCAGAATGATTTACCGTCATCTTCCAGCGCAATGTTAAGGCGCAAATTATATAATGCTGGATCAATCTCCTCCAATAATGCTTTCAACGCATCGACATTTTTGGAAGGTACACTAATCTGTGCATTGATACCTTCTTTGGCGATATAAACCCGCCCAAAGACAGATAATTCGGTAAATTTTTGATACAGGCTGTCGCGAAAAGCCTGTGGGTCGGAAATAGTAAAATATTTATAAAAAGAGATAGTTGTGCGCGGCTCAGTTTCAGCCAACATGCGTTTTTTCAACTCTTTATTAGAAATACGGTTATGTAACACTGGCATGGTGTTCAAAATATCCTTGTATTCTATTGATATATACACTTATGTCTATACATGTCCACAGAGTGTCCACACTAGACCATTATCGACAATTTTTAACTAGAAACCCCTTGTACACACTTGGGGTTTTTATTTTCTACAATATTACTTTTTTCTGTGACCTAGATCTATTAGTCCTTAATCCGACTCGGCTTAAAAGCCAAAACCGACCTACTCATCTATCAATTTGACATCCTCCCCGGCCTAAAGAGGGTGTCGCAAAAGGGGGGAGGTCATTTTTTCAACGTGTCAAGTTGAGCCCATATCCCCTTTTTTAGTGCCTGTTACTTG
>NZ_FOVO01000080.1 GCF_900115195.1 Xenorhabdus japonica
GACTAAGCGCCAGAAGGCTGGCTGGGATAATGGCTATATGATGAAAATCCTGACAGTGGGATTTTCATCTGTATAAATTAGACCCGTTTGCCCTAGTGTTGCGGTAGTAACTGTTGACATCGGTAACAACGCCAACTCCCCAGCGATTGGTTTTTACCCTGCCGCCATCAATCGGGACATCAGCGATACCATCGGTATCGACTATCAGACGGGTATCTCCGTTGAATCCACCAGGGTGCAGAGCCATTCCTTTCATTGTTACGGTCATACCACCTGAAGCGGATAAACCCATTGAGGCATAATGACCTTGCATGAGTGATATATTTGCTGAAGTTTGGGCCATATTGCCAAGGTGGCTGTAATAACCACTTATCCGTGGGCGAGTGTGCCCGCTACGGCCATGATTGAATCCTGCTGACAGGCTGTAGCTATTATTGTTTCTCAATCGGCTGTAATAACTGGTTGAATGATTGAATTGCCCACTGCTATAAGATCCGTTGTAGCTCACCGAACCTTGATTTAAGGGGACATTCAGATTCAATAAAATCTCGTTACTCATCTTGCCTGTATTAGCGTAGCGAGTACGTACCGTTGATAACCCCAAAGAGAAGTTATCCAATCCGAATGCGGAAAAGTATTTATCTGCTCGTACACTGTAATAGGTGATATTTTCTTGATCCCAATAAGTTTGATAGTTATAGGACAAACCCAATGATATTTGTTGTTCGGAGAAACTTTTATTCAATGATATTGTGTACATCTCTTTGCTGCGACCACCCAAAGATCGCGATAACGAGCATCCAGATATTGCTGCATGGTCATATAATCCTGTTCGTTAAAACGGTAACCCGCAAAATTAACGTCAATATTGGAATTATCAAACCGCTTGGAGTAACTGAGGCGCCAGGATTTACCTTTCTTGGTTCTCTTATTATTTGGTAATTTGCCGATTGATTGGGTTACGTCTGCGGATAAGGTGCCAAATTGCATGAGATCAATCCCTGCACCGAGTGCCATTGCGCTGTAGTTACCTGCGGTGATAACACCTCCATAGAGTGACCAGCGGTTGGATATACCGTAGGAAACCTCTCCGGCTCCAAACAGGGGACCTTCCATTTTGTGGAAATTATGACGTGGACGTCCCGATGCGAATTTATAACGGATTCGTCCGGGGCGAGTCAGATAGGGAACATAAGCAGCGTTGACCTGAGAGGTCTTTATTGTGCCGTTCTGTTCCGCAATTTTTACATCTAATATACCCCGAACCGCACTGCTGATATCCTGAATAGAAAATGGTCCGGGAGGAACTGTCGTTTCATACAAAATCCGCCCCTGTTGTGTGACGGTCACTCTGGCATTGGTATCTGCAATCCCATTAATTTGTGGAGCATATCCTCTCAGTTTTGGCGGAAGTTGACGCTCATCACTTTCTATACCGAGCCCGGTATAGCTCCAACCGCTGAAAAGATTAGAGTTAAAAGATGATTCTCCTAATGTCAGCTTGGAGCGCCACAACGGTAATGCCCGATACAAATAGATTCTGCTCCAGTCCAGTGATGATTCATTTCGTCTTTTTTTTCCTGCTGTATGGGCGTAATTCCCTTGATAGTCAGCGCGTAATCGCCAGGTATCATAGTTTGCCCCCAAGGTTCCATTTAACCAGGCATTTTGTGATTGTGCGTCATCAGTAGGTTTTGTGATATTTGTACTAAGACTTGGATTCGCATGATAGGTGCAATTTCTGAAAAAGGTGGTCAGTTGCTATAGTAGGCATCTTTCTCGCCAAAGGAAAATGCGCTATGGCCTATA
>NZ_FOVO01000029.1 GCF_900115195.1 Xenorhabdus japonica
TGCTTTTACTTTATCTTCCTGCCTACAGCCCCGAGCTGAATCTGATTGAAATCATCTGGAAACAAGCCAAATATCACTGGCGACGTTTTATCACCCGGACTCAGGATACAATGGAGGATGAGCTAAATACTTTATTGGACGGTTATGGTGATCAATTTGCAATTAATTTTTCTTGAGCACTTAGTTACATAATATTATCCCCGTCGCGAGTATTTGATAATTAATGATATTAAAAAAATAGAATTAAGTTCCCCAAAATGATCTATTGTTTTTAAATTTTATTCAGATATAAAAATATATTTCATTTTTTCTGTGCATTTAGTTTTTTAATCCTTGTTAAGCAAAATTATTTTTATAATATTTAAGAAATAAATGATTAAACAAATGATAAGTGTCATTGTTCAAATAATGATATAGGTATTATTTGTTATTATTCATTATTCTTCTTTATGTCAATGCTCAGTTCTAGCGTTATCCTATTTCCTCAGGAATCGAAAGGAGCTGGGAAAGGCATGCTGAAAAATATTAGACAAATGTGTCTGATTGCATAATCAGGAACTAACTTGGTTAGTATTAAAGATTAAAGTTCGTTATAGATGGTAAAAGAGAATTAGAACCTAAATACAGAATTATTCAAAAATCCATACATTTTTACGAGATGTACCTATAATTATTTAGGAGGATAAATTGAGAAATATATCTGTTAGTACAAACGGTTCCATCATCGAAGATTCAATAATGTTCGGCCAGTCTGGGTGGCCAGAATATGAACCTAATATGATGTCTAATAGTCATCTGATTTCATCAGATTTACGAAGAATATTACTTGATAAGTGTTCTGTTTCTAATACATTGCCACCTGAACAGTGGTGGAAAGAGAAGCGAAAGAAAAACTATCCTTTGCACGTTCTAGTTCGGGATTATCTCAATCACCCAGTCATTCAGTTTAATTCCCGAACCATTTTTTCATCCTGCTTAGAAACGTTAGAGAAGATCAAATCTAGTATAAATGAGAACAGAGAAATAGATATTCTTCTTCCTGTTTTCTGTGTTATTAGTAATTGGCAAAAAAGACATGATATTACCTCTTTGACTATGGCAGAAGAGGTGTCTTTGCTACATCTTGCGAAAGTTTCAACCTATCTTGAGGAAAATACAGGGGTCAGAATACGTTTCAAAATCCTTTCGGATGCTACATTCTATGCTGGGATTTTTGGGGATCCTATGGCCGCGGCAGAAAAATATATACAGGATCTGGAAGAGTTTACCCAAGCAAAAAAAATTGATGAGATAGTTAATATTCTCGATATATCCGAAATAGTTTCATTATTTCAGGATGATTATGACCATGCTTTATCAGAACATCTGAAAATTTTTACATTGAATCCATCTTTTGGAATTAGTCATGAGGAAGCAATACGTTTCAATGCAAGTGTTGGAAGTACTGTGAATATATCAGATCTATCTCTGACATATGCTCAAAAAAAGGCTATATTTTGTGACTCTATTTTCCCTGATTCCGAGATAAAGCGTCAAATCATGGATAGAGTTCACACAGCTTTTGTTCATTATAGAGCTATGAAAGAAGCAATGGCCGCTATCCGATGGGAAAAAAATATATTTCCTAATGCAATCCGAGCTACTATCCATCATAAAACAATACCATCAATTGGTGTCAGGATATATCCTGATTATAAGAGTCATTCACCCCATCTTCCTTATCATGGAATTGCAGTTATTGAAAATCGGAATAATGTTTGGCGGATGAGTATTGAACAAGAAATTCACCAGCATGGTAAGCGGCTAAGGGTTATTAATGATCGGGGAGTGAGTGATTTTTATGTAGATGTCGATACTTTGGAGAATATGGCGAATTTTTTACAAAAATAAAATTTTTAGCAGAAACCAGGATAAGAGAATTATATTATAACCTGATGTATAAATACTTAAGATAAATAAAAAATGAGGTGATAAACTAAAGCAAGTATAACAAGGTCAAAATATACCAATTTATTAAATAACATAAATTTTAAATGCTATATAGTACTTTTGTTGTACTTGCTGACGTAGCTAGAAATTGATGTTTAGTTATTAAGTATCACATACGGAAGTTCACCAGAAAATTGTTGAAGTAGCAATGAATGGAATTAGAGGGCTATCCATGCGTAACCTTATTTTAATTATTTTGGGAAATATCGCATTAGAGAGTGCGGTGCCACTACTTTTTACCGTTGGAGGGTTAGCAGGTCTGTATCTTTCCCCATTGGCTTGGCTTGCGACATTACCTATTGCGATACAAATGGTTGCCGGAAGTGTCTGTTCAATCTCGTTTTCGAACTTAACGGCACGTTACAGCCGCAGAACCGGATTTATTCTGGCCAGTATAGCAATGATATTTGGTGGGCTTGCTTCAGCGGCTGCTATTTATATAGACAGTTTTATGCTTCTGCTCGTTGGTCATTTCTTGATTGGCATCTCTATGATTGGTATTAATTTTCTTCGGTATGCCGCGGCGGAAAGTGTCTCAAAGAGCCGAGCAGCAATAGCAAGTTCTTTACTGTTGGCTTCCGGAATTATTGGGGTGATTATTGGAAGCGAGCTTTATGGGAAAGGAGATAGTCTGGGTTTTGATCTTCCGTTTATCGGGATATACATGATTGTATCCGTTATTGGCGGATGTGCGATTCTTGCTTTCGCTCCACTTGATGGTGGTCTTGGGCGTTCAATGAATCAAACAGAGTCTGACGTTGGTAAAACATCAGGATTCTCATCTATTGCTACAAATCGTCATTTGTTCTTTGGAATTTCGGCAATGGTGTTGGGTCATGCAATTATGATGATAGTCATGTCCGCTGCTTCGATTGCTTCTATAGGCTATGGATTAGGGAATTCAGAAACGGGTATGTTAATTGGTGCTCATCTTGTAGCAATGTTCGCTCCCGGTGTTATCACTGGTATGCTCATACCAAGAATGGGGGCGAATAAGGTTATTTTATTGGGGACTTTCCTTTATCTTGTCGGTTTCCTGATAGGGCTTATGAGTGAAACAAAGATGGTTATTCTAAGCGTTCCTTTGATATTTGCTGGTTTAGGATGGAATCTTATGTTCTTAGGGGGAACTCATATTATTAACAGTATGTCTGATGGTATCAATAAAGTCCGTGTTCAAGGGGCGAGTGAAACTCTTCTGGCCTCGGTATCAACTGTATTCGCGCTTGCATCTGGGGGAATTTACGAGGCACTTGGTTGGAAGGGATTGATTTTTGTTGTAATAATGATGACATTGCTGACTATTGTATTACTTTTCATTCGTGTACTTTTGGTATCGAATGTTTTTAAGAAATCAGCCTGATTGTAATTCTCTCCTGTGGGTGTGCAGGTCGATGTTGCGCCCGCTCTGCGATCATCTGAATATTGGGGTCATGCTCAGTACTGTTAATAAAGTGGGAAAAACGGATCGGCGTATGAGGATCATTAACAGGTTTGCTGCCATTCGCAGACGACTGTAGTTCTTAGTTCAGCCATATCCTGCTCTAGCTGGTTATTCAGTCCGAGTTTGTCATCAATAATAACTGCGCGGAGATAATCTATCCCGCCTTCCATATTTTCCAGCCAAAATATCATTAAAGATCAGTATTAATAAAAGTGACTGGCAGTACTTTTTAATCATTTAACAAAATGTAAAATCGATTTTACTCTTCACTTCTGCATTTAACTATTTCATTGCGTTTATCTTGCATCAAGATATTCAAATTAGTTGCATGTATGCCTTCGGCTAGGTGTTCTATGTATAATACACCCATGCTAAATATCACTTATATTTTTCAGCAGAAAATCAAACAAATAAATAGCATGAGTAGATATAAATATATTGAGGTTATTTACCCAATATATTTATCCAATTTCTTTATCCAACGATTGGCGAATATAAGAACCTGCGCCCAATAACCCCGGTTTATCATGGGTAATCAGATACACGGGAATATCCTGCAAATAGTTTGTGAATCGGCCTTTGCTTTCAAATCCCTGCCGGAAGCCTGATTTTTGGAAGAAATCTAGGAAACGTGGGACTATCCCACCCGCAATGTACACGCCACCAAATGCGCCAATATTCAGCGCCAAGTTTCCACCAAAGCGCCCTAATGCTGAACAAAAGAGTTCCAACGTCTGTTTGCAGGTAGGGCAATTTCCGCTCAGTGCACGGTCGGAAATATCGCGAGGGGTAAGTTCTTCTGCTGGTTGACCGTTCAACTTCATCAAAGCACGATAAATATTCACCAAACCAGGCCCGGAAAGGACACGTTCGGCAGAGACATGGCCATATTCTTCCCGCAGTACACTCAACATATGATCTTCTTCTACGCTGTCCGGTGCGAAATCTACATGACCACCTTCACCGGGCAGGCTTATCCATTGGTTTCCTGTGTAAATGAGATGGGCGACACCCAATCCAGTACCTGCCCCATAAACCGCGATGGGACGCTTGGCTTGAGGTTGCTTTCCACCAATCTGAATCACATCATCAGCTCCCAGAACCGGAATAGCGAGGGAAACAGCGGTAAAATCGTTAATCACCTCAAAACGTTCCCATCCCAGAGACGCTTTCATTTGGCTAACGGAAAAACGCCAACTGTGGTTGGTCATGCTGATAACATCATCCGTCACCGGACAGGCAATGGCGATGCAACCATAATTGACTTCACAGTTTTGCTGTTTCAGGTACTGACGGATAACAATTTCAAGCGATGCATAATATGCACAGGGATAGACTTCGACTGCGCTCAGTTGCCAAGTATCCACATCACATAATGCCAGTCGTGCATTTGTACCGCCGATATCGCCTACCAGGGCGTAAGTTGTCATGGTATATCTCTCCTTAAGTCTTACAAAACGCTCTATATCCTAATGAACCAGTCAAAAGCCGAATTGAGGGGATTTTACACAAGGTCAGGCGTGAAGGCCGCATAAAAATATATCGATATTTCAGGGAACCTAACACAGACAGAGCCATCAGTGCTAGGTTAGCTGCTTAATTCAAGCCAAGACCACGTCGGCCAATGAGAGTTAATTCGCCAGCAATAAAACGGTTTTTCCAGTTCTTTTCATAGTCTTCTCGGGGGAAATCAGTCGGGGATGTGCCATCTTCAAGCGATTTTGCCACCTTATGCGCATAAGCTACGTTTCTGTCACACAGAGGAGCGGCAGGGATATACATCACATTTCCCCAGCCTTGCTGATTTTTCACAGGAGCAACAGAATGGATAAGATCACAGTGCCACCAGACAGAATCCCCTGCCTGCAAAGAAGGGATGCTGCATAGCCCATTAATGAGGTGAGGGTGCCATTTTTCCAAAGTTGGCAGCGCCTTGCCGGGAGCTACACCACAAAGTTCATCTTCTAGTACATCATGTAGTAAAGGCCGTAACAATAGATAGGCTATTGCTTCTGGTACGGGAACGACGTGCAACAATCCCTGATTGAACGCCATATCTGATAGCGCCGTCCAGCCTTGAAAGGTGCGAAAAACAGAGCATCGGGTTACGTTATCCAGCTCGTATTCATTTATCTCTGGACGATGCGCCGCATCCCAAGGATCGTATTCTGCAAATTGGTTATTGAAAATATGTCTGAACACTTTTTGGTAAGCAGGATGTAACCAACGTTCCAAAGCCCCAGAATCAGTATGGGCACCAAGCCCTTTGGATGTCGTGCCCGGTGGCCTGCGGCGAATGCGGTCTGGGTAAATAATGCTGGTATCAGGATCAAACCAGCATTCGTTACCTGATTCAAATTTCCACAGACGATTGAGAAAAGATTGTACCTGCGCGATTTCTTTACTTTGTCGGGCCTGCATCTGTGCTTGAGACCAGTAAATGGGATAAATTTCCGGACGAGATGCTTCAAGATTGCCAAAATAGTTATCACCAGTGCCTTGATAAACGGTATCAAAATTATTGATCGTAAGGTAATCAAGCATGGAATTATCCCACGCAAGTGCAGTATCACGGGGAAAATTTCCTCTGACTACTAAACATCCTCGACGTTTAATCTTTTGTATCGTGGCTGCTGTGACTCGATTTTTTGCCAAATCATATAAGTGGATTTCAGGCCAAGCGCTGCCTGTATTCTTTTCATCTTCCCGAGCCGCTGCGAGCTCTTGTTCTATTTTATCGCAAACTTGTTTGAACAAACCTTCGACATTACCAATTTGCTTGCGCATGGCTTGTTTCATTTGACGGATATTCTGGCGGTAATTATCAGGAAAGCGGGCAGAGATAAAAGATGTGTTCATAGCAGATCCTATTTGTTCATCATGATGAGTGTAGTTTTTAAACCGTTTACTTTTTAAAACTGTTTATTCTTTAAAACTATTTACTTTTTGATGTAACAGGCCCGAACCGTAGTTATCACTTTTTTGTTAGATGCACAAAATCTCACATAAATACTCTAAGATTCCAGCACAAAATTTGTGATTATCGCTTGATTCTTAGCCCTGATTCACCGGATAATCATCCGCCTCAAATTTTCTCACCATTTTTTTGCCTTGAAAGCCAAACGATTGCGTAAATGAATGGCTGAACCAGTGAGTACAGCACGGCGTTTTTTGTCCAGTGACGTAATCGTTTTCGTTAGATTTTTGTCAGGTGAAACGGGGGAGAGAAGCAGTAGATTTTAAAGCGATATATTCAACAAAAGCAGGGGAAAAACATGTCTGGTATGCAGGCACCAACTCAATGCAAACTCGATAGGTATTTTAAGATTACTGAACGCGGATCAACGGTACGTCAGGAAATTCTCGCTGGGTTAACGACATTTTTGGCGATGGTCTATTCCGTTATTGTGGTTCCGGGAATGCTTGGGCAAGCCGGATTTCCTCATACTGCCGTGTTTATTTCTGTTTGTTTAGTGACCGGTCTCGGTTCGTTATTGATGGGATTGTGGGTGAATTTGCCAATGGCGATCGGCTGTGCGATCTCGTTGACGGCGTTTACCGCATTCAGCTTGGTATTGGGGCAGCAGGTAAGTATTCCTGTGGCACTCGGTGCGGTTTTCCTTATGGGGTGCTTATTTACAATAATTTCAGTGACGGGTGTGCGGGCGTGGATTTTGCGTAATATGCCAATGGGCATTGCACATGGAACAGGTATTGGCATCGGGTTGTTTTTATTATTGATTGCAGCCAATGGTGTTGGTCTGGTGGTTAGGAATCCACATGTAGGTTTACCTGTTTCTTTTGGTTCACTGACTTCATTCCCCGTGGTGATGACGCTATTGGGGCTGGCAGGAATTATCGGTCTGGAACGGAAGAAAGTGCTGGGCGGTATTTTACTGATGATTGTCACGATTTCTATTATCGGCTTGATTTTTGATCCAGCCGTTAAATATCAAGGATTTTTTAAGTTTCCTACCTTAAAAGAAGATGGCCTGTCCCTGATGCTCAGCATGGATATTATGGGTGCTTTGCAGCCTATGGTATTACCCAGTGTTCTAGCATTGGTCATGACAGCAATATTTGATGCGACGGGAACAATTCGGGCCGTAGCGGGGCAGGCGAATTTATTGGATAAGGGAGGTCAAATCATTAATGGCGGCAAGGCACTGACAGCAGATTCTGTCAGTAGTATTTTTGCAGGAGCTATCGGCTCTTCCCCTGCTGCGGTTTATATTGAGTCCGCCGCAGGAGCCGCGGCTGGTGGTAAGACGGGTTTAACTGCCTCTGTTGTTGGTATTTTGTTCCTGTTGATTTTATTCTTGTCCCCGCTGTCGTATCTGGTGCCTGCCTATGCTACGGCTCCCGCCTTGATGTACGTCGGGTTATTGATGCTGAGTAATGTGCGAAAGCTAAACTTTGATGATTTTGTTGATGCGATGTCAGGTTTGTTGTGTGCTGTATTTATCGTACTGACTTGTAACATCGTGACAGGTATTATGCTGGGATTCAGTGCGCTGGTTGTTGGACGTATTTTTTCTGGTGAATGGCGTAAACTTAACATTGGTACGGTTATTATTGCCATCGTATTAGTTGTATTTTATGCCGGAAATTGGGCCATTTGATTAAAATAGCGTGCGCAAACGATGGGGTTTGCGCATTCTTTCCATCCCTTATATATACATCTAAAATGTGCTAATTTCTCAACACACTTTCGCCGATAAGTATAAAATATATAAATGGGTCAATGATCATTGATTCACAATGTGATTGTTTTTTGATTTCCTTTAATAACTGCCATATTTATAGTTATTAGCGCTGTTATTAATGATAAAAAACAGTCACAATCTTTTTATCGACGGATTTTTGGCAATTTGTAAGGGTAACATGGAAATATTCTTTACTATCTTGATCTTGATTTTGGTGGTGTCAATTTCTGGTGTTCTTACTAAAATGATTCCTTTCCGTGTCCCCTTGCCCATTGTGCAAATAGCAATGGGGGCTTTGCTGGCCTGGCCTCATTTTGGTTTACATGTTCATTTTGATCCTGAACTATTCCTCGTTTTACTTATCCCCCCTTTGTTATTTGTTGATGGCTGGAAAACGCCGACTAGAGAGTTTTTCCAGCATGGACGTGAAATTGTTGTCTTAGTTTTAGTGTTGGTATTGGTGACGGTTGTTGGCATTGGTTATTTGATCCATTGGTTATTGCCAAGTATCCCACTTATTGCTGCTTTTGCACTGGCGGCTGTATTGTCACCAACGGATGCGGTGGCATTATCCTCGATTGTTGGAAAAGGACGCATTCCTAAAAATATGATGAGCGTGCTGGAAGGGGAAGCATTAATGAATGATGCTTCTGGTCTGGTGGCTCTGAAATTTGCCGTGGCGATTGCCATGGGAACGATGGTCTTTACTGTCACCGGCGCAACGATAGAGTTTTTCAAGGTTGCGATTGGTGGCCTGTTGTCGGGTATCGCTGTCACATGGTTGTACAGTAAATCACTACGACTGATGAGTCGCTGGAGTGGGGATGATCCCGCAACTCAAATCATGTTTATGATGTTGCTGCCATTTGCCTCCTATATGATTGCTGAACATATCGGTGTATCAGGGATTCTGGCTGCGGTTGCAGCAGGTATGACTATCAGTAAGGCGGGTGTAATCCGTAATGCACCATTGGATATGCGCCTGCGTGCCGATAACGTATGGGGGATGCTGGCCTTTGTCTTCAATGGCCTTGTGTTTATCATGCTGGGGCTGCAATTACCGGGTATCTGGGAAACATCGGTGCATGAGGCTGAGCTTGATCCACAAGTTGAAACCTGGATGCTATTCGCTGCCGTTGGAATCATTTACTGTGCGCTGTTATTACTGCGATTCAGCTGGTTATGGCTGATGAAAAATACCAGCAAGGTACTGATGAAGAAGAAACCAATTGAGTTTACTTCCTATACTACCCGTGAATTGTGGTTGGCTTCATTTGCTGGTGTTCGCGGGGCAATTACGCTGGCGGGTGCGCTGTCTGTGCCATTGTTTTTGCCGAGTGGTGAGTCGTTCCCGGCACGTTATCTATTGGTTTTCATTGCTGCGGGTGTGATCCTGTTTTCTCTTTTTATGGGCGTTATCGCGTTACCTTTACTGCTGCGTGGCATGACGATAGGTGATAAGCAGGCAGATCTCAATGAAATCAGAATGGCAAAAGCTGCAATGGCTGGGGTTGCTATTGTCAGTATGAATAAGATGGAAGAACGTTTGTCGACCAGTACTGAAGAACAGCTTGATGCTGAAGTCATTAGTGAGGTTGCTTCTCGAGTCACAGGTTATTTGCGGCGTCGCACTGCGGGAACAGATGAAATCGAGCATAATCTGATGATTGAAGAGCTGGAGCGTCGTTTCCGTTTGACGGCATTAAGGGCTGAACGAGGAGAGCTGTATCACCTGCGTGCAACCCGTAAGATTAGTAATGAAACACTACAAACGTTGCTACATGATCTTGATTTGCTAGAAGCGCTTTTAGTTGGGAAAGGACAATAAAAAGGTAAAAAATTAATAAATTATGTGGCTGTTAACGATCACAACATTCTTGTGGGCTGCCTCATTTAGCTTGATTGGCGTTTATCTCGCTGGTCAGGTTGATAGCTGGTTTTCTGTTCTTGTCAGGGTAATGTTGGCAGCAATGGTATTTTTACCATTTTTGCGCTGGCGTGGGTTATCGCTGAAAATCATTTCACTGTATATGGCTGTCGGTGCCTGTCAGCTTGGTGTGATGTATTTATTTGTATTTCATGCCTATCACTATCTGACGGTGGCAGAATTTTTACTATTTACCATCATGACGCCGCTCTATGTCACATTGATTTATGATCTGATGGGGCGTCAACGGCTGCGCTGGGGTTATGCCCTGAGTTCTTTATTGGCAGTGGCTGGCGCAGCAATTATTCGTTATGACCAATTGAGTGAATCTTTCTGGATTGGCCTGATATTAGTGCAATTGGCAAATATTTTCTTTGCGGTTGGTCAGGTTGGCTATAAGCGCTTGATGGAAGTTCATCCGATCCCGCAGCAAGTGGCATTTTCATGGTTCTATCTGGGAGCTTGTGTTGTCGCCAGCATTGGCTGGTTGATGTTTGGTGACCTGCAAAAATTGCCAACAACTGAGCTACAGTGGGGAGTCCTGATTTGGCTAGGCATCGGTGCGTCGGGTATTGGCTATTTTATGTGGAACTATGGGGCAACTCAGGTGGATGCCGGAACACTGGCAATTATGAATAATATGCTGGTTCCGGCGGGTTTGTTAGTCAATTTTGCAATTTGGCAGCAGCACCCTGACTGGCTGAGTTTTACCATTGGGGGCAGCCTGATTGTTGCATCACTTTGGGTGCACCACCGCTGGATACTGAAACCTGTTTCACAAACGACAACTTATCTACCGCGTGCTGGCGCGCAGAACGAATAAATGTATCAATAGCGGGTTGACGTTGCTCTCCTTCACGGCTGGCAGCGTACAATCTGCTCCATAATCCCTCTCCCAACGTTTGGGTTACAACCAACCCTTGTCGTTCGAATGTTTCTACTGCCCAGTGTGGTAATGCGGCGATACCTAATCGGGCCGCAACCATTTGAATCAACAATAGCGTATTGTCGACAGTTTTTAATGTAGGAGTCACTTCCGCAGGCTGGAGAAAACGCCGCCAAATGTCAAACCGTTGTCGCTGGACAGGATAAATCAGTAAAGTTTCAGCAGCGAGATCTTGTGGACGAATATCGCGTTTATTTGCCAATGGATGATCCGGTGCAATCACCAGCTTCACTTCATAATCAAACAGTGGCGTATAATGCAGATTGCTGTCCGCAATAATGTCAGATGTCAGAACAATATCCAGCTCGCGTTTTTGCAGTGCGGGTTGGGGATCAAATGTCACGCCAGATTTGAAATCCACATTAACCTGTGGCCAACTTTCACGAAAACGCTTAAGTGCTGGAGTCAACCATTGAATGCAGCTATGGCACTCAATGGCAATGCGTAAATTTGCCTCTTCCGGCTCATGGCATTCACGTAAGGAAGCTGTAATCAGGGGTAAGACTTGATTTGCCAACTTTAATAATACCTCTCCTTGAGGCGTTAGCTTCAAAGGTTGGCTTTTACGAATGAATAACTTAAATCCCAACCGATGTTCTAATTCACTGAATTGATGCGAAAGAGCTGATTGCGTCTGATGCAGATAATTTGCCGTCGCTGCTAGTGAGCCGCAATGGTTCAGTGCTTGTAGTGTTTTTAAATGTTTTATTTCGATCATGAAAAACCTTCAAGATGATTATGAATAATTTGCGCTTGTGGTTTATACACTACCTGTTGATTATAGAAGTGTAAACATCTAGACGGCTAAAATTTTATGGGTGACGACATGACGGTTTTGAATCATACATTAGGTTTTCCACGTATCGGATTGAAAAGAGAGCTAAAAAAGGCGCAAGAAAACTATTGGGCAGACAAAATTTCCCAACAGGAATTGCTGGAAACAGGCCGTGAATTACGTGCACGTCACTGGCAGCAACAAAAAGAAGCGGGCGTTGATTTAGTCCCCGTTGGTGATTTTGCCTGGTATGACCAAGTATTGACCACTAGTTTGTTATTGGGCAATGTTCCACCGCGTCATCAAAATGAAAATGGAAATATTGATCTGGATACTCTGTTCCGTATCGCCCGTGGCCGGGCACCAACAGGTACACCTGCGGCGGCTTCGGAAATGACTAAATGGTTCAATACAAATTATCACTATATCGTGCCTGAATTTCAGGAAGGGCAGGAATTTAAGCTGGGTTGGACTCAATTGTTGGACGAAGTTGATGAAGCTCTGGCATTAGGACACAAAATAAAACCTGTTCTTTTGGGACCTGTGACCTATTTATGGCTTGGTAAGGTAAAAGGCAAATTTTTTGATCGTCTGTCTTTGTTAAAGGATATCCTTCCGGTATACCAGCAAGTGCTGGCAGAGTTGGCAAAACGTGGCATTGAATGGGTACAGATTGATGAACCTGCGTTGGTACTGGAACTGCCTGAAGAGTGGCTGGCGGCATTTTCCACCGCTTACCAATCAATTGAGGGACAAGTGAAATTATTGCTGACGACCTATTTCGATAGCATCGGCCACAATCTGGAAACGATAAAATCACTGCCAGTGCAAGGATTGCATATCGATTTGGTTGCAGGGAAAGATTCTCTTGAGAATTTGGATAAATCTTTGCCGGAAAATTGGCTACTTTCATTGGGTGTGATTAATGGCCGCAATGTTTGGCGTGCTGATTTGAGTGAGAAATATCAGCTTGTTGTACCATTGGTAAATAAGAGAAATGTATGGATCGGCACTTCCTGTTCATTGCTTCATAGCCCCATTGACCTGAATGATGAAGCTGGGTTGGATGAAGAAGTGAAAAGCTGGTTTGCTTTCGCCTTGCAGAAATGTGCGGAACTCTTTTTATTGTCACAAGCATTGAATGCGCCAGAAGGCAATAAACAGGCTGAGCTTGATGCCTATAGTGCTCCGATTCGTGCTCGTCGCAGTTCCACAAGGGTGAATAATCCATCGGTTGCTGGGCGTATCGCGACGATTAAGCCACAGGACAGTGAACGTAATCAGGTATATCCTGAGCGCGCCAGACTTCAGCGCCAACGGTATAACTTACCGTTGTGGCCAACAACAACCATCGGCTCATTCCCGCAAACAACAGAAATTCGCGGCTTGCGTCTCGATTTCAAAAAAGGTCGGGTGGATAGTACACATTACCGAACCAATATCAGTGAACATATCAAACAGGCGATTCAAGAGCAGGAGCATCTGGGGTTGGATGTATTGGTACATGGTGAAGCTGAGCGTAATGACATGGTGGAGTATTTCGGTGAGCACTTTGATGGTTATGTCTTTACCCAAAATGGTTGGGTGCAAAGTTACGGCTCCCGTTGCGTGAAACCACCGGTGATCATTGGCGATATTAGTCGTCCGGAAGCGATAACAGTAGATTGGGCGACATATGCACAATCTTTGACTGATAAACCAGTTAAAGGCATGTTGACGGGACCAGTAACCATTCTCTGTTGGTCATTCCCAAGGGAAGATGTCAGCCGTGAAACCATTGCTAAACAGATTGCACTGGCTTTGCGTGATGAAGTTGATGATTTGCAGAAAGCTGGCATTGGCATCATTCAGATTGATGAACCTGCATTGCGTGAAGGCTTGCCACTGCGCAGAGAAGAGTGGAAGGAATATCTGGAGTGGGCGGTAGATGCTTTCAAACTGAGTGCAGCAATTGCGAAAGATGATACTCAAATCCATACCCATATGTGTTATTGCGAGTTCAATGATATCATGCCATCTATTGCAGCACTGGATGCGGATGTGATTACCATTGAAACCTCTCGCTCGGATATGGAGCTGTTGGATTCGTTTGAAGATTTCTCATATCCAAATGAGATAGGGCCTGGTGTGTATGATATTCACTCACCGAACGTTCCTAGTGTTGAATGGATTGAGGCATTGCTACGCAAAGCGGCTGACCGTATTCCGGTTGAGCGTTTGTGGGTAAACCCGGACTGCGGCCTGAAAACTCGTGGTTGGACAGAAACCAGACAAGCACTTGCAAACATGGTAGAAGCAGCAAAACGTCTGCGTTCTTCAGTAATTAGTTAATTTAGCATCAGTTTAAACTTAAATTAAGTTGAAGAAACCCGCCACATTTCATTCACTGTGGCGGGTGAAAGACGAGTAAAAAGTAATTCATTTCCCTAACAGTTTATTTTTCAATTAGCCCGCTAATTTCTCCCTGCTCCTCAAAACCCATCAATAAGATAAAGATGTATGACAGACTTAATTATTACAGTAGCACAATATTTCAAGTTCACCTGATCCCAGATAATGGGAGATTTTACATTAAGTAGTTTTTCTTATGTGATTAACACTGGTATGTGAAATGGCATTTTTGTATTCTTTATAAAAAAACCTTTAAATTCAGATTATTAATTAATTTTATCAGTATTAAATATAAGTTATGAATGTGATATTCATCGTTTTTTTGTGAAATGAACTGTGTGAAGATTAAAAGGTAACAAATTGTCTTACAACACCAGGGAACCTCATGAATAATAAAATAGAGATAGCAGGACTGTAAGCTATGGAAGTAGGAGTAGCACTGCCTTTAATAAGCAAGTATTCCAATTCAAGTCTACTTAGTAGTCTGGGAGTAATGGTGTGCAAGCTTTACATTTTTTCATACAAGTGAAAATAGTTCATTAGTTGAATAAATCAAAATAATTGAATATCTATTTTGTATAGCTGCACACCTTATTCGAATATACAAAAATTTTACTGTCTGTTCTCACGGATATGAACAATATATCTGATGAACTGAGTTTCATTTATGGCATTGTGAACTATATGATAAAAATTCGTGAATATGTCAAAGAAAGCAAATAAGAGATGAAATTTTCTCCATAAATGCATATTTACCAAAGAGATGACTATGACTATCAAACTTGGAGTGATTGCTGATGATTTCACTGGAGCAACTGATATCGCCAGTTTTATGGTGCAAGGTGGCTGGAAAGTCACTCAGTTGTTAGGGGTGCCAGATGAGAACATATCTGTTCCAGATGATGTAGATGCTATTGTAATTAGTTTGAAAAGTCGCTCTTGTCCTGCTGATGAGGCAGTGAAACAATCTTTGAAATCTTGTCAATGGTTACAACATAAGGCAGGTTGCCGGCAGCTATTTTTCAAGTATTGCTCCACATTCGATTCAACATCGGAAGGAAATATCGGACCCGTTATTGATGCTTTGATGGATGAACTTAAAGTTGATATTAGTCTGATTTGTCCAGCTCTTCCTATTAATGGACGGACTGTATTGAACGGGAATTTATTTGTTCACGGGCAATTATTGAATGAAAGTGGAATGCAGCATCATCCTGTTACTCCTATGAAAGATTCCAACTTACTGCGGTTGATAGAACAGCAAGCAAAAGGGGAAGCTGGATTAGTCGATCTTCATTGTGTACACCAGGGAAAAGAGGCTATTTGTTATCAATTGGAATCATTATGCCAACGTGGTATTCGTTATGCGGTGGTAGATGTTGTTACGATGGAAGATTTATTGCTTATAGCCCAAGCAGTATCAGAAATGATTTTGGTAACAGGTGGCTCAGGTTTAGGGGCTGCGCTTACTTGTTGCCATACAGGGAAAACATGGGCAGTATCGGCAGTTGGGAATGTCCCATCTATTAGAGACAGAAAGGCAGTCATTCTTTCTGGAAGCTGTTCCGTTATGACAAATAAGCAAGTTAATGAGTATAAAAATGTTGCACCCACTTTATCATTAAATATAGGTGAATGTATCAATAATCCAGAATATACCAATACATTAATGGATTGGATTACTCAGCAGCCAGTGAATGGTTTCGCACCAATGTTATATGCGACACAGCCCCCTAAATTGTTGGAAATGATTCAACAGCAGTATGGTGTTATAGATGCGAGTAATGCAATTGAACGTTTCTTTGCTGAAATTGCAAGAAAACTAAGACATCAGGGATTCAATACTTTCATTGTTGCGGGGGGGGAAACTTCCGCTCAAGTTGTACAGAGCTTGGGAATTAACCAATTCAGTATTGGTGCATCTATTGCTCCCGGTATTCCTTGGGTACATGATGCATATACTGATTGCTGGTTTGCATTGAAATCAGGCAATTTTGGTGAGCTTGATTTCTTTCAGAATGCACAGGAGATGTTTCCTATATGAAAAGGTACCATTTAGCTCAGATGATATAGATTTTTATTCTTTGTTATTAGGGAAGAATATATGAGCATATAATGTGGTTTATTCACTCACTGTTATACCTGACTAATAGCAACTAAATTTATGAAATGAAAAATGTACATGTAAGTGTTGTATCTCTAGAGACCGATCCACAAAAAACTTCTATACATTTTAAAAAAATATAAAATAGATGAGATGTTATTTTATATTTCCGTATTTGATAGTAACCTTCTATTTTTCCCAAAAAGCTATTTCCTTTCTATCTCACTATATTACGTCATGATAGTGGAATATTGATTTTCTATAGGTGGAATATTTCCCATTCTAGAATGATAAAATTGTCTAATGAATTTAGAGGGTTGCCACAAAACACAACTCTATTTTGCTTAAAAAGCATGATCCAGTTGTTGGAAGTGAAGCATTACGGCAAGATTTTTTCAATATAGAATGATTGGAAGGTTACATAAGGCTTTATCCGATGCCACTAAACGGTTTTTTACTACTGTAAATGAAGAGTAGTATAGGGGAATAGAATTGGAAATATGTTATCCCAGATAATAAGGATATGTTATGGCTAAATTTGCAGCGAATTTGAGTGTGATGTTTAAGGAAGTCCCATTTACTGAACGTTTTGAACGGGCAGCAAATGCTGGTTTTAAAGGTGTTGAATATCTATTTCCTTATGAAAAATCACAAGAAGAACTTTCCAGTTTGTTGAAAAGAAATCAGTTGACGCAGGTGCTATTTAATATGCCTGCAGGAGATTGGGATTCTGGTGATAGAGGGATAGCTTGTTTACCTGGGCGAGAGAAAGAGTTTGCTAATGGAGTTCATAAAGCTTTGGAATATGCACTAGCATTGGGCTGTAAACAGATTCATGTTATGGCTGGAAAATGGGATGGACAGTTTACGCAAGACCAGCAGCGAGAGTGTTATATCAAAAATATTCAGTACGCTGCGGATGTAATGATTGAGCATGATATCAATGTCTTAATTGAACCGATTAATATTCGTGATATGCCTGGCTATTTTTTGACAAAACAAAATCAGGCAGAAGAGTTGTTGAAATCTATCGTCCGTCAAAACGTTTTTATTCAGCTAGATCTTTATCATTGTCAAATTATGGAAGGGGATTTATTGAAAATGATAGAGCGGCTATGGGGGAAATTTAGTCATATTCAGATTGCTTCAGTTCCCGATCGTCATGAACCAGATAGAGGTGAAGTTAATTATTTATGGTTATTTAGAAAATTAGATGAGATGGGATATCAAGGTTGGTTGGGATGTGAATATCATCCAGAAGGTAGTACGGAAGAAGGACTTGGATGGTTAGAGAAAGTCCAATCATGATTGGACGGTATACGATGATGTATCAGGAGAGGTTATGACCCCCCCAGAGCGCAGAGATTTTATTTATCGTTATTTGCATGAACATCAGACAGTTTCTATTGTAAAATTAGTAACATTAATGAGTGTTTCGCACATGACAGTGAGGAGAGATATCCGTCTTTTAGAAGAAGAGGGAAAAGTTATTAGTATCCCTGGAGGTATCCAGCTAAATGATGCTTTACGGCAAGAATTACCATGGAATGAAAAAGCACTTATTCATCATCGCTATAAACGGGCAATAGGTAAATATGCAGCCTCTCTGGTGGAAGATGGTCAGGTGGTTTATTTGGATGCAGGAACGACGACATTTGAAATTGCTCAGGTATTGGCAGAGCGTTTTAACCTGACAATTATTACGAATGATTTTTCGATTATCCAGTATTTGATGAATAAACCACAACTGAATTTATTTCATACTGGAGGGCAAGTAGATAAACGTAATTATTCTTGTGTCGGAAAGAGTGCGGCCATGGTACTACGCTCTTTGAATGTGGATATTGCATTTATTAGCACTAGCTCATGGGAGCTTGAGCATGGAATTTCCACTCCTCATGAAGAAAAAGTCTTGGTGAAACAGGCACTGCTAGAAATAGCGCGTAGGAAAATATTGGTTTCTGATAGCAGTAAGTATGGAAAATATGGCATGTTTCGTGTTTGTCCTCTCTCATATCTGAATGACATTGTGTGTGATGGGCAATTACCAATGCCAGTGCAACAACAATTATATGAGTCAAATATGAAGCTACACATTGTCAACATATAAAAATTATAAAAAATGAATCAACACCTACAAAAATAGATTAAGGAGGCTATAAAGGAGAATTCTATAATAGGCCAAAAATGCTATAAAGGAGAATCCTATATGAAAATAATTATTACTGGTGGTGCAGGTTTTTTGGGCCAGCAGTTAGCTTTTGCTTTACTTAAAAATAAGTCAGCATTTAATTTCGAACAGTTGGTTTTAGCTGACATTCAGTGTCCCATTTCTCCTATTAATGATCCGAGGGTGCAGTGTTTGGCGCTAGATTTGTCGCAGGCAGGTTCGGCTGAAAAACTGATTGATGCAGAGAGTGATATTTTGTTTCATTTAGCAGCCATTGTCAGTAGTCAGGCTGAACAAGACTTTGACTTAGGTATGAGAGTTAATTTTGATGTGACACGAAATTTATTGGAGTCTATTCGTACCAAGAATCCATCATTGAAATTTATTTTCACTAGTTCACTGGCAGTCTTTGGGGGAATTTTACCAAAAACAGTAACAGATCACTGTGCTGTTAACCCCCAATCCTCATATGGTACTCAAAAGGCGATGTGTGAATTGATGATTAATGACTATTCTCGTAAAGGATATGTCGATGGACGAATTCTTAGACTACCAACTATCAGTATCCGCCCTGGAAAACCCAATAAGGCTGCTTCTTCATTTGCCAGTGGAATTATTCGTGAGCCATTATATGGAGAGAACAGTATTTGCCCTGTTTCCCGTGAGCTTGTATTGTGGCTTTCTAGTCCTGAAACAGTAATTCATAATCTTATTCATGCAGCTCAGATCCCAAAGGAAAAATTTGATTCTTCACGTATTATAAATTTGCCGGGAATTAGTATTACAGTGCAGGGTATGCTTGATGCATTGAAAGAAGTAGCAGGTCAGAAGCCCATAGAATTTATTCGCTTTGAGCTAGATGAAGGCATCAATCAAATAATGAAAAGCTGGCCTGGAAATTTTGATATTAGTCGAAGTCTTGCGCTGGGATTTAGGGCTGACTGTTCATTCCACGATTCCATCCGTACATTTATCGCTAATAATATACATTGAGATGGAGCTTGATGATGGCGCCTTATATTCCACTAATAGGATTGGCCGTAGCTGTATTTGTGCTGATTTTCCTGGTCTTGTGTACCAGAATTCATGCGCTGCTTGCTATGTTGATTTCAGCTATAATCGCAGGAGTTACTGGTGGTTTGACCATTACTAATACCGTTGAAGTGATTACTACAGGATTTGGATCAACATTAGGTAGTATCGGTATTGTGATTGGTTTGGGGATTATGATGGGGCGGATACTAGAAGTTTCTGGTGCTGCCGAAAAAATAGCTTACAGCTTCATCAAGTGGTTAGGTAAGAGGCGTGAGGAATGGGCGCTGGCAATTACTGGTTACATTGTCAGTATCCCCATTTTTGTCGATACGGCTTTCGTTCTCCTTTATCCTTTGGTTAAGGCATTGGCTAAGAAAGGAAAACGAAATATATTGACATTGGGGGTTGCATTAGCTGGAGGATTGGTAGTAACTCATCATACTGTTCCCCCAACTCCTGGACCACTCGGTGTTGCGGGGATCTTTGGCGTAGATATCGGCTCAATGATGTTGGTTGGTATTATATTGGCTATTCCATGTGTTATTTGCATCACTTTCTATGCAAAATGGTTAGCGATTAAATATCCAGAATATCAGTACGTTGAGGAAAATACTGAAAATCTGAAACAGATTTATCAGGATTACATAGGGAAAAAAGTTAATAAACCGTTACCGAGCCTATTTCTTTCCCTTTTACCTATTATTGTTCCGATAGTCCTGATTTTGATTAAAGCAATAAATAATATTTTATTGAAATTTGATATATTTATTGAAAAAGAAAAACATTTTTATTTTCAACTTATTGATTTCCTTGGTACACCGATTATTGCTTTAGCCATTAGTGTATTACTGGCGGTTTATACGCTAATGCCAAAAATCAGCAAACACGAAGTGATCGAGCATCTAGAAACTGGATTACAAACAGTGGGAATTATTCTGCTAGTTACTGGTGCTGGTGGGGCATTAGGAGCGGTATTACGCGAGAGCGGAGTGGGAACTTTTATAGCACAACAGGTTGCTAGTCTACCAATAACTCCGATTTTGATCCCATTTATAATTGCAACGTTAGTGCGTTTGATTCAAGGTTCCGGTACTGTGGCAATGATAACAGCAGCTTCTATTTCAGCTCCCGTGATCAGCCAAATACCAGATATCAACATGCTACTAGCTGCTCAGGCTGCAACTATAGGGGCACTGTTTTTCAGTTATTTCAACGATAGTTTGTTCTGGATGGTTAACCGAATGATGGGTATTAAAGACGCGAAGCAACAAATGATCGTCTGGTCAGTTCCTACAACAATTGCATGGGGAATCGGGTTATGTGGCGTCTTGTTTCTCGACCTTGTTATGTAGGTTTTGTTATATAAATAATGAAATTGCGCTCTGTAAAGAGGGTGTGTTGGATAAAAACAATCCTATCCATAAATATTTTATCGGCCACAGCATTGTACTGTGGCCGATAGCGTCATGAATATTTCTTTTTTCATAATGTAATTAGAGAGACTTCACAATCTGCTCGTATATTAGAAGCGCCAGGTAGTTGATAGATTTCCTGATACCGAATTACGGCCAGAACGGTATACCTACTGGTAACTCCAGCTCCCAATTCAATATTCTTGTTTATTTGATAACGCATACCCGCTTTCAAGTCCAATGAGTCACGTCCAGCCACTTGATTTTTACTACTAGAACCTACTTTTTGGTAGTTGGCAAAGCTCACATTTTGCATCAAATCAGTATTAAGCAGTTCATGATTCCAAGCTAGTTGCAGATCGGTTGTGATCACTGCACCAGAAGAGAGCGGTAAACTCCAATTGCTGTTCACTCCAATGCTGGAACGCAGCGAGTTGAAAGTATTCGAGTCCAACTTCAGGCGGCTGCTGCCACTGCCTGTTTCCGTCATGCCACGGCGAGATAAGCTCGATATGGCTCATGTAATTATTGTCAACCGAGCCACCCAATGCATGAGCCAATTCATGAGTTGAAGTGCCTACCAGATCGCCTTATCTGTGGGGGGGGGGAATTGTGAGGGTATATAAGGCCGAATGATCACGGTTTAGTCCCCCTAGTTTTCCTATTACAATCTGGCTATGGGCTCCAAATTCTAATTTTCCTGGCTTGGGTTGGATGATATTTGCCCAGCAATGTATCCCAGCCAGTATTTTTTCTGTATGTTGTTGATCCAGATTCCATGTCGTATTTTGCATACAAATGATGACTGGGTAACATACATACCAATGATATGGCCAGTGAGAGCGTTTTCATATTAGGTATCCTTGTGATTAGTCTTAGAATAGTGATATTTGCTTCACGTATTGAATATCATTCCTCATATAAATAAATAGCAAATAGATCAAATAATCGACAATACAAATAATTAAATGAGTTCATCAATAGCAGTTCCTACACAGAAGATGATCAAAATTGTGACTTTCAGCACTGAATTGCTAACATCCGAATATTGGGAACTGTATTTTGCAGGTATGCCCGAACAAGATTGAAATGGGGTTTTATGATGGAGTTTTACGTTCCAATTATTGGGTTGGGAGTGGCGGTATTTACGCTGATTTTTCTGGTCTTACGCACTCGTGTTCACGTACTGATTGCCATGCTGATTGCAGCGATAATCGCTGGTACATCTGGCGGTTTAACGATGAGCAACATTGTTGAAGTGATCTCCAAAGGATTTGGAACAACATTAGGCAGCATCGGTATCGTGATTGGGCTGGGATGCATGATGGGACGAATATTGGAGGTTTCAGGGGCAACGGAACGAATCGCCTATAGTTTGATTAAATGGTTGGGTAAAAGACGCGAAGAGTGGGCTTTGGCGATTACTGGCTATATTGTCAGTATTCCTATATTTGTGAATTCGGCCTTTGTGGTTCTTTATCCTCTGGTAAAAGCATTGGCAAAGAAAGGCAAACGAAATGTATTGACTTTAGGTGTATCACTGGCAGGAGGGTTGGTGGTGACTCACCATATCGTCCCCCCGACACCAGGGCCGCTTGGGGTCGCAGGGATATTCGGCGTGAGTATAGGTTCAATGATGCTGGCTGGTATGATACTGGCCGTGCCATGTGTTATTGGAATTACCTGCTATGCAAAATGGCTGGAGACTAAATATCCTGAATATCAGCTGGATGATACGGAAGAGAATGCAGAGAATTTGCAACAAGTTCATCAGTGTTATATGGAAGAAAAAGAGCAAAAGTCGCTACCGAGCCTGTTTCTTTCCCTTTTGCCCATCGTTGTGCCGATTGTCCTTATTTTAATCGGTGTAATTAATGGAATGCTACTGAAAACCGATGCATTTACAGGAAAAGAAAATTATTTCTACTTTCAAGTTTTTAATTTCCTTGGATCACCAATTATTGCGCTGGCAATCAGTGTATTACTGGCGGTTTATACGTTAATGCCAAACGTCAGTAAACATGAAGTGATTGAACATTTGGAAGCAGGGTTAAAAGCTGTAGGTATTATTTTGTTGGTGTCAGGAGCCGGAGGCGCATTGGGAGCCGTGTTGAACGAAAGCTCGACAGGAACAATATTGGCGCAATATATTGCCAGCCTGCCAATAACACCCGTTTTGATCCCATTTATCATTGCAACGTTAATACGCATAATTCAAGGTTCTGGCACGGTAGCAATGATAACTGCCGCTTCTATCTCTGCACCTGTTATCAAACAGATACCGGATGTTAATATGCTGGTTGCCGCTCAAGCTGCCATGATGGGTACACTGTTTTTTAGTTACTTCAATGATTGTTTTTTCTGGGTAGTTAACCGGATGATGGGCATTAAAAATGTACGTCAGCAGGTTATCGTCTGGTCGATTCCTACCACCATTGCATGGGGTATTGGATTGTGTGGTGTGCTGCTTCTCAACCTTATCATGTAGCTTGTCATGCAATTTGTTATGTAAATAGTCATGTAAATAGTGAGGTAAATAGTGATAGCGCTCTGTAAAGGGCGCTTTTATATTTTCAGTTTTCGTATTTCAGGTTTTGTGATTGTTCTTCGAATATCGTTTCCATTTCTGCTTTATGCTCACCATATTAAACCCTCTCTTAAATGTGATTAAAGTCACAAATATATGTATGTGTTTCTTTTTAATATTAATTAAAAGTGATTTTAATCACTAAAAAATGTCAGAGTATCGAATAAATTTAGGTATCCATATTTTGAATCATGTCCGTTGAGGAGTCTGATATGTCTGATGTATTTCACTTAGGTATCACTAAAAGCGACCTGCAAGGCGCGACTCTGGCGATTGTGCCAGGCGATCCTAACCGTGTTGAGAAAATTGCGCGACTGATGGATAACCCAGTACATCTGGCTTCCCACCGTGAATTTACAACATGGCGTGCAGAAATTGACGGAAAGGCTGTTATTGTCTGCTCTACAGGAATTGGTGGCCCCTCAACGTCGATTACCGTAGAAGAGTTAGCGCAATTAGGAGTACGTACTTTCTTGCGCATCGGAACAACGGGGGCGATTCAGCCGCATATCAATGTAGGAGATGTATTAATAACGACCGCTGCGGTTCGTTTGGATGGTGCCAGTTTGCACTTTGCTCCAATGGAATTCCCTGCGGTTGCTGATTTTGAGTGTACAAATGCACTGTACGAAGCAGCAAAAGCATCAGGTTCTGCTACTCATGTTGGTGTTACGGCATCCTCCGATACCTTCTATCCGGGGCAAGAGCGTTACGACACTTATTCAGGCCGTGTTGTGCGCCGTTTCCAGGGTTCCATGAAAGAATGGCAAGAAATGGGTGTAATGAACTTCGAGATGGAATCAGCAACATTGCTGACTATGTGTGCAAGTCAGGGGCTGCGTGCTGGCATGGTGGCTGGGGTTATCGTTAACCGTACCCAACAGGAAATCCCGGATGTTGAACGGCTGAAGAAAACTGAAAGCAATGTGTTAGGAATTGTTGTTGAGGCTGCTCGCCGCCTGCTGTAATGCCTTTTATCAAGGGCCGGAGAATTCTGGCCCTATCGTTTGTGCAATCTGCACTTCCCTTCATTTCAAAATCTGATAATGTCATAAAATTTTGCACATAACTTGAAAGATAAAAGGTATCTTTTAATCTCAATAAGAGTGACTTATGACCACAACATTTCTATCTCATCCTTCACTACTACCTCTGAATGGCGGCATTAATTTTCGTGATTTAGGTAATAAGCCTCTGAATAATGGTGCCAAAATTAAGTCAGGACTGCTTTTTCGTTCTGGTTCACTGGACAGGCTGACAGAAAACGATCAGGCTTTTTTAGTAGATCAAAATCTTTTTCAGATTATCGATTATCGTGATAGCAGTGAAATTATGGATAAACCGGATCAAGTATGGCGTGGGGCGCATTACCATCATGCTCCGGCTAATCCTCTTTCCAAAGAAGGGAATGCTAATCTGGATAAGCTAGATAAGGAGATATTGGAGCAATTCGATGCAAAAGTATTTATGTCACGTTTATATGAGTTGCTACCCATTAACAATCCAGCTTATAAAACATTAGCGGCATTGTTGCTGCAACCAGAGAAAGGCGGAATTGTACAACACTGCGCGGTCGGTAAAGACAGAACGGGGGTTGGCTCTGCACTGGTTTTACTCGCATTGGGTGCTGATCTGGATACGGTAATGGAAGATTATTTACTGACCAATATTACGCTGGCTCCGTATCGAGACTATTTATTGAGTGAACACGCAAAAGTCATGAGTGAAAGTGTTGTTGAAAAATTTGTTTATGTTTATTCAGTGCGGGAAGAGTTTTTACTGACTGCTCTTAATAGCATTAATCAACATTATGGCAGTGTAGATATTTGGTTGGAAAAAGATATCGGACTCAATATTGCGGCGCGTGAAAAACTACAATCCTATTTTCTTGAATAAAGCTATCAGGTTAGCATTGAGTTAGTTGTACAGTGCTAACCTATGATGTACTACTGATAACACAGGAAAGACTAATGTGAGCCTGCATGAAATTATCGAACTGGTCACAAACTTTGTAAAAGCCCATGAAATTTGGGCAATTCCAATTGTTTTCCTACTTGCATTTGGTGAATCGTTGGCGTTTATCTCCCTACTGTTGCCGGCAACGGTCATTTTGTTAGGGTTAGGGGCATTGATTGGTGAAAGTGGGTTAATTTTCTGGCCAATATGGGTAGCCGCAGCTGCTGGAGCTTTCTTTGGCGACTGGGTTTCTTACTGGTTTGGTTTCCATTACAAAGAGAATGTCGGCAAGATGTGGCCACTTTCTCGCAATCCTCAAACTTTAGTTCGCGGCCATCGATTTTTTGGACGATGGGGAGTATGGGGTGTTTTCATTGGACGTTTTTTTGGCCCATTGAGGGCTGTTGTACCATTAGTGGCGGGAATTTGCGCCATGCCACAACGTCATTTCCAGCTCGCTAATTTTGCTTCTGCATTAATTTGGGCATTCGGTATTTTAGCACCGGGAGCGTTTGGTCTGCGTTGGCTGGCCGAATGGATAGGATAAGTGAGAAGTGGCTGGAACATCTATACAGCCTCTATTTAACTTACATTAAGGCTGGTAAGCCCCAAAAGTTGACCTAAATTTAGCGACAATGGTGTTAGTGAGGGTGTATAGGTGGATATCCAGTGGTTATATATGCTGATTGGTGGATTAAGTGGATTGCTGGTCGGAGGGATTTTCGTCTGGCTTTCTGTTCATCAGAGAATCCAGCAAAAAGAGCAGGAATTGCGTGAATTATATAGCCAATTGGCTGTCAGCCATGAAAAGCTGGAGCAATCCCACTATTGGCGCACTGAATGTACTCAATTAAACCAAGAGTTGTTGGCTCAGCGCGAAATTAATAGTGTGCAGGAGGCTGAGCTGCGAGAATTGAGTACTCGGCTTGAAGAAAGCAGACTGGCAGCGGAGGAAAAACAGCGTTTATTGATCAATAGTGAACAGCGATTGAGTACCCAGTTTGAAAATCTCGCCAATCGTATTTTTGAACAAAATCGACATCGCACCGACGAATATCATCGCCAAAATCTCAATAACCTTCTGATACCATTTCGCGAACAGCTTGAGGGATTTCGCCGTCAAGTACAAGACAGCTTTGGGCAGGAAGCTCGTGAACGTCATACTCTGACTCATGAAATTCGTAATCTTCAGCAACTCAATGCACAGATGGCAAAAGAGGCTATCAATCTTACCAATGCTCTGAAAGGAGACAATAAAATGCAGGGAAATTGGGGAGAGATGGTCTTGACCAGAGTTTTGGAAGCTTCCGGTTTGCGTGAGGGATATGAGTTTGATACACAGGTCAACATTAAGGCCGAAAATAGTGAACGTTTTCAACCTGATGTCATTGTACATTTGCCACAGGGAAAAGATGTAATTATTGATGCCAAAATGTCGCTGGTCGCTTATGAGCGTTATTTCAACAGTGATAGCGAAGAGCAGCAGGCACAAGCATTGCAGGAACATATCAACTCCATCAAAGGGCACATTCGTGGCCTGAGCCGAAAAGATTATCAACAATTGCCCGGGCTGCGATCACTGGATTATGTTTTGATGTTTATTCCAGTGGAACCAGCTTATTTGGTTGCACTCAATCAGGCTCCAGAGTTACTTGATGAAGCATTGAAACATAATATTATGCTGGTTAGCCCATCTACTTTGCTGGTTGCTATTCGAACAATCAGTAATTTGTGGCGTTATGAATATCAAAGCCAAAATGCACGTCTGATCGCTGATAAAGCTGCCAGGATGTATGACAAAATGCGTCTGTTTGTGGATGATATGCAAGGGTTGGGGCAAAGTCTTAATAAAGCACAGGCGAGTTACCATTTTGCAATGAAAAAACTCGTTGAGGGGAGAGGGAACTTGATTAGCCAGGCCGAGGGATTTCGCGATTTAGGCGTAGATGTGAAGCGCCCTATTGATTCACAGCTAATCGATAAATCTTTCCAATCGTTGCAAGTGAATGAGTGAAGTCTGGATAGGATTTTATCGGAAAGGCTGGTACACTTGCTATAATTTTTTTGAATAAAAAGCGGACAAATAACATGGCAGATCAATCAAAAGAAACCACCGATTTTGGTTTCCGCACCGTAGCCAAAGAAGAGAAAAAAGAGATGGTGGCAGAGGTGTTCCACTCTGTGGCCTCGAAATATGACTTAATGAATGATTTGATGTCATTTGGCATTCATCGTATCTGGAAACGTTTTACCATTGAAGCAAGTGGTGTTCGCCGTGGTCATAAGGTGCTTGATCTTGCCGGTGGAACAGGTGATCTAACCGCGAAGTTTTCCCGAATTGTCGGGGAAAAAGGTCAAGTTGTTCTGGCTGATATCAACGATTCGATGTTGAAAGTCGGACGTGAAAAATTACGAGATATCGGTATCGTAGGCAATGTCAGTTATGTTCAAGCCAACGCTGAAGAATTACCTTTTCCAGATAACCATTTTGATTGTATTACCATTTCTTTTGGCTTGCGTAATGTCACGGATAAAGAAAAAGCCCTGCGTTCCATGTGTCGGGTACTTAAGCCGGGTGGTCGCCTGTTGGTGCTGGAGTTTTCCAAACCTGTACTGGCACCGTTAAGCAAGGTTTATGATGCTTATTCATTCCATGTCCTACCTCGAATCGGTCAAATGATTGTGAAGGATGCGGACAGTTACCGTTATCTGACAGAATCCATCCGTATGCACCCTGATCAAGAAACCTTAAAAGGCATGATGGAAGAAGCGGGTTTTGACCAAGTTTCTTACTCCAACATGACCGGCGGAATCGTTGCTCTGCACAAAGGGTTCAAATTCTGAAATGGAAACACCCTCATTAAGCCATAGCATGAGTTCTGCGGTATCAAATAATAAGGTGTTGTTTACGATATTGACGGCTTTTCTGGAAACAACCCTGAATCATCTGCTATACCGCGAAACGGTATTAAAACCTGCCCGTTTGAGATTGGCAGGAAAAATACTGTCTATTGAACTGAAAGAAATCGAAAGACCATTTGTACTGATATTCAGTGAAAGGCAAGTGGATGTTTTAAGCCAATGGTCAGAACCAGCGGATTGCTCAATGAAAGCAACGATACCCGCGTTACTTAAGCTACGGGATCGTCAGTGTCTTTCAGCTTTGATTAACGGCGGTGAAATTGTCATTGAAGGGGATATGCAGGTTATTCAACAATGGTCAGCTTTGCTGGACATGTCAGAATGGGACCCTGCTCATTATCTTTCCCCTTATGTCGGTGATATTGCCGCAGAAGGTGTCAGTCGGATGATGAAGAAAAGTTTTGAACTTGCCAGCAATACCGTTGCAAGGAAGAAAAGGTACGTCGCTGAATCATTGACAGAAGAGTGGAACATGGTGCCTAGTGCGTTGGAAGTGGCCTATTTCAATGAGGAAGTTAATGCCGTTGCCAATAAAATAGACCAGCTCGAAAAACGGTTGGCAGCATTGAGCATTGGAGAGCAAACATGACACCCAGTGAAATTAAGCGACTTTACTTTATCATCCGAGTCTTTCTTTCCTACGGATTGGATGAACTTATCCCCAATATTCGTTTGACATGGCCATTGCGTTTTGGGCGTCATTTGTTGTTTTGGATACCTAACAGGCATAAGGGTAAATCCCTTGGTGAACGTTTACGTCTGGCATTACAAGAACTTGGTCCTGTGTGGATCAAACTTGGTCAGATGCTCTCCACGCGCCGTGATTTGTTCCCTACTGCGATCGCAGATCAACTTTCGATGTTACAAGATAGGGTTGTTTCCTTTGATGGTTCAGTGGCACAAAAATCGATTGAAACTGCATTAGAGGGTTCTTTGGAAACGTGGTTTGAAGGATTTGATCCACAGCCACTGGCTTCTGCTTCTATCGCTCAGGTACATACTGCCCGGCTGAAGGAAAATGGCAAAGAAATTGTCCTGAAGGTTATTCGTCCAGATATTCTGCCCGTCATTAAAGCTGATGTACGGTTGATGTACCGTTTGGCGAATCTGGTTCCCTTTTTACCCGATGGTCGCCGCCTTCGTCCGCGTGAAGTTGTGCGTGAATATGAGAAAACCTTGCTTGACGAACTGAATTTATTACGTGAAGCAGCAAACGCAATCCAACTGCGTCGTAATTTTGAAGATAGCTCAATGCTCTATGTACCAGAAGTATACCCTGATTATTGTCGGGAGAATGTTTTGGTTATGGAACGCATTTATGGCATTCCGGTGTCAGATGTTGCTACTCTGGAAGCTCAGAATACTAATATGAAATTGTTGGCTGAGCGTGGGGTTCAGGTATTCTTCACCCAAGTATTTCGCGACAGTTTTTTCCATGCAGATATGCACCCCGGTAATATTTTTGTTAGTTATGAAAAACCGGAAGATCCCACTTATATCGGTATTGATTACGGGATTGTTGGTTCTTTGAATAAAGAGGATAAACGCTATCTGGCCGAAAACTTTATTGCTTTCTTTAACCGCGATTACCGTCGGGTAGCTGAACTGCATGTTGATTCTGGTTGGGTGCCGGCAGATACCAATGTGGAGGATTTCGAATTTGCCATTCGTACCGTTTGTGAGCCGATTTTTGAAAAACCACTGGCTGAAATCTCATTTGGGCATGTTCTACTGAACCTTTTCAATACCGCCCGTCGTTTTAATATGACAGTTCAACCCCAGTTGATTCTGCTGCAAAAAACGCTGTTGTACGTGGAAGGCTTGGGGCGTCAACTTTATCCTCAGCTTGATCTGTGGAAAACGGCCAAACCTTTTCTGGAAGATTGGTTGCATGATCAGGTTGGGCTTCCCGCTATTGTGCGTGCCTTTAAAGAAAAGGCACCTTATTGGGCGGAAAAGCTACCAGAGCTTCCGGAGCTGGTGTATGGCACGCTCCAACAGCATCGACGTTTGCAGACCAGCATTGATCAAATATCGCAACAATTCAGAGAACAACAAATCAGGCAACGCAAATCTCTTTATCTATTGGGAATTGGTGCAACTCTTTTTATCTGTGGTAGTTTATTTTTCATCATAGATCAGAAGCATCTGGCATGGGGGATGATAGGAGCTGGAATTGCATCATGGGGATTGGGCTGGCGTCACTTAAATAAGCGCCAATGATGATGGGTATTAACCGTAACTGTGGATGATTTTGCTACGGCTCTGGGTATGAACGCGTTATTTTTGAACAGGTTATTTTCGAATAGAAAGTCCGTAGTTTATAATTCAATCATTAGTAATATTCTGATGAATAGAGGTGGTCAGTATGGGTGGTATAAGTATTTGGCAATTACTCATAATTGCCGTCATTGTTGTGCTGTTGTTTGGTACTAATAAGCTTCGTACTTTGGGTTCAGACTTAGGGGCATCCATAAAAGGCTTCAAAAAAGCAATGAGTGAGGATGAAAAGCCAGAGCAGCCGGGAAAAATGAGTCAGGATGCTGATTTTGAAACGAAAAACCTCACTGAAAAGTCTACGGCTGCACAATCTGAAAAATCAGAGAGTAAAAGTAAAGATAAAGAGCAGGTATAAACCGTGTTTGACATTGGCTTTAGTGAACTGCTGTTGGTGATGATCATTGGCTTGATTGTTCTGGGGCCTGAACGTTTGCCTATTGCGGTCAAAACCGTGGCTGGGTGGATTCGGGTATTGCGCTCTCTGGCGGCTAATGTTCAGAATGAACTTGCTCAGGAATTGAAGTTGCAAGAACTTCAGGACACTCTGAAAAAAATGGAAGAAAAAGCCGATTTGCAATCACTGTCTCCAGAATTGAAGGCATCAATGGAAGAACTAAAGGCCGCGGCTGAATCATTGAAAAATAAGTACCAATTAAAACCGGATGAAATGAGGGAATTGGAGGAAGATGAAACTCATTTTCATTCTTCTATGCTTCAATCGGTTGAAAAGCACTCGGATTCAGACCAATTAAGTTCAGAACCGTTAATTTCAAAACCCGTAATTTTAGCGAAATCGGGCGAAAAACCAGAACAGCAGAAAAAATCTGAACAAGCAAATGGCGAACACTGAAACATGTCTGTGGATGATACTCAACCCTTTATCAGTCATCTGATTGAACTGCGTAAGCGGATTTTAAATAGCTTAGTTACTGTGCTGATAGTGTTTTTGGCATTGGTTTATTTTTCCAATGACATTTATCGGCTTGTTGCTGCGCCTTTAATGGAACAATTACCTAAAGGCGCAAATATGATTGCGACAGATGTTGCATCACCTTTTTTTACACCGATCAAACTGACTATCATGGTGTCTATCTTTGTTTCGGTTCCCATGATCCTCTATCAAGTGTGGGCATTTATTGCGCCGGCATTGTATAAGCACGAACGGCGTTTAGTTATGCCCCTACTGTTTTCCAGTAGTGTATTGTTTTATCTGGGAATGGCATTTGCATATTTTGTGGTCTTTCCCATTGCGTTTGGTTTCTTTATCAAGACCGTACCCGCAGGCGTTGTAATCTCGACGGATATCAGCAATTACTTAAGCTTTGTTATGGCGCTATTTATGGCTTTTGGCGTTTCATTCGAAATACCAATTGCCATTATTCTGCTGTGTTGGAGTGGGGTAGTGACACCGGAATCGCTGAAAAGAAAACGTCCTTATATTTTAGTCGGGGCGTTCGTAGTTGGTATGCTGTTAACACCCCCTGATGTTTTCTCACAAACTTTGCTGGCTGTTCCTATGTATTTGTTATTTGAACTGGGGATTTTGCTTTCGCAGTTTTATGTTGGCAAATTGGGCAGACGTAAATAGCCAATCAGGAAAATGAATTAGATAGTAATACTGATGGTAATTTTAAAAATAATCTGAATTAGTTCGCGATGGCTATTAACCCAGCGCTTTGTCGCTGGGTTTTATATTAGGAGAACAGTATGAGCTATGTATTTCCGGGGGCATTTCCCGGTCGTCGTATGCGCCGTGTGCGCCGTCATGATTTTTCCCGCCGCTTAGTTGCTGAAAATCAACTCACCGTTAATGACCTGATTTACCCTGTATTTGTTATGGAAGGAACGAATCAGCGTCAGGAAGTGTCTTCAATGCCAGGAGTGTATCGTCTGACAATCGATCTTTTGCTGAAAGAAGCAGAAGAGATTGCCCGACTGGGTATTCCTGTTTTATCTCTATTTCCAGTTATTGAAGCCGACAAGAAATCATTGGATGCGAAAGAAGCTTATAATCCAGACAGTTTAATTCAGCGTTCAGTTCGTGCGTTGAAAGGTGCTGTTCCTGAGTTAGGTCTTTTGACGGATGTCGCACTTGATCCATTTACTACCCACGGGCAGGATGGTGTTATTGATCAGGATGGCTATGTTATCAATGACATTACCAGAGATATTCTGGTTAAGCAGGCATTATCTCATGCTGAAGCCGGGGCTGAGATTGTCGCACCAAGCGATATGATGGATGGTCGTGTCGGCGCTATTCGCGAGCAGCTTGAAAGAGATAATTATGTCAATACCCAAATTATGGCTTATTCTGCCAAATACGCCTCTTGTTACTATGGGCCATTTAGAGATGCTATTGGCTCCAGCGGCAATCTGAAAGGTGGTAATAAGATGACCTATCAAATGGACCCTGCAAACAGTGATGAAGCGTTGCAGGAAATTGCACAAGATTTGCAGGAAGGTGCTGATAGCGTCATGGTTAAACCTGGTATGCCATATTTGGATGTGATTCGTCAGGTAAAAGATACCTTTGGTGTGCCGACATTTGCTTATCAGGTTTCTGGTGAATATGCCATGCATATGGCGGCCATTCAAAATGGTTGGTTGAAAGAACAACCTGCGATTATGGAATCACTATTGTGTTTTAAACGAGCAGGTGCTGATGGCGTACTGACTTATTTTGCCAAGCGTGTAGCACAGTGGCTGCATGAGCAAAGATACTAAGTTTACTCAATTTATTATTAAAGAGAGTAAAGTCAGCCAATAATAATAAAAACGGGCGCTTTTTGCCCGTTTTCTGATTAGATTTTGGTAAAATGATTATTATACAATGCCTTAGGGACTTCTTTGTTGAGGATTTTCAGCAAAAGAATGGATCGTGTTTCTCCATCCGGTTCGTTATAAATTGCTTGGATGCCTTCGAAAATTCCCTCAGTGATCAAGACGGTATCACCAGTAATTGGGGTCTCAGGTGCAATATATTCCTGCTCTGTGATAGACATTAACTCATCAATCAATGTTTGTGGAACGGTGGCAGGTGCACCATTAAACCGAACGAAATGATTTACACCACGTGTTGAGTTAATGGTAGTGGTATGAATAACCTCTTCATCAAAGTAAACAAACAGATAATTGGGAAATAGTGGTTCAGTAACGGTGGCGCGTTTACCCCGAATAATTTTTTCAATTTTGGCTGTAGGTGTCAGACAAACAACGTCTTGTCTTTCTAAGTGCTCTATTGCTCGAAAGATTTGTCCCCGTTTACAGTAAAGAAGACGCCATTTTTCCATAATATTTCGACTCCATTGCATAGAATGCTTAGCATAACAAAACTAGTACTAAAGGATCATCAGTAAAGATAAACGTTATCTAAAATGTAAACTGTATTTTTCGATAGTCTACAGTGCTTATCTTCAATGATAATGCTATGTGTTGCGTTATGGTGAAAAGATTATCACTAATCATGAGTGATATGATTATCTGATTTTCACAGAGGAATCTGATCCACAAGATTTCACTAAGTTCATTGCTTTTTGACAAGTTATGAGTTTACCTTGTAACCCTCATGGGAGGGCTTATAATGGCTTTCCCTCCTGAAAAATCGGCACAAATGAATAATATGAAATATCGTGATCTAAGAGACTTTCTTTCCTTGTTGGAACAATCGGGTGAATTAAAACGAATTAGTATGGAAGTTGACCCATATCTGGAAATGACTGAAATCGCAGATCGTACTCTTCGTGCCGGTGGTCCAGCCTTATTATTTGAAAATCCTAAGGGATATTCGATGCCCGTGTTGTGCAACTTGTTTGGGACTCCTCAACGTGTTGCCATGGGTATGGGGCAGAGTGATGTTAAGGCATTGCATGATGTTGGTAAGTTATTGGCTTTCCTTAAAGAACCTGAGCCACCAAAAGGTTTTCGTGATTTGGTCGATAAGCTGCCTAAATTTAAACAGGTTTTGAACATGCCAACCAAGCGCCTGAGTTCTGCGCCTTGTCAGGAACAGGTTTGGGCAGGCGATGAAGTGGACCTCACCCGTATTCCGGTTATGCATTGTTGGCCAGAAGATGCCGCTCCACTGATCACATGGGGATTAACAGTAACTAAGGGGCCTAATAAAGAGCGCCAGAATCTGGGCATCTACCGTCAACAGGTATTGGGTAAAAATAAGCTGATTATGCGCTGGCTATCACATCGTGGTGGGGCACTTGATTTTCAGGAGTGGTGTCAGGCACATCCGGGCGAACGTTTTCCTGTGTCCGTTGCATTAGGGGCCGATCCTGCCACGATATTGGGAGCGGTTACCCCAATTCCTGATACTTTGTCAGAATATGCGTTTGCTGGATTATTGCGTGGACATAAAACGGAAGTCGTAAAATGTATATCCAATGATCTGGAAGTGCCTGCCGGTGCTGAAATTATCCTTGAAGGCTACATTGAACCTGGTGAAATGGCACCGGAAGGGCCATATGGTGATCATACCGGCTATTACAATGAAGTAGATATGTTCCCAGTATTTACGGTGACCCATATTACTCAGCGCAGCGATGCTATCTATCATTCCACTTACACAGGGCGTCCGCCGGATGAGCCTGCGGTATTGGGAGTTGCGTTGAATGAAGTTCTGGTACCAATTTTGCAAAAACAATTTCCTGAAATTGTAGATTTTTACCTGCCGCCAGAGGGCTGCTCTTATCGGCTCGCTATCGTTACAATGAAAAAACAATATGCAGGCCATGCCAAGCGAGTGATGATGGGGGTTTGGTCATATCTGAGGCAATTTATGTACACAAAATTTGTTATCGTTTGTGATGATGATATCAATGCGCGAGATTGGAATGATGTCATCTGGGCGATAACAACGCGAATGGATCCGCAGAGAGATACTGTCTTAATGGAAAATACACCGATTGACTATCTCGATTTCGCATCGCCTGTTTCTGGGTTAGGCTCAAAAATGGGGTTAGATGCAACAAATAAATGGCCAGGAGAGACACAAAGGGAATGGGGGCGTCCGATAGTGATGAGCGATGAGATTCGGACCCGTGTCGATGAAATTTGGGATCAATTAGATATTTTGAAGCGATAAGAGGGAACGCATGACAATATTAAGCTGTAAAGTAACATCGGTTGACTCCATTACAGATACAGTTTATCGGGTTCGTTTATTACCTGATTCGCCTTTTTCTTTCCGTGCAGGGCAATATTTGATGGTGGTTATGGATGAAAGGGATAAACGCCCTTTCTCTGTGGCATCACCACCATCAGAAAAACAGATAATTGAGTTACATATTGGTGCTTCTGAGCTAAATCTCTATGCGATGGCAGTAATGGATAGGATCTTGGATCAGAAAATCATTGATATTGATATACCACATGGTCAGGCATGGTTTCGTGAAGACAGTGAAAATCCTATGTTATTGGTCGCTGGTGGAACAGGCTTCTCATATACACGCTCTATCTTATTGGCTGCATTGGAAAAAAATCCCAATCGAGAAATTTCTATCTATTGGGGGGGACGAGAGTTGCAACACCTTTATGATTTGGAGGCGTTGCAATCATTGAGTGAGAGTTATCCTAATTTAACTGTGGTTCCTGTAGTTGAACAGGTTGATGAACACTGGCACGGGAGAACAGGCACAGTTCTGAGTGCGGTTTTGGAAGATTTCGGCAGTTTAGCAAATAATGATATCTATATTGCTGGTCGTTTTGAGATGGCTAAAATCGCTCGTGAACGGTTCTGTAGTGAACGTGATGCATCTATCGATCACATGTATGGTGATGCATTTGAGTTTATTTGATCTGTTTTCCGATAAAATAAAACGATAAAAAATAAAAAAACCCGCCCCTGACAGGCGGGAAACTACGGCAACAACTTATTAGAGTGGTGCAATAGACAAGACAGACAAGGGAAAAAAGCTATTAAATTTCAATTACCATTTACTTTATATAGCTAAGTTTTAATAGCTATACTCTTTCAATAATTGTGGCAATGCCTTGGCCTAATCCGATGCACATGGTTGATAGCCCAAACTGGGCATCTTTACGTTCCATCAAGTTAAGCAGGGTGGTTGTAATGCGAGTACCAGAGCACCCCAATGGGTGACCAAGAGCAATTGCACCACCGTTCAGGTTGATTCTGTCATCTATACTATCCAGCAGATTCAGTCCTTTCATACAAGCTAAGGATTGCGCAGCGAATGCTTCGTTCAATTCCATTACGCCAATGTCTGCAAGACTTAATCCAGCTTTTTTCAAGGCCATTTGTGTTGCAGGCACAGGGCCATAACCCATGATGGAAGGATCACAACCGACAACTGCCATTGAGCGGATACGAGCGCGAGGTTTTAATCCTAATTCTCTGGCTTTGCTTTCGCTCATGATCAGCATTGCAGAGGCACCATCAGAAAGCGCTGAGGAGTTGCCCGCAGTAACGCTTCCGGTGACAGGATCAAAAACAGGACGCAGTGCAGCCAAATCTTTTAGATTAGTTTCTGGGCGGATCACTTCATCAAAATTGACGAGTTTTAGATTCCCATCAGCATCATGCCCATAAATAGGAACGATTTCGCTTGCGAAAGCCTTTGACTCGGTCGCTTGTGCTGCGCGTTGATGAGAACGCAAGGCAAATTCATCCTGCATTTCGCGGCTGATATTGTGCATTTTGGCCAGTATTTCTGCCGTCAGTCCCATAACACCTGCTGCTTTCGCCACATTACGGCTTAATTTGGAATGAAAATCGACGCCGTGTGTCATGGGAACATGTCCCATATGCTCAACACCGCCGACCATAACAATACTGGCATCGCCAGTCATGATCATGCGGGTGCCGTCGTGCAATGATTGCATTGAAGAACCGCAGAGGCGGTTAACAGTTACAGCGGGAACTGAATGGGGAATACCCGCCAGCAAAGCAGAGTTACGTGCAATATTGAACCCTTGTTCAAGCGTCTGTTGCACACATCCCCAAGAGATATCATCAATATCTTCAGGCTTAACGGCAGGGTTACGATTGAGTATTGATTTCATCAGATGTGCGGAGAGATCTTCGGCACGGATCTGACGGAATACACCACCTTTTGAGCGCCCCATTGGGGTACGAATACCATCAATAATAACTACGTTTTCCATGTTTTCAGACCTCACGCTTTTTCACCTGGATTCACAACAAGTTCTGCTGGTGCAGGATAGTAACTTTCATTGCTTTCGGATTTTTCTTTCAGGCCAGCGGGTACGTGATAGAGTGCGCCCAAGTGAGCATAACTTTCTGCCATCTTCACGTAGGCTGCGGTTCCCATGGTATCCAGGTAACGGAAAACACCACCATGGAATGGCGGAAAGCCCAAGCCATACACCAGTGCCATATCTGCTTCCGCCGGGCTGGCAATGACACCTTCTTCTAAGCAGCGAACAACTTCGTTAATCATTGGAATCATGGTTCGAGCAATGATCTCTTCGCCAGAGAAAGTATGTTTCGGTTTGCTGATGCTTGCCAGTAACTGATCGGTAGTTTCATCCTGCTCTTTTTTCGGTTTGCCTTTTTTATCTTGGGCATATTTATAGAAACCAATGCCATTTTTTTGACCATAACGCTGATTTTCGAACAATACATCAATAGCATCCCGGTAATTGCGGCTCATACGTTCAGGGAAACCCTGAGCCATGACAGCTTGTGCATGGTGAGCAGTGTCAATGCCGACAACATCAAGGAGATAAGCAGGCCCCATTGGCCAGCCGAATTCTTTTTCCATGATTTTGTCGATTTGACGGAAATCACCACCATCACGCAGCAACATGCCAAAACCAGCCAGATACGGGAACAATACACGGTTTACAAAGAAACCAGGACAATCGTTGACAACGATGGGTGTTTTACCCATTTTACTGGCATACGCGACAACGCTTGAAATGGCCTTGTCTGAAGTCTTTTCTCCGCGGATGATTTCAACCAATGGCATACGATGTACTGGGTTGAAGAAATGCATACCACAGAAGTTTTCTGGGCGTTTTAGCGATTTTGCTAATTCAGTGATTGGGATAGTAGATGTATTGGAAGCCAGAATACATTCATCACTGATATGTGATTCTGTTTCTGCCAAAACTGCGGCTTTAATTTTAGGATTTTCAACTACTGCTTCGATAACGATTTGAGACTGCTCAATACCCGCATAATTAAGAGTAGGTTGAATGGATGCCAGAATTTTGGCCATCTTCATAGCATCTAAGCGTCCACGTTCAAATTGTTTATGCAGCAATTTAGCTGCTTCATTGATACCTAAATCCAGCGCTTTTTGATTGATGTCTTTCATCAAGACCGGAACACCCTTGCGCGCTGATTGATAGGCAATGCCTCCGCCCATGATCCCTGCACCCAGTACTGCTGCATGTTCAGGTGTTGTGACGGCTTGAAGATGTTTTTTTGCTAACCCTTTGACATATTGGTCATTCAGGAATATGCCGACTAAAGCACGGGCAACAGAAGTGTGTGCTAATGATACAAAACTGGCAGACTCCAGCTTCAAGGCTTCATCGCGACCCAGTATAGCGGCTTTTTCAATGGTTTTTACCGCAGTAATTGGTGCTGGATAATGAGGGCCAGCAACCTTCATTACCATACTTTTTGCCACAGTGAAACTCATCGTACGTTCAATTTCATTGAGATTCAGTGGCATCAGTTTAGGCTGACGGGCTGCCTTCCAATCCAAATCACCACGAATGGCTTGTTCCAGAACTGAAATAGCAGAATCAACCAGTTTTTCGGCAGAAACTACGGCGTCGATTAAACCATTTTTCAGTGCTTCCTCTGCGTTAATATCCTTTCCTGCAGAAATGATTTCAAGAGCATTATCTGTACCAATCAAGCGAGGCAGACGAACAGAACCACCAAATCCCGGCATAATACCCAGTTTGGTTTCTGGCAAACCGATGCGAAGATCTGGGGATGCAATACGGAAATCCGTTGAAAGTACCAATTCACATCCACCGCCAAGAGCATAGCCATTAATAGCGGAGATAGTCGGTACAGGGAGATCTTCTATACGATTAAAGATATTGTTGGCGAGATTCAGCAGTTCATTTAGTTTTTCTGCTGGTGCATTGAATAATGATAAAAACTCTGTGATGTCTGCGCCGACAATAAAGGCTTGTTTTTCAGAGCGTAATAGCAACCCTTTTAGTTCAGGCTCTTGCTCAAGGGCGGCAACAGCTTTATCCAGCGAAGTAACCGTTTTGGTATCTAATTTATTAATTGCAGCTGGTGCATTGAAGATCAGTTCTGCAATGCCATCTTTCAGCCATTTTACTTGAATAGTTTCACTTAGGTAGAGCATGTCATTCTCCTCAATGAGTGCATACCATCTGGTATGACCAGATGAGGTTGATTGTGATTACTGTGTTAACTTAATGCAAATCAATGATTAATTTTTTGTAGGGAGGATCACAGCTAAGATTTATGACAGATAGCCATATATTTTGTTAGTGTTTTGAAAAATATAAATATAGTTGCTTAATTTTAGAGAGGGGGAATTTTCATGTGATAGCTTCCATAATAGCGAGTTGTGGTAATATTTAAGCCCCGCCAGAAAATCAAAAGGCTAATTAAGATGGAAAAGTTGGCATCTCTGTACCAAGAACATATTAAAATCTTACAAAAACGTGCCCGCGAAATATTGGCACGAACTCAGCTTGACGCCTTGCTTATTCATTCAGGTGAATCATTACAGATTTTTCTTGATGACAACCATTATCCATTCAAAGTAAATGCACACTTTAAGGCTTGGGTTCCTGTGACTAAAGTGCCGAATTGTTGGTTATGGATTGATGGTGCCAATAAACCTAAACTCTGGTTTTATTCGCCAGTAGATTACTGGCATAGCGTTGAACCATTGCCCAATAGTTACTGGACTGACGAAATAGAAATGATTCATTTGGCAAAAGCTGAAGATATCAGCGCAAAACTGAATGGATTATCAAAACAGAATGCAGCTTATATTGGTGAACAAACTGAGTGTGCCAAATCTTTGGGAATTATTGAGCACAATATCAACCCAAAAGCTGTCTTGGATTATTTGAGTTACCATCGTTCATATAAAACAGATTACGAATTGGCTTGCATGCGTGAGGCTCAGAAAATGGCCGTTAATGGTCATCAGGCAGCCTACGATGCCTTTTTGTCTGGTGTGAGTGAATTCGAAATTAATATGTTCTATTTGATGGCAACGGGACACCGCGATACCGATGTCCCTTACAATAATATTGTTGCCTTGAATGAAAATACTGCTGTTCTGCATTACAACAAATTACAACAGAAAGCCCCTTCTGAAATTCGCAGCTTTTTAATTGATGCTGGAGCAGAATATAATGGCTATGTAGCAGATATCACAAGAACCTATTCAGCAAAATCTAATAACGATTTTGCTTCACTAATAAAGGATCTGAATGAAGAGCAGCAGGCGATAATCGGTACGATTAAAACGGGAACTAGATATACCGACTACCATATTAATATGCATCGACGTATAGCCAAGATTCTGAAAAAACATGACATTATTAATGGAATCAGCGAAGAGGGTATGGTTGATAAAGGATTGACAACACTATTTTTCCCACATGGACTCGGTCATCTCCTAGGTTTGCAGGTGCACGATGCTGCTGGATTTATGCAAAATGATAGCGGAACCCATCTGGCTGCCCCGTCAATGCATCCTTATCTGCGTTGTACCCGTATTTTGGAGTCAAGAATGGTTTTGACCATTGAACCCGGGATCTATTTCATTGAAACCTTATTAGCGCAGTGGCGTGGAAGCGAATATCGTCAACATTTTGATTGGAAAAAAATCGATATGTTGAAACCTTATGGTGGTATTCGCATTGAAGATAATATCGTTATTCACGATGGAAAAATTGAAAACATGACCAGAGATCTACATTTGTCGTAATGAAGCCTTATTTAATCCCCGCGGCTTCAGTCAGCTTTACTGAAGAAATAAAAAAGAGCCGTTTCATTACCCTGCTGGAGCACACCAGCGGGGTGGATGAAGCTAAATTATTTATCCAAAGCATTAAAGGGCAATATCCTGATGCTCGTCATCATTGTTGGGCTTTTGTGGCTGGTGCGCCGGATGACTCCCAGCAATTGGGGTTTTTTGATGATGGTGAACCTACCGGAACAGCTGGTAAGCCCATGATTGCTCAGTTAATAGGAAGTGGTCTGGGAGAAATTACTGCTGTATCTGTTCGCTATTTTGGTGGCATAAAACTTGGTACAGGAGGGTTGGTAAAAGCCTATGGCAATGGCGTGCAGCAAGCTCTGAAACTATTGCAAACCGAATTCAAAGTACCGCAGAAACTGTATCAGTTACAGTGTGAATACTCACATATTTCAATGGTAGAACAATTACTACATCAATTCTCCGGACAAGTGATTGCCAGTGATTACGCTGAAAATGTTACATTGCAAGTTTCATTGCCAGCTACCCTCGCAGGGGAGATAGGTGATAAATTACGGGACTTGAGTCGTGGGGCTTTGTTTTTAATACCAAAATCATAATAATTTGTCATACCGGATTTCTAAGGAACCAGCCGAATGCATTTTCGTGCCATAACCCGTATTGTTGGACTACTTGTCATTCTTTTCTCTGTCACGATGATTATCCCGGGGGTGGTGGCATTATTTTATCGAGATGGTGCAGGTAGAGCATTTAGCCAGACATTCATATTTGCTCTCGTCATTGGCTTAATATTGTGGGTACCTAATCGCGATCAAAAATATGCTCTTAAACCGAAAGAGGGTTTTTTGATTGTTGTCCTATTTTGGACTGTATTGGGGAGTGTAGGAGCATTGCCGTTTATTTTCTCTGAAAAACCTAATCTTTCAGTCACAGATGCCTTTTTTGAATCATTTTCTGGTTTGACGACAACAGGGGCGACGACGCTCGTTGGTCTTGATTCCCTTCCTAAGGCCATTCTGTTCTACCGACAAATGTTGCAATGGTTGGGGGGGATGGGAATCATCGTCCTGGCTGTGGCGATCTTACCCCTGCTTGGTGTCGGGGGAATGCAGCTTTATCGGGCAGAAATGCCGGGCCCATTGAAAGATAATAAAATGCGCCCACGTATCGCAGAAACAGCAAAAACACTATGGTTAATTTATGTTTTGTTGACCATAGCCTGTGCGATAGCCCTGTGGGCTGCGGGGATGGAGCCATTCGATGCGATTTCCCATAGCTTTTCTACCATCGCTATTGGTGGTTTTTCCACTCATGATGCCAGTATCGGCTTTTTCAATAGTTCGACCATCAATACTATTATTGCTATTTTTTTATTGATTTCGGGCTGTAATTTTGGCCTGCATTTTGCCGTCCTTTCTGGAAGAAGTTTGAAAGTATATTGGCGTGATCCAGAGTTTCGGATGTTCATTGCAATTCAGTTGGCATTATTGGCAATTTGTATGCTGATATTGTGGCAACATTCCGTTTATGAATCAGAATTAGATGCATTGAACCATGCTTTTTTTCAGGTTGTTTCTATGGCGACTACTGCTGGATTTACAACTGAAAAATTTCAAGAGTGGCCTCTTTTTTTGCCTTTCCTGTTGTTATGTTCTGCATTTATAGGGGGGTGTGCTGGTTCAACGGGAGGCGGCCTCAAAGTTATTCGTATTTTATTATTGTTTTTGCAAGGTTCTCGTGAATTAAAACGTTTAGTACACCCAAATGCGGTCTATACCATTAAATTAGGACAGCGAGCATTACCGGAACGAATTATTGAAGCGGTCTGGGGTTTTTTTTCGGCTTACGCACTTGTCTTTATTATTAGTATGTTGTTACTGATTGCAACGGGTGTTGACGATCGTTCTGCTTTTTCTGCCATCGCTGCAACATTGAATAACTTGGGACCAGGATTGGGAATGGTTGCTGATAATTTTATGGCAGTGAGCCCGACGGCGAAATGGATATTGGTTGTCACTATGTTATTTGGGCGTTTGGAAGTGTTCACATTATTAGTTTTATTTACACCAACTTTTTGGCGCGAATAGAAATCTGTTTGACACAAATAGTGAACTGTTGAATTTTTAGATGTGAATCGCTGCTTAATAAGGAAGTATCTATGAGTTATTTGTTACTTTATTCTACTCAGGATGGACAAACCAAAAAAATTATTACCCGTATCGCAGAGAATCTCCGGCGTACTGGTATTGAGTGTGATTTAAGAGATCTTTCTACAGTGATACAGGTCAATTTGATGCCTTACCAAAAAGTAATGGTAGGAGCATCGATACGATATGGTCACTTCAATTCTGCATTACATAATTTTGTCATTCGTCATCAAAAGCAGTTGAACCAAATGCCAACAGCTTTCTTTGGTGTCAATTTAACGGCGAGAAAGCCAGAAAAAAGAACACCAGAAACGAATGCTTATGTGCGTAAATTTTTAATAAATAGTCCGTGGCAGCCTGATTTATGTGGAGTCTTTGCGGGAGCTTTACGTTATCCACGTTATCGCTGGTTAGATCGCACCATGATTCAGTTCATTATGAGAATGACCGGAGGAGAAACAGATACAACAAAAGAAATCGAATACACTGATTGGGAACAAGTAGATCGTTTTTCTGAGGAGTTTTTGCAAATATCGTGTGATAAAGAGCCTCAAGAATAGCTTTTTTGCTGATTGTTACATCATTTTGAGGAAAAAAAACACGAACGGAAAGAAAATCGAAAAAAACTATTGCCAGGTGCCGAAAACCCCCTATAATGCGCCACCACTGACCGACGCCCAGCGAAGACACGCCGCGGCGGGCAGCGAAGAAAAGCGAAAATAAGCGCTTGACTTCGGAGGCGAAAAGCGTAAGATACGCAGCCTCGCAACCCGGAAGGCTTCCGGTTGCACCCGCTCTTTAACAATTGAATCAGACAATCTGTGTGGGCACT
>NZ_FOVO01000087.1 GCF_900115195.1 Xenorhabdus japonica
TAGGGCAAACGGGTCTAATTTATACAGATGAAAATCCCACTGTCAGGATTTTCATCATATAGCCATTATCCCAGCCAGCCTTCTGGCGCTTAGTCTTCACGCCTATTTTAACTGACTTCTCATTTTTCAGTAAGTTAAGTGCTATTTTATTCATTAATGCCACATTTTCGGCCGCATGACCGCTTCTCAGACGCCGGCTATCCTCACCAAAACTCACATCCAATTGCCAGTGCAGTTTATTTTCAATATGCCAATGGCTGCGTATGGCACACGCAAGGAATTCTGCCGAGGCACCACGATGGCTGGTAATATAGTAGCGCCTTTCATAACTCTCTGTTTTACCTTGCTCTTCCCGCCATGACTCCACAACCGCGATACCCCCCAACGTGTGCCACTGAGGATGACGTTTCTGCAGCCAATTCACGTCGTTAATTAACCACAACTGGCGCTGTTCTATACGACCATGATCGCCATCCGTACTTCGGTAAGTGCCATGGATAACGCCCGTAAAATCCTTTGCCAATTGGTTGTCCAAAAAGAGCTTAATATCGTCGTAAAACTCACCCTGATTTCCTTTCAAAGCCAAAACATAATCTGCCTTGTCCGTGACAATCTGGTTAGCGATTGTGTGTTGGCAGCCCATGGCATCAATGGTGATAGTGGACCCTGCAATATCCAGCAAGGCCAGAAGCTTAGGGATCGCCGTAATTTCGTTTGATTTATCCGATACTTTCATCTGGCCAAAACAAAGTTGATTCGCCACCGCCCAAGCACTGACTAAATGGATAGCCGGAGAGCCGTTGGCTTTGTCGAGTGTGCCTCTCATTGTTTTGCCATCCAATGCAATAATGTCGGTGGAGATTTTGGCTAACTTATTCACCCATGCGATAAAAGCCTCCCCGAATTCTTGGGGATTCAGCCGGTTTATCACATCGTTAAAGGTATCATGGCTGGGGATCCCATTGGGGAGTTCCAGAAATTGTCTGAACCAGTCCTCCTTGGATTTTCCGTATTCTTCAATCGCATTGAAACTCTCACAACCGCAGATAACCGCACAAATCGAGATGGTGAGAATGTCGATCAACAAATGCTGTTTCGTACGATTAAGCCGGGGATCAGTGAGGTGTCCAAAGGTATTGCTGAGGGTGGTTGCTTTCATGACGGTTTCTACGGTTATCATTGACAGAAAACGGATTGTAAATCACAAACGATCATCAATGTTCCTACCTTTATGTACTGAAGGCACATCACTGAACTAACTGTTCAATTTAGACCCGTTTGCCCTA
>NZ_FOVO01000014.1 GCF_900115195.1 Xenorhabdus japonica
GACTAAGCGCCAGAAGGCTGGCTGGGATAATGGCTATATGATGAAAATCCTGACAGTGGGATTTTCATCTGTATAAATTAGACCCGTTTGCCCTATATGAATATCCTCAATATAAGTAAGTTGGTTTTAAAGTATTCTGACAACAGCATTAGAATGACTCTGGTGTAATATGAGGCATTATATAAATATTCAACTAAACGGAATTAAAACCAAAACCGATTTATTTCGGATAAAACATTAATAAAAGATAAATAAAATTGATTTTTAAAAATTATATGGTTAGTGAAATCTTTGAATTTACAACTCAATTCGATCAGGGGCGGTCAATGCTATATTCACAGTTAAATCAATGCATTAGGTGTTATTTCAACCATTTCGATCAACACCTCGAATTGGTATAGAGAACACCCCTATATGCTAGATAAATCAACGTGTTAATCTGATTTTCAGCAAAAAAGAGAACACCCTCATGAAAGATGAATTCGAATGGTGTGATGAGTTCGATGGATTTTAATTCCAACCTGTAAGCCATCGCTACAAGTTCAACCTGTCGGCCAGACCGACCAGTTCAAATTCAAGGCTGCGCATGGCGTGGCCTTTTTGTTTTCTGGGGGTAGTTAGCTTAGGGTTATATCTGCTTGAATAGCCATTACTGGGCTTTAAACTGCCGTAAATTAAGATTAATCTGGTTTGCATATACGTACAAAATATTTATTTGCACGTGTAAACGTACATATGTTTTAATTGCTCGTGATTTTACGATACGAGTAACTTAACCATGACAGATGAAAATAAAAAAGAAGTTGTTGGTAAGGCAAAGGGTGGTAAGGCAAGAGCGGCCAATATGACCCCTGAACAAAGAAAAAAGTCAGCTCAAAAAGCAGCAGTAGCCCGCAAAGAAAAGGCAATGCTGCCCACAGTACTGAATGAGGGAGTATTAAGCATAGGTGATACAGAGTTAGATGTCGCTGTATTGAATAATGGAACTCGGGTTGTGAGCGCTACGTCTATATTTGCCGCTCTTGGGAGAACTCAGAGAGGTTATAAGAAAGATAATGAAAATCAAAGAGTTATAGGTCAGATCCAGACCCCCCCTTTCATGGATGCAATTAACCTTAAACCTTTTATAAATCAAGATCTTGAAGAGCAGATCCCGAAGGTAAAATACAAGACAAAAACAGGCGTAATTAAAGAAGGACACAATGTACTTATACTACCTTTAGTGGGAGACCTCTACTTAAAAGCTAGAGAATTTGGAGCAATAAAAACCAAGGAACAGATGTCGGTTGCACATAAAGCAGAGATATTAGTTCGTTCTTTGGCTAAAGTTGGTGTAATCGCTTTAGTTGACGAGGCAACTGGCTATCAACGTGATAGAGAAAGAGATGCTCTGGCTAAGATTTTGGAGGCTTTCGTAGCTAAAGAATTAAAACCATGGGTGAGTACTTTTCCGGCTGATTATTATGAAGGGCTTTTCAAAATTTACGGTCTTGAGTACCCCCCGGTAGGACAAAAAAACTGGAGACCGGGTTTTATAGGTAATGTTACAAACAATGTTGTCTATAGCCGTCTTGCCCCCGATTTCTTGCCTGAATTAAAAAAAGCAGCTTCTAGGTCAGAAAGAAAAGCAAAGTTACATCAGTGGCTAACAGATGATATTGGACATCCAAAGTTAAGAGAACACTTAGCATCTATAGTCACCTTGCTTAAGATATCAAAAACGCCAGAGCAATTTTACGAGTTAGTGGAAACAGTGCATCCAAAATTGATTCCAGAAACTGAACAAGATAGCGAATGAAACACCAAACTCGCTTCTGAACTGCACCCCCAGTAGTTAACTTAGCGTTTACAACTCGATTATCCAAGGCTGCTTAATGCGGCCTTTTTTGTTTTGCAATCCTAACCATTTGACATTCATTCGATATCGGAATTCCGATAACGGCACCTATTTATTGAAGGTGATAACCTTGAAGTACTTAAAATATTACAAAAGTCTTATCACAAAAAGATAAAGATGATTTATATCGACCCGCCCTATAACACAGGCAAGGATTTTATCTATAAAGACAGATTTGATACATCGGGTCGGCGTCACACAAACTGGCTGAACATGATATTTCCACGGCTGCTCGTTGCTAAAAACTTACTTCATCCGGAAGGCATGATCTATATCTCTATAGATGATAATGAAGTCTTTAATTTAGTGAAGGTCTGTGAAGAAATATTTGGCTACGATGCCATTAAAGTTATTGTCGTTAAGATGAGTGAAGCTAGCGGACTAAAAATGGCCAGCGTCAAAAAACTAGGCACTATTCCAAAATTAAAAGAATATATCATTGCTATAAAACCGAGTGGTATCAATGGCATTGAATTTACGCCAATAAAAAAGATTAAGTGGGACTCGGCGTATAATTTATATTTGGATAATTTTAGCCGGGAGCACAGGGATTTTTACGATTCTATAAAAGATTCAAAATATCTTAGTGACGAGCAGTTAAAAAAACTGGATGAAATTTTATCAGGTGTAACTTTAAAGCCTTTGACCGAAGTATATAAAGGAGCCGCTTCCAAAAAGAATGAGTGGCTTTTTAATAATAGCTGGCGAATATGCCAATGCGTCAAATCCAGCAGCGTTCACAAGCTAAGCGAAGAAAAGAGGAAAAACAAAAAAACAAGTGATGTTTTTTCTGTTAAGTCAGCTCAGGGATTAGTATATCTGGTACGCGTAACCTATTCAGAAACCAGCCGAAATCCCAGACCGCAATTGATATTTGCCTCTGACCACCTGTTTGTCCATCCGGGTGATTTCTGGTCTCACATTAAAACCACGGGGATTAATAACGAAGGTGGTGTGCCTTTCAAAAATGGGAAAAAGCCATTAAAACTCGTGACTGAATTGATTGGTTCTTTAAAACCCCTTAATGATGGCGATATCGTTTTGGACTTCTTCGCTGGTTCAGCAACGACGGGGGAAGCGACGATGATAGTGAGTAAAAATAAGGATGTTAAATTAAATTACATATTAGTCCAGTTACCCGAAAGCTTAGAGGACGCCTGCAAATTAGCCAGTGCTGATGCGAAAAAGCAAATAAAAGAATCTATGGATTACTTAAATGCATTGGGTAAGCCGCTTAGCTTAACGGAACTGGGAAAACAAAGAATGAGAATAAGTATTGAGAAATACAAAACTGAATCTCAGGCAGGTGGATTTAAAGTATTTAAGCTTGTTACAGCATAACTTAACTATCCCCCATTACTTTTAACCAACTCACAGGGGCGACCATAACTCACCCCGCGGATGCCCATTGTTCAGATGGGGTGGAATTATGAAGATGAAAGAGAACCCAGACTTTTGGGTGCACCTCGGTGACTGGCTCGTCTCGGTAAGAGAGCAGGGCATCGGGGCAGCACTCGCAGGGACAATGGCATTTCTTCGCGGTCGCTATAACGGCGGAGGATGGTTGCGAGTCTCTATCGACGCCTTTATGTGTGCCATGTTCGCGTGGTTCATCCGTGATGTATTAAATCTCATCGGTCTGGATCCTGATTTGGCCTACATCGGCAGTGTGGTGATTGGCTATCTGGGGACCGACTTTATCGGTCAATTGCTGCGTAAGGCGGCGGAGAAAAGAGCGGGGGTAAGTAATGACGAGAGGCATTGATAATAACAATCCGGGCAATATCGATCATAACCCAAAGAAGTAAGTGGCAGGGTCAGTTGCCTCATGACCCAAAGATTGAAAAGCGGTTCTGTCGCTTCGAATCTGAAATTTACGGTATTCGGGCACTCATGAAGTTACTGACCAACTACCACAAGAACGGTTACCAAACGGTGTACCGAATGATAGACCGCTGGGCACCCAATGTGGAAAACAACACCTCAGCCTATATCAATGGCGTTGCCAAGGCACTGAGCGTCGACCCGCATCAAGTGCTCAACATTGATAAACCGACGTTGATTGCACTGGCTAAGTCGATCATTCGACATGAGAACGGCCAGCAACCGTATTCTGATGATATTTTCACACGGGCATTTGAGATGCTATGAACTGGAAAGCTAAAGCTGTCGTGGTGATTGTTTGTATCGCGCTGATTGGCTCGGTTGCATATTCTGTCTATTCGGTGTATGCGGATAATGGGCGACTCTCTGGAGAGAATGAGGTACTGACAACTCAGCTATCAGAGAAAAACGCCATTATCACCACCCAGCAAGAACGCCTCAATCAACTCGCAGAACTGGATATCAAGCACACTCAGGAACTCGCCAATGCCAAATCTGAAATTGACACTCAACATCGTTAGATAAAATATACCCTTTGCCTTTGATATAACCTTTTTTACTTAGGTTCATAATATGCCCTGCAACACATGATCGACTGATCCCAAGAATATCAGCAATTTCTTGTTGCTGAATAAAAGGATCACGCTTCAGAAGTTGCAATATCTGATTTTACCTCTTTGACATATCATCCCCTCAGCTATTTTTACACTGATGTTTTGTTTCATGTCAGGCAAACAGTAAAGTCTATTTTTATACTTCTTTCTCATTATGAGAATACGATCGTAAGTTTGCTGAAGTTATCAAATTGCAAAAAATGTGATGTATGTCTCTAATATTATGCTGAAAAATTAATAAAAATCAGATGACTAAATACATCAAGTGAGCAAACTATATTTACTACTGTAATAATCTCTTTTAAAACAGTGCATTGAGTTGCTTTATGGAAATTACAAACATATGTTTGGTTTTATGATTTATTGATTTTCATAGAGAGGTGAAACTGGAGTATACGATGGGAAAAAATTACCCCTGGTTACATAGTTAGCTATGTAACCAGGGGAGCTATTAGTCAGGTATTATTTTTTATTATCCAACATATGATATGAAACGGCAATACCCGCTGCTTGACCAGCAAGTGAAGGTTCATCGTTGGCTAAGTACAGCCCTGCAATATAGTGTCCATCAACAGCATATTTTCTGTATTTTTTGGCGTAGCGCTGACCAATCTTGAGTGTACGCTTATCACTTAACGTAAATAATGCTTCATCAACAGCACCATTGCCCCATACTTCCAACATTTCGATAACACTATCATTTAGCTCAATTGAATTTGTTTCTGATGTTACTTTGCCAAGTGTGTAGGATGAACCGTTGGCAAACGTGATCTTAATACCACCAACTCGAGGCGCATTCCCAATTCTTTGTACATATCCAACCAATGATTTTATTTTATTGTATTTACCGTTGATTAAAGATGGCTTGAAGGGTTCCTGCATTTTATCGTCTTCTTTAATCGCTTGATTTTTCATTTCGGGAGTAGGATGATCAAACACAGTTGAATAACTAATAGTTTTAGGATAGAAACCACTTTTGAAGCTATTATTTTTTAGATGTTCAATTAATTCAATACACTCTAAACCGTGTAATAAACAATATCCTCTAACAGATAATAAATTATTAGTGATATCCTGTGGTTTTGATGTATCTATGGTATTCTTATATTCATTAGTATACATCGTATTAATGTAGTCTTTGGCCTGGCCAACCAATTTGTCGATAAGTTGTTTTAACTCATTGACTTCAATATCTGTCAGCCCAATATCATTTTTCTTCTCTACCCCCATTTTCCAATAAGGGATCTGTAACATAATGGTGTTAGTGTACATCGGCATGATCTGGTAGTTTGTTTTATTATCAAAAGACTTAAATCTTTCATCTATACTAACCAGAAATCTAGCTAGGAACATATATGCTTCATGACTTTCTTTACTACCAGGCGAGGTTTCCAGCATGTATTTTACATTTTCTATTTTTCCTTTGATTTCTTGTAGAGCTCCATTAAGTATTCCTTTAATAGTTTTTAGAGTGGCATTCTCTATCCTCTGCTCTACTTTTTGGAGGATTTGCTCCCAAGTATTATCTTTCTGTTGAGGCCAAAATAGTCCTAACAGGAAGGACATTGCCTGACCTGCTCCTGGAATAAATCCTATGCCACCAATAATCGCATCCTTTACGATTGATGACATATCCCATTCATAATCAGGGGTAGATGTTGTATAAGGCACCATAAGCATGGCGTCAGTGAGTACAGGTAATGTTTCATTATTAGATACATTAATTGGTGTGGTATTCATGATTTTATTTTAAATCCTTAGTTAAATCGTGCTTTAGTTAGATAGTTATTAAATTAAAATCTGTTAGTTATAGATGGTTTTTCATCTTGTTACTTCTTATATCCAGTAACAAAGGCTCTTTTATCTGTATTGTTATAAATGACGACCTTGCTGTAATACACAGGGTTGCTCGGTGATTTTAATATTCCGTTCTCCCCTGCTTTCACTGTGATAGAGGAATCTTCAAACCATTCTGATGTGAAAGAATGAGACCAATAAGAAACAGCCTTAACTGATGATGCGGGGCCGGAATTAGCTACGTAGTAATTGGGACGTTTTTCGAGAATAATTGGTGTGTCAATTCTTATTGCCTCAATAGAAGAGTGTGGCTCTATTGTCATATCCTTATAAGGACTGACTGTAAGAGGTTCTGATGCTGGTGTGTTTGTATTATAAGTTAATGGTTCTGGATTGGAATCATTATCACTTGTGACTGTAACGTTACTGTCATTTATATTTGTATTGATTTTACTCATAAGGTGTTATCCTATTTTAAAAATTTATTAAATATAATCCTGGGTTGTTTTTAATGTGTTAAATATTTATTTTACAGCGTTTTTACTATGGTTATATTATGTTAATATTTATGGTGGATTTCTCCTTACAGTTGAGATTTATTTTATTATTAATAGTGAATCTATATATTATGACTGCGGATATTATAAACATATTGATATAGCAGGATGAAATATAAAAAATGTAAGTTTGATTTAAAAATTATACTGCTTATTGAAATGATATTATTAGCATGCGGATATTGTTAAAATTTATTAATGCGTGTGGATAAGTAATAATATGACTATTTTAAATAAGGTTGATAACTTTATTAGTGCGAGATATAAATAGTGCTTTTATTAATCTCTTAAGATCTAATTCCCCGCCGCTTTCGGCGGGGTTCTTCATTATGGCTTTAGCCAGTTTAAGAAGCATAAGCTTCTTAAACATAAAACCACCCGCTATGCGAGTGGAGCTCAAGGGTTATAACAAGAAAAACACCTTTCCGTTACAATATAGATGTTCAAGCTAATATATGTAACTAAAAGAAGGAAAGGTGTTTATGGGAATTAAAGCACAAAGCTCAGCCCATACAAAATGGCTCTGCAAATACCATATCGTCTTTTCGCCAAAATACAGACGAAAAGTTATTTTTGCGAGTTTACGTTCAAGTATAGGTGAGATTTTACAAAGCCTTTGTAAGTACAAAGGGGTAGAAATAATAGAAGGGCATTTTATGCCAGATCATGTGCATATGTTGGTGAGTATCCCCCCGAAAATAAGTATACCGAGCTTCATAGAGTATTTGAAAGGTAAAATCTCACTGATGAGATTTGATAATCACGCGAATTTAAAATACAAATTTGGCAATAGGAAGTTTTGGTCAGAAGGATATTATGTGAGCACAGTGGGGTTAAATGAAGCCACGATCCGCAAATATATCCGAGAGCAAGAAAAGCAATATTTAATGCAAGATAAATTGAGTACACGTGAGTATGAGGACCCCTTCAAGGGGTAAGCCAAAGCGGCAATGACACTTTAGCTTGAACGAAGAGAAAGCGGCGTCGTTTAGGCGCGGTCGGTAACACGCCCTTATAGGGCTAGAGCAAACCACCCGCTATGCGGGTGGTTATGATTACCAATTTCCCGGCTGGGGTGTATCTTCTACCAACGTAACCCATACATCTTTTTTTGTGTTCTCATGGTATTCCTATTATTTCTTAACTTTTTTCTAACTTAAAAAATTACAGCATAAGGGTGCCTATGCTCACACCTCTTTCTGGCTGCCTGTTATCTTTCGAATTAGCTATGTAATGAGAGATAGATTCGCTTCTCAAGTTTATTTCAGCGAACACCGCCCGTAATCAGTTTGACCTGATAGATTTTCGGATAATACTCAGAGATCTTCTTTTGATGCAGTTGCCAGCACAGGTAATTTACATCATGGTGGTGTGAATTGAATAATAGGCCAACAACACTGCCGCTATGGGCAACGTTCAAGCCATAAATACCTGTCTGTTCAACTAAATCCTTCAGTTGATGAAAACAGGGTTTCGGTAATATCGATTGGTTGGCGATGGCACTTAATGTACAGGCTTCTCCAAGTCGGTAATTATCATGCCGCTGATTTGCTGTATTAAATTGCAACCAGGCTTGTTGTAATAAAGAAACGTTATTTTGCAATTGTGATTGACGATCCTGCCGATGATATTCTTCCGTCAAAACGGTTTGTGGACTTTCCAGCAGCAAAATATCGATATCCGGTTGCCAATCGAAAGAAATTTGAGTTTGGGCGGTGAGATGATCAAACAGGGTTAATTGTCTGAATATCGTGCTGTCAGTGGGTTCCAATTTGACACAAAGTTGTGCCAGATCTGCGCTGCTCAATGATTTCCCTAATAATTTGGCGGTTGCTTGAGCGGTAGCAGCAATATCCGCTGTGCTGCTGGCCATGCCTTTGGCGAGTGGAATTGTCGATTGATATTCAATGCGCAAGCCAGAAGTCAATTCGGGAGGCTCCTGCCAGTAATCCAAGAGTAAATTTACCATCTGGCGCATACGTGGGCGTTCATGTGGCGCAGGAACGCCTTCACTGACAGAAATACAGTTGAACCAGTTGATTGGGCAGGAGATTAATTTTTCTCCACCAAATAGCCATCCTTGCAAAAGCTCTCCACAGGAAGCGGGGAAAGAGGCTTCAGCCATAGGCAAAAACCTGCTGCATGGCTGCGATCAGGCGCTGATTTTCCCATTCACTGCGTACGGCTACGCGATAGTAACGTGCGTCTAATCCTGCATAGTTCTTACAATGGCGAATTAACAACTGATGTTTAAGCAGGAGATGCCATAAATCAACATTGGGTTTATGGCAGCGGAAGAACAGAAAATTAGCCGATGGCGGCCAGACAGTCAGTTCAGGTAAAGCTGAAAGTTGAGTCCAGAGATAATGTCGCTGCGATTTTAGCCATTGATGTGTAGCAGCAATATAATCATGCTCGTCAAACAAAATCTCACCAATCCGAGCCGCAAAGGCGTTGATTGACCACGGTTCACGCCGATGTTTCATCTCAGCAATTCCCGCTGTATTTCCGCTGACTAAATAGCCCAAACGTAACCCGGGAATGGCGAAAAATTTTGTCATTGAACGCAGTATATAAAGATGTTCAGTGACCACAATTTGGGGAATCAACCCTCGGTTATCAGGCAGAAAATCAATAAAGGATTCATCGACAATCAGCGAGATCCCTTGTTTCTCACAATATTTCACCAGTGATTGCAAAAACTGGCTGTCTGGCATTAATCCGGTGGGATTATTGGGGGTGGCTATAAAAATGCAATCGGGTTGGATGGTGGAAAGTGCATCTAACAGGCGTAAATCCGGTTGAAATCCAGTTTCTTCTGTTAACGGATAGTCGATGATTTCAGAGCCAACTTGCTGCAAGGCTCGCCGATATTCGGCAAAACCTGGAATAAGCAGTAAAGCTCGCTTGGGATGGAGATAACGAGTAACGGCATAGATCAGTTCTGTTGCGCCATTGCCCGCCATCACTACCGCATTATCGCATTGATGAGCTTTTGCGATCGCCTGATGTAAATGACGATATTCCACATCTGGATACTTTTCGATATCGGCAAGACTATTTTTGATCAACGCCTTAACCCGTTCTGGTGCGCCCAGCGGATTGATATTGGCGCTGAAATCAATAAGCGTATTGGCGGGAAGACCATATTGCTCGGCAACGCCAAGGATATTGCCACCATGTTCACTCATTAAATTGCTCCGTCAGTGGGAAGAAAGGAGAGAGTTGCCCCCAGATTAACAACTTCACCAATTACAATCAGTGCTGGTGCACGCAGATTCTGCTCTTCCGCTTTTGCAGACAGAGTTTCCAGTGTGCCTATAACGCTCTTTTGTTTGGGTTGACTGGCGTACATGATCACCGCTGCAGGTGTTGCGGGGGATTTGCCATATAGCATCAGTTGTTGGCAGATCTCCATCAGACGGGTCATTCCCATCAGAATAATTAATGTTCCTTCCAATTGGGCGAGTATTTCCCAGTTCTGTTGTTCATTGCCCTGAGACGTATGCCCTGTTACGACATGGAAACTTGATGCGTGATTGCGGTGAGTGACAGGAATACCGGCATAGGCCAATCCACCAATTGAGGAACTTATCCCCGGAACGACTTCAAATTTGATGCCATGTTGTGCCAATACTTCCGCTTCCTCTCCTCCGCGACCAAAGACATAGGGATCACCGCCTTTCAGGCGAACAACCTGTTTTCCCGCTTGTGCATGTTTTACCAGAATTTGGTTAATCTTTTCTTGTGGGATGGGATGATAATCATGTTCTTTCCCAACATTAATGATTTCACAATGATCAGGCACTTGAGCAATGAGTTCAGGGTTGACGAGACGGTCATGAACAATAACATCCGCAAATTGAATACAATGTAGTCCTTTGACCGTGATTAAACCGGCATCACCGGGGCCGGCTCCCACTAACCAAACATTGCCTTTATTCATTGGATTACCTCTATGGGTTTAAAATATAAATAATTAAAGAAATGGAAAAATATTCTCATCATGATAACTAAAACGGGATTTTATTTATTATAAAGGCTTGCCTATTCTGTCTTATGCTTTAGTTAATTATCTTTCTAATAATCTTTTTTTGTATTTATGAATAGCGTTATATTAATCTCATTTTTTTGATAATTATTACTTCAATATGGTGTGGGATAATTTGATTTATATCAATATTCGTATTTTTAATTTTGATTTTTTTAAAATGAATTTTGTTATCTGTTGAAAATATTTACTAGCAGAAATGTTTTTTCATTTTATTAATGAAAGGCTCTTTATTTTTGTTGTTTTTTTATTTAAATTCATTAGGTTAATTTTTTGTTGTTAATTGATGTGTTTTTGCTGTGTATTAATTTTTATTTTCTTTATTATAAAAACATGTTTTATAACTTAAGAATCATGAACAAGATCACAAAAGTAATCATGGGTGTTTTTATAAATATAAAAAATGTGTATTTTTAAATAAAACAATTTTCTGTTTTTTAAAATGTAATTTACTTCGTGATAATGAATTTCTATCATAAGGTTTAATTTGTTGAAAGATAAAGAAACCATTGATATCTATATTGCTCGTGAAATATTAATTGATTTGTCAAAAAATAATTAAAAGCCTTTTGTTTGATAAATATCAATGAATGAGAGCATTAGTTTTAGTTTTTAGTATCAATACTGGTTTAACGCTAATGTTAGTGGAACACCAATACAGAGTTTAAATATTTTGGGGCAAGCACATGCAACAGAAATATGCTTTTGTCATTGCAGGTACAGGCAGCGGATGTGGGAAGACAACGGTTGCGCTGGGCATTATGCGGGCCCTGATGAATCGTTCACTGCGGGTACAGCCGTTTAAAATAGGGCCTGATTATCTGGATGGCGGCTGGCATCGTGCTGTGACTGGTGTTGCTTCACATAATCTTGATGCTTTTATGCTCCCCGAACCCATTTTAAATGGTCTGTTTAACCAAGCCATGACCAATCAAGATATTGCGGTTATTGAAGGCGTTATGGGGTTATATGATGGCTATGGTACTAACCCCAACTATTGTAGTAGCGCGGCGATGGCAAAGCAGCTTGGTTGTCCGGTGATTTTATTGGTGGATGGTAAGGCGGTTTCTACCTCGATTGCAGCTACGGTGATAGGGTTTCAGCAATTTGATCCGGCGGTCAATATTGTGGGAGTGCTGATAAATCGTGTCAATCGGGATAGTCATTTTCAATTATTAAAACAGGCAATTGAACGTTATTGCGGTATTCCCGTTTTGGGACGAATCCCTGTAATGCCTGATATTGCGCTTCCTTCCCGCCATCTTGGGCTGATCCCGGCACAAGAACAAGGCCGTCAGCATGATAAAGGCAGCCAACACAATGAAAATGTTCGCCGTGATGAATGCTGGTCTTATCTTGCTCAACAGATTGAAGCCTCGGTGGATTTGGATAAATTGCTGGCATTGGCTCAGCTATCTTCTTTACCAAAAGGAAATATTGATTCTCTTGTCGATCCCGCAATAGGGCAAGGTTTGACGCTGGCTTTGGCAGAAGATGAAGCATTCCACTTCTATTATCCCGATAACTTGCTGTTATTGGAAAAAGCAGGTGTGACGATCAAACGTTTCAGTCCCCTGCATGATTACCAGTTACCCACATGCCAGATGATCTATCTGGGCGGGGGATATCCTGAAATCTATGCTCAAACTTTATCTTCCAATTACGCCATGCATGAAGCATTACGTCGGGCGCATCAAAAAGGCATTCCCATTTATGCGGAATGCGGTGGTCTGATGTATCTCGGTGATGCCCTGACTGATGCAGATGGCGTGCGGCATAACATGGTGGGGTTGATTGCTGGTGAAAGCCAGATGGGGGATCACTTGCAACGCTTTGGTTACTGCGAAGCCACGGCAATGTGCGATACCTCTCTGGTGGCGAAAGGGGAAACGCTACGTGGGCATGAATTCCATTACTCGGATTTTATTACGACTCAGCCGCCTATTTTCCAATGTGTCAAATGGTGTGATATCCCAACACGAAAAAAAGCGCAGAAAAACTGGCTGGGGGGCTACCAGAATGGCAACACGCTGGCGGGCTATCTGCATATTCATTTTGCTCAACGCCCTGGTCTGCTTCATCGCTGGCTGATGATGGCACGGAGGCTGTTATGACAGTCTTACTGTGGTTTGCGGCTTTTATGCTGGATATGAAATTGGGTGATCCTCCTCATTGGCCGCATCCCGTGCGCTGGATGGGACGGCTTATCAATCAAACTGAACAGTTTATCCGCCGGATTTGCCAAACCGAAACCGACTTGAAATGGGGCGGTGTACTGTTATGGCTGGTGGTAGTGGGAAGCGTCTGGCTGGCGAGCTATTGGGTTTTGCAATTGGCCTATGGTTTGGCGTTCTGGTCAGGGTGTTTGGTTGAGATTTGGCTGATTTATACCGCGCTGGCAGGACGTGGTTTGAGTGAGGCGGCAAATGCGGTTTATCAGGCCTTGCGGCAGGGAGATTTGTTAGCCAGTCGTGAACAGCTTTCCAAAATTGTCGGGCGGGAAACGGCTCAATTGCAAGCACCACAGATCAGCCGCGCCACCATTGAAACCGTGGCAGAAAACAGTGTGGATGGTGTGATTGCACCATTGTTCTTTTTAATGCTTGGCGGCGCTCCACTTGCTATGGCCTATAAAGCAGTTAATACCCTCGATTCAATGGTTGGCTATAAAACCCCCCGTTATCGGGCGCTGGGGATGTTTTCGGCGCGTATGGATGATGTGGCGAATTGGCTGCCTGCACGTTTGGGCTGGCTTTTGCTGGCAATGGCTGCGAAATGGCAGGGGTTGGATTTTCGACAGGCGCTACGAATTGGCTGGCGTGATCGCTATCAACACAGTAGTCCCAACAGCGGCTGGTCGGAAGCCACAGTAGCGGGGGCATTGGGCATCCGTCTTGGCGGGCCGAATGTTTATTTTAACCAGCGCGTTGAAAAGCCGTGGATTGGTGATGCAAGACGCGAGGTCACACCTGACGATATTCCACAATCTATACAGATGATGATGGTGGCATCAGTGATGGCGCTGCTGCTGTTTGCGCTGCTGCACAGCTTGAGTGTGGTAGATAGCTTGAGTGTGATAGACAGCTTGGGCAGTTTGATGAATAGCTTGGTCAGAGTGACGGTATAAGGAGGGAACAGCATGAGCAATTACATCCAGCAACCCCAACAGATTGAAAGAAATAGTTTTGACATCATTAGCCGACTTATTTGTGAATCACGTCCTGATTATCGTTTTGTAGATGCGGATCAAGAAGCAGTGATCAAACGGGTGATCCATACCACTGCCGATTTTGACTGGCTGGATATTCTCTATTTTTCCCCTGATGTTTTTCGCCTCATTCGTGACGGTATCTTGCGTGGCTGTACGTTATATACCGATACAACAATGGTGTTGTCTGGCATCAATAAAACCCGCTTGGCTCAGTACGGTAGCGAATGTCGTTGTTATGTCAGCGATCCCCGCACTATTCAAATGGCAAAAGCACAGCAAATCACGCGTTCAATGGCAGCCGTTGATCTGGCTCTGCAAGAATCAGGGGAGAAGATTTTTGTCTTTGGTAATGCCCCGACCGCGCTGTTTCGCTTGATGGAACATCAATCTGCACCGATTTCTGTCGTTGGTGTCCCCGTCGGTTTTGTTGGTGCGGAGGAATCAAAACATGCCCTTATCAATAGCGGATTAAGTTGCATTGCTGCAAAAGGACGCAAAGGAGGCAGCAATATTGCAGCCGCCATTATCAACGCCATTCTTTACCGGATGCCGGAGGTGAAGGGTGAATGAAATCCGTGATCAGCAAGTTATTGATGATAAACAAGCCGATGGCCTCGGAACGATTTGGCACAGGGGCAAGCAATATCGCAAGGGTTATACCACCGGATCTTGCGCTACGGCTGCCGCTCGGGTCGCTGCGTTGATGATCTTGCGCCAGCAGATTATTCATCAGGTTTCGATTGTCACACCCTCTGGTGTCACATTGGCCTTGAATGTCGAGCAACCCTTGATTGAAGGACAGCAGGCGATTGCGGCTATCCGTAAAGATGGTGGCGATGATGTGGATGCAACCCACGGAATGCTGATTTTTGCCCGTGTTTCCCTCAATGACAGCGGCGTGATCATACTGGATGGCGGCGAAGGCATTGGCAGAGTAACACGAGTGGGGGTCGGTTTGCCTATTGGCTGGGCTGCTATCAATAAAACCCCACGGCATACCATTGAGGAAACAGTGCGGGAGGTGATTGGCCCGCATCGTGGGGCTGATATTGTCATTTTTGCGCCAGAAGGCGAGGAACGAGCGAAGAAAACCTATAACGACAGATTGGGGATTAAAGGCGGGATTTCGATTATCGGCACGACAGGCATTGTGACGCCGATGTCGGAAGAGAGCTGGAAACGTTCTCTGGCGCTTGAACTGGAGGCTAAACGTGCCAGCGGGTTGGATCGTGTTATTTTTGTGCCGGGTAATCATGGTGAACGTTTTGTCAGTCAACAATTGGGCATTGATGCGAACTGTGTTGTCACGATGAGCAATTTCGTCGGTTATATGTTGCAAGAAGCGGTGCGCTTGGAGTTCCGCCATGTAGTGCTGGTAGGGCATGTCGGCAAGTTGGTGAAAATCGCCGCCGGTATCTTTCACACCCACAGCCATATTGCCGATGGTCGCATGGAAACGCTGATCGCCAATCTGGCCTTGATGGGAGCACCTTTCGAATTGATTCAGGCGGTGGATCAATGTGATACCACCGAAGCCGCTATTGAATTGATAGCTGAGCAGGGCTGGCAGGGGGTATACCAACAAATTGCCCAGAAAATCTGTTGGCGTATCGACCAGATGCTGCGCTTTGCCAGTGGTAAACCACAATGTGACGCCATTCTGTTCTCCTTTGATAACCAAGTATTGGGTTGCAATCGGCCTGTGGACGAGATTGTGCAGGATTTTGGGGAGGATTGCCGATGATCACCGTTGTTGGTATTGGCCCCGGAGCTGCTGCAAACCAAACGTTGGCTGCGCTGGATGCTATCAAACAGGCAGAAGTGTTAGTGGGTGGAAAACGTCATCTTGCCGGGTTTCCTCATTTCAGTGGTGAAATCCGCTGTTTGAATGCGGATATGGATGGATTAATGCAGTGGCTCGAACAGAATCAGCATCGGCAGGTTGTCGTGCTGGCTTCGGGTGATCCCCTCTTTTATGGCATTGGCAAACGAATTACCGAGCATTTCTCTGGGTTGTATGCTGGCAGCCAAAACTTCGGCAGACAAGACCTTGGCAGGAAAAACCTTCGCATTATTTCTGGCATCAGTTCGATCCAATATCTGTGTGCCCATATCTTGCTGGATATGAATGACATTTATCTCACCAGCAGCCACGGACGCAAACCGGATTTTGGCTGGCTGCTTCAACATGAAAAAATCGCGATGGTAACGGATGACGTCATTGGCCCTTACCAGATTGCGCAAGAAATTTTAGCGCGAGGGCAGCAACGCCGCATGGTAATTGGTGAAAATCTATCTCAGGAACATGAGCAAATTATGTGTTTGAGCGCGGAACAGGTCGCTCAACGAGGTGACATTGATTATGGCTTGAATGTAGTCGTTATCTTAAATGGTAGTGATCTTAAATGGTGGTGATCCTGAATGAAAGATGAACTTTTTTTGCGTGGTCATCGCATCCCAATGACCAAAGAAGTGGTTAGAGCGCTGGCGTTGGGACGGTTGGAGCTGGAAAAAGCCAGTCGCTTTATTGATGTTGGAGCGGGTACTGGCAGCGTCAGTATTGAAGCGGCATTGCGTTATCCCACACTGGACATCCTCGCGATTGAACGCAAAGAGGAAGCGTTGCTACTGCTTACGGAGAATGTTCGGCATTTTGGCTGCCATAGCATTCGCATCCAGTCTGGGGTTGCTCCCATACCATTGGACAACACCGCCGATGCCATTTTCATTGGCGGAACTGGCGGGAATTTGACGGAAATTATTGATTGGGCGCTTGTACACCTGAATTCTGGCGGGCGTTTGGTGATGACTTTTATCTTGCTGGAAAACTTCACTCAAGCATTATCGCATCTGAAATCTTGTCAGGTAACCGAGCTTGAGGGACGTGAAATTCAGGTAGGAGAACTGACGGCATTGGGGCAAGGGCATTATTTCAAACCCAACAATTCCACCTATTTGCTGTCCTGCCAGAAAGATTCTGAACAAGAGGAACTTAGGCAAGAGAGGCATTGGCAAGAGGAGCAAGATAATGTCTGAACACGTTAATTCTGAACAGATTGATTCTGAACAAATTGATAAAGCCAGTTTTGATACTGCAAAAGTTTGGTTTGTTGGTGCAGGGCCGGGGGATAAGAGCCTGATTACCTTGAAAGGTTATCAATTGTTGCAGCAGGCTCAAGTCGTGGTTTATGCCGGTTCACTGATTAATCGGGAGTTGCTGGAGTATTGCCGCGCAGATACCGAATGCCATGATAGCGCGAGGCTGACGTTATCGGAAATCACGGCATTAATGGTGAATGGTGTAAAAGCGGGCAAGTTGGTGGTTCGCCTGCAAACAGGAGATTTATCGCTGTTTGGCTCCATTCGTGAACAAGCGGAAGAGCTGGCAAATCACGATATTGGTTTTGTCTCTGTGCCGGGAGTGAGTTCATTTCTTGGCGCTGCTGCGCAGTTGGGGGTGGAGTACACCGTGCCCGAAGTCGCGCAAAGTTTGATTATCACCCGAATGGAAGGCCGAACGCCAATGCCGCCACGGGAAACGTTGGAAGCCTTTGCCGCCCACCAGACTTCAATGGCGATTTTCCTTTCGGTACAGAACATTGCGCAGGTTATTGCGCAGTTGGTTCAGGGAGGATATGAGCAGCAAACACCTGTTGCTGTAGTTTACAAGGCAACATGGCCGGATTGCCAGATTGTGCGGGGGACATTGGCAACAATTGCTGAACAGGTACGCAGCGCTGGCATTCGTAAAACTGCCTTGATTCTGGTGGGGGCGTTTCTTGGGGAAGAGTATCACTACTCGAAATTGTACGATGCGAGGTTCAGCCATGAATACCGCAGCGCCTAACAAATTGACTTCTGCCAGAACTGTTGTTGGCAGAACTAGAACTACAGCTAAAAAAGCCATTTTAAATAAATCGGCCTTGAATATACCGTCCTTGAATAAACCAATAGTGAATAAAGAATATGCCTTGTTTTGTCTGACGGAAGGAGGCATAGCGCTGGCTCGTCGTTTGCAATCCCACTTGGCGATGGATTGCTTCACTTCTCCTGAATTGCTGGAGAGTGAATTTTTGGATCCGGACAATGGATTCATGGCTTTTGAAGATGGATTTGCCAGTACAGTGCGCAAGGCATTCATTCAATACAGTGCTTTGATCATGATTGGTGCGACGGGGATTGCCATTCGGGTTATCGCCCCTCTGCTCAAGGACAAAATGACCGATCCGGCGGTTGTGGTGCTGGATGAAAAAGGACAATTTGCTATCAGCTTACTGTCGGGGCATATGGGAGGCGCAAATAAGCTGGCACAACAGATCGCTGATATTCTTGATGGTCAGGCGGTGATCACGACTGCGACAGATGTTAACCAAGTTGCAGCATTGGATCTGTTATCTCAACAAATTGACGGAGAAATGGAGAATTTCCGTACCAACGTCAAAACCGTCAATCAAATGCTGGTCAATGGTAAGCGGGTGGGAATTTGGTGGCATCCCTCCTTGCGTTGCGAAAAAGAACGCTACGACACGCGCGGTTTCATTTCTGTTGATGTTCTGGATGATCGGCCTGAACTGGATGCTCTGGTATACGTCAGTTATGAACGGATAAATCTGGCATTGGCAATTCCCACTTTTAAATTAATTCCTCGCCGTATTGTTGCAGGAATTGGTTGCCGGCGCGGAGTGGAAGCCGATCGGCTTGCTGAATTATTGGATCGCCATCTGATGGAATACGGTCTTGAGCCTTTGGCGCTAAAAGCCGTTGGCAGTATCGAATTGAAAAAAGCCGAGCCAGCGTTAATCCAATTGGCAGAAAAACGCCAAATTCCATTCCAAATCTTCTCTGTTAATCAACTTGCCCAGTGTGAACAAGCACTTCCGGCTTCTGAATTTGTCCGAAAAACGGTGGGCATAGGCTGTGTTTCCCAACCCGTGGCTTGGATAATGAGTCAAGGGCACTTGGTTGGCCATACCCTGCGTGAGCAGGGCGTCACCATCACATTAGGAGTATTGAATCCATGTTAACTGTCATTGGAATTGGCCCCGGCAGCGAAGCCATGATGACGCAGGAAGCGATTGCAGCATTGAAAGCGGCTGATATCGTGGTGGGTTACAAAACTTATACCCATTTGGTGAAACCGCTGGTGGGCGATAAAGAGATCATCAAAACCGGCATGTGCAAAGAGATTGAACGCTGTCAGATAGCTATTGAACTGGCAGAGCAGGGCAAAAATGTGGCGATGGTTTGTAGCGGCGATGCGGGAATTTATGGCATGGCTGGCTTGATTTTGGAATTAGTCAGCCAGCAAAAACGCAATGTGGAAGTTCGGTTGGTGGCAGGTGTCACGGCAAGTACAGCCTGCGCTACCTTGCTTGGTGCGCCGTTGATGCATGATTTTTGTCATATCAGCCTGAGTGATTTGCTTACACCGTGGGAGGTGATTGAAAAACGGGTGAGGGCTGCGGCAGAAGCTGATTTTGTGGTTTGTTTCTACAATCCCCGTAGCCGTGGGCGGGAAGAACATTTGGCACGGGCATTTTCCTTGATGGCTCCGTGGAAATCAGCAGAAACTCCTGTAGGTGTGGTGAAAGCGGCGGGGCGTAAACATGAGGATAAATGGCTGACGACTTTTGCGACAATGGATTTTTCCCGTGTTGATATGCGCAGTCTGGTGATTGTGGGTAATCAGTCAACCTATATACGTGATGGGCTGATGATCACGCCGAGAGGGTACAAACTATGAAACGGCCGCTGATCCACATTTTTGGCGGCACAAGCGATGCCCGCCAGATTTGTGTGATGATGGATACTGCCGGCATAGATTATGGCTTGTCAGTGGCTACCCCAACAGGAGCACAGCAGGCAATGGGGATTCGCGGCGAAATTGTCATTGGCAGGATGGAAGCCGAAGGAATGGCCGAATATCTGCAAAAGCAGGGGGTGAGAATAGTAATTGATGCGTCTCATCCTTATGCTGAACGCTTGAGTCAAAACATTGTCAGCGCTTGCCAAACATTGGGAGTGCCTCTCATTCGTTATATCCGTCCCAGCGATATTGACGCCGTTGAACATCCCCTCATCCATAAAGTGGCAACTATTGAGAAGGCGTGTGAAGTAGCAGCCAATTTGGGAACCCGCATTTTGCTGACTACCGGCAGCAAGCAATTGCCGGATTATGTAACTCACTTACAAGGAAAAACCGTGCTGGCTCGTGTATTGCCGACAACAGAAGTTTTGGCGATGTGTGAATCCTGTGGTTTGTCCGTCGATCAGATTTTTGCCCTGAAAGGCCCATTCAGTGCCAATTTCAATCGGGCATTTTACCAATTTTGTCAGGCGGAGGTCGTGATTACTAAAGAGTCAGGTGAGCAAGGTGGTTTCAAGGAAAAAATCGAGCCATGTCTTTCTCTCGGTTTGCCCTGCATCGTGCTTTGTCGTCCCGAGGGGCAATTTGGCGGAAAAGGGATCACGCAGGTCAATGGGTTGGAAGCAATGGCGCAGTTATTGGCGAATGTTTGAAGGCCAGCAAATAGACCAATAAGGAAGAGTGAAATGAAAAAAGCACTATTGGTTATAAGCTTCGGAACCAGCTATCCCGAAACACTAAAAAGCAATATTGAAGCCTGTGAACAGCAATTGGCATCAGTTTTTCCGGACAGGGAGCTATTTCGGGCATTTACTTCTGGCATGATTATTCGAAAATTGCATCAGCGTGATGGTATTCACATTGATACTCCCCATGATGCACTGATCAGATTGCAGCACGCGGGTTATAACGATGTCGCTGTTCAATGCCTGCATATCATTAATGGCGATGAGTATGAAAAAGTGCTGCGTGAAGTTGAGAAATTCCGCCCCCACTTTAAACGGTTGGTGTTGGGCGCTCCGTTACTCAGCCACTTTAATGACTACCTGCAATTGATGCGGGCGCTACGCCACCAGCTTCCCCGGCTGGCGGAGAGTGAATGTGTCGTCTTTATGGGACACGGTACAACACACCCTGCTTTTTCCGCCTACGCCTGTTTGGATCACCTGATGAGTCATTACCATTTTCCGGCGCGGGTAGGAGCGGTTGAAAGCTATCCCGAACTTCCCCTGATCATCAAAGGATTAAAAGAGCAGAAGATCCGCAAAGTTTATCTGATGCCATTGATGTTGGTGGCTGGAGATCATGCCACCAATGATATGGCCTCAAATGAAGAAGACTCTTGGAAATCACAGTTGGAGAAGGCGGGAATTGTCGCAATCCCCTGGTTACAGGGTTTGGGGGAAAACTCAATGATTCGGCAGATGTTTGTCGATCACCTTACTTACGCGCTGGATGCTGAATGATGAATAATGATGAGGAGAAAGCCGAATGAACGGAAAAGCAAAAACAGGAAAACTGTATGTTATGGGCGTTGGCCCCGGAGCCAGTGACCTGATTACTGTACGGGCGGCGCGTATTCTTTCTGAGCTTGATGTGGTTTATACCCCAACGGGGAAAAAAGGAGCCCAAAGCCTCGCCCACTCCATTATTGAAGAATACCTTTCACCAAAAACCGAAGTTTGTACTTACCATTTTTTAATGAAAGCCGATATAGCAGCAAAAAAAGCGGTATGGGACGAAGTGGCACAAACCTTGAAAGAGGAAGTTATCAGCGGCAGGAAAGTCGGTTTTATCACTTTGGGAGATCCCATGCTGTTCAGTACATGGGTATTTCTTTTGGAGCGGATGAACTCTCCATCATGGTTAGAAATTGTACCGGGGATCACCTCATTTTCTGCTATTTCCGCGGTCAGCATGATGCCACTGGCAATGGAAAACCAAACTTTGGCGGTTATTTCCTGTACCGCTTCTGAAGCCGTCTTAGAACAAGCATTGCTCAATCACGACTGCATTGTCCTGATGAAAGTTTATTCGCGTTTTCCCCTGATACGTGACCTGCTGCATCGACACAATCTATTGGAACATGCACAGATGATGGCAGATGCCACTTTGCTGACAGAGCAATATTGGCGCGATCTTGCCACGTTATCCTTTAGTGAAAAAGATTGGAAGCATGAGTTATCGTATTTTTCCACGATTTTGATTAATAAAAACTGGCAATTATCGGGGTGAGTTATGCAACAGAAAATAATGAAATAAAAAGGATCATTATTTCCAGTCACGACATAAATTTGATCTATCAAAAATAAGCAACCACGAAATAAGGGAGAATACACAATGACATTATCGCTGATGGTTCAGGGAACGGCATCTGATGTAGGCAAAAGTGTGCTGGTAGCGGGATTTTGTCGAATATTTTCGCAGGACGGTTATCGTTGCACTCCCTTTAAATCCCAGAATATGGCGCTTAATTCAGGGATTACCGCAGATGGCAAAGAGATGGGACGGGCGCAGATATTTCAGGCGGAAGCGGCGGGAATTGCGCCGGATGTGCGCATGAATCCTGTATTGTTGAAACCCACCAGCGATCGTAAGGCACAAGTGATTTTTATGGGAAAAGTGATGTGCAGCATGAATGCGGTGGAATATCACGAACATAAGCCCCAATTGCTGCAACAGATTTTGATGGCATATAACGGGTTGGCAGCAGAAACGGACATCATGGTATTAGAAGGAGCAGGCAGTCCGGCGGAGATCAATTTGCGTGATCGCGATATCGTCAATATGGGTATGGCCGAATTGGTGAATACTCCCGTAATTCTGGTGGCAGACATTGATCGTGGTGGTGTGTTCGCATCCATCTACGGTACATTGGCCTTGCTTAAACCTGAGGAAAAAGCCCGAATCAAGGGTGTTATCATCAATAAATTTCGCGGTGATATCTCTTTGTTGCAATCAGGTATCGATCAGATCGAAGCTTTGACACAAGTACCGATATTGGGCGTTTTACCGTGGCTGGATCTCGATCTGGAAGATGAAGACAGCGTTGCCTTGCAGGTGGGCAAATATGATCGGCGGAAACAAAAAACAGAAGGTCGTTTGGATGAAAATTGCCTGAATATTGCTGTCATCCAATACCCTCATATCGCTAATTTCACGGATTTCAATGCGCTGGCGGCTCAACCGGATGTGCATTTGCGTTATGTCTCTGAGCCTTCTGAACTGCAAGGCGCTGATCTGATTATTCTTCCCGGCAGCAAGAATACTTTGGGGGATTTGGCATGGTTGAAAACTCAAGGTCTTGATCAGGCCATTATCAAAGCCCGTCAGGAAAGCGTACCAATTATCGGGATCTGTGGCGGTTATCAAATGTTGGGCAAGCAGATTGTGGATGAAGTGGAATCCGGCTTAATTCAAATGACAGGTTTGGGGTTATTGGATACTGAAACAGAATTTGCCAGTGAAAAGCAGACTGCACAGGTTAAGGGCATCGTGATGCCTGCGTTATCAGGCATGTTGAAATTATGCAGTGAAAAGCCGATTGCGGGTTATGAGATTCACATGGGAACTACGCAACTTAGTAAGCAAGCCGCGCCTTTTGCCAAAATGCACTGGCATAATGGTGAGGAAAAAATCTGGTTTGATGGTGCAGTTGCGCGGGATGGTTTGGTGATGGGAAGCTACTTGCATGGTTTGTTTGATCAAAACACATTCACCCGCCCACTATTAAATCAATTGCGTATAAGAAAAGGTTGCGTTCCAATGGAAAATGTTGCCTTTAATTACGTCCGGCACAAAGAAAAACAGTTCAATATATTGGCGGCCAGTATGCGTGAACATCTGGATATCCCACGAATTTATCAATTAATGTGTGAACATAAATAATGATTTATCGTAAATTTACAAGAGGAAATTTAGATAAAATAGGGCATTATGTAGAGTCATTCTGTGAAATGAAATTTTGCATGATGGAGTCATACCATGATTTTAGTGACAGGCGGTGCCCGCAGTGGCAAGAGCAGCTACGCTGAACACCTGCTTGCTGAGCAGTGCAGGCAGGTATTGTATATCGCTACGGCGCAGGTCACGGATGAAGAGATGGCGGCTCGTATTGAGCAGCATAGACAGGAGCGTCCGGTACATTGGCGCACTTGGGAAGGCCATCAAGATTTAGGCTTTGTTATCCGCCAGCATCGTCAGCCCCAAGAGGGCGTTATACTAGAATGTGTTACCACATTGATTGCCAATTTACTGTTTGACTTATCGGGTGGTATATCACCTGAGGAACTTGATTTCGCATCATTGGAAGTGCTTATCCATCATCAGCTTGATGATTTGATTGATGCCAGCTTGATGTGTCCGATGCCGGTGTATTTGGTGACCAATGAGTTGGGAATGGGCATCACACCTGAAAATCGCCTGGCACGCCATTTTGTCGATATTGCTGGGCGTGCTAATCAAAAGTTGGCAAGGGCTGCTAAAGAAGTCTGGTTGATGGTGTCAGGCATTGGAGTGAAGGTTAAATGAAGCTGAATGTTTTTTGGGCAGCATTACAGTTTATGACACGGCTTCCGATCCCCGAAAAATGGGCGGAAGGTGTCGATTTTCGCCAATATTGGCGTGGTGTTCCCTATTTCCCTGTGATCGGGTTGATTCTTGGTGGTTTGGCTGGCTTGGTATCACTTTCTATCAGTCAGTCGGGTGGAGGAATGTACATCGGCGCGATTGGTTATGTTTTGGCTTTGGCTTTTTTGACGGGTGGATTACATTTAGATGGATTGTCTGACACTTGTGACGGGATTTTTTCCGCCCGCCAGCGAGAAAAAATGCTGGAGATCATGCGTGATAGCCGGCTCGGAACTTATGGCGGTATCGGGTTAATCTTCTGTATCGTCCTCAAAATATTAGCTGTCGTTGAATTGTCTTATCATCCCCCTCTTTACTTGCTTGCTTTGCTGACGTGTGCCCCGATTGTTGGACGTACGGCTGTGGTGCTTTTAATGTATGAGCAACTTTATGCCCGTGAAAATGAGGGCATGGGAAGCGGTTATATTGGTCGAATTACCCCCTCTGCAACTGCACTGACTTTATTGGGTGGGGCTGTATTGTTGATGACATTGGGAAACTGGAAAGCCTTATTGGCAATGATGGTGTCGTTGCTTGTGGTTTATGGGCTTGCGCTCTATTTCAATTATCGCCTTGGTGGGCAAACGGGCGATACGCTGGGGGCTTCTATTGAAGTGGGAGAAGTTACTTTTTTGTTGGCAATAATTTGGCAATAAATGATGAGTTGGCAATAAATAAAATCAATCTGGAGAGAATAATCAGATGCGATTGTTTCTTGTTCGACATGGACAGACACAAGCCAATATTGATGGTGTGGGGGCTTACAGTATCGTCGATAATCATGTGGGGTTTATCACTTTGCGGGTATTCAATGCTCGGACAGAATACTGGCTGGATGAATAAACATGACATTACAATCGTTGATTGAGTCTATTCAACCCTTGAATCGGGAAAATATGGAAAAAGCGGCACGGCACATTGACAGCCTGCTCAAGCCATTGGGGAGTTTGGGGCGTCTTGAAGAATTAGCAATACATTTATCTGGCATGCCAGGCATTGCAGATCTGCAAAACCTGCAAAAAGAGATCATTGTCATGTGTGCTGATCATGGTGTGTATGATGAAGGTGTAGCTATTTCACCTAAAAACGTTACGGCCATACAGGCACGCAATATGTTGAAAGGGCTAACAGGTGTTTGTGTGCTGGCGAAAAACAGTGGAACGCATGTTTTACCCGTGGATATTGGTATTGATTGTGAGCCTATTGAACACATGCTGTCCCTTAAACTTGCACAGGGTTGCGGCAACATTGCCCAAGGTGCCGCGATGGGTTATGAACAAGCAGAAATGTTGTTGCTGGCAAGTGCACAACTGGTGCAACAGCGCATTGCGGCAGGAATAACCGTATTTGGTATTGGGGAGATGGGTGTTGCCAATACAACTTCGGCTGCTGCGGTTATTAGTGTCCTGACAGGAAGTGATCCCTGTGATGTAGTTGGGTTGGGCGCTAATTTTCCTGTTGAGTGGCTGACGCATAAGCAATCCATTGTACGGCAGGCTATTGCCATCAATCAGCCGGATAACAAAAACGCAATTGATGTGTTGGCAAAAGTGGGCGGATTTGAGTTTGTAGGCATGACTGGCGTGATTCTGGGAGCTGCTGCTGCTGGCGTGCCAGTTGTACTTGATGGTTTCTTGTCTTATGCGTCAGCATTGGCAGCGTGTCAGATATCCCCCATTGCACGGGATTATTGCATTCCTTCCCATATATCGGCAGAAAAAGGTGCGATACTGGCGTTACAACATTTGAATTTGCAGCCATACTTGCATTTAGATTTGCGTCTTGGTGAGGGGAGTGGTGCAGCTATTGCCATGTCCCTGATTGATGCAGCCTGCACGATGTATTGTCATATGGGTAAATTGGCAAGTAGTGGTATCTGTTTTCCTGCGCCAAAAAGGCCGTACATAGCGCAGCCTTTAAGAATATAAATTAAGCCAAGGGTATTAAGCTAACGATATGTTATTAAGACATTTATCATTTTCTGATTAAGAATAATGCTCTGGCTCCATAGTAATTTAGTATATATGCGAAATTAAATCATCATAAAGGGATTTATTCTTATCCAATTTTAAATAAAATTGAGGTGCTACAAAATGGTGTGTTTTGCGTAAATAATCCAATGATACTTCTGGTATTTCAATGAATTTTATAATTGGAATAGCTAAGCCGAAATCATTATCTGCAAAGTAGTCAAAAACAGATTTTCCATTACTAGGAATGGCTTTTTCTGCGATATCTGCAATTTGTCTGGCAGTTCCTGATATAGGTTCACCAAGTAACATTATTCCTTTTATTGCTTTGACGGGGGTTGTTACATAAATAAAAGCAACGGTATGTTTTCTCCTGAATTTTCGGCGGAATTCGTATTTCTTTTCACCGGATGAAACTTTTTTCCAAGCAGCATCATGCAAACTTAAAACAATATAATCTTCTTGTGTGATGTTATATTTTTGAATTTTGACTTTCATACGATGATTTTGCTCCATTATTATTGATTCATCGTTAGCGTTTTTTTCTTTTTATATCAATTTCTGACATGCTTTCTCAATTGCTCTTTTAAAACTTTACCATTGGCATTTCGGGGCAAGGTTAAAAAAGTATATCCTTTTGGGCGTTTATACCGTGCTACTACCGTACAAATGTAATCATTTAGCTTTTGCTCAGTGATTGATGCATTTTCATCAAGCTCAATAAAGGCATGGGGAACTTCTCCCCAATAAGAATCGGGTTTCGCCACGATAGCAACCGCTAAAACACCGGGATAACTGGATAGGGCATTTTCCAGTTCAAGGCTGGAAATATTCTCACCGCCGGAAATAATGATATCTTTTTTTCTGTCAATGATTTTGATATAGCCATCAGGATCAACGACAGCCAGATCCCCGGTATAAAACCATTCATTGGTGGTTTCTGCTGTGACGTGGCGTACAGGATCATAAGCTGCCACAATATTACCGCGTATGACGATCTCACCAATGGTTTTGCCATCAAAAGGAACTGCCTGTTGGCTATTTTCATCAATAACGCTAACTTGCCCCTGCAAATTGGAGACAATGCCTTGACGTATCCTTTTTAAGGTTTTTTCTGATTTTGGCAGTTCGTTCCATTCGTACTTGTTTTCACAAACAACGACAGGTCCATAAGTTTCGGTTAAACCGTAGACATGTGTCGCATTAATACCAACCTCATCCATCAGTGAAAATTCCATTTCTGTTGGTGGAGCACCTGCAATAAGACCATAAACGCGACCACCAAAATGCTTGCCATATTTTTGCGCTATCTTGCCTAAAGAATAGTGAACAATCGGAGCACCACAATAATGTGTTACGTTATGTTCTTGTATAAGTTGCATCGCTTCTTCTGCATTAAATTTCCTCATACAGATGTGTGTACCCGCCCGTGCCGCAATTGTCCATGGGAAACACCAGCCATTGCAATGAAACATGGGCAACGTCCACAAAAAGATGGGATGCTTAGGCATATCCCAATCCAGAATATTGGAAATGGCATTTAAAAATGCACCACGATGGGAATAAACGACCAATTTAGGTTGTCCGCTAGTGCCTGAAGTGGAATTGATACTAATGGCATCTTGTTCGTTAATTTGGAAAAATGATAGAGTCTTTGATGAATGTTCGGTTATCAGTGATTCATAAGGTATAAATTCATATCCGGTAGGGAATATAGGGATAGTTGAACTATTTTTATCAACAATAATTATCTTAATTTGATTATTGAAAGAAATATTATTTAATAGTGAAAGATAACTTCTATCAATAAATAATATTTTTGGATTCAATTTTTCAAAGACAAAATTTAATGTGGCTTCACCTGTTCGAGTACTCAAGGCATTGAGAATGCCACCAGATAAAGGAACTGAAAAATGCAATTCAAGCAATTCGTGGATATTTGGTAAAAGAGCTGAGACTATGCTTCCCTTATTCACCCCCATTTGTTGGAGAGAGATTGCAATTCTTTCACAGCGATTGGCATATTGGCACCAAGTCCAACGCTGTTTTTCGTCAATGATGGCTATATCATTACCATTGCTTAATACAGCTCTTTTGAGAAATAAAATCGGTGATAAGGCAGTGCCGGTATATTCATTTAAGAATGAATTATCGAGAATCATATTTTTCACCTCATGTTATTGTCTTCTTTGAAAACATTAGTATTATTGTTTAAAAATAATCTCTGGCAGAAAAATAAGCAATATCGAGTTAATTTAATGGGTGATGTTTTTTTATGTAAATAAACTTACTTTGTTTTGTGTTTTTTAATACACTGATTTCATCTAATAAGCTTGCTTAAATGATTGTTTGAAAATAGCTTGGAAAAAATTTTACTAAGATAATAAAAAAACTCTATCCACTAATGCAAAAGGAAAAATTATGTTTAATTTAGCGGGAAAGATTGCTTTTATTTCAGGTGGAACTAAAGGCATCGGCAAGGGAATTGCCAGGGTATTGAAGCAAGCCGGCGCTATTACTATTATTGCAGGCACTGACACAGTAAGGGGCGAAGCAATTGCCAAAGAACTGGCGGTCGATTTTATTCCTCTTGATGTTACTGATCAGACGGCATGTAAGAACGTGATAGATAAGATTATTGAAAAGTATGGCAGGCTCGATATTCTTTGTTCTAATGCAGGTATTTTTCCACAGCATTATTTGAAAGATATGACCGCGGAAGATTGGGATTTAGTGCATACCGTCAATCTTAAAGGGACATTTTTCTTAGTGCAGGCTGCGTTGAATGTCATGGAAAAACAGCGTTACGGGCGTGTTGTTATCACTTCATCAATAACAGGCGAGATAACGGGTATTTCGGGTTATAGCCACTATGGCGCCAGTAAGGCAGGGCAATTGGGATTCATGCGCAGCGCTGCGTTGGAATATGCAGGGCAAGGCATCACCATTAATGCGGTTATGCCAGGCATGATCATGACTGAAGGCTTAACGGCATTTGGTGATGAATTCCCCAATCATATGAAAGATGCCATCCCAATGCAGACTTTGGGTATGCCTGAAGATATTGGTTATGCTGCCTGTTTTCTGGCTTCTGATGAGGCGAAATATATTACAGGGCAAACGATTGTCGTTGATGGTGGGCAGGTTTTGCCAGAAATGCAGGAAGCTTGATTATTTTACAAAGATTGTCGTAAGACAGTAGAAACAGGTAAGATGCCTATCCAATAACAGGGAGCGGAGTTTATCCTCTTCCTGATTTTTTATTGTCTGAATCAGGTAAGAAATATTATGTCACTGAACTATGAGCGTAACCCGCTTCCACTGCCAAACGGACACCAAAAAGTGCTGTTGCACTCATGTTGTGCGCCATGTTCTGGGGAAGTCATGGAAGCCATGTTGGCTTCAGGAATTGATTTTACGATATTTTTCTATAATCCGAATATTCATCCTCTGAAAGAATACGAACTGCGCAAAAATGAAAATATCCGTTTTGCGGAGCAGATGGGTATTCCTTTTGTCGATGCGGATTACGACCGTGATAATTGGTTTGAACGCGCGAAAGGAATGGAAAATGAGCCTGAACGTGGTATTCGTTGCACAATGTGTTTTGATATGCGTTTTGAACGAACAGCGTTATATGCCCATGAACATGGTTTCCCTGTGATTACCAGCTCACTTGGTATTTCACGTTGGAAAAATATGCAGCAGATTAATGAATGCGGTGTCCGCGCAGCTTCCCGTTATCCTGATTTAATGTATTGGGAATATAATTGGCGTAAGGGAGGCGGTTCTTACCGCATGATAGAAATCAGCAAACGTGAAGAATTCTATCAGCAGGAATATTGTGGTTGTGTTTATTCTCTGCGGGATACTAATCGCCATCGTCTGGCCACTGGTCGGGAAAGAATTAAATTGGGTACGATCTTTTATTCCGTAAATTAAAATCAATTTGGTTTATATTTTTCTTCATATTCTTAGGCTGAATTTTTAAAAAAAAGCCTGCACGGATGCAGGCCATAAAATACGGCAAATATAAAATCCCTGGTGGTGACTTAGAGCTTAGTCGGATTAGCTCCAAATAGTGACGAGTCACCATGACTATATGTGAGATGAGATACTGCCGTCCAATGGATTGCACAGATCAATCAGAGGAGATTGATCGATAAAAACGATCATTCATGATTCATCAGGCATGGAAAGTGTGAAGTAATCAGATAAAGTGGTGTACTTCGATAATACCTTAGGTTAATCGTGATTGCGGCTTTTCAGTTTGATCTAAAACAGGTTTACATGAAACTGGAAAGCCTTGGTTTATGGGATATAGCACTAAGTTTTAGTTGTTGAGTATCAATTTTTGAGTATCAGTTGATAAGCGTTCGGTTAGTTGTTAAATAAATCATTAATCTTTGCCATACCTGGCGCGGTTAGGTGTACATCCAAAGCGTCGGCGATAACTTTGAGTGAAATAAGACTGGCTGGAAAAACCCGATTCTAATGAAATATCGGCGATACTCATTTCGCTATTCAGTAATAATTGATGTGAGTAAAGAATACGTTGCTCACTGATCCAAGCTTTGGGTGAAGTACCATAGACACTGTTAAAAAGCTCCTTAAAGGAAGTCAGCCCCATACCGAATTCACGCGCGAAGTCATTTAATCTCCATTCTTTGAGATAATGAGCCTCCATAAATGTTTGCAGCCGTTCTACCTGACGATTGCTTAATTTCCGCAGAATAGACATCAACAATGCCCCTTGATTACCCAAGGAAAGCAGTAATAATAACTCTTCAACTCTTAATTGAATCAACGCTGGAGGAGAATCATGTACTAGTAAGTTGGCTAGCCCGCGAATGCTTTCCGTCAGCAAGGGAAATTGATTAAAAGGAACCAACCTATAAGCAGGAAACTCATGCCTCTCTATCTGACTTAATAATGATCCAAAACGCTTTAAAAAATTGCGTAAAAACTCCATGTGTAAGGGTAACCACAATACCCGACAACTTTCTGTATTGGTTTTGGCTGCATAGCTTCCAGGATGGGTAAAAAGGATCTCATTAGTTGTGATGTGATAAGTGTTTATGTAATCTTTCCACACCATTTCACCATCGAGTAAAATATACAGCCCTCTTTGTTTATGCTCCAGGATATTGAAATCCGGCATGGTTAATTGAACTGTGCAAATATTATTTTGATTTAAGCCCGTCGTCCTTTTCATTTAATATTCCTAATTTTCCGTATCATGAGTAATCATTTTTTTTGATGAGTGCATGGTGTATTTATTTTATTAATTAATGGATTAAAAAAACTTCCTTACGACACTTTAATTATCTTGATAAAACTGAGTGCCGATTGAAAAATATTGAAAGTTCTCGAAAGCTCATGCGTAACATCAATTAAATCACTTTTTGTATTATATAACTAAATAGATATTTGTGTTAGGTTTAAGTGAAAAATTTTGTGATTGAAAATAGTTTGTTTGTTTTTTACCTTGTGCTGATTAATCTTTATATGATTTATTTCAACTAACTGTTTTTAATGGGTTATTTTTAAAATAAATTAAGATATTGAGATAAAAAAGTTAACAAAAGGGATAGGTTGTAAATTAACTAACCAAGTTATTTTTAACTGGAATTTATCTATGTGAACTCAGAATAGTTAACATTAAAACACCATTTGGCTGATTTAAAACCCCAACTCTTGTTTAGCTGTTTTATAAAGTAAATGGCTATTTTGTAGGGTTGTTTAATCTTCTAATTAATGTGTTTTTTACCATTATGTTACAGCCAGAAACCTAATGGCGATAAAATGATTATAGGTAATTATAAGGCAATAGGCATAAAGTATTTTCTGTGGTTCTAATATAATACGGATTTATTAATAAATGTGGGATAATTCAATAACAACTCAAATGATTAAACTCAAATGGAATCTTTATCCGTGTAATAACGCTATAAATACCTCTGTTATAGCTTGGTAGATTGTTTTTTATACTTGTACAATGATGGGATGTGTTTTCACGGCCTGTTTTCTATTACCTGCTAAGGCATATGCATAGATATATTTGCTGATGAAATATAAGGAAAAACTACAAAAACGAGAAAAATATGGAAAAGTATCGTTTTTCAGATAATGCTTTTTTATACAGTATATGGCTCCTTTGGGGAATTGCATTGGGGCTATATCTGTATGGCGCTCATCTTAGTTGTGCCATAACAGCAATTTTATCTTTTTTAGCCTTAGTGTTTTACTTTACGAATATGAGATTGAGAATAAACGCTATGTTTAGAAAAAAAACAACAGAAGCACCAGTTGTCAGTTCTACGACACCGGCTATGGGGATGAAGCCTGAAGAGAAAAAATTACCTGAAGCTGAGACTCGCCCAAATACCATTATTGCTAAAAACTCTGTATTCAAGGGTGATATAGAAATGGAAGGGGATATTCAGGTCTGGGGTAAAGTTATTGGCAATATTTGCGTCAAAGGTGGTGCCATTCGTATTATGCATGCCGGCAAAGTAGAAGGTGAGCTGAATGCACCTGAAATTATCATTGATGGTCATGTTGAAGGTACATGCTGTGCGGAAACATTGGATATTCTCGAGCATGGCGAGTTACGGGGCATTAGCCGTTGCGGTAGTATGTCAATTCGACGTGGTGGGCTATTTGTTGGTCAGTCTGAACAGGTTGAGAATAAGAAAAAATCAGAAATGGAACGGGTTATTCCCATCAGAGACAATCAAGGCGATAAATCAAAAATGAAAAATAGCGCCTGATAATCGTCTATAAAATAAAAATTCAAGTTTTGCTGCCGGAAAATGAGTATGATTTTCCGGCGTTCTGTATCGGCTTCGACGTTCAGATTTTACGTAAACCAGATTTTGTATGAAAATGATTGAATGCCATCAAGATTATCCTATTGGAGAGAGATAACCTTGATGGAAGCCGTTTTATGTCAGATTGTTTTGTCTGGAATGGTTATTGTCCTGAATCGCTATTGTCTGGATATGACCAGAGTGATGCGACCAATGAATTTTATGTCACTGATTGCACAATCAAAAGTGACGTCATTATCACTGACCCGAATCTTACCGATTGGGATTTTGGCAATCTTTTTGATGCTGTGCATACCCTCAATATCCACCAGCCATAAGCCATCTTGAATATTGTCTTCTTGAGTATCCAGCAGATACCATGAGGCACCATCATCAATAATCAGAGGATTTTTGAGTTCCTTAGGAATCAATTCGCTATCCAAAATTACAGGGTCAGCTTCATTAAGCTTACCACCCGATAATCTTACGCGAGAGATGGATGGAGCAATGATATCTTCCAATCGTTCCGTTTTTTTGCCGTCTTCTCCATCTGGAAACATTTCTCCCTGACCCGTGCTCAACCACAGTAGTGAAGCGCCAGTTTCGAGATTACACTGGATGATCCAATCCGCTGGAAAGCTATCACGAAGGTAGCGGTTTGCCATTGTGCTTTTGGAAACGCCCAAATGGTTACTTAGGGCCTGGCGTGATTTAAACCCATACGCGCGGACAAGACGCTCAATAGCAGGTCTTCCCCCACTATCGGCTCCCATTTTGATCTCAATATTGGTATTTTTCATTGACGGTACAGATAAGAGCTATTAGTATCTCATCATTGTTCTCTAAATGAGATCTTTGATGAACCCGAATTGGTTAAGCTAAAAACCATTGAGAGATATTGCATCATGAACGCCCAGATTTCAATCTTTATCCAGATATCGAAATATTTCGAAAATGATTGAGGGATCGTTTCGTAGGAAAATGTTGAGGGAAAATATGGCGAATACTGAGAAAGAAAAGTTTGCCCAGATTAACCTCGGTCAGCGGCTGGAAGGATTGAATCACTTGTCGAGGATCAGGGCGACATACTGGGGTGACGATGAAAAGGAGTTAAATCGGTTTATACAAGGCGTGACTTCACCATACTTGCCTCATGCAGGATTTATCTGCACACGTATTCATCAATGACCATCGTGCCTAAATCAGAATCTACTGCTGTATCAGAACAAATTATTTATAAAATGAGCAAGAGATTCTCATCTTGGAGTTCTGTCAATAACTATACGGATGAACAGACTAATAGAGAGATAAAGTATTTTACAGATAGCAAAGTTGTCACAGTGGAAAAATCAATCAAATTGGCAAGTATTTCTGCGAAAACAACAGATAATAGTTATTAACTATCAAATTTAATCACTATAAAAGGTAAAAATTACTTTAGTTTTTGTCTTATTGTATGTACTGTACATACATACAGTTTATTATATGAGGGCGAATAAATCAGTGGAATCTCTTATGGAATCATTGGTAGCACAACGTATCAATTTCATTGCTAGAATGGCAACAAGTTGTGAATGTAATCATGTGGAAGACAAAGAGTTGGCACTGGTTTGGATAGCGGAGCTATCTGCACCTTATGAAAAAAAATTTAACAGTTACCAGAGTAAACTGGATAGTAATCTGTTAGGTAATAAGGTGGCCGGTAACAAAATGTTAAGGAATTCGGATTCAATAGAAGAATAACTTTGGCGGGTGAAAAAGGATGCGAGTAGAAATACTTTTCGATAAACGAACTAACGTTTCTGAATCAGTTATGTCGTCGCTAGAAAGTGAATTAGAAAAAAGAATATTACCCCATTATCCCGATACAAATTTTAGAATTGCAACCAGTAGCAGTACCTCCGTAAAAGTGACAGGGGCTAAAAAAAGCAGTGAATACGATCACATAATGGAGCTCATTCAAGAGATTTGGGAAGATGATAGTTGGTTATCTGATTAGCGCTGACAAAGAGTCAGTATCCCCCACAGATGGGATAGCACATAATTATAATTAAGATAAAACAGTACAAAGGCAGGAAATGATTTCCTGCCTTTGTACTTATTGAAACAAAGTTATATACAGACTCAAAATTGTTCTTCATTTGTACTATTTACCTAACAATCTCATCGCATTGATGTATTTTCCTGATTATTTGATCATAACTCTCCGATTTACTGACTATTTTCTGCAAAGGAAAGGAGAGTGTATGCGAGTTATAGCACAACAAAATGAAACGGTTGACGCCATTTGCTGGCGTCATTATGGTCGCACGCTGGGAATGACTGAGCGTGTATTGCAGGCAAACCCCGGATTAGCTGATTTTGGCGCGGTATTGCCTCATGGAACGAAAGTTGAAATGCCAGAATTTATGCCTGCTGCCAGTAAACCCATTATCCAGCTTTGGGATTAAGGGGTATACATGGATAAATACAGCCACGCTACTTATGCCTGCGCTAGTACTACTGCCATTTTTTCCGGTCTCTCTTTATATGAGTGGAGTTTTCTGCTCGGTGCGTTCGCCAGCATTTCTCTCGGTATCTTGACCTATCTTCTTAACCGCCGGGAGCAGATGAAACGAACCCTAATCTTGAAAAAAATCCTGGAAAATCTGGAACTAGAGCCTGCGTCAAAATCGGCCAAGATTGTCAGTGAGCTGATCAATCAAGCGCCGAAAGAACTGTAGTTCTCAGGGATAGCTAGCATTCAGGGATAAACAATATGCAGTAGGTTGAACTGGTTTGTTGGGGATTTGAACGATGAAAAAAATGCCTTTAATTGTGTGTTTGGTCATTGGCGGAAGCCTTGGCTGGTGGGGACATCGTTCTCTGTCTCTCAATGAAGTGGCAAATTTGAAACAGCAACAGGCTGCACAGCTTGTTGCCATCAATCAAAATATACGTTCAGAAACGTTGGCAGCTATTGAACAAATGAAAGAGGCACAAAGCCGGGCTGCGCAATTAGATGAATATTATTCAGGAAAGTTAGCTTATGCTGCTGAAGAAAATGCGGCTTTACGTGCTGACATTGCTGCTGATCATCGGCGGGTGCAAATCGCCGCCGCCAATCTTGCTACCTGTCAGCTCACCCAAAACCGAGATACCAGCGCCCGCAGCGTGGGCAATGGAACCCAAGTCGAACTCACTGCAAAAGCTGGACGCGCTATTTACGATATCCGAGCCGGAATTATCAGTGACCAAGCCAAATTAGACTATTTGCAACAGTATGTACGTGATGTTGTTCGGCAGTGTAAACCAGAATAATCGCATCTCATTGCAATACCGTTCAGCATCATTCAAGAAATCATAAAAAGCCTTCTTTCACTCCGGAGAAGGCTTTTTTTATCTTAATATTATTGATTTAAAAGGATTTTATTTCTGGATTTGTATGTTGTTTCTTACAACCTCAGTTTAATGTCCAGCCTGCTTTTTCATGGCATTCTTGCTTCATGAACACACAACTGACTTTTACGCCATGAACACACAACTTACCGAAATAATGCGTTTATTGCGAAACATTATCCGAATAGGAGTTGTTTCCGAAGTAGATACCACAAGAGGTATGTGTCGGGTTGCGACAGGTGATCTGAAAACCGACTGGATACAGTGGCTGACATCCAGAGCGGGGAATTCCCGCACATGGTGGGCACCCAGTGCTGGTGAACAGGTTTTATTACTGTCTATAGGCGGAGAGCTGACCACCGCCTTTGTATTGCCAGCGATTTTTTCAAATGGACGTCCGGCACCATCAATCTCTCCTCAAGCAACGCATATTGAGTTTCCGGATGGTGCAGTGATGGAGTATGAGCCGCAATTAGGAGCATTGACTGTTAAAGGCATTAAAACTGCAAAAATTGAAGCTTCGGATTCCATTGAGATGACTGCGATGGATATCAAATTAAATGCTTATAAAGAGATCGGATTAAAGGCTGGTATGGAGATCGGATTAAAGGCTGGAAACGAGATCAAGTCGGAGGCTGGAAACAAGGTTGAATTAAAGGCTGGAAACGAGATTGGATTAGAGGCTGTAAAAGAAGTCAAGTTATCTTCTGAGAACGAAATCAAAATTGAGGCGCATAAGCTTGAACTGAAAGGGGAGGAAGGAGAAATGCACGGCAAGATTAAACATTCTGGAGGCACATTCACTTCCAACGGCATAACTGTGGATTCCCATAAACACTCCGGTGTTCAATCAGGCGGTGCAACCTCTGGAGGTCCAATATGATGTATTTGGGAATGAATCGGTACACAGGCCGAGAGTTGACAGATTTAGCACATGTCAGGCAATCCGTCAGCGATATTTTATTAACTCCTGTGGGAAGCCGTATTGCACGTCGTACTTATGGTTCTTTACTGCCTGAACTTATAGATTGGCCGCAAAATCCGGCAATTAGGCTTCAGGTTATGGCAGCCAGTTATACCGCAATCAGCCGTTGGGAGCCGCGGGTAACATTGACGTCAATTACGATGGAAACCCTACAGGATGGCAAAATGGTGGTGGATATTACGGGTACTTATGAGCAATCTGCCAAAGAATTTTCACTTTCTATTCCGGTGAGGTAAGTCATGTCAACCATCGATTTAAGTCAGTTGCCACCCCCAAATGTGGTTGAGCCACTGGATTATGAACAACTGCTGGAAGAGCGTAAAAAAGGGTTGATATCGCTCTATCCAGACGATCAGCAAGATGCCATTGCTCGCACTTTGCAACTGGAATCCGAACCTTTGGTCAAGTTGCTGGAAGAGAACGTTTATCGCGAATTGCTCTTGCGTCAACGGGTTAACGAAGCTGCTCGGGCGGTAATGGTGGCCTATTCAACAGGCAGCGATTTGGATCAGCTGGGTGCAAACAACAACGTATCCCGCATGGTTCTGATTCCTGCGGATAACTCCACCGTACCACCGACCCCTGCGGTGATGGAATCTGACAACGACTATCGTGTTCGCATTCCACAGGCCTTTGAAGGCCTGAGCGTTGCCGGCTCGGTTGGTGCGTATGAATATCATGCCCGCAGTGCGGATGGCCGTGTCGCTGATGCCTCGGCAATCAGCCCGTCGCCGGCTAACGTCACCGTGACTATTATGTCGAGAGAAGACAAGGGCGTAGCTTCTAAAGAGCTGCTGGAAATCGTCGAAAAAGCGCTGAACGACGAAAACGTGCGTCCGGTGGCGGATCGCTTGAAAGTTCAGTCGGCCAGCATTGTGGAATATGAAATTGATGCAGTGTTGTACATCTTCCCGACACCAGAGTCAGAGCCCATTCACAAAGCGGCAGAGCAGAAGCTGAAACACTATGTCGAAACACAGCATCGCCTGGGCCGTGATATTCGTTTGTCAGCGATTTATGCCGCATTGCATGTGGAAGGTGTCCAGCGCGTGGAACTGAAAGCACCGTTGAAAGACGTGGTGCTGGATAAAACCCAGGCATCTTATTGCACCAAAACCAGCCTGACGATGGGAGGCTCGGATGAGTGATCGCCTTTTACCAATGGGTTCGACCCAGCTGGAAATTGCGGCGGCCAAAGCCTGCGCGGAATTGCAGAAGATCAAAGTGCCGCTACGTGAACTGTGGAACCCAGACACCTGTCCGGCATCACTGCTGCCTTATCTGGCATGGGCATGGTCAGTCGATCGTTGGGACGAGAACTGGCCTGAGAGTACCAAGAGGAAGGTAATCAAAAGCTCGCTATTCCTGCACAAACACAAAGGAACAATCGGAGCAATTCGACGGGTTGTTGAGCCATTGGGTTATCTCATCCGTGTAAAAGAGTGGTGGCAAACCAACGATGTACCGGGCACCTTCCGGCTGGATATTGGTGTGCTGGATAGCGGTATCACCCATGAAATGTTCGAAGAACTGGAAAACCTGATTTTTGATGCCAAGCCAGTCAGTCGGCATTTGATTGGGTTGGACATCAATCTGGATACACGTGGTAAATATCACTACTCGGCGGTGACTTACAGTGGTGATGAATTGACAGTTTACCCTTATCTCCCGGAACAAGTAACAGTATCCGGATTGGAAGTTGTGGGGGTGGGCGTACATATTATTGATGACATGAGGATTAGAGCATGAGTACTAAATATTTTGCGCTGTTGACGCAGCTAGGTGCAGAGAAATTGGCGAATGCCACGGCATTGGGGACTAAAATTGAAATTACCCATATGGCCGTCGGTGATGGTGATGGCAAGTTGCCGACACCGGACACCAAACAAACCAAACTGATTAATGAAAAACGTCGTGCGGCGATTAACACGCTGAGCATTGATCCTAAAAACACCAACCAGATCATTGCAGAGCAGGTTATTCCTGAAAACGAAGGCGGCTGGTGGATCCGTGAAATCGGCCTGTTTGACAAAGACGGCATTTTGATTGCCGTGGGTAACTGCGCGGAAACCTACAAACCCCAATTGCAGGAAGGTTCCGGCCGGACTCAGACTATTCGCATGATTTTGATTGTCAGTAGCGCTAACGCGGTGACATTGAAAGTTGACCCATCTGTGATTCTGGCAACACGTGAATATGTTGATGATTCCATTCAGAAACACGCGAACAGTCGTAACCATCCTGATGCAACGCTGAAAGAGAAGGGATTTGTGATCCTGAGCAGCGCAGTGAACAGTAATAGCGAAACTCATGCAGCAACATCAAAAGCGGTAAAAGAGGCTAACGATAATGCTAATACCCGTCTAGAGAAAAGCAAGAATGGCGCAGATATTCCAGACAAAAATGAGTTTGTGAAAAACCTCGGTTTGCTGGAAGGTTCAACTTTACCGGTTGGTGTGCCTGTTCCGTGGCCGTCAGAAATTCCACCGGAAGGTTGGTTTCAATGCAACGGTGACTTATTTGATAGAGAAAAATACCCGAAACTGGCTCTTGCCTATCCATCAGGTAGATTACCGGATTTGAGGGGGGAATTTATTCGTGGTTGGAGTGATGGAAGAGATGTTGATGTTGGGCGAACTCTTCTTTCATCACAAAATGATTTACTTAAGGCGCATGATCATTTTTTTAGTCAAACATGGGGGGCAACGGGATTTGACAAAACAAGTGGGGGGTACCTTGTTGGTGCGGATGTAGGTGGTTCTGTGACCAATGCGAGGTCTATCCCAACTAATTCTTTCGGGGGCATCGAAACTCGCCCACGTAACATTGCATTTAACTACATTGTGAGGGCTGTATAGTGACTAAAGCAGAATTGAATAGCGAATTCATAATTCATCGCAATGGTGGCCGATAATATCACAGTGTTCAATTACAATGGTGAATCGCGTGAATATCTTTCTTCCTCTGTGGAGTTATTACCTGTCGGTGTTGGCAATTCCTGCACACTCTTGTGTTGATAAGCCAGGTGAAAACAAGGAGGGTTATGCGATTTGCCGTTCGAAGGATCTGTTAAGCTGGGAGTACGTTATTGATCACCGGGGTGAAACGGTGTATGACATTGAAACGGGTGAAACTTGGGTGATTACAGCTCTCAGCGATTATCCATTAGGCACAACCCCAAATGCACCCGCTACACAATTCGATAAATGGGATGGTAAGCGGTGGGTGACAGATAATCAGGCACTAAAAGCGGACCATATCAGACGAGCGGAACAGCAAAAATCATCACTGCGACAACAGGCAGGCATTGCTATTGCCCTGCTACAGGATGCTGTTGACCTCGACATGGCAACCGACGAAGAGAAAGCTGCCCTCCTTGCGTGGAAGAAATACCGTGTCCTGCTCAACCGGGTTGATTGCTCGACCGCCCCCGATATCGCATGGCTTGAACAGCCAGAGTGATTACAGGGGCATAATGCCCCTGATTTTTGTATTAGTCGTGACTTGATCTGACAATTCCTAAAAAAGTGTATAACTAATTGTTATTTCTCATTAGAAATCCCTGATTTCTTCTTGTAATTTCCTTTGTTTTTGGTTCCAAATAGAATCTTCTGGCATTTGAACACGAACATCCAAGCGGCAACAATCAGGAATATCACAAGGCTCTCCATCAGTATAATAAACCTTCTTATCTTCAATAATCTCTTTTATTCGCCAATTCTGAAACCGTTCAGGCAAATGTGAATACTGACGGTGGAAAGTTTCAATCATGATAGAACCATCTATTTTTACTTTGTCATCAATGTAAACCAGTTCCAGCCCATTATTATTTGTTGGTGATGAGATACCTCCGTGTACACCCCATGCACTGTCAGAATTATAGCCTAGTACACCAGAAATTTGATAATGGCCAATACCAGATTTAGTAACAATAGCACCTTCTGATTCGTTATTAACTATGAACTTACCATCAGGGTATATTTCTATTATCGGGGAAGATACTCTGAGACGTCCAGCAACATCTGGTTTAGCATTCCCTTCATGATAGACTTTATGTCCTCTGACTCGAAGATTGTCAGATTTAAGGCTCATCCATTCAGTTGTACCTCTTCTAGAGAGGCTATGCTGCCATTTGAAATATTCATTACCATTATCCCCTGTTCTAAACCACATGTAGGAGTCTGTATCGCCGTCTCCTGTGTTTTTAAAACCAATAGCGGCCATATCAGTATTTCTATGCCAAGCTATTTCAGTGTCAGTCGAAATAGTGATATTCCCTGTCACCTCGCCCCCACTACGTTGCAAGGCACCAGCCGCTAATTTTTGGGTTTCCGCTAAACCGACGTTAGAAAACATTGTGAGCACGATTGCCACGAGAAACCAACTGAAATTTAAAATCAGTGAGGAATTAAAAGGCATCTCCATGCACATCGATCAGACTAACGAATCTGACGTGAGTTTCCTGACTCGTATAGCAAAACAAGAAGGGGCAATTGCTTCCGTCAAAAATGGTGAGTTGTTGTTTGTTCGACAAGGACAAAATAAAACGGCGAGTGGTCAGGATATTCCGCCTGTGCTGATTATTCGTCAATCTGGGGATAATCACCGTTTCTCTTTGTCTGATCGTGAAGCCTATACCAGCGTCGTTGCTCAGTGGCAGGATACTCGCATAGCCATTAAACAGACGGTTAAATTGAAACGGGCAGAGTCAAAGAGCGGAAAAGTTGAAATTATCGTCGAATATAGAAGCAGCGAGAGTAAATCATTAGGTAAGAATGCTTATCAAAAAGACAAAAATAAAACAACAACGGCACAGCAAGAATCTGCAAGTTATTTGACCGGCACTCAGGAGAATGTTCTGACGCTTTCCCGCGTTTATTCTAATAAGGAAAATGCAGAGCGTGCCGCCAAAGCTGTTTGGGAAAAAATGCAGCGGGGGGCAGCGCAGTTTTCTATCACATTGGCGAAAGGATGTGCAGATATCTACCCTGAAACACCCATCCAGCTAAAGGATTTTAAACCAGAGATTGATGGAACTCATTGGACATTGGTGAAAGTAACTCACAATCTTAACGACAGTGGCTTTACGACATCATTGGATCTCGAAATTAAGATTGATGATGTCGAAATAAAATATTGATCTCAATATGAGATCTTTGGTATATTGTTCACCAGACGAGACAGTGTTATTTCAAGAAAGGTGAACGATATGATTAAGTGTCCTCTGTGTGGTCAGTCAGCGCATACTCGTAGTAGCTTTGAACATTCAAGCCAAACAAAGGAGCGCTATAACCAATGTCAGAACATCAATTGTGGAGCAACGTTTGTTAGCCATGAAACCTTTGTACGTTTCATCTCTAAGCCAGGTGAAGTCCAGAATGTTACGCCACATCCAAAGGCAAAAACCAAGAGACAACCTCGCCAGAAAGTGGCTACCGTGCAGTAATTAATGTAAAAACATAAATAACAAAAAACCATTGCTCCAGTTTTTGCCACCATTATGGTGGCTTTTTTGTGGATATTGAATTGAATTAAGTTCTCTTGTCGAGAACTTCGTTAACGCCTACTTGAAAGTAGGCGTCAAAATCATTTGATGGGGTTATTTTTGATTATGAAATTCTTCTTGCAAAATCCTTTGCATTTCATCTTTGATGTGTAGTTTTTCTTTTTTTAAACGTACAACTTTATCACTGTAGCCCGCTCCATTTGGGCCTTCAAGTTGGGTTATCTCGTGGTCAAGTCGGTTATGTTTTTCAAACAGGGATTGGAAACGGGGATGAGATTCTTTCAGGTTGGATACTAAATCACGATATTCTAGAAACATGAGACCTCCTATACGAAATTTATCGCCACACCTAATAAGTGTAGCAGCCCATTGTAATATCAGACTTGAGATATATCACATAAAAAAGAACTGGTAACACCAGTTCATCAGATTAATTATTAATAAAAGTTAACATTGGTTCAAAGTGAATAACTTTAATATTATCTAATGCCGATAAAAATCAGTGTGTTGCCAAAAAACATAATTTACCCCAGCCTTTTTGTTGTTATGATTCAATCTCCTTTTTAAATATATTCAGAGGTGATATATGAAAAAATATCTATTTCCTTTAGCGGCGTTGATGGTATCGACTTCTGTTTTTGCGGATAAAAAACCTGTAGATGTAGCACCTTATCCTGCGGCTTCTGAGGGAATGATACGCAGTGTGATTGAACTTCCTCAGAAAGAGCATGAAAACAACTACATGGTTGAGTTGATGATTGGCAAGGATATAAAAGTGGATTGTAACCATCATTGGTTTGGTGGCAGGTTGGAGACAAAAGTATTGGAAGGGTGGGGATATAATTATTATGAGCTAAATAAAGTCTCTGGCCTCGTTTCAACAAAAATGGCATGTCCAAACAAGGAAAAAACGGTACGCTTTGTTCAGGTTAATTTAGGTAAAGATGCGGCTGTACGCTATAACAGCAAATTACCTATTGTGGTATATACACCAAATTCGATGACAGTCAAATATCGTATTTGGCAGGCATCGGATGAAGTAAAGGAAGCAGTAATTAAATAAGTTATTGATTAGATAAATTAACAACCTGAGTTTTTCATATTAAACTCAGGCTGTTCTATTAATGAGTTTAGTACACTGTTTTTTATATTAATTTTTAAAAAATGGATATTCATTTCTTCGTTGCTTATTGTTAAGTTAACAATAAATAAATCTATAGTTAACCTATATACTTTAATTCATATGGATGATGTTTATTTCTCCTTTCTTTTCTATCAGTGATTCCTTGCCCATATTTAAAAATACTAACTAAACTGTTTTTAGATTTTTTTGCATTCATGCAAAAATCATTGAGGAATCAATGAATGTTTAAAAAATTATCGGCAGAGTTCTTTGGTACTTTTTGGTTGGTATTCGGTGGATGTGGTAATGCTGTTTTCGCTGCGGCATTTCCACAGCCGAGGATTGGTTTTCTGGGGGTATCTCTGGTTTTTGGTTTAACAGTGGTAACGATGGCCTATGCTGTGGGGCATGGTTGATAGATTGATTTGCTGCTCAGTCGGTTGATCCGATTACGGATTTTTAATATTTCTCTGGCTTCGATTTCGATATCTGAAGCATGTCCTTGAACACTCCCTAATGGTTGCCTCATCATAAAATTGTTATTTTTCAGTTGGTTGACCATTGATTTCCCCTGCGATAATGACATGGCATGACTTAATGAGCTGATTCTGAGTATATGGGTTTGTTGTCATATCTTTTTCGTGTTTGTTTGTAAATTTGTTATACATTATTTTTTCTCTCGTAATAAATAATGTTAGATATCTAAATAATATAGCTTTAAAAAATAATTTTTCTAAAAAACATGAACTTTATTTACCTTTTGTAACATCATCAAAAAAATTGAAATATTTTTTTAAAAAATTTAATTTTTTTATGAAATTATAATGATATATATTCATATGCAGAATTTTTATGGTTATATAACACGTGTAACAAAATAAGATGAAATAAAAAAGCCTCAATGTATTTATAGTTAGGTTTGGTTGTGTGTTATTAATTTCTTTCTGTGATATTTTTTAGAATTTTTTGTTTTTATATCCAAAATCTTGTTGGTTGAAGTTTTATAAACAGCAATATTTATATATTGCCAATTGTATTAATTAGCTTAGATGTAAATGTAATAAATTAGGAATGAATTATGGAACGTTTTGACATAGAAGAAGTGTCTAGTAAAATTCTAGATGAGTTACTGCAATACCGACGTCGTTTCCCTGAATCTGAACATACACCTCAATATGAAGAGAAAAAGGTTTTAGAGGTTCAATTGCCACGTATTCGTGCATTTGTGGAACAAGGGAAACCTATTGAATGTATTTTGCCTGCATTTCCGACAAAATCACCAAACCCTAGAAAAGTATTGGGTAAGATGCCGGATATGGCAGAAAAATTATCACTGATTTTCCTAAACTCCCTTTGTCAGCGTATTCAGCTTTATTATCCACCTGGAGCAAATATTGTTATTTGTTCTGATGGACATGTTTTTAGTGATCTTATTAATGTTGATGATGAAACAATTACCCATTATCAATTAGAAATTGAAAAACTGTTGCATGAACTTGGCGCGACTCATCTGTCGGTTTTTAATCTTGGGAATGTTGAATCACTAACTCAATATACCAGTGATTACGATCGACTGCGTGAATTATTGGTTAGTCGCTATGCATCTTCAGTTGAGGAGATCAAAGAAACACTCAAAGAAAGCGAAGATGGAGTTCGATTATATCGGGCGATTACTCGTTTCCTTTATGAAGATAGTTTATTACCAGAATACACAGGTTCGAAAAATGCGTTGCAAAAGGATGCACGTCAGCGCGCTGTCGGCGTTATCCAACGTAGCTGGGCGTGGGGTAATTTGCTGGCGGAGCAGTTCCCATTGGCGATCCGTCTTTCTATTCATCCACAGCCCGTCGACAGTATCAAAATTGGTATTCATATGATGCCGACCCGGGATGATTGGTTGACGCCGTGGCATGGTGTGGCTGCCAATATTAATGGTCAGTTTGTGTTGATGAAAAGTGATGAAGTGAAAAAAATGAATGGAAAGCTAATCGAAATTCGGGGTATTCCAAGTCATTACTTGATTGAAACATTATCTGAAGAAAAACTGTTTGAAGAAAACCCGCAAACAGAATTCCAGACGACAGCAGCACAAGCAGAATAACTCAGTGGCATAGTGCATTTTTGAGGGAAAAAATCATGAATACATATGAACTTGATTGTCATATAGAGTTGGTGAAACCTTTCGGAGTATTTATTACGCCTAAGCATCCTGATCAGGATATTACCACACTGTCAATTGATGCCTTGCGTGAACTGGCTCGTACTCATCTGCTGGTTGTATTACGTGGCTTTCGCTCCGGCTTTACGGATAAAGAAAAATTGACGGAATATTCCAATCGCTGGGGTGAAATCATGATGTGGCCATTTGGTACTGTATTGGATGTCATGGAGCATCCCGAACCATCTGACCATGTTCTGGACAGTAGTAATGTACCGTTGCATTGGGATGGAATGTATCGAGAGACGATCCCTGAATTTCAGATATTTCACTGTGTTTCTGCTCCCGAAGCTGCTCAGGGAGGACGTACTACATTTGTCAACACTGAACAATTGATTATCGATGCCAGTGATGACGAGCGCAATACATGGAAGAATACCACCATTACTTACCGCACAAGCCGAGTGACACACTATGGTGGTGAAGTTGTTTCACCGTTGGTTTGTCTGCATCCCGACGGTAAAAAGTGGGTGATGCGTTACAATGAGCCGATGGGAAAAGAAGATACGAAGTATGCTGATCATCACTCTTTGAAGATAGACGGAATATCACAGGAAGAGCAACAGACACTTGAGGAAACATTGTATAACCGGTTGTATGATCCGCGTTATTTTTATGCTCATCAATGGCAGTCTGGAGACATCGCGATTTGCGATAACTTCACTTTATTACATGGACGTGAGGCCTTTATTTCCCATTCTCCTCGCCATATTCAGCGGGTTCATATCCATGGTATGCCTGTGTGTGAAAATCACAGCTTTCGCACTATTTCTGTTTCCGGTTCCTGATTGAGTAGAAGTTGTCTTGAAGGAGGTTTGATTAATGTCTCGTATTGTTTTAGCTACTGTTGCAACTCCTGGTCATGTTTTTCCAATCTTCACTATTGCGGAACATTTAATAGGGCAGGGACATGATATCACGATATTCAGTGGAGCCCTTTTTCAACAGCAAACGGAAGCGTTGGGAGCTACTTTTGTTCCCTTCGATAAGCAAGTGGATGTTGATTACCGCTATCTTGAAAAATACTTTCCTGAACGGGCAGAATATCCGCCGGGAAATACCCAGATGGCGCTGTCGTTAAGGCGGTTTTTTGCTACCCCTATTCCCGTATTATCGAAGCAGTTGATGCAAGTACTCGAAGAGAGACAAGCTGATCTTCTGATTATCGACAATACTTTTTATTCAGCGTTGCCGCTATTGCAGAAACCGGCTGATGAACGTATTCCTGTCATTGCTATTGGTGTTAGTCCGCTGCCGTGGTCATCAAGGGATACCATATTCTGGGGACCTAGAATTCCACCTGAATTATTGCCTGCTGATTTAACACGTGAGCAATTAGTGGATGAGGAGACGCATCAATTAATCGAGCTGGTCAGGGAAGCATTCAATCAGTCGCTTGCTGCCGTGGATTGTGCACCACTGACTGGGGACCATAACGATGTTTTGATGAGCGGAGTTGATCGTTACTTGCAACTGGCAACACAATCATTTGAATTTCCACGTGATGATTTACCTGAGACGGTGGATTTTATCGGATCATTGCCAGTGAAAGTGAAAGATGATGAAACGCAAATCAGTTGGCCGGATGAAAACCTGCCGTTGATCTTGGTGACCCAGGGAACACTGGCTAATATTGATTTTAGTCAGTTGATATTGCCGACTTTACGTGCGTTGGCAACTTTGCCGGTTCGGGTATTGGCAATTACAGGCGGCCGTTCTATTGATGCTTTGGGAGAAGAAATTCCAGAGAATGCCAGAGTGGTCGAGTATCTCAATTTTGAACACTGGCTTCCTCGCACATCAATTTTTATTACTAATGGTGGTTATGGTTCGCTGAATTCTGCCATTCGTCATGGTGTACCTTTGGTGGTCGCGGGAACGGGAGATGGTAAATTGGAAGCTGTCGCTCGTGTTATCTGGTCACGTTGTGGTATCAGCCTGCATACTGATACACCGAGTGAACAGCAATTATACAAAGCAGTGACAAGGATATTATCTTCCCCGATATGGCACCAGCAGTCACAAATCATTAAGGCAGATTATGATGCCCATAATGCTTTGGCATCAATAACACGTCACATTAACGAATTGATTGCTTAAGTAATATTATTTCTATCCGGCAGATTTGGAATTGCAGAACGGTTAACAAATTAGTCATTCAAAAGATAGAGATGATAGAAGGCTATAAAAATAGAAGGTTGTGAAAATAAAACGCGGTATGGTTTCTTGCCGCGTTTTTTATTAAAAAGTAATCGCTTAAATTAATATTAAAACGTTATCAGGAGGAAAATCAGGCTTTTTCCCGTACCCCTTCAACAGAAATGATCAACTCGACTTCCTGAGATTTTGGCCCTAAATCACTTTTAATCTTAAAATCTTTCAATTTGATTTTTCCATTGGCCTCAAAGCCTGCGCGATATCCGCCCCACGGATCTTTGCCTTCTCCCATTAATTTGGCGTTCAATGCCACGGGCTTGGTGACACCATTTAATGTTAGATCACCAACGATGGTGTAATTTTCCCTTGTTTTTTTGACTTCGGTTGAAATGAATTTAGCTTCTGGATATTTTGCTGTATTCAAAAAATCGGCACTGCGTAGATGCTTGTCACGCTCAGCATGGTTGGTATCGACACTATTTGTTTTAATATTGACATTGACTTTATCTGTAGCGGGATTTTGTGCATCGAACGTGAAGTTGCCGTCAAATTTCTTGAAGCCCCCGTAAAGCCAGCTCATACCCAAATGTTGGATACGAAATTCAATAAAGGCGTGTTGACCTGCCGTGTCAAATGTATAGTTGGCAGCCATTGCTGAGCCAGTACCCATCAATAACATGCCTGCGGTCAGGCTGATTATTGACTTCTTAAGCCATTTCTTTTTAAATATGGTCTTTTTAAATATAGTATTTTCAAACATAAGAGTAATTCTCCAGAAATTATTTTATATCGGGATTGAAACCAAACATTCTTTTTAGGGTGATATCACGGTCGATAAAATGGTGTTTTAGTGCAGCGAGACCATGCAGCAGAGAGAGCACCATTGCAATCCAAGCAAAATAAAGATGGATAATACCGGCTGTATCAGCTTGAATTCCTTGTTCAGTCAAGGTTGCGGGAACATCAAACCATCCAAAAACACTGATGGAATCACCATCCGCAGTAGAAATCAGATATCCGCTGGCTAAGATGCCAAATAGAACGATATACAGTGTGAAATGTGCTAGTTTTGAACTGATGCGTGTAAATTGACTGTAGCTTGCCAATGGTTTTGGTGGTGGAGAAATAAATCGCCATATAAGGCGAATAACTATGACAATGAAGATTAATATACCGATGCTTTTATGCAGCTCCGGTGCGCGATGATACCAAGCATCATAATAACTTAATGTCACCATCCACAATCCAAGGGCAAACATCCCGTAAACGGCAAGGGCTACTAGCCAATGGATTAAAATAGAAATATGTCCAAAGCGTGTGGAAGTATTTTTTAGCAGCATACTGTTTCCTTATTTTTGATCACTTATATCCAATCGATTTCAGGTTGAAGTATAGTCAACAAGTCAGCAACTTGAAAAACGGATATAAAGCGTACTGGCAGCCCTAAAGTGTCATAAACATTAATGAGAAAGTTAGAACATTATAGTAGATAAAAATTAAATTTTATTTTTATAAATCTCAAACAAATAATTTGTTTGAGAATATCAAAATTTGTCAATAATAAGATGGAATGGTAATGTTTTAGGTAAAATAAAGAAAATAAGATAGATTGTTATATTCTTTTTGGTTATTTTATTATAACCAATTATTTGTGGTTTTTTATTGGCTGAGTTTTTTATCTTAGTTGCTGTTTTAGTATGAAAGGATCAATATTAAAAGATTAATTTTATTGTCTATCTCTTTTTTCTTATTATGAGATGAGATGTTTTATTGTTTTTTATACAGTCACATCATTTATCACAATATGATTTATAATTACAGAGAGAAAGGTGATGTATACGTTGTGGATAGCCAATAAAAACTATTCTTCTCTTCTTGGTCACTGCGTCCGTGGATTTTGCTCAAGGCATTGGATATTCCTTTTAACTTTCTGATTGTTAACTTTCTGATTAGGATAAAAAAAGCTCCGTGTAGGAAACGGAGCAATAAGGGGTAAAATGAGCTGGAAAAATGTAGTACATTACTATAATAACTCAACGACATTAAATATTGATTAAACGAAAGAGAACTTCATAGAAAAATATCTGTATTCAATAGGTTATCCCATATTTGAGATTTTCCCTGCCAGTATAACTAGCATTTTTTGATGAATATAAACAATGGATAGTCAGAATTATAAATTCTGATTTAGAAGTGTTTTTGATTCAGGAAAGCTTTAATGGGAAATTGCATCTTTAATAACCTCCAGTGAGGTAGGGTTCTCAATCAGGGCAATATCGCTGGGTTCACGACCTTCACAAATGGCCTGCATAGTACGGCGCAACATTTTTCCTGAACGGGTTTTCGGTAATTGTGTCACAAAATAGACCCGTGCCGGACGGCCAACGCTGCCGATTTTCTTATCCACTAATTCCATCAACGCTTTTTCCAATACAGCAAAATGGTCAGCACACTGGATTTCCCGTCCTTCTTTGAGAACAGCAAAAGCAACGGCTGCCTGTCCTCTTACTTCATCTTTGATACCAATGACGGCAACTTCGGCCACATCTTCATGGCTGGCAATGCACTCTTCGATTTCCCGTGTCCCTAAGCGGTGACCAGAAACGTTAATCACATCATCTGAACGTCCCAGAATAAAATAGTAACCGTCGCTGTCACGGAGCCCCCAGTCGAAAGTCGAGTACACTTGCTGGTCAAAGTGTCGCCAGTAAGTATTGATAAAACGGGTATCGTCGCCATAAATAGTCTGGATGCAACCGGGAGGCAAAGGGCCTTTGATGGTCAGCATTCCTTTCTCATTAGCGTCGCATTCCTGACCAGTCAGTTCGTTGATCAGTTTGACGTTAAAACCATACATAGGAAAACCTGTGCTACCAAAACGGTTTGGCCTGTCATCCAAACTCCGTGCAATCGCCATAATTGGCCAGCCTGTTTCAGTTTGCCAGTAGTTATCAACCACAGGCACATTAATGGCTTCGGCAATCCAACGGGCGGTATGCTCATCAAGAGGCTCTCCTGCTAAATAGAGCGCTTCAAGTGATGAGATATCATATTTGGCGATGCAATCCGTAGGATATTTTTTCAGGACGCGGATTGCTGTAGGGGCTGAAAACATTCTGGTGACACGATATTTTTCGACAATCTGCCACCAAATACCAGCGTCCGGGCGTATCGGAAGTCCTTCATACATGACGGTTGCCATGCCGGCAATCAACGGAGCATAGATAATATAAGAGTGTCCGACAACCCAACCGATATCCGATGTACAAAAGAAAATGCCACCGGCCTTACCACCAAAAATAACGTCCATTGATGTTGCCAGCGCCACAGCATAACCACCGACATCTCTCTGAACACCTTTCGGTGTGCCGGTTGTGCCTGATGTATAGAGCACGCAGGAGATTTCATTGGATTCAAGCCATGTAACGGGCACTTCCGCATCAAGATGTTTCTGCCGTAATGTAGCGAAATCTACATCTCGGCCGTTCATCCAATTAATATCAGCCAGCCCGCGATCTAACATTAAAACATGGCGTGGTGTGTGTTTGGCCAGCTCAATGGCTTCATCCAGCAGAGGTTTATAGGGAATGATTTTGCCCCCACGTGAGCCAGCATCCGCAGAGACGACTAAAACCGGTTCGGCGTTATCTAATCGTGTGGCGAGACTGTGGGAAGCAAAACCACCAAATACCACTGAGTGGATCGCGCCAATACGGGCGCAGGCCAGTAAAATAAACAGAGCTTCAGCCACCATTGGCATATAAACAATAACGCGGTCGCCTTTTTTCACGCCGAGGAACAACATCATAGCGGCAGCTCTATTCACTTCTTGATGTAATTCTTTATAGGTGAAAACGCGCTCACTGTTAGTTTCCGTTGAAATGGCAATCAGTGCCTTGGTGTTGGGTTGGCTTTCCAGCCAGCGATCCAGTGCGTTGTAACAAAGATTGGTTTTTCCTCCACAAAACCAACGGGCAAAGGGTGGGTTACTATGATCCAGCGTCTGTTCAAAAGGCTGTTGCCAGTGTATCCGTTTGGCTTGCTCAGCCCAAAAAGCATTGGGATCATCAATCGAATGCTGATAGAAATCTTGGAATGACATAATCTCTCCTAGCATATGCAGATGAGAGGCGACGTCTGGAATCAGAGCCGCCGATAGCGATGTCTTTCATCTTTCAAGCCAACGCTTGGTTAGCGGTGGCTTGAAATCGATTGGGTATATAGATTATATAACGTACAAATCGAGGTATTCGTTTACGGGAATATTTTTCAATGACATTAGGTCAAGAGATTTTTCCAGAATGCTTTGTTGTTGGTCTTGCGGGAAACAACGCGCCAGATTGATCCTGAATTTTTCTTCTAATAGCGGAATACCATCTTTACGGCGGCGAGCGTGCCCAATCGGGAACTCAACTTTGACTTCATCCAGTTGCGTGCCATCGGTAAAGACCAGAGTCAGCGCATTGGCAATAGAGCGTTTTTCAGGATCATGATAATCACGGGTGAAATCGGCATCTTCGATACAGACTATTTTTTCCCGTAAAGCATCAATACGTGGATCGGCAGCGATATCATCTTCATAATCCGCAGCCGTCAGGCGACCGAAAATCAATGGGATGGCGACCATATATTGAATGCAGTGATCCCTGTCAGCAGGATTATTCAATGGCCCCTGTTTATCAATAATTCTGATACAGGCTTCATGGGTACGGATAGTGATTCGGGCAATATCTTCAATTCGTTTGCCGTGCTCTTTCAGTTGTTGATGCAGGAACATTGCCGCTTCTACAGCGGATTGTGAGTGGAATTCAGCCGGGAAAGAGATTTTAAACAGCACATTTTCCATTACGTAAGAGCCATAAGGGCGCTGGAATTTGAATGGTTGGCGATTGAACAGAACATCATAAAATCCCCAATTCTTGGCGGTCAATACAGAGGGATATCCCATCTCACCTTTTTGAGCTATCAATGCCAGACGCACCGCGCGGGAGGTTGCATCCCCCGCAGCCCAAGATTTGCGAGAGCCGGTGTTGGGAGCATGACGATAGGTTCTCAGGGATTGACCGTCAACCCAAGCTAATGAAACCGCACTCAATATTTCTTCACGTTTCAGCCCCAACATTTGAGCAACAACCGCCGTGGAAGCCACTTTTACCAGAACAACGTGATCCAATCCGACTTTATTAAAGGCGTTTTCTAATGCCAGGCAGCCTTGAATTTCATGCGCCTTAATCATCGCTGTCAGAACATCCCACATGATTAGCGGTTTTCCCCCACGGGCAATCGCATTTCTTGACAGCCAGTCAGCAGTGGCAAGTATGCCTCCCAGATTATCAGAGGGATGTCCCCATTCAGCCGCCAGCCAAGTGTCATTGAAATCAAGCCAGCGAATCATTGCACCAATGTTGAATGCAGCCTGAATGGGATCAAGCTGGAATTGGGTTCCCGGCACGCGCGCTCCATTGGGCACGGTTGTTCCCGGCACAATTGGCCCTAATAATTTTGTGCAGGCGGGATATTCCAGCGCTTCCAACCCGCAGCCCAAGGTGTCTATCAGGCAATGGTGAGCCGTGGTGTAAGCAATTGGGGAGGTTATAGTGTAGTCCATGACATAATCCACAATATCCACAATCACCTGATCGTAATCAGGGCGGTTGTTAACAACAGAGGTAGACATAATCAATCCTTAAATCGTGTTATGTGTAAATCGGGTTATTTACGTTGTTCAATCGGTATAAATTCCAAGTTTTCAGGGCCGGTATAGTTAGCCGTTGGACGGATTATTTTGTTATCAATGCGTTGCTCAATAATATGTGCCGCCCAACCAGAAGTTCGGGCAATTACAAACAGCGGTGTGAACATGGCAGTAGGAACGCCCATCATGTGATAGGACACCGCAGAGAACCAATCAACATTCGGGAACATTTTCTTGTTATCCCACATCACAGACTCAATCCGATCTGCAATGTCATACATCTGGGTTGTACCTGCTTCTTGGGAAAGTTGCAGGGAAATTTCTTTGATCACTTTATGGCGAGGATCGGCAATGGTATAAACTGGATGACCGAAACCAATGATGACTTCTTTTCTTTCCAGACGGGCAATAATATCAGCTTCGGCTTGAGCTGGGGTGCCATAGCGTTGTTGGATTTCGAATGAAGCCTCATTGGCTCCACCGTGCTTCGACCCACGCAGAGCACCAATTCCCCCGATAATGGCAGAGTAAGTATCCGATCCCGTACCTGCAATGACCCGGCTGGTAAATGTAGATGCGTTAAATTCATGCTCAGCGTATAGGGTCAGGGAAATGTGCATTGCTTTTTTCCATGATTCACACGGTTTTTGACCGTGCAGGAGGTGGAGAAAGTGTCCGCCAATGGAATCATCATCGGTTTCAACTTCAATACGGCGACCATTATGGCTGTAATGATACCAATAAAGCAGGATTGAACTGAGAGAAGCGAGTAAGCGATCAGCAATATCACGAGCACCTGCGAGGTTATGATCCTCTTTTTCTGGCAAAGTGCAGCCCAGTACAGAAACGCCGGTACGCATCACATCCATGGGGTGCGCTATCGCAGGCAGTGCTTCCAATGCGGCTTTTACGCTGCTGGGCAGGCCACGCAAGGATTTCAATTTATTTTTGTAGGACGTTAATTCTGCGCGGGAAGGTAGCTTGTCGTGGATAAGGAGATAAGCGACCTCTTCAAACTCACAATGGGCAGCTAAATCGAGAATATCATAGCCACGGTAATGTAAGTCATTGCCATTTTTGCCGACAGTACAAAGTGCTGTATTGCCTGCCGTAATGCCGGACAGTGCAACCGATTTTTTAGGTTTGAATGTCGTAATTTCAGGGGATTCCGTGACTGTATTCTGTTTACTCATGCGTATCACCTCTGCTATTTTTTTGGGGAAAACAGGGCATCCAGTTTTCGTTCAAAATCGTAGTAGTTGATGCTTTCATAAAGTTCGTTACGGGTTTGCATCATATTGATGACATTTTTCTGTGTGCCATCCCGACGCAGAGCTGTATAGACCTGTTCGGCTGCTTTATTCATGGCTCGAAATGCTGATAGGGGGTAAAGGGCAATGGCGACGTTCACGCTTCTTAATTCTTCGAGTGTAAAGAGTGGTGTCGCACCGAACTCGGTAATATTCGCTAAAACAGGAACCGACGTTTTGGACGCGAATTCCTTATACATATGCAGCTCAGTAATCGCTTCAGGAAATAGCATATCGGCGCCAGCTTCAATATAAGCTGCGGCTCTGTCCAGTGCTGCATCTAGCCCTTCCACCGCCAGTGCATCCGTACGGGCCATAATGACAAAATGTTCATCGGTGCGGGCATCAACGGCAGCTTTGATGCGGTCTACCATTTCCTGTTTGGATACGATTTCTTTATTCGGACGATGACCACAACGTTTAGCACCGACCTGATCTTCAATATGAACACCCGCCGCACCTGCTTTAATAATAGAACGAATGGTGCGGGCAACATTGAATGTTGAGGAACCGAATCCGATATCGGCATCAACAAGCAGAGGTAAATCACAGACATCAGTGATGCGGCGGATATCAATCAACACATCTTCCAGTGTAGAAATTCCCAAATCAGGTAATCCCAGTGAACCGGCAGAAACCCCGCCACCTGAAAGGTAAATTGCCTTGTAGCCTGCCCGTTTTGCCAGCAATGCATGGTTTGCATTAATGGTTCCGACGACTTGTAACGGAGATTCGGCTTCTATTGCTTGACGAAAAGCCAATCCTGCAGAAGAAAATGCCATATATAACCTCAGTGTTACTAAAATGGAACGAATTTGTATGCGGCTATAATTTAAGCAAGGTTTGTGCCAATGATAAAAGAAGTGAAGCGTAAACAGGAGCGGATATAAAAAACTTATTGTTTTTATTATTTAAATTTACATGGATAGATTGATTTTAGTTAATGGGTAGTTGCTGTTTAGCTATTGGCTATAATGTATACTTGTTTCATTTTGAATAAATTATGTTTCATTTTTGTTTCAGATTTCGGAAGTGAAACAGCAGGGTGATCTCATTACAAAAAATATGGGAGGAAACATGACATCAGTACACACAGGGGAACGTGATAACAATAGACCGGTTATCTGGACAGTTTCTGTTTCCAGACTTTTTGATCTTTTTCGTGACATTACACCGGAATTCGATCACCAAGTTGATATTACTCCGATTCAGTTGGGCTTTGAGCGTGCGGTTCAACATATTCGCAAACGGCTGGAAACCGAGCATTGTGATGCCGTGATTTGCGCAGGATCTAATGGCGCCTATTTAAAAAGCCGCTTATCCGTGCCGGTGATTATTGCCAAAGCCAGCGGGTTTGATTTTATGCAGGCATTGGCGCGTGCCCGACAAATCAGTTCGCGAATTGGTGTCATTACTTACCAGAATACCTTACCTGTATTGGAGGAGTTTCAGCATCGTTTTAATTTGCGCATTGAACAACGCAGTTATGTGACAGAGGAAGATGCCAGAGCGCAAGTCAATGCCTTGAAGGCGATGGGCATTAAAGTCATTGTGGGAGCAGGGCTAATTACCGATCTTACTTATGAAGCTGAGCTGGTGGGGGTGTTTGTCTATTCAGCGGACTCTATTCGGCAGGCATTTCAGGATGCGTTGGAGATGGCCCGGATGACCAAACTCAATCAGGCGGTGATTTCCCCTTATCCTACAGAAGATAAGCTCCGCACACGTCATACGATCAGCGATATTAGAGGAAACTCTGTTGCGGTAGAGCAAGTGCGTAATACGATTATGCTGTATTCCCGCTCGACAGCCACGGTTCTGATTCAGGGAGAAAGCGGTACGGGAAAAGAGCTGGTGGCACAGGCTATTCATCATGAATATACATTGCGTTATGGACAGTTAGCGGGCAAGCCGTTTGTTGCTGTCAACTGTGGGGCGATTACTGAATCTTTACTGGAGGCTGAACTGTTTGGTTATGAGGAAGGGGCTTTCACGGGTTCACGACGTGGCGGGCGTGCAGGTTTATTTGAAATTGCGCACAGGGGAACGTTATTTCTTGATGAAATTGGTGAAATGCCATTACCTTTGCAAACGCGGTTATTAAGGGTATTGGAAGAAAAATTCGTTGTCAGGGTTGGCGGGTATCGCCCGATTGCTGTTGATGTACGGATTATCTGTGCCACACATTGTGATTTGGATACTTGGGTCAGGGAAGAGCGTTTTCGAGCCGATTTGTTCTACCGTTTGAGTGTATTGCGAATTAACGTACCAGCATTGAGGGAAAGAGGAAATGATATTGGCTTGTTGGCAATAGAATACTTACAACGGGCTTTTGCCGCACTTAATTTACCTGTTGCTACATCAAGGATACAAGAGCTTGCTGAATGTCATGAAGTATTGCAATCCTATCATTGGCCGGGAAATGTACGTGAATTGCGTAACTTGATGGAACGAATAGCGCTTTATTTGAGTGCTCATCCTGAACAGGCTTTAACTCCTGCGTTAATATTATCACTTTCACCTGAGCGTCAAATTGATAATAAAGTTATGAATAGCAATATTATTAATGGCAAAGTTATTAATAATAATGTGAAAGCAGCCCAATTTGAAGCATCTTCTCTTATTGAAAACACGCTTTCAGCGCCTGATATTACAGTACATGATATCTTGGCGCGATTTTCAGGTAATCGGCGTGCAGCAGCGGAACATTTGGGAATTAGCCGCACGACGCTATGGCGGAGATTAAAGCAGGAGCAGGGCAAAATTAAATAGGAAAATTAATTACACGCGGATTCATATATTACGTGTTGAATATTACATCTTAGATAAAGAAACATTATTTATAGCATTTTTAAACCTTAACATATTCCAATGGGATCCAACTTGCCTCTCCTGATTTCTTATATGCCCAATACCAGCCATTTAACGTTTTGGTTATGTATTCAATGTATGTATTCTGGTTTTATAAAGTCAATTTTAATGCCGAACAAAGCCAGTAGAATAAGACGATTGAACTAATCGAATGCTATCGTGTGTATTGTTAGATCAATAGATTGAATACTTGACCAATTTAGGAGCTATTGTGATAAGAGTGATAGCAATGTCACAGAGCTTATTAAATTATCAGATCTTGCCTAGTGAGGTTTTTTTTGTTTTTGAGATAAAATTAACTTTATTATCATTATAATTATAATTATAATTATTATTCATTTGATTATTAATAGGCTTTAAAACTTCCTTTTTATCTGAGTTAAATTATCAGTGTTATCCTTATTTTAACATAGGTGTTTAGATATTGTGCGGATAATATTTAAGTGATGTCTGACAAGGTTAATTCATATCAATAAGGTGAAAAGCTATGATAAATAAAAAAGTGAGTATTCTTGCAGGATTATTTTTGTCTCTGGTCGCAGGAACAAGTCTGGCTGCGGAGACAAAAAGTGCTGATAATATCGGTATAGTTAACCCAAGTAATTTTAAGTGCACAAAGTTTATGACTTCCGGTAATTATATCGGAAAACTGGCTTACACTGTTTCTTTGGACAGTTTGGAGCAAGATGTTTATTGGTTTGTGAGTCTAGAGTCAGGTGATGAAGGGTGCATTGCTGTTCATCAAACAAACGCGAGACATAATAAAATTGCTCATGATGCTTTTGTTCAAGGTAAAATTGTGAAAATTAAACTCGAAGGAACTAGCGTAAAAGCAATAGTCCATTAATTTTAATACATAGAGTCTAATGAATTTACCTAAATGTTTTATTATTAAACCAGCATATTAATAGCGCTGGTTTTTTATTTCTCTATACTCTAATAATCATTAAATAGTGATTATTGTAATATGGAGAATGCTAAGGCTGATTGGCAGCTTAGATAACTGCGTCTTAATTGTCCTCTGAAAGACTGACCAATAATCACGGGATGGGGAACTGGACGGCGTAATGCAGGGGATCAGCACCTGCCTCCACACCAATACAAGGCTGTGCACTACGTGGCTTTCCTCTAACCCATTGATTTCATTAATTTCCACTCCTCTGCCGGAAATAAGCAAAATCAACAAGTTAGCTAAAGGTGGGATTTCTCACTTTTAATTCAGCACACTTCCGTTTCAAACGGAGGCGTGAAACTAACTCTAGGTATCCCATATGTTAAAGGACAGATTACTGCTTTATAAGGATACTGACTTCTCATACTCACTTGATTCTTCTTTGGCAAAAGCTCATCTGATCGTCAAATATCATCAAAAAATCTGAATACTTAAAAGTGCTGTTTATGTGTACAGAAATGCACTGGTTTAGCGGGGAATTTTTGCAGTGAATTTTCTGAATAAAATAATGATGACCGTTCTTCAATATGGGTTTTTGAGAAGAGTGAACTGAGGGAAAAATCAGATCTAAAAAGAGCAAAAGTGGAATGTATTTTTGTTACACTTTTTTACAAATAGAAATACATTCGTTGCAAATAAAAACACCTCAGAGGGGAAGTCTGAGGTGTCTTAAATTTAACTCCACGTGCATTTCACGTGCACTTTGAAGTCCTTTTACTGTCATGACAGTAACCAACTTTTCTAACCTACTGTTTTTCAAGTTGTTATCCCTACACTGTCCTACCAAATTTTCTTGCGGAATTTGAATTGGTTATATAGTTAATTGATAAATAATATTTTTATTAATTTTTTATTGGTTAGTTACTACCAAGCTTACTACCAAAAACATTTACGATTGCTTTTTGACCGGGGGGGATTAGCTGTGTATATTCATATTTATAAACAGTATTTTTATGTGTCCCGCTGTCCCTGTGTCCCTTACTTATTTATATAAATATAAAAATATTATATATATTATATAGTTATATGTATTTTATAAAATCTATACTCAGTACAAATGAGGGACAAGAGCGGGACAACACCTAATATAGATGTCCCGATGTTTCAATAAACCCCTCCCCGGAAAATGAGCAACATTTTTTGCGTTTATACGGCTATACCAGATTTAGCGGTAGAGTTAAACAGGAATTCTTGCTTAGGCCTGTGGGATAAAAATTTCTACATCGCGGCCGCTTTTCTGTCTGGCTACTCCATCTATTATGGATTTTTCGCCGGGCGTAGTCTCTTGGCTTTCAAGTCCAGTAGTTTGATGTAGTTTAGGAACGGTTAATATTTTTCTGTAGTTTGCTGTAGTGTTATGTGAAAAATTTTGAATAATGTTGGCCAGCACTCTTGCTTGCTCATAGTTTCATTGAACCGTTTGGCAAAGCGCTTTGCGCTCAGAGATGATCCAACTTTTGAATCATTAGCATAATCATGTAGTTAACCGTAACTCGATATTGAGCTACGGTCACGTTGCTAATTCCCCTGTTTCGGAGCAATTAAACCTAACCACAGAGTTAAGGCAGAATTCCGCCTTAGGTATCAGCTCCCCAGCCCAGATTTCTAAGTTCTGCTCGCATAAAGTCATATGCAGTAATCGTAGCTCTGGTATTTTTTGCGTGTCGAGTACAAAAAATAGCAAAGGCGTCTACCGGAGAAAAACGCTGTTTGTAGAAAAAGTATTTTGCCAGCGGATGTTTCTTTTCTGCGTAGATAGGTTTATCAGGGCAATTATATTGTTCGTCCATCCAAGATATAAATTGGTCTACAGTCAGGTCATAGACTTTTTTGTCAATTTCTAACCAGTAATGGAAATCGTCATTTTTTCGATCGCCACCAAGAACAATTTTAATATCGGCATTGCGGAAAAATTGCTGTGCAACCATACCGAAGAATACAGAAGCTCCCTGACAAGAATTAATTGGGAAGCTATAAAAGAAAGGAATACCCATATCATTTATTTTTTGGTGCTCTTTCTCGAATACTCTTCGGGTATCCATCGCTAATTTAACAAGTCCGTTTTGCATAGTTTGCAATCGATATTATTTAGTTTATAGAAGGGTAAGGGAATAGTTTATCAAGCTCTGCTTTGAGGGTGAAATGTTACGAACCAAGTTACCCCGATAAACCATTCCATACGATTTAATACCAGATTCTGACTGATGTTTTTTTGGTTTGTAGTTATCTGTAGTTAAAGGTGTTTGTTAGTAACTACTACCACTGTAATGCTTGGTGCTAAATGGTTTGAGCTAATTTCCATTAGCCTAAACTCTGCGCGCTTATTCTGGGTAATCTGGTATATTTTATCTACAGAAACTTTTATGAACCTAAAGGTTAACCGTGGATATTTTATCAACGTTATTTTTTCAGAATACGCGAAGAATCGGAATGATAATACCGAGTGTCGTGATATCGGAAAAGCACCAAGATTCGGCAGAGATTACTGAGCATCCGGTGCAATACGGTGCAGCTATCAGTGACCATGCCTATGATAAGCCGTCAGAGGTCACAATGGAGCTAGGTTTTGCTGGTGGGGGTTCGTTAATTGACGGCTTTGATACGCCTACTAAGATATTTGATTTTAATACCGAAGAAATATTGGGTAAAAGCCCCAAAGAAATTTATGAACAACTGCTTAAACTAAAAGCCTCTAAAGAGCCGTTTGACGTTCTCACAGGAAAGCGCCGGTATAGAAACATGCTGATCCGGGCAATTGAAGTAGTAACGGATAAAACCTCTGAAAATGTCCTGATGGTCACTTTGACCTTGCGTGAAGTGATTATCGTCGATACTGCAATAGTTGAGGGTATAAAAGTTCCACGGGTAGCAAGAACTGCACCGTTAGAGGCTCAGCCAACACTTGACCGAGGAACGGTAACGCCAATAACAATCGATAAAAATCAGTCTTTGTTAAACGCGGGATATGAGGCATTAGATGATTTTTTAGGTGGCGCATTGTCTAGGATTGGAAAGCAGATCACAGGAGGCTGAAATGAACGTCGTAGAGATACCTTTGCTCGCGGGAAACCAAGTGTTTGATATTCAGCTAGGCGGCATAGCGTATAGAATGGTATACAGTATAGGGGCATTGCTGGTTGGGTATTAGATATTATGCACCCGAATAGCGAGCCGATGGTATTAGGAACTCCGCTAGTTTCTGGCGTAGATATTCTGGAATCATACCAGAGCTTGGGCTTTAATGGTGCGCTGGTTTTTGTTTGCAAAGACGGTAATGAGACGAGCGGAGAAGGCTTAGGCGATACCAAGAGGCTATATTTCGTATCTTCTTGAGATGATTCAAAACCCGCCTCATGATTAAAATCAAACAGTTATCCATAAAGCAAACTTGCGTTACGAACAATATCAACTAGATAAGTCTCTTATGCCGGGGAGACTATCGATATCCCGGCAGTTAAAAACAAGGGGCTTTTCAATTCTACCGAATCGGTATAATTAAAATAAATCAGTAGGTTAAAGTGATGATTGAAAAGCCAATCACCATAATTACAGATAACACTCTGTTTCTACTCATGAAGCAAAAACGCGATCATTATCCCTTGCCCGTTAGCCAACCCGATTAGAACTTCCCCGGCAACCTATTGATAAGGCTTAATTCTCGCGAATCGCTAGAATTGAAAAACCCTTTCTAATCAGTATGGTCCAAAAGTTGGAACATCTATTTCTTATACCCCCAACCGGTGTTAATATGTACTAGTTATATAGTACAACCAAAGTGGATAAAAGATCATGCACAGAGATATGCAGAAAATACTATTGCATTGGGGCGGGTGGGTAGTGCAGGGCAGAGTTAACATTGGTTGGAAGTCAGTATCCGCTGGATTTGAAAACGCGGTGACTTATTCCGGTAACAATAAGCTGTCGTGCAGTGACGAGGACGGCATGATCATAGATAGCTGTGTCGCCAAGCTGCGCAATGTCGGTATGGCTCAGGAGTGTGATTTTATCGAGCACCACTACGTTAGCGGCATGTCGAAAAGAGCCATAGGCCGTAAGTTCAAGCTCGGTGAAAGCGAAGTCAGAAAGCGAATGCTGGTGGCTGAGAGTTTTATCTTAGGGTGTCTGGAGGCGTTAGACGAACCATTGGAAATAGACCTAATCTATGGCTTCCACGGTAACAGGGCGAATTCGTCCAGTTCAGCATTAAACGCCCAACAGTAAAAAGCCTATCCCTTGCCCGTATATCTATGCGAACGGCTACCGCCATATTTGGCGGTAGGGTTAATATATTCAGTATGGTAAGGCGTGATGCCCACTTAGAGTACGGAAGAATACGTGGGCATCTTTGATTACGTTTTATGAGAGGTAGCGGTCTGTTGCTGGTTTTATTTTTCTACCAAAGTCTTCAATGTAATCCTCATAGATGAAGACACTACTGTTGGCAAATATAAAATAAGAATTTCTTTCCCCATTCTTAATAATACCCATTATAAAGCCACGTTCATCGCTACGATCCCAATATTCAGTCTCACCCGGGCTTAGACTATTCCAGTCTGTATCCCCTCTTTTTCCCCATTTATTAACACTCATAGAAATATTTCTATTTGAACGGTTTGTTATTTGCATGAAATCCTCTCTTTTTTAATTGTGTAATATGTTAAAAATAAGAAAATTTATGTTTTCGACTCTATTTCAATAACATTCCATGTAAGCGATTCTCATTATTGTTTTTTACCCAATTAATACAACAATAATGAAACTCAGTAGTCTGATCGTATTGGCTGTTGTAATAATAAGTTTCGCCAAACACTACCAACCCGCAGGGGCAAAGCTCAGGTATGACGGGCAATGCAAAGCCCTTTTTAGGGCTTAGCTCACAGGGTCGCGGAAAACTTTTACCCGACCTCATAACCGATTGATAAAGTTCAAACACCCTGAAACGCAGAGTTTGAACCGTTATGGAAATTCCCATATCGCCCGGCTTCCTGCAATACAGGTTTCCGAGAGTATCAAAGGGTTAGCGTTTCTGTATACCGTTCTGAACCAAGTCAATATTATTGCCTTGGTTCTTAAATGCCCGAAAATCCACCAGCAAAGAGATTCCGTACAGCACACGGAATTAAGCCAATTCAATGAGTTAAATACTCTCCCCGTTCAACTTCCTCAAATTGAGGGAGTTAATAACAATCAATAAGTTATAGGCTCAATCTATCCATAACCTTTTGATTAGGCTTAATTGTTCCATTCCAGCACCATCAGAATTTGGACAAAAACCACCAGCTATAGCACAATGTTATTCGATGGGGCTATCTCGACGGAGAGAAAAGCGGTACGCCTTACCGCCTGCCTCATCATCCCTATTGTTAAGGCACTACGTTATAAGGCGGACGTGATGAAAGATCCAAGCCCCTAGTATGTGCATTCGAAAACCCTCCCATTAGTGTTGCAGTAGACTTACTAAATGCGACCAATCCTAGTTTCCATGTGACAGAAAAACATATTAAACTATGGTTTAAAGAGGGGGTTATAGGTAGATATCTATTGTTAGATGATATGCGAGCAATATGGTTTAAAAGGGGATTAGAGTCGGTATTTGACTTATTATTTCATGAAGTAAAGAGCTATAAATACCTTGCGGTACGTACTAATGACGCAGATTGGGCGACAATAGTTCAGAGTGGTATTGATTTAAAAACTGGCGAAGTGAATGTGAAGAAGCGCGGAAGAAAGATTAAAGACCGAGTATATATTACCTATGCTCTTAACAGAGCATCGGATCTTTATACTGATAGTGCGCACAAGATGGCCAACAAGAATCAGAATTCCACACCTAACAATAATCACGATAGAGAATACTCGACTGTAGAGGCATTACCATCACCTGAACCTGTTATCCCTCACTTTGAGTTAGAGAAAATATACTCTCTAATCCACAATATCCCTTTGCTTGAAAATTACACAGAGATAAAAACCAAAGAAAAAGAGATAAACGGAAACCCTAGATCCCTTAATTTTATGGCAAGGTTAGTAAAAGCATTACTTCATATCCAGTACAGTGCGGATGAAGCAGAAAATATCCGCCGAGAATTAGACGATCCCCATAGCCGAATAAGTACAGATTTTAGTGATAAAGGCATTAAAGCACCCAGCGGAAAAGCCTTACACGGTAAGCTTAGAGATATGCTTATCGAAATAGTTCCTCTTATTGAAAACGTAGATATTGAAAAACTAGACATCAAATAGTTTCTGTTACCATTTGGAATATTTGTAATATTCCCGGAACATTCGAATATTCCAAAATAAAAGGTAGTAGTCTTTCTCTCGTACCGATCCACAACAACCTAGGAAGACTATTATCTATGAAACACTCTCTTATCCGATTACCCGAAGTTTGTCGCCGTACTGGTTTAGGCAAGTCCACGGTATACAAATACATTTCCGAAGGGAAATTCCCCAAGCAAATAAAGACCGGCGAACGTGCGTCTGCGTTTATCGAAAGTGAAATAGATGCTTGGATTAACCAGCGCATTATTGCCGCTCGCTTAGGTGAACGTTTAGAGGCGGTACGCAATGGCTAATACAGATATTTTATCTGTACCCATTGCCCGGCAATTTACAGGCTTATTTTTGCTGGTGGATATACGGGCAAGGACTCAAGCTGAATTAATTCTACCGCTGTACCCTACCGAATAAAAACGGAGTCATAAACATGGAACATTTAAAAAGTGGCTTAAGTGCCACCGGACAAACTCGCTCTAAAAACAGCCAGAACGGTATTAGCGAGTTATCGAACATTGATAATTTGAGCTATCCAAATTCGGACAGCGCAAAATCATTACATGGTTCGACTAGCCTATTACAAATGGCGATTTTTCAATCTTTGATCCCCCCATTTTGGGGAATCAAAACGCATAGTCATGAAAATAGTGATCATTGTCTCTTTACTTTGTCATTCAACTTTGGCTATATTGACCTTGCACCAGCAAAATCTGGTGTCAGGATTGAGACCCTGAGTAAACAGTTATCGGCGACACATGACGCGCCAAGCGTCTTTTTTTGTGTCACTGCACCACAGCACCTACCATTTAAGGTGGTATTCGCCTATACGTATTCAATGGTGGCGCTTTCAAGGCAGCTTTCGAGCTGGCTGGTTCCCGATAACGCCAGTAGTCTCAACCTTGTCTGCGTCACCGCCCCTATAGAGATTGAGACCTCTCGCGGTGACAGTTCAAATCTGTTATCGGAGATCGCAACTATGGCGACTATCCCTACCCCAACTCATTTCAAATTCGTGTTTCTGAGCATCAAACGTGCAGATTTAGACGCTATTCCCAGCCGTATAGAGGCTATTGCCGCTGACGAGCACAACGCCCGTTCTGCACTTTCCCGTGATTTCGTTTTGTTCTTTGCTGCTCGCCTGCCAGTACAGGAGGTGCGCCATGTCTGATCGTTCATTGGCAAATATCTATGCTCAGCCAGCCGATGTGTTAGAGCCAGTAGCGGCATTCCTTAAGGCCGTGGAGTACCTGCGATTAGACCCCGAAGCGAGGGATATCGAGGCCGATTTACTGGAATACGCGCAACAACTCTTACAACTGCATACCGACAACGCCAAAAGCGCTTACTGGACGGCTGAGGCTGCCCCCTGTGTTACCCATGCTAATGAGGTGCAATATGCTTGATTACAGAACGGTTATCGAAAACGACATTGTGACGCTGTACAGCCAATCCGAGGAAAGCAGCCCAGATATGATAGTGGCTTCTCTGCCCGTGACTTCTATCTTAGACCGGTTTAATGGTGGCGAATGGGACTACCAGAGTGATGTAGCTTTAGAGCTAATGATGGCATGGCTAACCACACACCCAGAGGGGCAAGCTGTCGGTGATATTCGTTTCTTTCGTTGGCTGGTGGCGCATGTCTGGATTATTGAGCAAAGGGAAAAGCACAACGGCAACGCCATTTTTAAGCTGGAAAATTCCCCGATGATACTTCCACTGTTCTTATCTACTGAATGTTCTACATTGGAAAATAATGTTGAGGGCGCGTTGATTGAGCGATTCGGGCACGAGCAAGGGTTAAAGAACGCTGCCAGCTTCTATTGGCAAATGCTAACGGGCTTCCCCGGTCAAGGCGCGGCACTTTCTGATTTTGGTCGAGAAGTCATGTTCGATCTGCATCGCGACTTTATTGAAGAGGGTTTACCTCAGATGGCGACCAACAAGCCGAGGGTGATGCACTGATGAATAAATCTAAATCCACCAGCGTTGTAGCTGAAACAGTTAGTGATTGTGAGAACGACAATACAGGGGGAGTCATGGATATGGTTAAAGAAATCGATTTTGGCGAAGATTTTCGAGAGCCAAGAGTTGTGTCAACAATCGCGGTGTTTGAAGAAAACAAGGCTCAATCACGTAGTCGAAAACTCACAAAGAACATGACTCGAAATGCTCCACGTGCCCAGTTGGTTAAAGGTCATAAAACTATGTTGTTTAGTGGTGGCTCAAAGTATACCGGAACCAAGTCTAAAAAATGTAAGCGTAAGCAAGGGAAGAAAAATAAAAAGAAAGGGGGCCGGTAGTTGAGTCATACCGGTTATAAACGCGAACGTTAAAAGAAGCTCATTACAAATTTAGAGCGAAATAAACACTTATCCCCTCCACGGAATAATAGCCAATACGTAGAAGATTACATATTGGCTCTCTGTGTTTTGTTGTTACAGCCTGCATGTGCAGAGTGTATTTCTTATTGCAGCCTGCATATGTAAAGGGCTTATTTGTTATTTCCTTAGTGGCTATGTTGCTTGCGTTTATATCCGTTTATGACCGTTTAACGCAGGAGAAAATGCAATGAGTATTAGTGAATCGATGCTGACTAAAAAAGAAATAAAAGCGGCACTGCACTATAAATCTGATAGTGGCTTTCATGAGTTTTTAAAAAGAACACCTGAATTTCCAAAGTCTGTGAAATTGGGGTTAAGGCGTGTGGAATGGGCAGCAAGTGAAGTTAATGAATATATAGCATCACGTCTTAATACCCGTGGACAGGAGGATAAATCACGTGGCTAACAATAGACAACCGTGCTCTAAAAATGATCGCGTTGCAATTATGGGTTATGTATTCAATATGTGTATTCTGGTTTTATAAAGTCAATTTTAATGCCGAACAAAGCCAGTAGAATAAGACGATTGAACTAATCGAATGCTATCGTGTGTATTGCTAGATCAACAGATTGAATACTTGACCCAATTATGCAACGGAGTTATTCAATGAAAATCAACACGCGTATTCCCGCTTTAGCTAATCCGCGAAATTACAATGAGTTGGTATTTGTTGCTGAGAATTATGTTAACCGCGCTGTATGTCGTCGTGCTGCTGCCTTAGAACGCAGGGAGAATAGAAAAAAAGGAAACAGTAATAATGGCAGATAAAATTTACTATTCCCGTGGACGGGATGTATACGATATTACCCCTGAGCAACGATGCGCCGAAAACGCAGATCAGTTCATTGAGCACTTAATAACTGATACGGCGACTGCCAAGAAGAAACAATATTTTTGTGCGGCAATGGAATCGGGGGAACACCCAAAAAGCCAAGACCCAAAAGAAAAATACCCTGAGAAGTTTCAGGGTATCAAAAACTGGAAGCTTTCAGCGTTAGCGGCTAAACGCCGCTTTGCATCGTTTGACTGCGATAGTTTTGACAGCCCCAAGACGTTTGATGCGTTAGTCAGTTACTTAAAAAAGACGTTTAAAGGTGTACTCTATACGACTTTTAATTATACCGCAGATGCTCCGCGTTGTCGTTTTGTTATTATCTTGGATTCTGAGGTAGATCGCACTGTGGGTATTCATGTATGCCAGATGATAGCCCATGAAATAGAAACGGCGATACAGCAAATCGCAGAAGAGAATTTGATCAGCGAATGGACTCCTGTCATTGGGTGGGATGAGTCTGTTTATCGTGCCGAGCAACAATGTTATTTGCCAATAGTGAATGCTGTACGCCGGAAAACGAAAAGCGGGGAGGATGTGACTGATGCGATTATTCACCGTTTAGACGGCGAATTGGCAGACGTAGAGAACTATCTTGCAATGGCTACGCTTGTGTCGAAGACAACTCCTCGGCCTGTACAGCATTATGATAGTGACACTGATTTAGAACGCTGGTTTGAGGTGGACGAGCATACATTAGCTGATTTACATGCTGCGCTATTTTCTCCCGCGATGCTGGCAATATCAGAGGGAGGCAGACAAAATTGGCAAAGGGTAATTGCTGCTCTTGGTAGTTTGAAAAACACACCCTATGAAGACAATGCGTACCAATTGGCGTTGGAATGGTCAGAAGCTGGTGGAGCGGCATTTGATGCTAAACATTTTGAAGCAACTTGGGATACTTCCCGTGCTGATCTCACCAGCTATAAATGGATATTTTCGCAAGCTGCCTCGCTGGGGTGGGAAAACCCTCAAATTCTTCGACCTTATTTAGCATTAGAAAAGCTCGGTTTTTATATGACCGAGGACGGTCTAATGAAGAATATTGAAGAGGGGAAAGGTAAGGCAAAAACCATTGAGGCACGGAAGATATCCGCGCCGTTCTCAGTACTGGGATTAACCCGCGATGTATACAGCGATAACTGGGGAAAGCTGATTTCATTTAAAGACAAGGATAGGGAAACGAAGCAATTCATTGTACCCGATGAGCAATTACATAAGCCCGGTAGTGATATTCCTCAGAGCTTAGCGAGATTAGGGTTATATATTGGTACAGGTATGAGCCGTGATTTATTGGGGTATCTGAATATCACAACGGCAAAAGAGCGCATAACCTTAGCCATCTCCACGGGCTGGTTTAATGATCGCCTGTTTGTATTGCCTGAAAGCACAATAGGCAGCTCCACCAGCAAAGTGATGTACCAATTATCCGGGCGTAAAAAGAGCGAACGCAGCCAGTTAGCGCAATCAGCATCCCTTGAAGACTGGCAGAAACTTATCAGCGCAAAATGTGCCGGTAATACCCGGTTAGTATTTTCTCTCTGTGTTGCTTTTGCTGCTCCTTTACTCAATGTATTGGGGGTTGATGGTGGTGTATTCAGCCTGAAAGGGGCTTCAACCAAAGGTAAAAGTACGGCTCAGCATGTCGCGGCCTCTGTATGGGGGAGTGGTGCAACAACAGGCGGATATTCCCATAGTTGCAACACTACCTTAGTCGGGATCGAGGTATTGGCCACAGCGCATAATGACTTACCATTAATCCTGGATGAACTGAAAAGCGTTAATCCTAAGCTGGTGGGTCAGGTTGCTTAGCAAGCTCGCTTTATGGATATTCCGGCGATAGTAAGCGATGAGAATGGCGTTTTTGATACCCTCCACGGATTAGGCACAGCTAAAGAGTTTGCCGATTCTCTGAATGCCTTAACAACGAAATACTATGGATGTGCGGGTATTGCATGGCTTGAAAAGCTTACTGCTTCTTCCCGTTCGGAGCTGATTGATCGCTTGCGAGAGTTAATCACTCAGTTCAAGAAAACTTATAGACCAGAGGATGCAGGCTCACAGTTAGACCGGGTATTAGAGCGCTTTGCACTCTGTGCTGCTGCGGGTGAATTGGCGACTGAATGGAGCATTACAGGCTGGAATACCGGGGAGGGTCTACGCTGTGTTGGTGAGTGCTTCAAAGCCTATGTAGATAGTAGGGGCACGACTGGTGATCTGGAAGCGGTAAACGGTATTGAGCGGCTGAGTGTGTATCTCAGTACTTACGGTGAACATCGCTTCCGCTCTTCCTCTGATAGCGGTGGGCATATAACTATATTTGATGGTTACATTACTTTAGCTGCCGGGGAATCTGTTGATTTAGCTGATTTTAACAACGAGTCGATACCTGATAATGATCCCCCTCCATCACGCATTTATTGGGTTACACCCGAAGCGTTGAAAGAACGTGCTTTGGATGGCTGTAATTTTGATATGACACTTGCCGCTCTACACAAAAAGGGGGTACTTGTTGGTGTAACAGAAGAGATAGACAAGAACGGTAAACTCCGCACTGTTTATAACCCTAGGAAATATGCCCCTTTCGGTTATACGGGGCGGCATAGATTTTACCTAATATGTAGTGTAGCCGACTTACTACCAAACATACTACCAAAACTATCGAGTTATAACGATACTAAACGAATACTAACGGGCAGTAAAAAAGCCCTAACTCATAATGAGTTAGGGCTTTTTCTTGGGTTTTCGGTGTATTCCGATGATTTCCGAATACAAAATTGGTGGAGCTGGCGGGAGTTGAACCCGCGTCCGAAATTCCTACATCCTCGGTACTACATGCTTAGTCTGGTCTTTACATTCGCTTGCCAGCTGCGGACAGACACGCCACTAACAAACTAGCCTGATTGGATTTAACGCTTCAACCCCAGGCAAGGCATCCACGCGATCTCTTTTGGGTTTGACCTCTCTTGATCCCCGTCCTAAGAGCAGAGGCTAGGGAGAAAGGGCTCTGCGCAGGTTATTAAGCTGCCAGTGCGTAGTTTTCGTCGTTTGCGACTATTGTTTTGCGGCTTTTTACGAGGCCAACCGCCCCTCGGCATGCACCTTGGGTTTCGCGAATCCCGTCGAATCCAGAATCAGCCCCAAGTGTGTTAAACGCAAGTGTATCAGAATATTGGGGGATAATGCTAGTGATTAACGCCCAGAATTCTTCATAATTCGTGCTTTGTCTAATTTCCACTCGCGCTCTTTAATATCTGAACGTTTATCGTGTGCTTTTTTACCTTTTGCAACGCCAATTTTGACTTTGCACCAAGCATTTTTCCAATACATGGAAAGTGCGACGATGGTATAACCTTCTCGATTGACTCGACCATACAGTGAATCAAGCTCTCGTTTGTTAAGTAGTAGTTTGCGTAATCGTGTCGGATCACAAACTACGTGGGAAGAAGCAACGTTCAATGGCGTAATTGTGGCACCAAAAAGATAAGCATCACCATTTTTGAGCAAAACATAACTCTCACTGATGTTAGCCTTGCCAGCGCGCAGTGATTTGACTTCCCAACCTTGTAGGGATAAGCCTGCTTCAAATTCTTCTTCAATGAAGTATTCATGGCGGGCTCGCTTATTCATGGCAATTGTTGCCGAACCGGGTTTGTGTGCTTTTTTCTTTGTCATAATGAGTTGTATTATACTGTATGCGTTAGTGAAAGAAATCTCTTCTGCATGATATTTAGCAATAAGTGCACATTTATTGATCTAAATGTCGTCGGGTTTTTATTTAACCACATTTAAGTGATATTATTCAGCACTGTTAAGTTTGACAGGAAATGATATGCCACAGATTAGTCGCTCTGCGCTAGTGCCTTACAGCGTGGAACAAATGTATAAATTGGTCAACGATGTGACGTCTTATCCGGATTTTTTACCGGGATGTGTGGGTAGCCGTGTAATAAGCAGTAGTAATAATGAAATGATGGCTTCCGTTGAGGTCTCTAAGGCAGGGATTAGTAAGACGTTCGTAACGCGCAATACGTTATTTGATAATGAAAGCATAAAAATGCAGCTGGTTGATGGGCCTTTCCGTAAGTTGATGGGAGGGTGGCATTTTACTCCGCTAAGTGAAGATGCTTGCAAGGTTGAGTTGCATCTTGATTTTGAATTTACTAATAAGTTAATTGAGCTAGCCTTTGGCAAGGTTTTCAAAGAGTTGGCTGGTAATATGGTTCAGGCATTTAGCCAACGTGCTCGTGAGGTTTACAGTGTCTGAGATCAATATCGAAGTCGTTTATGCTCTGCCTAAACGGCAATATTTGCGCAATGTGAAAGTACCGCAAGGAGCAACTATTGAACAGGCTATTATCGAGTCTGGCTTTTTGACACTACGTAATGATATCGATTTGACCAAGAACAAAGTTGGTATCTATAGCCGTCCTGCCAAATTGACTGATACGCTGGAAGAAGGGGATCGTGTAGAGATTTATCGCCCTCTGATTGCTGATCCAAAAGAAATGCGGCGTAAGCGGGCAGAGCGCGCTAAAAATAATGCGCAATAGGATCCATTTATTCGCCAGTTTATTTACTGGCGAATAAATAAAATACACACTTTACTGATTCTTTGGCAGTGACTTTTCATTCTTGATATCAGTTAGCACACCTTTGCTATCAAAGATAAGTGTCAGGGTTTCCTGAGTTACTTTTCCATGACCTAGCTGTTGGCGGAATATGTAATACCAAGTTTGACTCCCAAATGGATCGGTCAGCATTGGTGTTCCCAAAGTGTAAGAGACTTGCTGCTGAGTCATTCCTTTCTGGATTTTTGATACCGCAGCCGGCGTAAGGTAGTTCCCTTGATTAATATCAGGACGATAAACAACTCGCTCAAGCATGGAGCAACCCGCAGTCAGCATAACAAGTGATACAGTAGCGGCAGTCAATAATTTACAGCGCATAGTAATTACATTCCTTTAGGAGTTAGGCCGTCGATAATAATAAACATTGAAGAGATTGAAAACCTCTACGCATTTACCTATGACTGCAATTATACAAGAAAGTTGTATTAATTTATGCCGCTAGCAGCTCTTTTGCGTTGGCCAGAGTGTTTTTTGTAACCTCACTTCCCGCCAAAAGCCGCGCCAGTTCTTGGAGTCGTGCTTTTTTATCCAATAATTGCATTTGGGTTTCTGTTTCTTCACCATCTGTTTGCTTGCTGACATAAAAGTGCTGATGTCCACATCCTGCGACTTGAGGTAAGTGGGTGACGCACATAACTTGGGTCGATTCCCCTAATTCACGCAGTAGGTGCCCAACGATCGCAGCTGTTGGGCCGCTGATGCCTACATCAACTTCATCGAAAATGAGCGCAGGTGTTTCCATTTTTTTCGCTGTAATAACTTGAATTGCCAGCGCAATACGGGAAAGCTCACCACCTGATGCCACTTTTGCCAGCGGTTGATGAGGTTGGCCGGGGTTAGTTGTTACATTGAATTCGACTTTGCTGGCTCCATCGATATTTAAATGTTCCGGTTCAAAAGTAATATCAATGGTGAAGCGACCATGAGGCATAGAAAGCTGGTGCATGCTGTTTGTTATCAACTGGCTCAATTCTACGGCATATTTCTGGCGAACATGGTGTAATTTTTCCGCCACTGTCAGGGCTTGCTGGTAGTGGAGGCTGACAAGTTCACTCAGGTGGGCACAATCATCTTCCTGCTGGGATAACTGATGCTGTTCTTCCAATAACTGTTGATGCAATGCAGGCAACTCTTCTGGTGCAACATGATGTTTACGAGCCATGTTGATTTGCTGGGAGATTTTCTGTTCCAGTTCGAATAAACGATTAGGGTCTAGCTCCAGTTGGTCGCTGTAATGACGTAACTCGTCACTAACTTCGTTGATTTGAATTGCAGCTTCTTCCAGCATGTTAAGCAGGCCACTGAGCTTATGATCCATGCTGGCAAGCTCTGTTAGTTCACTTCGAGCATAGCTGAGAAGACTGGTAATATTCTGCTCATCATTATCGCTTAAAAGCTGGAGAATATTTTGGCTGACGGACAAAAATTGCCCACAGTTTGCCAGCCTCTTGTATTCGCTGTCCTGCTCTTGATAATCACCTGATTGTGGTGATAGTTCGTTCAGTTCTTTCAGGTGATATTCCAGTAATTGCTGACGTGATCGACGCTCAAGCGCTTGTTGTTGAAATTGGGAGAAAGCCTGACAGCTTTGGCGCCATTGTTGGTAAGCCAGTTCCATTTCATGCTGAAGTTCAAAATCGCTCGTATAAATATCGAGTAAGCGCCTTTGGTGACGATTTTCTAATAACAATTGATGGGCATGTTGGCCGTGGATTTGGATCAGATGTGAACCCAATTCACGTAATTGAGAAAGAGGCACGGCAGTACCATTGATAAAACCGCGGGAGCGCCCATCAGCGGTGATTGTACGACGCAGCAGGCACTCATTATCATCATCGAAGCTTCCATCAAGCTGGTGGTCTAAAAGCCATTTTCGGGCAGAAGGAGCATCAGTCAGTGAAAAACGAGCACAAAGATCGGTGCGTGGAGCACCTGGACGAACCATATTGGCTTCGCCACGATTGCCAAGACATAAACCTAATGCATCAATCGCTATGGATTTACCGGCTCCGGTTTCACCTGTAATTGCTGTCATTCCTGAGCGGAAATCGATTTCAAGTTCACGAACGATAGCAAAATTACTGATGGTTAATTGAGTCAGCATCGTGCTCCTCCTTCTTTTTGCTGTATATAAGAACACGCTCCTGTACATAGAAACATGTCTGTGCTTCCATACAGTATAAACTGGTTTTTTATACAGTAAAGTAGAGAGACTTCGTTTTTAAAACATTTTTTTCGACCAACCCAATTTTGTGCTCAGTGTATTGAAGTAGTTGTAATCTTTTGGATGAATTAAATGCAGATTATAGTCACTGCGTTTGATGATCACCTCTTCACCATCTTGGATTGGCAGGACTATCTGGCTGTCACAACTGACTTCGTAGTCGCTGTTATTTTGGGCGAACTTCAGGCGAATACTGCTTTCGCTGCTGATAACAAGAGGACGAGCTGAGAGAGTATGCGGAAACATCGGTACCAGCACGATAGCATTCAAGTTCGGGGTTAATATCGGCCCGCCAGCAGACAGTGAATAGGCAGTGGAGCCAGTAGGTGTTGCTATGATCAAACCATCTGAACGTTGGGAAAAAACAAAGCGATCATCAATATATACTTCAAATTCAATCATATGGGCAACTTTTCCTGGATGTAGTACGACTTCATTTAATGCAGTGCTACATCGGGATTTATGCTCTGTTTTTGTAACTTGTGCTTCAAGCAGAAAACGTTTTTCATCTCGATATTCGCCATCCAGAACTTCAGATAGCTGTTGTAAAGCATTATCTGGATCTAAATCTGTCAGAAAGCCTAAATTACCTCGGTTAATGCCAATGACTTTGATATCATAACGTGATAATACTCTGGCTGCACCAAGCATATTGCCATCACCACCGACAACAATCACAAGATCGGCAATTTTACCGATTTCTGTCAACCCGCCAACCTGAGCATCTTTTAAACCAATGTCCTTTGCGACCTGTCTATCCACAATAACGCAATAGCCTTTAGATACCAGCCAGTGATACAGCATTTCATGGGTGGCCAGTGCTTCCGGGTGACGTGGACGGCCGACAATACCGATGCATTTGAATTCATTATTCATTGCTATTATTTCCTTCAGCATGTGGTTTTGCCCTCACAATATGATGTGTTCCCTTGAATCCCGCGTTTTGATCCCCATAATAAGCGAGAATGGCGAAGATAATACAAAATACGCGGAGATATTCATGAGTAGTAAAGACCAAAAAGTACCTGACGAGCAAGTCTCAGAAAATACAGAAAATGTATTAGAGCAACAAATAAATGCAGAACAGGCAGACGCGCCAGAGACTGAAAGCATTGTTGACCCGCGTGTTGCTGAGTTGGAAGAACAACTGAAACAGGCTCAGGTTAACGAGCGTGATGCGATATTGCGTGCGCGTGCTGAAGTGGAAAACATTCGTCGTCGTACTGAGCTGGATGTAGAAAAGGCACACAAATTTGCATTGGAAAAATTTGCCAATGAACTTTTGCCAGTTATCGACAATCTGGAACGTGCATTAGAAGCGGTTGATCGCACCAATGAAACTCTGCTGTCAATGGTTGAAGGAATTGAACTGACTCTGAAATCTTTTATTGATGCAGTGGGTAAGTTTGGCGTTGAAGTGGTCGGTGACATCAATGTACCTTTCAATCCAGAAGTGCATCAGGCGATGGCTATGATGGAATCTGATCAGCATGAACCTAATCATGTTATGTTGGTGATGCAGAAAGGCTATACCTTGAATGGTCGTTTGCTGCGCCCTGCAATGGTTGCCGTTTCTAAATAAAATCACGGTATCCTGTGATGTAATGCCGCCACTCATAAGGCGGCATTTTTGTAAGTAGAAATTAGTTATTGGAATAATGTTATTGAGGTAATAGAGGCGTCCAATCTATCGGAGACAATCCTTGACTTTCTAACAGCGTATTAGCCTGTGAAAAATGTTTACAGCCTAAAAATCCACGATGGGCAGACAAAGGGGAAGGATGTGGTGCTTTTAATACATGATGGCGCTGGGTATCAATAAAACGCCCTTTTTTCTGGGCATGAGCCCCCCAAAGCAAGAAAATAACTCCGCTGCGATGTTCATTGATTGCTGTAATAACTTTGTCAGTGAATGTTTCCCATCCTAAATTAGCGTGAGAATGTGCATTACCGCGCTCAACGGTCAGTACGGTATTGAGCAACAATACCCCCTGTTTTGCCCAGCTGATCAAACAACCGTGATTGGGGCGAGTAAATCCAGCAAGATCTGATTCCAATTCTTTGTACATATTAACAAGGGAAGGTGGTGCAGGAATGCCCGGTTGTACAGAGAAAGCCAGACCGTGGGCTTGATTCGGTCCGTGGTAAGGATCTTGTCCCAAAATCACCACTTTTACATCAGCCAATTCGGTATAGCGGAATGCGTTGAAAACATCTTGCTGAGGCGGATAAATAATTTTTCCAGCCTGACGTTCATTAGCAACATAAGTTAATGTATCAACGAAATAAGGCTGTTTTTTTTCGTTGCCGATGACATCGTGCCATGTGAGAAGTGTGGACGGTACGGACATAGCCAATCCCTTTCTAGATGATTATCAGATAAGTCTAAGCTTACCGATTCCCTTGGAATAGGGAAACCCTCTAAGTCCAATCCGTGCTTAACTCCTAGAATGAAAATCTGTTTTTATAAACTTTTTTGAAAAAATACAAAAATAATCTCATCCAATCATTATATAAAAGATTATTTAAAACAGACAATTATGAGTTCATGGTTAATAACCTTACAAAATTAGTTGATTTTCATCAAAGAATATTCTCATTTGTGCTGGTATACAGGAAATTAAGAACGATGGTTGATTAAATAATGGCTTAACTAAATAACCAAGATAATGAAGTTGGAGGTATAAATGATTACTGGGATTCAAATTACCCAATCTGACAATGCTGCATTGATGAATTCTTTTTGGCTGTTGGATGATGAAAAAAATGAAGCGCGTTGTATCTGTGCCAAAGCGGATTACGATGAAGGCCAGATTGTTGCCAAAGAGGAATTGGGGCAGTTTGAATATCGTGAGATTCCGTTAGAAGTCAAACCAACGGTGCGCGTAGAAGGTGGTCAACATCTGAATGTTAATGTTTTACGCCGTGAAACGCTGGAAGATGCGGTAAAACACCCTGAAAAATACCCTCAGCTTACTATTCGTGTATCTGGTTATGCTGTACGCTTTAACTCATTGACCCCAGAACAGCAGCGTGATGTTATTGCGCGTACTTTTACAGAAAGCCTGTAACTTTTTTATCAAACAAAAGTGTATCAAGCAAAAAGTCTAAAGGGAGAATTAATACTCCCTTTCTTATTTGAATAAATAACGAAATATAATTCCTCATGTTTAAAGTGGAATTATATTTTGTTAATTAAAGATTAAATTTACTCTTAATTTGTTAAATATTCTGCCGATAGAGAATTTAGGTTTTTAAACTATCCCAAACCTGAATAATCTGTAGGAGAATTTTATGGACTTATCAATTAACACCAGTTTTCTCAGCGAATTAGGGAATTATTCATTACAAGAGAATTCTCTGCTACCTCAAATTAATTCTCCAGGTCAGTCACCACCAGACAAAGCTGATCACATTTCTTCCTCAAATATTTCACTTTCAGAAAGTACTAAACAGGCTAATGTGCTCTATCAATCACTGATTAATAATTTAAATGCGAGTGCAATAGTAGCATCCGAATTGAAAGCCAATGATATTGCTGGAAAACATTCTCAACCGATCGATTATTCTCTGACACTGGTTACTCGTGATGTTTATCGGCAGAGCAGTTTAGGGGTTGGCGATTATGTGCGTCTGTCTGATGATGATTTATTGAAAGTCGGCATTGAACCTGAAACGTTGAATGATTATTCAACAGGGTTTCAAGCCGGCGTATACCAAAATAATGGGTTATATATTGTTTCTTTCACAGGATCGAATGAATTAAAAGATTTCATGGCAAGCATTCGTCAGGGGCTTGGCTATAATGAAAAACAATATAATCAAGCTTTGGAATTGGCACATAAGGCATTAAAAATCTTTGGGGAAAATGTCATTTTCACGGGGCATTCATTGGGCGGCGGATTGGCAACAGTGGCTGCATTAGCAACAGGGAAGCCTGCTGTTATTTATAATGCTGCTGGTGTTTCAGATGAGACATTGAAACGTATGGGAGTATCACCTGAAGTTGCGCGCGAATTGGCAGATAACGGTTTGATACGGCACTATGCCGTCCAGCACGACTGGCTGGATATCTTGCAGAAAAAATTGCCCGTTCCTAAACCGATGGGAAATACCATAGACCTCAAGTATGAATATGAACTGAAGAACGTCTGGGATGCTTTACCTCATCGATATGGATTGCACTCATTTAAGGCTCACTTTTTGGAAGCTGTTCTGGAATTAATGACAGAACAGGAGCCTTGGTTGAATGATCGCGATACTATGCTGGCGTCAGCCGATAGTGTCGACGAGAATGAAGAGGATGATGTGAATATCGTTTCCTTGCAATCATTGGCAATGACTATAGATGATTCTGTAATTAGGGAGCAATTTGAGGAGGTTTATCAATAAATCGCATCACAGCGGCATGAGCAGAGTTACACTATATGATGTTTTGAGTGTGCTGTTTTTAAAGTAAATGGTGAATGAGTTGGGAGGCGAAGCCATTGTATGACTTCGCCCATATTCTGATAATTAATCGTTGCTGGATTCAGTTATTTCTGGCTTGGAATGACCTGAAGGAGTACGGCGTTTACCAATATTTTTACTGTCGCGATGACGAACTTTCACGCGGCTGCTCTTTGTATTTTCTGTTTTTTTCTTCTCTTTGCGTTTTGCCAACACTTTTTTGGATGGCTTATAGCTTTTTTTCTCACTTGGCGCTTTGGTTTGCGGACGAAGCTCATCAATGACCCGCATTTTCAAAGGTTCTTTGAGATAACGGCTGATTTTACCCAAAAGTGGATGATCGTGTGCCTCAATCAGAGCAATGGCTGTTCCCTTACGGCCTGCGCGAGCAGTACGACCAATCCGGTGCAGGTAAACATCTGCGGTACGGGGTAAATCAAAGTTAAAAACGTGGCTGACGTTTTCGATATCCAATCCACGGGAAGCAACGTCGGTTGCGACCAGAATATTGACTTTACCATCATTCAGGCGTTTCACGGCATCTGTGCGCTTGGCTTGTACCATTTCGCCCTCAAGGAAACTAGCCTGAATACCTGCTTGGCTCAGCCAATCAACAAGTTCACGTACACGTTCTCGTTTGCGGACGAAAACAATCGATTTGGTAACATCAGGTTGCTGGAGAAGCTGACACAGCAAAGCTGTTTTATGTTCTAACGTATCAGCACGATAATAAAATTGCTGAATTTTTTTACGTTCACGACGAGAAGGTTCAGCATCGATCTCAACAGGATCAGTTAACAGTCGCTCGGCAAAATCACGGATGGATTCGCCTTCCAGGGTTGCGGAGAATAATAACGTTTGTTTGCGCCAGCGAGTCTCACCCGCAATAGTTTCGACATCATTGGCGAATCCCATATCCAGCATACGGTCAGCTTCATCAAGGATCAGTGTTTCCACTGCACGGCAGTCGAAATTTTCTTCTTTGATGTATTGCAGCAAACGTCCTGTCGTTGCGACAACAATATCCTGATTTTCACTGAATACTTCCGCGTGATTCATGTAGGCGACACCACCGATTATTGTGGTAATGTCCAAGTGTGTGTGTGCTGCAAGTTCTTTTGCTTGCTCTGCAACTTGCATTGCCAGCTCACGGGTTGGAGTCAAAATCAAGATACGTGGAGGCCCCGATTTTTTGCGAGGAAAATCCAGTAAATGTTGTAGTGCCGGCAATAGATAAGCGGCGGTTTTACCTGTGCCGGTTGGCGCTGAGCCTAGTACATCGCGTCCATTCATAGCAGCAGGAATAGCTGCCTCTTGAATGGCAGTCGGGCGTTCGTAGCCTTTTTCGTTCAGTGCATCAAGCAGGGATTCATCAAGTTCGAATTCGGAAAAGTTTGTTGCAGTCATCATATACCTCTGTTTGGGTCGCCGATTATAAATCGGTAAAACGGAAAAAGAAAATACCCAAATAACATGCCAGACTCCCGCCGTAGCTCGCTATTATGCTGAATTTCTTGAGTTGTTGTTTTCGCTGATTTTCGTGCATTTAAGGGAATTTTGAACTATTTTGGGATTATCAGCACCCCTAATAGCACCCCTTCACATCGTGAGAATTTGAACTGGAGAGCACTACAGATGGCCTACTATAGCATAGAAAAACGCCCGCGCGCAGATGGCACTATCCGTTATCGCTGTACTGTTGGCGTTAAATCTGGTGGTAAATATATTTACAGAGAGAACCGCACATTCTGAAAACAGTCCCACGCCAAAACATGGGGTGCTATGCGTGTAGCCGAACTAGAACAAAATGGGATTCCCACACAGGATGAAGTCGAGAATTTTACGGTTGGCACTCTACTACATAAATAACCCGAATTCTGGATAAGAAATTGACGAGAAGCCTGTTCCCGGAGCAATGTTTTGGTGAAGGCCGAAACAGCTCCGGTGAGGAACAGGCTATGAACAACTTAGTTGAAATTTTCATCGGTGTCGATGACTTTTGTCGTTTTTTCATTCCACAATGGGAACAATTTTGTCTCAAGAAGGGATATCGCCTACGTCGTAGAAAAGGTCATATGTATCCCAGTGAAATCATGACCATCTTGCGCCTCTTTCATCTGTCGCATTATCGTGATTTTA
>NZ_FOVO01000061.1 GCF_900115195.1 Xenorhabdus japonica
GTTCCAATTTTCGAGTGAATAAGGTCATAAAAGACAGGCGCCTAAAGGAAGAGCGCCGATCTTAATGGATAACATGAGCTTTTGCGACACCCTCTGAAGGCCGGGGTTTTACGGCGCACTGGATAAAACTATCAGGTAGACTTCATTTATATAGGTCAACTTTGACCATAAACTATCATCCGAAATATTTATCTATGTTTATTCAATTAGTTAACAAACACAATCATTCTGGCTATGTTTTTGAAAATCCGCGTTCATCATGCGATGAAAGGATTTTCTTATCTTATAGCTATCAAATTATCAAATAGATTTCACATCTATACGGTATCATCCTTGACCAAAGATTCTCATTTGTAATATTTATTCAATAAATTTGATTGAAATGGATAACCAAACTAGATTAGATAGGGATTGATTTCTATGAAGTTAGTAAATTGTAAAAAGTGTAAGGGAGAAATTGCAAGGAACGAACAAGCATGTTCACACTGCGGAGAGAAAAAATCGGGCATATTAAAGTCAGAAACTTCAATAGGAATAGCTATTTTCGTCCTGTCTTGCAGCTTTGCCAACAGCTATGACAAGAAAACCGCTTCCACAGATGAAATCCATTTTCCTTACAAGAAAATGCATGGGCTTGTTACTGGTTCTTTCTACAACTGCTTAAGTCAAAAATTTTATACAAAACCGGGCAAGCTAAAACTTGATGAAATTTTTGAGTGTGACAATGATTTCAGAAAAGATCCACATATGCCTCATGACTTAATCAATCTGGATAACTTTGTTTCAAACTTTAGCTGCGAGGATAATTCTTACAGACCGTTAGAAAAAGCAATTAAAAGTAATATGTTTGATGTTTCAAGTTATCAACATGTTGAAACAACCTACCGATTGGTCCTCAATCAACGACGGCCTTACTCTATAGTACAAACAGTGTTCAAAGGTAAAAGTGCATTCGAAAGGATATTAAAAGATTCTCGTGCGGCGAAAGTAGATATAAAAACAGGAGAAATTATAGAGCTAATACCCAACGTGACAGTGTTAGATACGGGAGGGATTGTAATGGAAGTAGTGCCTGAATAATAAATCATTCAAAAGGATTGCATATTGTCTGGCAACAGCCGGTAATTCAATATTTTTATGAATGGAATTGGCATAATGTGCCTCTGGTATCCTCCTAATAATATTGACTACAATGTGCTAAAAATCAGTAAAATCTTGCCAAACAGCGGACCATTCGAATAAATTATCGTCAAATTAAGTCTTCAGTGCCCCAAAATTTCGATATTCCACTAAAAAGTGTCACAATACGCCGATATAACTTTTAGAGCCATCTCATTCAGGCATCTATAATTACAGACTGATTGAATACGAACTACGTACAGAGGCCGGAGCGTATAGATCATCGATTAAGGATAAATACGCAAGGATTATGAACACAGTACCGATTCAAGATGATAAATAACAAACATACTGAAAACACATGATACAAGCACCTCCTTTTCGTCGTTCACTTTTACATCCCCGCTACTGGCTGACCTGGCTAGGTATCGGCATACTTTATTTACTGGTTTTACTGCCTTATCCAGCAATTTACTGGATGGGAACCCGGCTTGGTCGGCTATCACAGCGTTTTTTGAAAAAACGCTCCAAAATTGCAGAGCGCAATTTGGCACTTTGTTTCCCTGACATGCCAGCAGAGAAACGGCATGAATGGTTAGTTAAAAATTTTGAATCTGTTGGAATGGGCGTGTTTGAGACCGGAATGGCCTGGTTTTGGCCAGATTGGAGGATTAAACGTTGGTTCAAAGTCACCGGACGGGAACATATCCAAAAAGTGCAATCTACAGGTCAAGGGATTATCGTCATTGGGATCCATTTTCTGACATTGGAATTGGGAGCACGTATTTTTGGCATGCTGAACCCAGGTATTGGAGTTTATCGTCCAAATGACAATCCGGTCATGGATTGGCTACAAACTTGGGGGCGGCTCCGTTCTAATAAGTACATGCTGGATAGAAAAGATGTTAAGGGCATGATCCGATGCCTGAAAAATGGTGAAATTGTTTGGTATGCCCCTGATCATGATTACGGCCCACGTAACAGCGTATTTGCTTCATTATTCGCTGTTGAGCATGCAGCAACCACGACAGGAACCTCAATTCTCATCCGTTTGGCCAAGCCCGCGCTGATTCCTTTTACTCCTCGACGATTACCTAACGGAAAAGGTTATGAGTTGATTATTCAACCTGCGGTAGAAAACTTTCCTCTAAAGAATGAAGTAGAAGCTGCAACATTCATGAATAAGGTGATAGAAAAAGAGATTATGCAGGCACCTGACCAATATATGTGGTTGCACCGCCGTTTCAAAACCCGACCCGAAGGCATGCCATCTTTGTATGGTGACAACGATAATATTCACTGATAAGCACAATCTGGCTGTTATTTTCTCAATAACAGCCAATACTTATTCTCCCCCTTCCCACAAATTAATGTTACAAAATTATTAATTAATTGATTCTTCCTTGCTATTGTAAAATTTTAATAAGCATTATTTTTTACATTTTTGAAACATTTTATTAATCCAAAAATTTTCTGGATTTGTTTGCGTTTCTACAATATTTCTGAGGAATACAACGATAAATCTATGGCCTTTATGTAATCTCTTACCATTTAAGAACACATTTATATGCGTAACACCCGAAAAGATCACAATAAGAATCAATTAAAAAATAATTGTTTGTTTTATAAGATTTTTAACAAAAAATATTATAGAAAATAGAAAATAGAAAAATATTTAAGTCAAGATTTCCCCTCATGCAATAACTACTAAATTCTAAAAATGAGATTCTTATCAACTTTTGTTCTAAAAGATGGAATATAAAGTAGAAAATGTGCTTTGTGCCGATTAAAAGCACAAAGAACATGTTAAAAATACACCAACAATTAAGTAATCAGTTTTATAAGAACATGTTAACAAGAGCAACAATATGCTTATAAAACAGCCTTTTCATTTTAACTTGTAAAGCATCTCCATCACACAGATGGTTTTTTAGGAAGAATTATTAAATGCAATCTTCAACTAACAACGGAAATAGCAGAACCTTTTTTGGACACCCTTACCCTCTTAGCTCTCTTTTTCTGACAGAAATGTGGGAACGATTTTCGTTCTATGGCATTCGTCCCCTTCTGATTTTATTCATGTCTGCTGCAATCTTTGAAGGCGGTATGGGAATACCGCGTGAACAGGCCTCAGCAATTGTCGGGATTTTTGCTGGCAGTATTTACCTGACATCATTACCTGGCGGCTGGCTGGCCGATAACTGGCTAGGGCAACGCCTTGCCGTTTGGTACGGTTCAATCATTATTGCTTTGGGACACCTTTCAATCGCTCTCTCCTCGATCTGGAGCAATAATCTGTTCTTTATTGGATTGCTGCTTATTGCACTCGGCACTGGCCTGTTCAAAACCTGTATCACTGTGATGGTAGGAACACTGTATAAAAAAGACGATCCTCGCCGTGATGGTGGTTTCTCCCTGTTTTATATGGGCATCAACATAGGATCTTTAATCGCTGCACTAATCACTGGCTGGTTAGTGAAAGATTATGGCTGGCACTGGGGCTTTGGCGTCGGTGGATTAGGTATGCTGGTCGCTTTGCTGATTTTCCGTTTCTACACTGTTCCTCTGATGCACAGTTATGATAAAGAAGCAGGGTTGGATTCCACTTGGGATCGCCCAATGGTAAAACGCAAAAATGTTGGCAAATGGATCAGTGTAATTTCAATAGTTACCTGTACAATTGTTGCACTATTGACAATGGGAATCATTCCATTTAATCCGGTCAAAGTTGCTAACCTGCTGGTTTATGTCATCTCTTCAAGTGTAATTCTCTATTTTGCCTATCTATTCCTGTTTGCTGGACTAACCCGCAATGAGAAAGTTCGCTTGCTCATCTGTTTCATCCTGCTGGTTTCAGCCGCTCTATTCTGGTCAGCATTCGAACAGAAACCGACATCATTTAACTTATTTGCCAATGACTATACTGACCGAGTAGTACTGGGTTATGAAATTCCTGCTGTCTGGTTCCAGTCAATCAATCCGCTGTATATCATCTTGCTGGCCCCAATCTTTAGCTGTTTGTGGCCTGCATTGGCAAAACGCAATATGAATCCAAGTAGTATTGGTAAATTTGTCATTGGTATGCTGTTTGCTGCAGGTGGTTTTACAATCATGATGTTCGCTGCTCAGAACGTACTGGAAAGCGGTAGTACAGTTTCACCACTATGGATCGTTTTCAGTGTTCTCTTCCTAACCCTTGGTGAGCTTTGTCTTAGTCCAATCGGGTTAGCAACTATGACAGTATTAGCTCCTGTGCGTATGCGTGGGCAAGTCATGGGATTATGGTTCTGTGCCAGCGCATTAGGCAATCTGGCTGCGAGCCTGATTGGTGGCAATGTACGTGCAGATAAATTGGATAGCTTACCTCAGCTATTCTCTAACGTATCTCTGTCATTAGTGATTTGCTCCGCTATTTTGCTTGTTTTAATTATTCCTATTCGCCGTTTGACGAGCAGCTTGCATAAAGCAGAAACAAAATCTTAAGTAATCTAATCCTTGGTTAAGCCGTCACTAAGATCTCCATTTTTAAATCGAGGATATTTAGTAGCGGTTTGTTCCTTTTGGCATAAAATATCGAATATATAAAATTATTGTGAGAGAGGCGAATCCAAGTAGGATTAATATTTGTTGTTATTGCTTTCATTGTATTTACACTAATATCCTATTTATCTGGTTTTTTAAACAATGTGATATCCAATAAAACCACAATATAAACTGCAATTAATAAAATTACATGTTTAATATTTATATTATTAGCCATTAATTTATTTCTTAGCCAGTTTTAAACAAGAATACATCTTGAGGAGCACCCTCTGGTTACAGTGAGCTACAAAAAGCTGCTTTGTAGCTCATTAAATAAGATCAAGAGTTAGTAGTTTTATTAATAAGAGCTACAAGCATCTGCAATATCAGCATAGGAATAGCCATTCCCCTGCTCTTTCTCTAATTTCTGCCTTGTTTCTCTATAGCAACGACGTTGATTCTGTTCTCTGAAGTGCTCCATAACTTGGTTTTGTTTCGTATGAGGAGAAACGTTAAACTGCCCCTCATTCCAATTATAAGAAAATTCTAAGTTGTTTTTCTGTTCAAATCTATTATTGTATTCTTTCCGTTCATTTTCCCGCTTCTCAGCTAAGGCATTATCTTCAGCCAGTTTCTCTGTATTCCAATTTTCATGGTTCAATTTGTTTCTCTTGTTCAGGTACTCTTCTGAAGGTTTGTTATCCGCTGGTATATCACTTTTGTAGCTCAAATCCAAAGCCAGAGCTTGGGAAAAACACACTGACAAAATAAAAAATAGGCAATAAGATCCTTTGATTTTCATATCTTTCCTTAATGGAACTATAACAAAGAATTATTATTTAATAATCATTATCACCTAAGGTCAATACTCTAATTTATGTACATTTTATGTTCAAGTAAGATAACTCTTTACAAATCAATGTAGTTTCAACATTCTGTATCCGGTTTTTTATTACAAAAATAAGTGAGATTCTGATGCATTCATACCCTATTTACCATGTTGATGCCTTTACCGAAAAATCGTTTTCTGGCAATCCCGCTGCTGTTGTTTTGCTGGACAAATGGCCATCAGATGAAATGCTGATTTCCATTGCTGCTGAAATCGGTCTTCCAGAGACGGCTTTTTTGGTAGAAAACCACCTACGTTGGTTTACACCGAAAGTCGAAGTAGATTTATGTGGGCATGCAACATTAGCAACTGCATTTGTTCTCATAGCACATCGTAATCACCAAGATCAATTAATCACATTCAAAAGCCGCTCTGGTGAACTCCGAGTTTCTCATCAAGATGGTATTTTTACATTAGATTTCCCTGCCGCCGATTGTCATGAAGAAAATGCTCTAATCCCTGTTATCCAAGATGCTCTGGGACAAAATGTTTCCGCCGTGTTCGCTTCACATGATCGTTATATTTGTGTTTTAGATTCCGCAGAACAAATCATCAATACTCAACCTGATTTTACTAAGATTGCTGCCCTGTCTTTGCCAGGACTTACCATTACGGCTCTTGGTGATTCATCTTCTGATTTTGTTTCACGCTATTTTGCGCCTGCCAAAGGTGTCAACGAAGATCCTGTCACAGGTTCCAGCCATTGTGTTCTCGCGCCTTTCTGGGGAAAACACCTTAATAAAACCGAGCTTCATGCTTGCCAATTATCCGAACGAGGTGGTGAGCTATTATGTCGAATAGAGGGAGATCGTGTTTACCTGACAGGTAAAGCGAAGCTTTTTTCGCATGGTGAAATACTTATTGAAGACATATAACTATTTATTTTAAATAGAAAAATTATTGATAAATCACAATAAATGAAAGCTATCAACAAGAATGACTAGGGATACCTCCCTATTGGTATTTTAGAGAGCTTATAAAAGATGGTCAGAAGAATAAATTCTGCTGACCGATAATGGTAACCATCCGTCATTAATCTTGATTTCGAACCAACAAATCCGAATTAATTTCCGCGATTGATCTCGCCCCTGTCAAGGTCATCACCACCCTTATCTCTTTATCAATCAGATCCAGCAAATTGGAAACGCCAGCTTCACCTGCCGCTGCCAACGCATAAACAAAAGCACGCCCTAACAGAACACTATCAGCGCCCAAAGCAATCATTCTCACCACATCCAACCCTGTTCGGATGCCGGAATCAGTAAGAATAGTAATATCATTTTTGACTGCATCCGCAATCGCAGGTAAGGCTCGTGCCGCTGACAGAACCCCGTCAAGCTGACGCCCACCGTGGTTTGAAACCACAATACCATCTGCCCCAAAACGCACAGCATCTTTAGCATCTTCTGGATCGAGTATGCCTTTGATAATCATTGGCCCTTTCCAGAAATCACGGACCCACTCCAAATCTTTCCATGAAATAGATGGATCAAAATTACGGCTCAACCAACCAATATAATCTTCTAATTTGATCGGTTTGCCGCGATATATAGAAATATTGCCAAGATCATGTGGCTTACCACGCAATCCCACATCCCAAGCCCATTGAGGATGAGTCATTGACTGCAAAATACGACACATAGCCGCATTTGGGCCGCTCATCCCAGAATGAACATCACGATAACGTGTTCCGGGAATCGGCATATCAGCGGTAAACACCAGATTTTTGACTCCCGCAGCCTGCGCTCTTTCTAGTACATTACACATAAAACCACGATCTTTCAGTACATAAAGTTGAAACCATATCGGACGATCTATGGCAGGAGCGACTTCTTCAATCGGGCATACTGATACAGTCGACAGAGTAAATGGAATCCCCTTTTTGGCTGCGGCACGTGCAGCTTGTACTTCACCACGGCGTGCATACATTCCCGTTAATCCTACGGGAGCAAGTGCCACTGGCATTGACATTTTTTCTCCGAATAAGCTAGTTTCCAGACTTAATTCGGACATATCCTTTAACACACGCTGACGTAATTCAATATTGGATAAATCTGCGGTATTACGTTTAAGGGTATGCTCTGCGTAGGCTCCGCCATCAATATAGTGGAACAGAAAAGGCGGTAACTTGGCTTGTGCTGCAACCCGGTAATCAGTTGGAGCGGAAATAATCATAATATGTACCTTAATGTTGAAAAGTTATTCGCACATTTTTCAAGATGCCAGAATCAAGGCCATAACAGCCGCAATTCCCCCATAGACCAGCATGGGTAAAATTGTCTTCTTCATAATCTGCCCTTCCGCGTTGGTAATCCCCAAAATAGAGCAAACGGCAATAATGTTATTCAAACAAACCATGTTGCCCATCGCCCCACCAACAGATTGCAGTGCCAGCATCAAATTAACATTCATTCCATTGCTCAACGCTATAGAATGCTGTATCCCTCCAAATGTCAGATTGGAAACAGTATTAGAGCCTGAGAAAAATGCCCCCAATGTCCCTAAGAATGAAGAGAACAACAGCCAACTTTCCCCTGTAATTGCGGCCAATACCTTTCCAATAATTATCACCGGTGCATTTCCGTTCCCTAACATCATCATATTCACCATCACTAACGCACCAAATAACGCAATAAATGGCTTGAAAATACGAGAACCTGTTTCACAGAACATTTGTTTCACTTGATGGCGGTTCAGTTGAAACAATGGAATGCACACCAATACCACCAACAAAAATGGAATAATTGCTGGTACATATAACATCTTGTAGCTAGCAGACGCTGATGTTCCCAATACTTGCTGCAAAATTAACACTAAGGACTTACTAACGCTCAGATCACCCAACCATCCTAAGTTAAATTGCCAATTGACCTCAGCATTATTCAGCAATGCCTTGATACCTAGTTGATGAATACGGGTAATAATCAGTACCCCAATCAATAACAAGGTAGGCATCATGGCTTTGATAATCTTGTTGAAAGGCACAAACTCTCTTCTTTTTTCGTAACGTTTTATGCCAATCCCCATGCGAGCGAGTAATATAGAGAAAGCCAAGCCAATAGCACCGCCCACTAATGCCGGAAATTCATAATTAACCTGAGCTAATAATAGGTAAGGAGCCGTACAACCTAATATACTCAAGATGATAAATAGGATGTTTTGGCGGATTTCCTGCCACGACACAATAAAACGCAGGGCCAATAGAGGAATAACAAAACCAGCAACAAAGTGGATCAATGCCGTCAATTTCCCGATTTCCAATAAATGGTCATCCGGTAATCCGAGATTGGCAAAACCAAACCAAGTCGGCGTCCCTACCGCTCCGAAAGAAACGGGAACTGAGTTCATCACCAAAGCCAATAAAGCGACCCGCAAGGGATTAAATCCCAACCCAACCAATATGGGAGCTACAATCGCTGCTGGCGTACCGAAACCACTGGCACCTTCAATCATAAATGCAAAAGCCCAGCCAATAATCATTAATTGAGCCACAGGGTTAGGGCTGATATTTTCTAACCAATTGCGCACAACATCTTCAGCTCCGCTGATTTGCATCAATTTATTCAGTAAAATTGCGCCTAAAATAATCGTGATAGGAGTAAAAACGGAAATCAGAGTTGTAATAATATTGGCATGTAATAATATAGGTTGAGTACCAAACCAAAATAATTGTATTAAATAAATAATTATGGCTGTCAACGGCAAAGCAATAAAGGATGAAATACCATTACGTTTGGTCATCATCCAAATCAACAGGACAATCGGAGAGATGCTGAAAAACAAGGGCATAGAATCCTCAATAATTATTTCTCTAAACTTAAAAATAGTTAAGCCAATAAAAATCAAAGAGATAAAAAATGTATTTTGGTTAAAAGAATATATAGATCACATTAATTAGACATGTGAGCCACAAAAAATAATTTTATTTTTATACATCTTGGATTCGCATGATAGGTGCAATTTCTGAAAAAGGTGGTCAGTTGCTATAGTAGGCATCTTTCTCGCCAAAGGAAAATGCGCTATGGCCTATA
>NZ_FOVO01000042.1 GCF_900115195.1 Xenorhabdus japonica
TTTTTAGATGTCATCGTTTTACCCTGTCTTAATTAATTTGATTTTCGGCTATAGGGGTTATTTACATTTTCTACTGTTGGCGGGTTACGTACCCAATGCAGTAAATCACTGAGCAACCAAGCGCAGGAATTGCGGCCTAATGGTTTACGTGCGGGGAAGCGTCCTTCATTCTCCAGTTTCCATGCTGACGTTCTGGAAATAGAGGTGATGTGATGGCGTTCCTTTTCACGTACAAGACGATCATAAGGTTCGCCATATTCTGAAAGGATAGAGCGGCGCTCTTCTGGTGTAGGAATGTTGTATTGAATGGTCATGTTACCCTCATGGTTTCAGTGTTTTCATGAGGGTAATTTTGCCTATAAGTAATTTGTTTTTACGGTGACTATTGATAAAAAATTTTTAGTTCCTGTAGACTAAATTTAATTCCCGTTCCACTTTGAAGGGTTATAAACTTTACTTAACAGCCTCTCGATACTTTCAATCTCAAGAGGCGGCTTTCCTTCTTGCGGCCAAAATTCTAAAGCAGCTAAATCAATTTGCTTAGCCCATTCTGTATAAGTGTTACATCTATCTGGATATTTTTTCTGGATGTACATAGCTGCCATTAAAATTGCCTCACGTTTTGCAGCAAATCTTTCTCCATTTCCATGTGGTGTTTTGATGATTTCTTTTTCCGTTCTCTCGTGCTCCATATTACCATTGATGAATCTTTGCAATTCAGTTTTTGTAATAAGCATTTTATCTATTGAAACGGGGTATTTTATTCCTGAGATTGCTGTAGGCTTATAATCTATACCTTCTTCTTCAGCTCTTGCTGTTAGATCATATATTTTATAATTGTCAGATTTTGGCAGGGTTAAAACCGCTTCGTTAAAAATATCACCTTTAAGTAATTTGTTTTCAGAGAATCTAAATAATTCATTACTTAAAGCAAATAGACCATTAATTTCTATTGCCCTATGCTCTAGATCTTTTTGTTTATAATTATATCGTATTTGTTCTTCAATCAAAGTAACGTCTGTTTCATAGGCAAGTTCAATATATGTCAAAGGAGGCTCTTCGCCATTCCATAACGTTAATGCCTCTGTCGCCTTAACATAATTATATCTTGAAAAAACTCTCATTCCATCCGCTTCAATCGAATCCATATCAAATCCATTCTGCCAATTCACCTTTACACATATTTCAAGCTCACCTATAACGGCATAATGAATTAAATCTTCTAGATCACACGGAATACCTATTTCTCTTTCTATTTTATGTAAAGGAAAATATTTTCTTTCCGGTAAATTAATGATTCTACTTTTTTTCATTGCGTCACCCTTAACACTACCCTAAGAGTTTAGCGAAACAGGCAAGTAGGGCTTCTTGCTTTTCACCCCGTCGGGCTAGTTTCGCTATATCAGCTTATGCTCTTTTACTATCGATTAAAACCACATTCTCATAATTACCCGCCAATACATCCAGTCGCTCGCACCACTTGTTTAACGCGTCTAGTTTCTCTGGTAGGTATTGGCTCTTGTTGTATATAGCCATAATGCCCGGCAAAGCGTGGCCTAAAAGCTGTTCCACGATATGTAGTGCTATACCTAATTCATTGAGTTTAGTTGAAAAGGTTCTTCTTAAATCATGCAAAGACCACCCCTCATCATGCTTTAATTTTTTCCATATGTTCCCGCCATATTGTGAGACTGTATCAGAGTTTTTAATTCCCCCTAAGATGTAGCCACTTTTATGGTTTTGGTAAATAAGATTTTCCAAAAATGGCTTCATGCATTCTGGTATGGGACGAATAATTTTCTCACCTGTCTTGCTATTTTCTTTTGGGACAATCCATAACATGGAATTAAAATTCCATTCTGAACATTTCGATAACCTGATCTCTCGTGTCCGACAACCAAATACAACTAAAATTTTCAATAAATTATTATAATAAGGTGGATAAATGCTTGTATTTATGGATTCCCATAATTGCCCAAGTTCATTGTCTTCCAAATAGCGTTGACCTTTATTCTGTTTTTTCCCAACATCCTGAATAGTTAAATCATCCAATACATGGCTAACTGCATATCTTCTTACTCGGCAAAATTTCAGGGCTTGCTTGCACAATTGAAGTATATAACCAGAAGCCACCGAAGCGTCCCTCTTCATTCTATCAAAACATTGAAGCCAATATTTCGTTTCACAGTCTGATAATGCCATACTCCCAATATAGGAATAAATATGTTTTTCTAATTGAAGAATGAGGGTATCAATATTCACTCGATTGTTTCTGCCGTAGTGTTCTATCCAATATTCGATAGCGTCTTTTACAGTGACTGGTTTTAGTGATTCCTGCATCGTTAAGTTAAATTGGAGCTTTGGGTCTTTACCGGATGCTAACCAACTACGACATTTGTCCCTCGTCTCCCTAGCCTGTTTGAGACTCATATCAGGATAGCGACCAATGGTAAGGCGGTTTAACTTTTTACCATCAAGTCGGTATGTAAAGACCCAACTAATACCACCCGCTTTAGATGCTTTAGCACTCAATCCAGCACCATCAGCAAAAAATTCAATATTGTCCCTTTCTTTTCTGTGTAGGGTTTTAAGTTTTTTGTCACTGAGCTTGTTGAGTTCGGCAGCCATGATCACCCAATATGTTTATACAAATATTTATACATATTGTGCTGTAAGAATCAGTAAACGTCAATAAACACTGGAACAATACACAGTTGAATAAATTATTAATCATTTGATTTTTATATAAAAATAACAATCATAGACAAACACCAAAACATAAAATCAGTATATCCGCTATATATTGATCACTCATTTAATCTCCTTATACCACCCTGTGCCATTTGTCTTTTAACTTGCTCTTTTCACTGCCTGCACTGAAATCTATTGGGCATAAACCATTACTCAAGGACATAACAGCAATTTCACTCTCCCTATGCTAATAAGAATTACGCTTAAGGTTTACGCTGAACTGATACGCCCAATTGCACCAACTGAGGAATGAAAACTGACGGCTTTTTCGGCTCCTGCATTAACCATACCTGCTTTTTCGCCCGCGTCAATGCGACATATAGAAGACGACGTTCCTCCGCCTCAGGGAAACCTTCAGGTTGTGGCAATAATACCTGTTCCATCACAGATTCTCTCTCTGGGGCTGGAAAACTGTCCTTCCCCTGCTGCAACCCCAAAATAATGACATAATCCGCTTGTTGCCCTTTAGATGCATGAATTGTCATAAATTCAATTTTCAAATTCGGCCAGCGAATAGACGCTTTTTTCAATAATTCTGGTTTGAGATGATAATAGCGTGCCAATAATAAGATGGTTTCCTGTTTGGTAACATAGCCACTCATTTTATTCAGCAGCGCTTCCAATTGCTCTTCCGATAAAATCACAACCGATTTTTTATTGCCTTTTATCAGGCTATTGAGTGGCTTAGTTAATTGATGAGGATTTTGCTGTACAAATCGGTTGGCGATTTCCCCAATACGATCATTAAAACGATAAGTCGTATCCAATGCACATTCAGCTCCTTTTCCAAAATAGTTTACAAATGCTGTATTTAATGTTACTTCAGCACCACGAAAACAATAGATCGCCTGCCAATCATCTCCCACAGCAAATAAATGGCTTTGCTTATTTTGTGCCTTCAATGCTGTTAATAACTTCGCTCTCAATGGTGAGATATCTTGAAATTCATCCACCAGAATATGTTTCCACGGACTGATAAATCGACCTTTCTGTAAAATATTCACTGCCTGATGGATTAAGCCAGAAAAGTCGACTGTGCCCTCAGACTTCAATGCTGATTTCCAGGCTTTCAGCAAAGGTGCTATAAGCCGTAGACGTTTCTGAAATACATCGACGTAAGTAGCAGGAGCCTGTCCAATCATCTCTTTTTGGCTACCACCATGCATACGGATTAACTCTAGCCAACGCTCCAAACGAACTAATAAACGAGCCGTCAATGACTTATCATGCCAATATTCACCTTCCGGCAGTTGCCAATCCAATTCTTCGTTCAACCACTCCCGCCAACCTTTAGCCTGTGCTTTTTTCTCTCCACACTGTTTTTGCCATTCTTGAATGAGAAAATCCCGGCGTTTTTGAGCATCAGTTTCCAGCTCGCTAATTTTCGGTGATTTATTGCTGCCTTGCTGAATAATATGCAATGCCAAAGCGTGAAATGTTTTTGCTTTTATTTCTTTTGCTCCCAAATGTGCCTGAATACGTTCATTCATGTCATCAGCAGCCTGACGGCCAAAAGCCAGCAGTAAAATTTGCTCAGGAAGTGCTTGTTGACGTAGCAATAACCATCCAGCACGAGCAACCAAAACAGAGGTTTTTCCGCTACCCGCGCCTGCTAATACCAGAATATTCTGTTCACCATTAATAACTGCCTGACACTGAGAACGATTAAGTGGTGATGTTTCTATTGTCTGGAAAAATTGCCCATATCGCACCAATATGTGATCAATCCATTGCTGGTTCAGTGTTTGAATTATTTTTTCACCATCATCCAACCAATCCAGACAGGTCTTATAATCGTCACGACAATTTTCAAATTGTGCGATTCGTTGTAATGGTAAAGGTAAAGCCTGAAATGTTTCTTGAATTTGCTGCTGCACAGAAGCTAAATCTGCGGTTTTCAGCCAACGATTTTGTTGTTTGATTTTGACTATTCCATTGACTTGAGCCGCTAAGACATCAGCACTGACATCACTCATGTTGAGGCTCCACTTTTGCCATTCCTTTAATAAGTAATGATAAAAATGTTGTGTTTGCTGCCATTCGGTACCATGCAGGCGAACCACTTTTCCTTCTGGTAATTCAAATTCCAGTTCCCCCCAGACAATCCCTCGCTTACACTGAATACCAATTAATTGATTAAATGGAATAAGGTACTGGTGTTTGTCACCGCTGACTTCAATGCCAGCATTAAGTAGACGCACCCGATTATAAGGGTGTTGAGCGAGGCGTTGGCCGATTTGTGTTGATTTTAGTTCCATTGTCGTGGCACCGTACCTGAAAATTGTTGAACTACTTCATCACGTACTATTTCATCACGTAAATGTTGTTAAGGGTATTTTGTGCTAACAGTTTTATCCGGTTCCCGCCATTTCCTGTATAACAGTCACACCCTCTATTATATCCGTATATTCATTGCACTAACAGGAACCACCCTTATCCCTTGGTTATTGGGAGAAGAACTTAAAATAACAATTCCATTGCTGTTAGGTGTCGTTGCGGCAGCATTAACAGATTTAGATGACCGCTTGGTCGGACGGTTGCGCAACCTCACCATCACCTTAATTTCTTTCTTTGTCGCTTCCACTTCTATTACCCTATTGTTTCCTTATCCATGGCTTTTTATGCTTGGTTTGGCTGTATCTACTTGTGATTTTATCTTGCTTGGTGCATTGGGGCAACGCTACGCCACTATCGCCTTTGGTGCTTTGTTGATTGCTATTTATACCATGCTCGGTTCGTCAATATTCCCTATCTGGTACCAACAACCTTTATTACTGCTCACTGGGGCAATCTGGTACAACCTGCTGACATTAACAGGCCATTTGCTATTTCCTATTCGCTCCTTGCAAGAAAATTTAGCGCGCTGTTATCAGCAGCTTTCAGCGTATCTCTATGCCAAAACAAGTCTGTTTGATCCCGACGCTGAGGCCGAAGAATATAAACAGTCTGTGTTTGATGTTGCCATGGCGAACAGTACGTTAGTGGTAACGTTCAATCAGGCCAAGAGTTCTTTGTTAAGTCGTTTAAAGGGAGATAGAGGACAGTGGGGTACTCGCCATACGTTGCATTATTATTTTGTAGCTCAAGATATTCATGAGCGTGCCAGTTCATCCCATGTTCAGTACCAAAAATTAAGAGAGGCATTTCGCCACAGTGATATTATGTTCCGCGTTCAGCGGCTGCTTTCCATGCAAGCCAGAGCATGTGAACAAGTTTCACAATCTATTATCCTGCGTAAGCAATATCAACATAATCCACGTTTTGAAAACGTATTCAACTACCTTGAAAGCTCTATTGAGCGTTTGAAAAATCAGCAAAGCACTGATGCTAAAATTATGGCATTTGATAATTTGTTGAAAAACTTACGAGCCATTGATGCACAATTAGCAGGGCTAGGTTCGGATCAATATCTTCTTTCCCAAAACGCCTCTTCAAAAGATAAACAAGAAGAAACACAGTTATCCGAAGAAGCTTTAACTGGCTGGCGTGATATATGGTTTAGGATTCGAAGTAATTTGACACCAAAATCTGCTCTCTTCCGCCATGCTATTCGCATGTCTGTCTTATTGTGTACTGGTTACGCCATTATTCAGCTATTTGATTTGCAACGCGGATATTGGATCTTGCTAACCAGTTTATTTGTCTGCCAGCCAAACTATAGTGCCACACGTCGTCGTCTGGTTCTGCGTGTTATTGGTACATTGGCGGGGATTCTGATTGGCCTGCCAATTCTCTATTTTGTCCCTTCCATTGAAGGTCAATTAGTGTTGATTGTTATTTCTGGCGTGCTGTTCTTTGTCTTTCGCAATAGCCAATATGCGCATGCAACGCTATTTATTACTTTGCTGGTATTACTGAGTTTCAATTTATTAGGCGAAGGATTTGAAGTCGCGCTACCAAGAATCATTGATACATTAATAGGCTGTGGTATTGCTTTACTTGCCATCAGTTTCATCTGGCCTGATTGGAAGTTCCGTCAATTATCTCAGGTGATTACCCGAACAATGGGAGCCAATTGCTGCTATTTCAGTGCGATTGTAACGCAATACCATCAGGGAAAAAGTAATAGCCTGAATTATCGAATCGCCCGTCGTGAAGCCCATAATTGTGATGCTGAATTAGCATCAGTGATTTCAAATATGGCATCGGAGCCAAAAAACTATCGTATTTCTCAAGAAGCTGCTTTCCGTTTACTGTGCCTTAATCACACCATGTTAAGCTACATTTCCGCATTAGGTGCCCATCGCGACAAGCTCAATGAACCAGCAATATTGGATATTCTTAATGATGCAATCTGTTACGTTGAATCCACCTTAAAACAAGGCGAAATGAATAATGATGCACTGCAATCTACGGTGAATAATTTGATGGAAAAAATCAATCTGGCACCTTCTCCTTCTGAAAGTAATAGTAAAATCCAACTTGTATTACAGCAAATAGGATTGCTCATCGAATTACTACCTGAACTCGTTAGTTTAACTAAGCAAATTAGTGAACAAGATAGGCAATAGGGGCCCACGCCCCTATTCACCAAACTGCACTCATTATGAATGAGTATCTGAATTCTGGTGAACCAGCTCGCTGTGCCAGCTAATTAATTCGTCACGTATCTTTTCTGGTAAAACCGCCACGTGGCATCCTTCTATTGCACCAGCCAATGCAAGCAACAAACTGACATTTGTTTTTTTCCTATGCTGCTGGAGTTTGAGGTAAGTCGCTTTTGCTCCCAACATTCGTAATTCTTCTACTTTAGAAATACCCACTTTCCATAATTGCCTTTCTAAAGCTATCCCTAAATTAGGTAAATCTTTAAGTCTAAGAGGCATTTTCTGTCTATCAATAATTTCTTTCATAGTGTATTGATAGGCTAAATTTACATATTCGAGTAACTGTTTTTGGTCCTGCCAAAGCGATTCATTAACGCGATAATACCGCAAAGTCACAGGTATTCCTCTTTTTGAATAAATAAATTTTTCCATTCCTCTAGCCTTAAATAATACTTCGGCGTGACTATTCCCGCGTAAATAAAGTTCTCCATCAGAACTGATGGCGAATAAAATACCATCAAGTAACAACCCAATTCCCCCAAATTGAGATTTTTTCTTAAGTTTTCCCAATGAAGATACACCTTGTTGCAATTGGGCCAAACGAGCTCCGGATAAAAACATTTTTTATCACTCCATGAATCATATTCCAACATAATGTTTGGTCATGCCTGTTATTAACAAAATAGATAACAAGAACAATTAATTAAAACCATACGCAATCTATTTCCAACTGCCAATCGTTAAGTCAGAAAAATCCTAATTTCTGTAAATTTTTGCGAAGCGCTTTGAAAAAAAGAGACTTGCTTTTAATCAAATAGCGTTATACTGTATAAATATACAGCTTGTTATGGCGAGGAACATTATGAGTATCCGATCAGCGTGGAAATATCCCACTGAGAAAAAAACAACAGCTGCTGGCACAACAGTAAACGAACATAAAACAGACAAAACAATGGTTGGGATGACCGTGAGAAGGCTGTCTTTTGTGGAACCACCTCAATATATTTCACACACGATAAAAGGTACAGTCAGTGAGCTAGTCTACAGTGAACACCAACCTACCATTCATCAGATTCTTCTTCCTTTATTACGTCAGTCTGGAAAAGAAGATCGATGGTTGCTTTGGGTAAGCCCCAATAAAAAATTGAGCCGTCAGTGGCTAATAAATGCAGGGCTTCCTTTAAATAAAATCATTCAATTAAACCAAATCCGTCCTGCAGCTTCGATTAGTGCTACGGAAAAGGCTTTGGCAAGTGGTAATTACAGCATTGTATTGGGTTGGTTGCCCGAATTATCAGAATATCAATTAAATACGCTACAACTGGCCGCACAAAAAGGGACTACTCTCGGTTTTATTATGCGTCCACAAAATTTATCCCATAAATTTATTTCTCAATCGAATAGATTACAAATTCACTCTAATTACTATCACTGATTTAAATTAGGATTAATCTTAATATTTTTTATAAAAAATAAGCTACCAATTGATACTCATTATTGTTTGTAATAAAAATCAATGTATTAATACCGTAAATATTGTAAACATTCGTCAATAATACTTAGGGTTTGTCTAGAGGTAATTAAATATTTTGTGTCATGAGTCACAGTGCACTTGTAACTTTTTAACTTCGTTGTAGACTTTACACAGTTTAGGGAGTTGTGCTTGCTGTTCTTATATTTCAGAACACATCTTCTGATTAAAGTACGATTACCTAACAGAACATTTTAACCAATGGCTAACAATAAGGCTTTTAAGGCCAATTGCCTATTTGGATGATAACGAGGCGTAAAATGAAGAAAACAGCTATCGCAGTAGCAGTGGCAGCTTTCGCAACTGTTGCTCAAGCAGCTCCAAAGGACAACACTTGGTATACCGGTGCTAAGCTGGGTTGGTCTCAATACCATGACGTAAATTTCTACGGAAATGATTACGATAACCTGATTGGTAACGGCCCCACCCGCAAAAACCAACCAGGCGCTGGTGCCTATGTCGGTTATCAGGCAAACCCATATTTGGGCTTTGAATTGGGTTATGACTGGTTGGGACGCATGGCCTATAAGGGTAGTATCAATAACGGCTCTTTCCGTGCTCAAGGTGTTCAGCTAACGACCAAACTAAGCTATCCAGTTATGAATAACCTGGATGTTTATACTCGTCTTGGCGGTATGGTATGGCGTGCAGACTCGTCTGCAACCTACAATGCTAATGCAGTAGTTGGAACCAGTAAAAATGACCAGCGCAGATTGAAAAACCACGATACAGGTGTTTCTCCTCTGGCTGCAATTGGTGTTGAATACGCACTGACCAAAAATCTGGCAACCCGTCTAGATTACCAGTGGGTTAACAACATTGGTGACGCTAACAGTGTTGGTGCCCGTCCAGATAACGGCTTGCTGAGTGTTGGTATTTCTTACCGTTTTGGTCAAGGTGAAACTGCGCCAATCGTTGTACCAGTTGCTCCTCCAGTTGCACCAGCCCCTATCATTGAAAGTAAGAGCTTTACCCTGCGCTCTGACGTTCTGTTCAATTTCAACAAATCAACGTTGAAAGCAGAAGGTAAACAGGAACTGGATAACCTATACACACAACTGACTAAAATCGACCCGGATCAAGGCAAAGTTCTGGTACTCGGTTATACTGACCGCATCGGCAGTCAGAATTACAACCTGCCACTGTCTCATAAACGTGCTCAATCCGTTGTAGATTACCTGATTGCTAAAGGCATTCCAGCAAATTCAATCCAAGCAGAAGGCCGCGGTAAGGAAAATCCTGTCACTGGCTCTACCTGTGACAAAATTAAAGCCCGATCTAAACTTATCGACTGTCTGGCTCTGGATCGCCGTGTAATTATCAACATTCAGGGCGTTACTAAAGTGGTTACTCATCCACAAGCAGCTAAGTAATACAGCCTCTATCTATTTATTAAAAACCCCATTTAAATGGGGTTTCATTTTTTGGTTTATCTTCCTATTAATTACTGGTTATTATCGGGGTTATTTCCCCAATATTGCTTCCAAATCCTGCTTCAAACTCGATATTTGATGAGTATACTTTTCCCGATATTCAGCATCTTCCAATAACTGTACGATCGTTTCTGACAAAGTATTACCGCGGCGTCGGGAGAGCGCTGAAAGCCGCTGCCAAACATGAAAATCCAGATCAATCGATTTTTTACGTGAATGTTGGTGTTCAGCATTAAAATGACGTTTACGCCGTGCCCGAATCGTTTGCTTCATTCGGTTGGATAAATCCGGATTCATGTGCAGAGAAATCCATTTCAGTACCTTGACTGGTTCTCGTTCTAAATTCATTAGTTCATTAACCGCATCCTGTGCAGCACTTTTTTCGATGTATTTAGTAATCGGCTCACCTTCACGGTGTTTTTTTGCTAAATATGCCCATTTCCAGCCACATTCCAGATTTTCCAATTGTTGATATTTCATTTCATCTCTCAGTGACAGCGTAACTTAAATTAAGCATAGCAACTATTTTTTTGAATTGCTCATAACAACACAGAATATAGGCATATTTTACAAGCAATGAAAGCGCAGGCTCAAATGTCATTTCTTTCAAAATTCAGGCATGTTGGTTCATTGCTTAATCTTGTATAATAAATGTTTCTTTTTTACTATATGTAGCTATCACTTTGACGAATATAAAATTAGACTGGCAGGCATTACAGCCAAACAATGCGCCTTATCAAGCACTCTTTAATTCTGCCGCTGAATTGTCCCCCATTACAATAGATGAGGTTCAACCCAGGCTGCACAGTGGATTATTCCTTTTTTGTCAGGCCTCTTTGCGCCAACCTTTTATGCTGCTGAAGGCGGAAGAGAGTAATGCTTATCTGTCTCTTTTATCCGATACTATTTCCTCTTTATTGCCGGAAAACCGTCCAGGTATCGGTGGTTATTATCAGATAGAGCACCAAACCATTACTTGGCACTCTACAGGGGAAGGCTTTTTTGCACCAACTGAACGAGTTGCTTACCGTGAGTGGATTGAACCAGAGCAATTATTTGGCAATATCTATACACATCAAGGGGTGCTTCAGCTGCAACCCGGCCTTATCCATCACATAAATGGTGGTATCTTGATTCTGTCTCTGCGCACCCTGCTCTCTCAACCATTGATGTGGGTTCGTCTTAAGCAGATGATTATTCAACGCCGTTTTGACTGGCTATCACATGATGAAAAACAACCTCTCCCACTACCGATACCTTCAATGGAACTGGATCTGCGCCTGCTTTTAGTCGGGGACAGACTCAGTCTTGAAGAGCTACAATCCATTGAGCCTGAACTGGCGAACCGTGCATTGTATGGTGAATTTGAACTGGATATGCCCTTTCATGAAGAAGATGATCTGACAGTATGGTGTCGGTACGTTAATGGGATCATCCAGCAACAAAATTTTCCTCCATTAAGTGCTGATGCCTGGCCTGAACTGATTAAACTCGCAGCTCGTCATACAGAAGATCAATTCCAGTTACCTCTAGATATTCAATGGGTGCAACAAAAACTGGAAGCCGCAGCTATTTATCATCAGGAAAATCAGATCACCAAAGATTCTCTACAACAGGCGGAAGATAATCGTACTTGGCGTCATGGCTATTTGTCTGAACGCAGTATGGACGAAATTCTGAAAGGTCAGGTATTGATTCGCACACAAGGCTCAGTTATCGGCCAAATCAATGGGCTATCCGTGCTCGAATATCCTGGGCACCCTGATCCAATGGGAGAACCCTCTCGTATCAGTTGTGTTGCACACTTAGGAGATGGCGAATTTATTGATGTGGAACGCAAGGTTGAGTTAGGCGGCAATATTCATGCTAAGGGTATGATGATCATGCAGGCTTATTTAATTTCTGAATTGAAATTAGATCAACCACAGCCTTTCTCTGCTTCTATTGTCTTCGAACAATCCTATGGTGAAGTGGACGGAGACAGCGCTTCACTCGCCGAACTGTGTGCCCTTATCAGCGCTCTGTCTCAGCAGCCTATCGACCAGCAAATTGCTGTTACTGGTGCCGTGGACCAATTTGGTTACGTACAACCCATTGGTGGAGTTAATGAAAAAATTGAAGGCTTCTTCCGTCTATGTCACTACTGCGGGCTAACCGGTCATCAGGGTGTCATTATTCCAACCACAAATGTTCAACATTTATGCTTGCATCAAGATGTTGTTAATGCGGTAAAAAATGGGCAATTCCATATTTGGGCAGTCGAGCATGTCTCTGAAGCTGCTCCACTGTTACTCGGTATTCCCTATTATGATCCACAAAAAGAACATCTGTTAGCTATGATACATGAACGCATAACACAGGCAAATATCCAAGAAAGACCTCGACTTCCTTGGTTTCTCCGCTGGTTGGGTTAATTCCATTATTATCTGATCGGAGTTGTTGAGCGTACAAGCGTACGCTATTCTCTAGCCTTACACGATTATAAGGCAATCTGAGAATATGTTTAAAAAACAAGAGTCCTACACGAAAGAAGAACTTCAATCCTCTGGACAAGGTAAATTGTTTGGTGAAAATGGACCACCGCTGCCTTCTGGCAATATGCTGATGATGGATCGCATCACGAAAATGACAGAAATCGGTGGTAATTACAATAAAGGGTATGTCGAGGCTGAGTTCGACATCAATCCTGAGTTGTGGTTTTTCGATTGTCATTTTGTCAATGATCCTGTTATGCCCGGCTGCCTCGGTCTTGATGCCATGTGGCAGCTCGTCGGTTTCTTCTTAGGCTGGATCGGTGGAGAAGGTAAAGGTCGCGCACTCGGCGTTGGGGAAGTCAAATTTACTGGTCAGATATTACCAACAGCAAAAAAAGTGACCTATCGCATTAATTTCAAGCGTGTCATTAATCGCAAATTAATTATGGGGCTGGCCGATGGCGAAGTGCTGGTGGATGGCAAACTAATTTATACTGCGACTGATTTGAAAGTAGGCTTATTCAAAGATACCAGTGCCTTTTAACGGACTAATACAACGAACAAATGAACTGACATTGGCGACTAACAAATTGATTAACCTCTGTCTCCGATACTGAAAACCTCCGCAAATGGCGGAGGTATTTTTTCCCATTTAATTACCTCAAACTTGTAAGGTGAATAATCATCCATACAGTAAAACCTGGCAGTAAATGGTGATAATAACTCAAGGAGTTTGCATAAAGTCGCCGTACTGCGATCACAAAAATCAGTGTGCCACTTCATTTCCTTTACCGTGCCCTTTTACGTCTTCTGATTTGTGACAATAACAACAATAGGGAATGCCTGTATAATTGTGCCCTGATATGTGATGACGACACATCGCATTATGAATAACAATAAATTTCTTTTAAAACATATAAAGGCTATTAACCTTTGGACTCGTCAACTATTTTATAAACAGTTGAACGCGCTATTTTTAACTGATGGATAATCTGAGTCGCCCCTATTTTTTGCCTATGCAACGACAAAACCTTTTCCCTGTCTATGACTCGATTACGACCAAAATTGATCCCTTTTAATTTCGCTTCTTGCCGACCTTCATTGATTCGCTGATTTCTCATTTAATTAGTGCTGATTATAAATAAATAAAAGAAAAAATTCATATGGTGAAATATAATTCCATCAAATTAGTTATATTATATAAACGTTTTCTGTATTTTAAGTTATGAATTGAAATTATAAAATTGAGTTATTTTTGAATGATTACACATAAAGAGATAATATAAAAACATTAAATGGTAAGATGATTGTGTAAATCACATTGCTAATAATATTTGTTTATTATAGTCTGGTTTTTAATTATTTTTAGGGACATTCCAATTTAAAGCTATAACTTATCAGCTAATTATCATTATAAATTATTGCATCTGGATCAAATATGAATAATGAAATCTATGTCAACATTGATAAATCTTTATTTAAATTATCTGAAGATGGTTTAACAGATACTGAACGTGGAAAAGCATTGGCAGAGCTGGAGTCATATGTAAAGAAAACACGTAACAAATTCCTAGGTTATCAAACCAACCAAGAATTCTGTTATTCACTGGAACTGAGTGAATACTTAGATATTCAGTTAAACAATGTTGGTGATCCTTTTGTGACAGGCAATTTCAGGGTTAACTCAAAGGTTGTTGAACGTGCTGTATTGGATTATTTTGCTAAACTTTGGAATGCACCTGACAGAGATAACACCACACTGGGTGAGGGCTATTGGGGTTATGTTTTATCAATGGGAAGCACTGAAGGGAATTTATATGCACTGCGTAATGCTCGTGACTATCTGGCTGGAAAAGCGCTCTGGATTGATCTGAATTCAAATAATCACATTGAACAAGGAACCTATCTGGGAGGTAATGATAATTCGCTGACACCCGTACTTTTTTACTCCGAAGATACACATTACTCAATTGATAAAGCCAAAGATATTTTGTCACTGCCTACTTTCGCTGAAATCGGTGAGTCGCGCTATCCGGGACAATGTCCTATTACAACGAGTAATGGAAAATGGCCGACAAAAGTTCCGTCTCTGCCAATGGGATCGATTGATCTAAATAAACTAAGTGTATTAATAGAGTTTTTTGCGTCACGTGGTTTCCCGATAGCGGTAAACTTCAACTATGGCACAACCTTTAAAGGTGCACTTGATGATGTCAGCGGCGCGATTGACTTACTGCTACCTATACTTAAGAAATACGGTCTCAAAGATAGAACGCTTCAAATTACACTGGAAAATGGCAAAGTTGTTAAAAGCCCTCGAAATGGCTATTGGTTCCACATCGATGGTGCGCTGGGCGCTGTTTATGGTCCATTCCTAGAGAAAGCGAGAGAACAGGGAATCGATATTGGTGTAGGGACGCTTCCTTCATTTGATTTCAGAAATCCAATCCATTCGATTGTGACCAGTGGTCATAAAGAAATGGGGACGCCGTGGCCGACAGGCGTTTATCTGACCAAACAAAAATACCTGTTGAGCTTCCTCAGTGTGGATTATATCGGCGCTCAAGATTCTACTTTAGCGGGTTCGAGAAATGGTTTTTCGGCGCTGCTGCTTTGGTATTATCTGGCCAGATATTCTTATAACGACCAGATTGGAAAGATCGTCCATCGACTTCGGCTGAGTGAAAACGTTTATCAGAAATTGCGGGCATTGGGTGGAGAGCTTGGCCTTAATCTTCACGTCCATCGCTCTCCACTTTCCCTCAGTATCCTGTTCCTTTGCCCCAACAATGATATTGTTGAAGATTTCTCACTGTCTACTGAAGCTAAAAATGGTATTAGGTATGCACACATTTTCGTTATGGAACACGTGACGGATGAACTAATTAACCAGCTTATAGCGGCATTGCGCCTGCCTGGTGCCTTTTAACAGAACACTATCTTTGGATAATCAGCCACAACTTACCACTATAAAGAAATAAGATGAGCACTTCCCATCCTGTGTTGAATTCGGTTGGGGAGTTTTACAGAGATGAAGTATGGCTCCCCTCAGATTTACGGCATCATAGTGCCCACGAAGTGATGCATTCCGCATCCGATACTGGAGGAGCCACAAGATGAATTATATACCGCTGGGATTAGATATTGCAAAACAGGTCATGACATCAATTTATTGAATCATGACCGAATGAGCAACTAAACGCACTTATCAAGCATCTCATCATGAAAGCCTATGTCGTTAAAGAGAGCAGAAACAGTGTGGGGCACTTGAGTTATTTAGCTGCTTTGCCGCATAAGTGCCCCACACATTTTTATGCTCTTGATGATTAATTGGCACCTGGGCATAGGATTGTGCTGTGTATAAAAATAAAACGCATAGTAACGTAAGGAATTTTAAAATTCTCATTAAGGATTCCTACGGTCATATTAAAATAACAGTGTTTGATAAATGGATATTAGTGACTGTGTTATAGGATAAAAGACACGAGGTTTTTCTTTGCAACTCGCCGAAAATACAACATTTATTTTAGGTTGAGATGAAGTTAAACCACCACACGCATTCTCTATATCTATCGCGTTTAACTCTAATTCTGATGGTCCAATATCATCATAGTTTAATCGTCTGTCCAATTGGTGACGTAGCCGGAAAAAATAGGTATCATCATCTGTCATTAATGGAACTCTGGCATCTGATTGTCCCTGTTCAAGTTCTGCTGTAATTGCTAAAGCAAGAAAATTTCCAGAATTTGATGTATCTATTACTATTTGTTCTTCTTTTTCACTTACAGGCAGCCTTTCCAGATTAAGTAATCCAGGATGAGCTAGACCTAAAGCATGTCCAAACTCATGAACTATGGTTTGATAAACTACTATTTTTGCAGCCTGATGTTCTGTATAATGCTCATTTAGAGTTCTTCTAATGGTATTGAAAAAGTCTCCTGAATAAGAGAATGTATTCGTTAGAAACATTCCCGGTCTGTTAAACGCTGGCACTGCATAATGCTCCAGGATGTCAGTCGGCAAAACTAACGTTGTCTGAGCTAAACTCTCACGCAAATGCAAAATAGCCTGCTGTGCATCATTTGGCCTAGAGATTTGAAAATCAGCTTCACTGGGTGATCCCTGAGGAACTTCGGTAAGGTGAATGGGACTCCCTCTCGCTATAAGGCGTTGATTCCACATGTCTGCCGCATTTCTCACTAATGGTGCAACATCAATGGCAATGTTTCTTGTTGTTCCATCACCATTATCAATGGAAACTGTCACTGACCCTATATTTGCATCTATTCTATATCTTAAATTATTATTAAAAAAATCAGCGGGATTGTAGATTTGATTGCTAATAGCTATAGAGCAAACGTGCCTATTTGGATTTAAGTAAGCCTCTGGATCATAGCCAAAAGAATTAAATATTGCTAATGATAAGATCATGCAAATAAATTTCATTTTAGACTCCGTTACATAATATTTCATTGTTTCTACCGATATGTTTTTGTCTTTTTTTGATTATTAACCCTCAGGGTATTTAGATAGGAGTTTATATGGCTGAAAACGGCATGGGCAGGGATGACTAAATCGATATTATTCTCGTCCCACCGCCATAATGCATCATTAATTTTTTAAAAAAAATCAACTAAATTAATTCGTATTAAATGGCCTCCAAAGGGGGATAATAAAAACTTTCTTATAAATCCATTCTTGTTAAATCGACAAACCCGATTTATAACGAGCCTTGCCCTATTCCAAACGCCACAACACCATCCTTATAACACCGCATAATTTTTATCGGTGACCCAGAGGAATAGGCTGTTAATAAAAGCGTATAAGCAGCCCGTGCATTTTGGGCGGCCACCGTATCATCTGGAAGTATTGTATTGTGTTTACTGCTAATGTAATTATAAAAAGAGAGTGTTATTGCTTCTTTCGAACCTTTGGGTAAAAAATTGAAACTAACGCTGCCATCATTACTATTATCTACCCCAATATATATGGATTGAACATATCCCGTTTTTCCATTGTTTTTATCACAATGTCCTGCAAAGGCATAAGCATGACTCTGCATAACCATAATAATAAAGATGCTAATTAAAAATTTAATTTTCATATTACATTCCTTTAGAATTTAATTAATTATCTATTAAAATAGCGTCACTATGCTAAATAGTCTGTCATACGCTTGAACAGTTGCTAGACAGACTGATATGTGTAATTAAAAAGAACGTTTTCCCCAGATTAAAACGATGACGTTACAAATAGCCTCGGCATCAATGAAATCATTTTTGTTGCTTTTGACAAACGGCCGGACAAACTGCGTGCGGTGAAATCAATTTAGTTTCATGGCCTAATGCTGCGATTTTTTGTGCCATGAAATGTGCATCGGTACAAGCCTCCATGACGACGGTTGCGCAGGGAGTCACGTTCAGAAACTCAAGAAGCTTGGTTCGGGTCATTTTCTTAAGATAAAGCGCTTTTCCATTTTTATCCTGACAGTGCAGGTGGAAAGTATGTTTAATCTCTGCACAATATAAAAATCATAAAAAAAACATATTGATATAATATAACTTGGTTAAATAGGTACTCTGCCCGGTTAAGATTGCAAAGAAAGTTGTTTGGCAATTGATTTAGCTAACTGACTGTAACCTTTTGATAAAGTAAGCACTAATTCAGCATAACCATTTTTTTCCTGTTCCAACTTAAAGTTGAAAGGCCTCTTAACCACCTTATCTGAATTAGACAGTATCCAATAGCCTTCAATCAACACCTGACCATCATATCGCCCGTGAAAAGCAGTTATTGTGATATCCAGCGCATTTGCGTCTTTTTCTAATTCCTGACCAGAAACCAAACGATTCGGAAATGCGGCACTCAGTTCAGAGATCAGTGCTTGTTGTAACTGCTGCTGCAATGGGCTAGCCCATAAATGGTTTGATGCATTGACATAGCTTACATCTCCTGTTTGATACACGATTCCAGGAGCAGCAAGGTAGTCTGAAAGGTTAACGCTTTTTATCCACAGTTGCGGTTCATGTTTCGCCCCCAGTTTGATCTCCTGTGATGCAGACTTTTCCGCTATCACATTGACCAAAACAGGCAATTGATAATACGTTTTTTGTGGCTGACCACCGCTGCACCCAGAAGTAAATAGACTCCCAACCACAAAAACACTAACGGGAATAAAAAATGCCAATCTTGAAATCAACTTTTTCATTATTTAAGTGCCTTTTTAGGTTCTGGATCTTTTGTTGCTTTAGCTTCGAATACTAATGCATTACTTTTATTATTAAGCATTTTTAAAACAGGTTGTAATTCACGTAATACTTGATCCAACCGTTGCATATTATCCATCAGTTTACTATAAGCAGGTGAGCCTGGTTGAATTCCCTGCATACTGCGGTTTAACTCATGTAATGTATTTTGTATATCTTTAGGAAGTGCCTGCGCTTCTTGGCTCGCGAGAATACGATTTAATTCACCCACTGTTTTATGCGCTTCTTTCATCGTCTTCTGGCTTTCTTCAAGTGTCCGTTTTGCCTGATTAAATACTGGCTCAATCGGCATATTATTGATTTTATCCAATGCCGTTATAATCTTCTGCTGGATTTGCGCCAAACCACCACTGATTGTTGGTAGAGTTTCATAACCTGCGATTTCATACGGAGCTTTCCAGGCTTTCTCATCAGGGTAAAAATCCAGATCAATAAACAATGCGCCAGTCAGTAAATTTCCCGATTTCAAGGAGGCTCTTAACCCTCGCTCAATAATCAACTTTAACTCTTTGTCTGTATCGAATCCATTTCCTAATTCTTTCTTAAAACGCTCAGGCTCTATATGAATCAATACAGGGATGCGGAAATCATTGTCAAGCCGTTGCTTAATCCCTTCTGGATAAAAAGGTACTGCGGCTACAGTACCCAATCGGATACCACGAAATTCTACGGGCGCTCCCGTCTGCAATCCACGCACTGAATCAGAAAAAAATAATAAAAAGTCTTTATGCTCAGTATAAAGTGAGCTTTGGATGCTTCTTTCACTATCATAAAGTTTGAAAACTTCTTTTTCTTTAACGGGATTACCCAGAATCCAACCTTTCGGTACATCAAAACTCACTCCACTCGCAAATAAGGTTGATAATGAAGCTACATCAACCCGTAAACCTTGCGATGACATATCGAAAGATACACCACTGTCTTTCCAAAATCTGACGTTCGTTGTCAATAAACCATCGTAAGGGTCATTAACGAAAATTTGGTATTGAACTTGTCGAGAATTTGGATCAAAGGAAGCAGTTTCAACCGAGCCTACACGATAACCCCGGAATAATACGGGATCACCAGGCGTTAATCGCCCTGCTTCTTCACTGGTCAGGATAATACGAATACCTTTTGCATCGGGGGAAGCAAGTGGGGGTGAAGAAAGCAATGAAAAGGTTTGTTCCTCCTCTCCTTGTGTACCGGGCTGTAATTCAATAAATGCACCTGATAGTAATGTACTCAGGCCGGAAACCCCTTCTCGCCCAATCTGAGGTTTTACAACCCAAAATGTGGTATCTTTGCGCAGAAGACGCTCCATTCCATAATTAAGACGAGCTGTAATAATAACCTTGTTTAAGTTATCGCTCAGTGATACGGTTTCGACGACGCCAACGTCTACACTACGGCTTTTGATTTTAGTTTTTCCTGCTTCAATCCCCTCAGCACCCGTTGTTGTCAAAGTCACTTCCGGCCCTTGGTGACTAAAATGATAAAACAATATCCACGCCCCAATAAGCACAGTGATAACTGGTACGATCCATATAGGTGACCAACTCTTCAGTTTACTGATTCGGGCTTGAGTCAGATCTTCTTCTTTATCCGTCACCTTACGATTCCTCATTTTTATGTAATACAAATTTACTGTTGGATTTATCCCAAGTTAAACGTGGATCAAATGTCATTGATGCAAACATTGTCAAGATCACTACCAAAGCAAACAGTACCGCCCCCATAGCCGGATAGATGCTCATTAGCTGCCCCATCTGAACTAACGACGATAATACAGCAATAACAAACACATCAAGCATTGACCAACGGCCAACAAACTCAACGACTTCATAAATAAAATGCATCGTTTCTGAGTCATGTTTGCCTTGGCTTTTCGCATCCCAGCACAGCCAACTGATAGCCAGCATTTTCAATAAAGGCACCATAATACTGGCAATAAAAATAACCATCGCAACAGGGTAAGAGCCAGAACTCCAAAGTAGAATAATGCCCTCTAGAATAGTAGAGTGAATGTGACTTCCTAGTGATTGGGTTATCATTATCGGTAAAACATTCGCCGGAATATAAAGTATGACGGATGTTATCAATAGTGCCATTGTGTATTGGAGACTATGGTGACGACGAGCATACCCCCTTGTGTGGCAACGGGAGCATTGAAACTGATGGGCTGGCAAAATGGCTGTACAACACTGGCACAACCTGACTCCTTGCACCAATCCGGGAACTCCTGCTTGTAATTTATGACAAATTTCAGGGGCAGGTTCTATTTCATTCCAAAACCAATGTCGGTCAAGGCACTGAAATGCCCTGATTTGAAACAAGCAAAATAGACAATAAGGCAAGAAGCTCAAACCAATGCTGATTTCACCGTATGCCATGAGCTTAACAAAACTCACCAGAACTCCCGCAAGGAAGATTTCTGCCATACACCACGTTTTCATCTTAAACAGAATGCGCGCCAACTCTATTTTCAAGCGGCGCGCCATTTTGACGTTTTGACATAAGAAGATGATGGCAACCATACAAAATGCCGGCACGAGCTGAACGAAGATCAGAAAAAACACAGCCATGCTGGAATAGTCTTCACTGAACATTACTTCGGGGATCTGAGTCAACGTTATTTTACTCTCAATCCCCGCAACACTCATGCTAACAAAAGGAAACAGGCAAGCGAGAAAAAGCATTATTAATGCGCTTAATGCATAGCCTGTTGGTTGGTTACGTGGCTCTTTCCACTTTGCGGTCAGTAAAGTATTACACCGTGGACAAACCGCCTTTTTCCCTTGTTCCAAATCAGGCATAGCCACCAGCATGTCACACTGGGGACAAAGAACCAGCTTGTTGTGCTGGTGGTTATTGGAACACAAAGTGTTTCTCCTCTAGCAAAACCCACAAGTTTCTTTTATGCAGCAGCTATCATCCGTTTTTCATTATTTCCAATTCCTGCCAACGATCAAAAGCTTTTTCCAATTCTTGTTCTTTATTCGCTAATTCATTTAGAACATTTTGTGTAATTTCATGTGATTGGTTGAAGAAATTTGGGTCACTGACCTGAGATTGTAATTTATCTATCTCTTCTTCTAGCTTTTCTAATAATGATGGTAGTTGCTCTAATTCACGTAGTAAATGGTAACTTATCTTATTATTTGTCCGTTTAGGAGATTCTTTCGGTTTTACTGCCTTGTCGTCAACATGCACCTTTTTCTCTGCAGCTTGACGCAAGGAAATAGTTTGCATCCGCTGCTGCTGAGCATCGTAATATCCCCCTACATAATTGTTGATCTCACCATTGCCTTCAAAAATCCAGCATTCAGTGACTGAATTATCAACAAATTGACGATCATGGCTCACCAAAATCACGCTTCCGGTATAGCCATCAACCAATTCTTCCAGTAGTTCCAATGTTTCAACATCAAGGTCATTGGTCGGTTCATCAAGAATAAGAAGATTGCTTGGTTTCAAGAATAGCCTAGCCAATAACAGACGATTACGCTCACCACCAGAAAGCGCTCGTACAGGCGTCATCGCTCGTTTGGGATGGAAAAGGAAATCCTGCAAATAACCCAGTACATGGCGGGAACGTCCATTGACCATGACTTCTTGTTTACCTTCAGCCAGGTTATCCATAACGGTTTTATCCGGGTCCAATGCGGTACGGTGCTGATCAAAGTAGGCCACTTCAAGTTTTGTCCCACAATGAACGCGCCCATTGTCTGCTGACAGCCCACCCAGCATGAGCTTCAATAATGTCGTTTTACCGCAGCCATTTGGCCCCACCAACGCAATTTTGTCGCCACGCTGGACTTGAGCCGAGAAATTTTTGACCAATGTTTTATCACCAATCTGGTAATTTACATTTTCCATTTCAAATACGATCTTACCGGAACGTGTCGCTTCTTCGACCTGCATTTTCGCCGTTCCCATAACATTGCGGCGTTCAGAGCGTTCTACACGCAGGGCTTTCAGTGCCCTTACCCGACCTTCATTGCGGGTACGCCGTGCTTTAATGCCCTGACGGATCCAAACTTCTTCCTGAGCCAGCTTTTTATCAAATTCGGCATTTTGTAAATCTTCAACCCGCAGGGCTTCTTCTTTTCCTTCAAGATATTTATCGTAATTTCCCGGCCATGAGGTCAGTTTCCCGCGATCCAAATCAACGATGCGTGTCGCCATGTTGCGAATGAATGAGCGGTCATGGGAAATGAATACAAGACTACCATTAAAGGCTTTCAGGAAATTCTCCAACCATTCGATGGTATCGATATCAAGGTGGTTGGTCGGTTCATCAAGAAACAGCACTCTTGGAGAGCAAACCAGCGCCCTGCCTAAAGCCGCCTTACGCAACCAACCACCAGATAGTGAAGATAGTTTCGCTTCTGCTGGCAAGGAAAGTTGTTTCAGCACGTCGCTAATACGGCTATCCAATGACCAAAGGCCACGGATATCCAGTATTTCCTGTAATTCTGCCAGATGGTTGAGGTTCTTTTCACTGGGGTCTGTTTCCACCAGACGCGAAGCACTATGGAACGCTTTAATGCACTCCGCCTGCTCTTTTACCCCTTCTGCAACAAAATCAAATACCGTGCCTTCTACATCACGGGGAGGATCTTGCTGTAAGCGTGCAACAATCAGGTCTTGTTCATAAATAACTAAGCCATCATCCAGCGGTTGTTCTTTTGCCAATACGCGCAATAATGTGGATTTTCCCGCACCATTCCGCCCAACCAAACATACCCTCTCATTTTCTTCGATATGCAGCTCAGCATTATCCAACAACGGCGCATCACTGAATGATAACCAAGCACCGGATAAACTAATCAATGACATAATGTTATTTTTCCTCGCCAGCGTGACGCAGCAGCCAGCAGTTATGGATCTGACGGTTACGGGCAAAATCCTGAGATAAAGTTTTTTCCGTTATTTCGTTTGCAACCAGCCCTAACTTATTCAATTCAGCAAAATCCATTTTAAAACCCCGTTTATTATTGGAGAACATTAAGGTTCCACCAGGGCGTAGCAGGCATTTTAATTGTTTCATTAATGTAATGTGATCACGCTGAATATCAAAAGTGTCTTCCATTCGCTTGGAATTAGAGAATGTTGGGGGATCAATAAAGATTACATCGAACTGTTCACGGGTCTGAGCCAACCAGCCCAAGCAATCAGCCTGAATCAAACGATGCTGGCGTCCAGTTAAGCCATTCGCCTGTAAGTTTTTCTCTGCCCACTCAAGATAAGTGCGAGACATATCTACCGTAGTCGTCGAACGCGCACCACCCAATCCTGCATGAACTGTCGCCGAACCGGTATAAGCAAACAAATTGAGGAAATCTTTGCCTCGGCTCATTTCACCCAATTTTTTGCGGGCAATACGGTGATCAAGGAATAACCCTGTATCCAAATAATCAGTCAGGTTAACCCAGAATTTCGCACCATATTCGTTTACCAAAAAGAATTCTTTCTTCTCGGCCATTTTCTCATACTGGTTTTTACCTCTCTGACGTTGGCGAGTTTTCAAGATCAGTTGGCTGGATGATAAACCAAGTACATTCATTGTCGCACTAATGACATCAAACAGACGTTGGCGAGCTTTATTGGCATCCACTGTTTTCGGGGGTGCATATTCTTGCACAATGATTTTATCGGCATAACGATCAACAGCAACATTATATTCTGGTAAGTCCGCATCATATAAACGATAACAATCAATGCCTTGCTGTTTGGCCCATTTACTGAGTTTTTTCTCATTTTTACGCAGACGGTTAGCATAATCCTCCGCGATACCCACATCCAATGACTGAGTTTTATCTGATATTTGCTCGTTCTTTTGGATGAGATAAGTCTTTTGGATACAATCCAGAGGGCCATTTTTGGCCTTAAACTCACGTTCTGCACGTAATTGCAGACAGCTCAACAGCTCTGGTGAAGCACTGAACAAGGATAAACGCCAGCCAGGGAAGCGGGCTTTAATTACGCGACCAAATATACTATGCAGTGCAATCAATGCAGGTTCACTTTCAAGACGTTCACCATAAGGCGGGTTACTTAATACCGTACCCACAGGCCCTTCCGGCAATGGATTTTCCAGTTTGCTTGCATCTTCCTGCTGGAACTGGATTAATTGAGCCACCCCTGCCCTGCGCGCATTTGAACGTGCCATATCCATGACACGGCGATCAATATCCGTTCCGAAAAAGCGAGACGAGGTTTCCTGTAATCCCTTACGGAAACGTACTTGTGCTTCTGTAGTAATTTCACGCCAGATTGTTTCATTGAATTTCAACCATGATGTGAACCCCCAATGCTTACGATGCAGGCCTGGTGCGCAATCTGCCGCTATCATGGCCGCTTCTATCAGCAACGTTCCTGAACCACACATTGGATCAACCATTGGCGTTCCTACATTCCAGCCAGAACGCAAAATAATCGCTGCTGCAAGATTCTCTTTCAGTGGTGCTTGTCCAACCAGATCACGGTAGCCACGGATATGCAGACTATCTCCACTCAAATCGAGTGATACTGTTGCTTTCTCTTTATTCAGGAAGACATGAACACGAACATCAGGTTGTTGTTTAGCAACATCAGGACGTTGCTTTATTTTGCGCATAAAACTATCAACAATGGCATCTTTTACTTTCAATGCACCATATTGCGTATTTCTGATCTCCTCATTCGTGCCGCTGAAGTGCACAGAAAAAGTGCTATCAACTGAAAAGATCTCACTCCAGTCAATGGACTGGACACCAAGGTACAGATCCAAATCACTATAAACTTTGAATTCATTAAGCGGCATCATGATACGGGATGCCAGTCTGCTCCACAGCAGACTTTTATACATCACCCGATCATCACCCTGAAAATGAACCCCGCCTTGGGCAATCTTACAGGATTGCGCTCCCAGCATTTCTAATTCGTTCTTTAACAGTTCTTCCAGTCCACGTGCCGTGCTGGCAAAGAGAAAATTCATATTATTAATCACCACAAAAAGTTTACCACCAAAAAAATTGCTGCACATTATAGCCAATACCAACAACATGTCATAAAGTTGCTGATACGATCAAAAATAAAAATACTCTGGAAATATTGGATGATAACTCTGTCGCGCCTCCTATACCCACCCCGTCAAATCCATGCGCGGATTGCAACTCTCTCACTCCCTCGCCAATGAAAGCGGCCTGATATTTGATCGCAATTTTATGATAACTACAACAGACGGTACTTTTATTACGGCTCGCCAATACCCACAGATGCTACTATTACCCCAACTATGCTTCATAACGGTCTGTATTTACAGGCTCCAAACGGGGAAAGTGCAACAATTGTCACAGGTGCAACACCTTTTGAAGAGGATAGCTGGCAGGTCATTCAAATCGGAGATATTGTTTTCGATCTACCAAAAACATGCAGCCGCTGGCTACACTACAATCTTTCAGAACGGCTAAAGAAAATAGCGCAGTTGATTTTGGGCAGAATGCAATTGCCCGTAATAGTAGCATTATCCGAGTTGGTGATCGTGTCACCATTTTGGAAAAGAAAACACCATTCGAATATGGCGGTGGTGAGAAATCGACTGATTTGACTATAGAAGAAATTACTCAGCAAGCAATTTCTATTAAATTTAATGGACAGCATTTTGTCGGAAATAATCAGCAAATTATTTTAGAACAGCTCGAAAATCAAGGTATTCGAATTCCTTATTCATGTCGTGCCGGAATTTGTGGCTCCTGTAAGATATCCCGGATTAAAGGGGATGTATTACCATTAAAATCAACATCTATCAAGAATAATGGAAAAATTCTGGCATGTAGCTGTATACCTAAAAATGATTTAGTTATTGAATTAAACTAAACATTAATAATATACGTTAATGGAATTTGTATTTAAATCAGGCAGTATAAGTCAAAACATCTGTCTGATTTTTATATTTATATCTATCTTACTAGTTTTAACTGGATTTTTATTACCGAGTTTTTAGGCAAACTCAATCAAGGAATAACAGCCTTAATAATGTTATGAACACAGCAGCTTAATAAATGGCACTAAATCACCCGATCATATATTGATAAATGAGTTGGCTCAGTATAAGGCATCATGCGATCATTCATAACTTTAATGGGATCACAAAAATTCATTACACGATCATTCAGCTCTAACTTTTGTTGTGCCAGCAAGCATAAACTGGCATTGTCGCCAACTTCTGCAACCATAAACAGTGCTTCAGTACCACTTTCCTGTAATTGAAGCTGAACAATTTCACCGTATTCCGGTTTTCCTATTAAAGAAACAGGGGAAAAATACCAACTTTTAGGCATTTGTGGTTTCATAAAGCGTAATACTACCACCCCATTCAAAGCCAATTCAGTTCTAAGCGCGGGAGCGATATTAATAAGGCGTCCATGTTCTTCAAAGGTGTAAAAAAGCGCAGCATCATCGACTGAGAATGACATTTCTTTCATTGTAACGGCATAGTCGGTCAACATTTTGGCAGGAAAGCAAGAACGAAAAACCATGCCATTAGCGAGATCGAGCATGACACGGCTATGCTCAGGATCAAAATACCAGCGCCACTGGTCATCAGGTCTAATTTTCATTGTTTACCCTTTTATGCTCAAAATAGCTTTTTTGGTTAAAAATAAGCATCTTCGCCGAAATAAAAAGTCAAAAATAAATAATAAAATTTAATCCACAGAACAAAATATAGACGAATTGAGGGTGGAAATAAACCACCACCCTCAAATTTCGATAAATATTCAGATATGATTAACAATATCTTTAATGAGCTTTGGCCCTTTATAGATAAAACCGGAATATATCTGAATTAATGAGGAACCTGCTTCCATTTTTTCCCTGGCCGCAACCAATGAATCAATTCCACCAACACCAATAATTGGTATTTCGCCTTTTAATTCTTGGGAAAGGCGACGGATAATTTCTGTGCTGTGCAATTGGACAGGGCGTCCACTTAATCCTCCAGCTTGCTGGCAGTGATTCAAACCCTCGATAATCTTTCTATCTAATGTGGTATTTGTTGCGATAACCCCATCAATATGATGGCGCATTAAACTATCAGCAATTTTTATTAATTCATCTTCTGAAAGATCGGGAGAGATTTTAACAGCAACAGGAACATACTTTTGGAACTTTTTCTGAAGCTCACTTTGCTTATTTTTAATCGCAGATAAGAGATCATCAAGTGCATCGCCATACTGTAATGTTCTCAAACCAGGCGTATTAGGAGAAGAAATATTGATAGTGATATAGCCCGCATGAGAATAAATTTTATCCATGCAAATTAAATAATCATCTTTTCCATTTTCGACCGGGGTATCTTTATTTTTACCAATATTGATTCCGATAATCCCATCGTATTTTGCCCGTTTAACATTCTCAACCAGATTATCTACCCCAAGGTTATTAAACCCCATCCGGTTGATGATTCCCTCCGCTTCAACCACACGGAATAACCTTGGCTTATCATTTCCAGCTTGTGGGCGCGGCGTTACCGTACCTATTTCAACAAACCCAAAGCCCATCGCACCAAACGCATCAATACAATCACCGTTTTTATCAAGACCAGCGGCTAAGCCGAGTGGATTTTTAAAAGACAGCCCCATGCAAGTAACGGGTTTAGTGGCAACGGACTGACGGATGAGAAATTCGAAAGGAGTATCGGCGACGCGTTTGAGCTGGCGGAAAGTCAGCTCATGTGCCTGTTCAGGATCAAGCTGGAACAGTGCCTTCCGTACTAGAGAATAATACATTTAGATTAACCTATTGTTTTTCATAACTTTTCACGTCTGAATTATCAGTTATATATTTTAAATTATGCACAATCCCATACATATATAATTGCTGCATTGCGTAACTGGAAGAGGAGGCTAATTTACCATTATATGAGTAAACAAAAAAATACATATATATTTTATTTTTGCCAACCTAAAGTATATACACAATTAACTTGAAGATGCAGGAATTAAAGTCTGGAAATTATCTGTCAGCCGGGTTGCCAATTCCTGTACTTTTTCGGGTAATGTGACATGAAAAA
>NZ_FOVO01000065.1 GCF_900115195.1 Xenorhabdus japonica
ACACGAGATTACAAAACACCGAATGAGTTATTTAAAGGAATACCCACTCATTTACTTCGTTCATTACGGTGTTGCGCTTAATATGTGAATCCAAGAAAGATGCCATCGTACCACCTTTCCCTTCAGTGCAAACCAATACTTTTCCTGCTATTGATTGTCGATAATAATCATGCTCATGAATGAGAAGTTGGCCCGTATTAAAATCATAATCACCAATAAATGAAAATGAATGATTAATAACTATTGCTTGATTTTCATCTTCTGTTAATTTCATAATTAAAATAGATTAAGAAAGTATTTTGATAGTATATAATAACTAATGATGATTGATGCCATTTTATCGCCAAAAAATAACAATTACCTGCCAGTTTTAATAAAGAACGCGGATTTATATAATAAGTAAAACTTCTGTGAAGCAAAAATTAATGACTTGAATCTACATTGTCTTCTGCATGGGTAGGTTTAGGCATATTATCCTGTATGTTAAAGGGCTGATTGCTATTACCGTCAGTGTCTTAAATGTTCATTTGATATTTTGTGGGATCTACTCTTTAAAATTGTGGCAAGCAGAAAACATGTTTAATACTATATGATTAGTCGTTGAACTAAGATGCTTTAGGTACTTTTCTTGTTTGTAGTATGACTTTATACGCATTCGTTTTTTCAGTTTCGGATTGATTGCTAACATTTTGTTTTGCTTGAAATTTAAAATGATAGCGTATTTGGAAGATTAATCTTCTAGCGTAAATAAGCCTCCGTGTCACTGGTTGCTGCCAATTATTGAATATTGACAATATTAGGGACTGGTAATAACAGGGCGGGACTTTTGAGGATATATCATGAGTATTAGCTCCTTAGGAAACCAGATTGATCATTCTTTGGTTTCCAATGCCTTTGGCTTCCTGCGTTTTCCATTGAACTTTCAGCCTTATTCCAGTGATGCGGAATGGGTAATTACTGGTGTTCCTTTTGATATGGCGACATCAGGGCGTGCGGGCAGCCGTCACGGGTCAGCTGCTATTCGTCAGGTATCGACTAATCTGGCATGGGAAAGCAGTCGTTGGCCGTGGAACTTTAGCTTACGCAAACGATTGAATGTGGTGGATTGCGGCGATCTGGTATTTAACTTCGGTGATGCTCAGGATATGAGCGATAAGTTGCAGGCACATGCTGAAAAGGTGTTGGCATCGGGTAAGCGCATGCTGTCTTTTGGTGGTGATCATTTTGTTACTTTGCCACTGTTGCGTGCCCACGCGAAATTCTTTGGCAAAATGGCGTTGATCCATTTTGATGCTCATACGGATACTTATCCCAACGGCAGCAAATTTGATCATGGGACGATGTTTTACCATGCGCCGAATGAAGGGCTGATAGATCCCCATCATTCAGTACAAATTGGTATTCGCACGGAACATGAGACTGATGACGGTTTTACTGTGCTGGATGCCGGTCAGGTCAACGATCGCGGTATTGATGATATTTTGGAACAGATCAAAACGGTGGTTGGTGATTTGCCGATTTATCTGACATTCGATATTGATTGCCTTGATCCGGCATTTGCTCCGGGGACAGGGACACCAGTGATTGGTGGATTGACATCAGATCGCGCTTTGAAAATTGTGCGTGGTTTGCAACCGTTGAATATTGTCGGAATGGATGTGGTGGAGGTGGCTCCGGCTTATGATCAATCCGAGATTACAGCTCTGGCTGCCGCTACAATTGGGCTGGAATTGCTGTATTTACAGGCGTCAAAGAAAGATATGTAGTTTCTGAGTAACACTAGTCTGAGTAACGCTATCTGATTGCAAAACCACCGTGATTGCGGTGGTTTTTGTGTTACCGAAAATATTTGTCAATCAAATGCTATTGTTAATATTGCATTGGTGGAATATTCTCCTGTTGTGATGTTGTTAGCTGTTTTCTTTAACATGCTGCTTATTTGTAATGTTTCACCATCAGGCCCGACTTTGACGATAGATTTATTTTTATTGGGATCATACATAAGGTTATTCCCTTCGACAGATAAAATCGAATTGACTCCGGATTTATCAGTCGATAAAGGTAATTCTATTTTGTTACCTTTTTCTGTCTTTTTCCCTGATGAAGAACTGGATGTGAGTGATAGTGTTATATCCGCAAGTTTATCACATTGGATATTAATATTACGTTTGACAATGTTTCCGTCGAAGTTTGTAGTGGTTAAATCAGGATGTTTTAGTTCTATTAATCCAAATGGAGTTGTTCTACATGAATTGATTATATTTATCTCGTAATCCATATTTAATATCGCACCAGTATTTAATGTTAGGCCATATTTTTTAAGATTACTGTCATTTATTGGTGGCGTTTCTCTATATGCGTTCACTCTGCCAATATCGACTGTACCTGTCCAGTTTCCTACTGGAATGTCTCCTTCTATTCTATAGGTGACTATATTTATTCCTTTGAAATCATTCGGATAAGGACTCCCATTGTCTTCTCCATCAATTCCACAATCAGCTAAATAAGGCGCAGTTGGTTTACCCCAAAACGAGACAAAGTTGCCAAGATTTGAGTTACTATGAGCAATTGGATAAGTAAGTTTGACTTCATTTTCCTGTAGCATTCCTATGGCCTTTATTTTTTTTCCGGCTATTGTTAATTCTATTTCTTTTCTTAGATTGATTATTGAAATTGCTTCAACTTCATCACTTGAAGAGCAGTTAGGATAAATCCATTTTGTAACGGCTTTTATTTTTGGGGGAAGATTTATTTCTATCACCATGATGCTGTTGTAGCCCGTCGTTTCTCCACTATATTTTCCTGTGGCTTTTAAACTTCCTGTTAGTATAAAATAACCTGCTTTGCACAAGCCATATATTGGATTTAGCATCAATAATCCGAAAAATAACAATAATATTTTATTATTCATAAAGTTCCTATATTGGTCATCATCATTATTGATGTTATATAAAATAGTTTGTGATATACAATATCTTATCATTGATAACTTATAACTAAATTAGCTGATGAGCTAAACTCTCCTGCTTCCAACTGTTTGATGTTGGATGTTACTAAACGTGCGGTTAATATTATATCACCTGCTGGTAAGCCAATGTTTGTATCAATTTCATTGACTGGAAGCCATTGGTTTAATACCACCGGATCTTTACCCTTAATCAATGCAATGCCTAATTCATCTATTGATGTTTTTAGTATATTTCCTCCGAGAATGTTCATTACACCATTAGAAGTAGGAGTCACTTTCATTTTTAGTACTTTATTATATGGAGCCATACTTTCACAATTCACTTTCAATTTAATTGGCTTTTCAACTTTTCCGGAACCTACATCCCGGATTTTAGCTTCGCCAAAAAATACATTGACTATGTTATTTCCATCTTCCCCAGTGACGGTGCAAACCGGTTCCCGCAGAGTACCTTTAATCGAGATATTAACATCAGAGTGCCCCCATGTACTCCATATTAGAATGCTTGTTAATATTACAAACTTATATATATTCACAATGTTACTTCCGTTTTTTCATTACACATGACTATTCATAAATCAATTCAAAATTGGCAATAGCTGAATATGCTCCGGGTGTAACTGAAGCACTGCCATTTCTGACTGCTGATGCCGTTTTTAAATAGGCTCCGAATTTGAGCAGTTGAACTTTGTCTGTCAGGGTTTGTGTTGTACTTTCTGCGGTGCCATTTTGTAATGTCAGTATTCTCGGAACATCATTAACGTATTCCACTAACTCAATACCCAGTTCATCGGCTTGCTTACCGCTGATTTTCAATAACCCCTCTAAACCGGGAGCAGTGGCTTCTGTGCCTTTAAATTGCACCTGTACCGTACGGCCGACTTCACATTCTTCCAGGCTAATCTGGAAACGACGTTCGACACTTCGATCATATAAGTCAAAATATTTTGTCCCTATCGGTAAAAACTGTATTTCAATCAGACTAGAGTCCGCACTAAGATCACAAGCTCCCGCCCAAAGTGTTCCTGAAAATTGAATCTCGACTGAGCCGTTAGCGTTTACTGTCAGAAAATTCATCATGGCTAATATTCCCAGAAGTAATACAGCGATATTTTTATTTATCTTGCTTTTTATTCCCATAGCCTCTTTATCCTCGGTTTCAACTAGTCATAAGTGATTTCCAACCGCAGATTCGAATTACCTTTTGGCAGGCGATCTGAGGAAATTTTCAATTGTGGGTTTCCTTGATGAATATTCCAATCAGATCGTTGATATAGCTTTGTAGTCTGCTTAAATAGTTTTGGGACTGTCAGTGTTACGTTGATTGGTAAAGAAGGATTTTTGGAAAGTTCTCCTTCGCCACAGTCAACTAGATCAATGATCAACTCTTTTTCTTGTATATTCTGGCGATTTAGAGAAATTACGAATGAACAAGGAGAACTGACCAATGCCCCATAGACTTCCAGTTGCCCTTCTCTGCCCGAGAGTCCCCCTTGCGTAAGGTAGCTTTTCTCCTGACTGATGATTTGTGCTATACGTGGATCGAATCTTTCTGTTATTACTTCACCTGTATATCCTTTTTCTGCACCATAAAGTAGCCATCCCACTAGTAAGGTAGTGTGAATGTATTGATGGTTTTTTATTCGGTACATACCTGCCTCCTCAGGCTCAACTATTATTGCGGAGATAGGGCTTTCATTGCTGTACATTGTTTATGATTGCAATGGAAGGGCAAGGTTGGACGCCCGCCATAATCATTGATATAAGTCAGATATGGTGTGGCATATTGACCGCGCTTCACTGTTTTATTGCCAAACGGTGCAATCATGACGGTTTCAAATTTTCCGCTTTCGGATTGGGAAACGGTATTACCCATGCCGATGATTGTAATGTAGTAAGGTGTCGGGTTTTTGATGCGATAGCCCCCGTTGACTTTATGTAATACCAGTTGATCCTGCCAGACTGAATTCGGTTTGGTTTTAATGGCAGCGGGGCGGTAAAACAGTTTAATTTTACTTTGCAGTGCGATTTGTAACACATTGGGTTTATCACTCTTGGGTGGGATTTCACGCAGATTAAAATAGAACAGTGATTCCCGATCCTGTGCTAGTAAACTAATTGCGGGTGTTGCTTCTACTCGGACTAAACTACGTTTACCCGGCTCCAGACGTTGAACGGGAGGGGTCACGACCAATGGTCCGGTTGTGATTTTTTGCTGATTAGCATCTTCCAACCATGCCTGTGCTAAGTAAGGCAGTTGCTTATTTTCGTTTGAGATATTTAATGCGATGGATTTATGTCCCCCATCAAATATCGCGCGGGTACGATCGAGAGAAATAGCGGCTTGTCCGGTAAACGAGATTAATGCCAACCCACCTAATATCAACTGTGAAGTCAATTTCATCAGAAATATTTTTTTCATTATTTTTACCACTCCGTTCTGCTCGTTATTTTATGATCTTGTTTTTGGGAATATCATGCCCGCTAGCCGTCACATTTGATGTTTCTCTGTCTGAGTCCTCGCTCTTACAGGGCAGTATTAGTTGTGATAGAGAGTGGATATGGCTTGGTAATGTGGACAGACACTGTTGATTATTATTCCAATTGACTCTTAGCGTTTCGCTTGGCTGAGCACCGCTGATCCACGCTATTCCTCTATCTCCGACAATACCCAATTCGCGTCCGGCAGCGTTACGTACGCTGGCACCAAACGGTGGTGAATTGCCATCCTCTAGTTTAAGTACGGCAAAAAGACGGTTGCCTGTTAAAACTTCAAATTTGCGATAACCAATAGCTCCATCTGTCAGTACGGATTCCACTACGGCATTACGCGCCTCCATGTTTTCACTTAATTTATTGACATCAATCATCGTCGTGTTGCGGTAGGGCAAACGGGTCTAAATTGAACAGTTAGTTCAGTGATGTGCCTTCAGTACATAAAGGTAGGAACATTGATGATCGTTTGTGATTTACAATCC
>NZ_FOVO01000015.1 GCF_900115195.1 Xenorhabdus japonica
TCGATCATCTGATTACACTTTTGATGGTAGGGAATGATGAAATTACCCAACGTTACCTGAATCGCTTACAGGAGAAATACGCTCCGGGTAAATCAGTTAAGCCAAATATCGGGAAGGGATTAACAGCAGATCAAAAAGCTAAATTAGGTGGTGCTAGTTCTGGTACGCCGGGAGGATGGGAACCACAAGGTAGTAAGAACGCTCAGAAGCACAAAGCGGTTAGACAACAACAGAAAAATCGATTTGAGGAATTGCGAAGGATTTTTGATAAAAATGACCCGTCACGAGATTTGATGATTGATGGAAAAATTATTAGGCAAGGAAGCGGTGGAAATCGTTATACAACAAAGGTTTTTGAAAGCCAAAAATTAACAGATAGGCAAATATATCGTTATGCAAAACAGTTAGCCGGACAGCCTTTAACAAAGATTAAAGATGGTATCTATACAGCAAAATTGAATGATGGCACTCTCATAACGCTTAGAAATGTTTCAAGTTCGGTTAAACAAACTGGAGCACGCTGGACAATACAAATTAGAAATAGCCCTGTATTACGTCAAGTAGAAAATGGTCTTGGTAGAAATGCTGAGATAAAATTTAGGTAATGAAAATGGTAACTGATGCTGAGTATAAGATGGTTGTTGAACATGCTGAAACCCAAGCACTAGATGGGTTATGGGCTTATATAGCTCCAGATATGCTTCCATCTAAGCGTGTAACTTCTGGAGATTTTTCCTTTAAAGAAAGGAAAAGACTCTTCTTTTGGTTTTTAGAAAAGCTTTTAACAGAAGGAAAGCTAAGATTAGCTAAGCACGGTAAGTTTTTAGAAGGCACAACTAACGAGCAATTACAGTCTTTTTATTCTGTTTTTCCCAAAACTGAAGAAGAGTTAATTGAACAATTTTGGTTCTTTGATGAAGCTTGTCCGGGAGGTGCTGTCTGGGTACTTGAAGATGGCTCTCTGGAGTGGACTTAAGCCTGCCCCGCACTGCTAGCGTCGGGGGATTTCATTTCAATAACCGCCTGAATGACCATGTTAGTGAACATAATCAATTTATACGAAAAACTACCACTGTATTAATGAAAAGATTGGTAAATATTATTAGAAAAACAACAAACGATATCACCTTATATACTCATTAGTAATAATAAAGGAGCTAGTAAAAGAGGTGATGAGGGTGTTAATGCTAATGGAGGCAACGGTGCACCTGGTGGTAACGGTGGAAATGGCAATAATTCTCCAGGTGGTAAAGGCGGAGAGGGTGGTAAAGGCGGTGAAAACGGTGGGCATGATGGGCATCGAGGTAAAGATGGATAGTTATAGTTTAAGAAAGCAAAAATACCATACTAATTGGTATTTGAAACAGGGCGTCTGTAGCCCTGTTTCTATTTCACGTATCAGTGTTGACAAAATCTCCCATTTGTTCAGCCTCATTAAAGAGTATATGAGGCTGGTTAATGGTATTTATTGCTGAATACTATTTTGTAATTCATGCAAAGCAGCCACCTGTAAAAAGCGGCTACGGTTCTTGTATAAGTTTGGACTCGCTTTAACCTGATCATCGATTTTCTTCGATAATAAATCAGGCAGAGTGACATTGAATTTTGTCGATTTACCTAAATACGGCTCAACATCAACTTCAACTACAGCCCACGCCCACCCTCCGTACTCGTCATCTTTGATCCAATAATCCAATGATTTTGCTTCAGGGGGAATTGGTTCATTTCAGCCAATAACTCTAAATGCCCTGTGATAGCTTCCTTGGCATTTTTTACTGCGTCTTCCATTGAGTCACCAGCAGAGAAACAACCTGATATATCGGGAACAACCACACCATAAGCATGATTTTCATCACCAATTTCAATCGCAATAGGATATAACACGTAACCTCCATAACTTTGAAAAATTTGATTAGTGCAGATAAGGGGGCTTACAGCCCCACTTGTTTCTGTATTTTCCTGAGCAATCCCGTTTTGATTTCCTGTTTAGGATGTGGAATTGTCAGCAGGTCGTTACGTTCAGGATGTTTAAAGTGCGAGAGATTAATTATCCACTTTAATTTGAGCTGATTTGTATGCTGTTAATAATGCCAATATTGGTGCAATGGAGAAGAGTAAAAATAACCAATAAGAGGAAGATGCGGCTGCTACTACTCCACCAGGCTGATAAAACCCAAATAAATTAACGACCATACCACCCAATGCAGAACCAAATGCAGAGGCAAATAACTGCACGGTAGTAATGGATGAAGCAGAGATGTTTTTATCTGCATCACTGGAAACCTGCAAAATGCGGGTCAAAAGATGAGGCCAGCCGAATCCAACCCCGAAGCCAAACAATCCTAATCCTAAAATTAGCGGCAATATTATCTGCCATTCACCTGCCGATCGAGATGGCAATAATACAAGTAGCAGCAACATACCGGCTAACATAAAAATCGGGCCGCTGACAATTGCAAACCGCATCTTTGCTCCTTGCCAGCTAGCACTGAGCATTTCTCCTATTGTCCAACCCACTGCTGCGGAAGCAACCATATAGCCAGAAGCTAAGGGGGATTGCCCATGCAGAATTTGCAGAAAATAGGGAATAAAAACATCCCCCGCCAAACCAATCACCAATAGAGAAATGGTAGTGAATAGAATCAGATGAGGAGAACGCAAACTCAGGGCATTTTCAGGCAATAATCTTGCTGAAGCCCGGCGTTCATGAATGACCAACAAAGCGATCAATAGAACAGCTGCGACAATACCGATAATGTTAAACCGAACATCCTGTGACAAACTGCCTGAGGAAACCGCCAGCACTGCGGCTGATAACAGGATCAATTGCACGATGGGCAATGCTGTTTTGGTTTTATTCTGCGCCGATGTTTTAGGTAAAATCAGGTAGGTGAATACGGCATAACACAGGGTAATTGGGAGCATAATGCCAAAAGCGTAACGCCATGCGTTTATTTCAGCAAAAATCCCACCAATAGCTGGCCCGATCAAAGTTGCTACCCCCCACATTCCCGAGATCAGCGCGATGGCTCGAGGCCAAAGTGATTGAGAAAATACGAGATTAACCATCGCATAGGAAAGTGCAAACAGAAACCCGCCACCAAGTCCTTGAACGGTTCTGCCAATCAACATAACGGACATCATCGGTGCAAGGGTACAAATTAAACTACCGATGAAAAAGATCAGCGATGCAACCAGATAAGCATTCCTTGCACCCGATAAACTCAACAATCTTGTAGAGAGAACAGAGCCAACAATTGATGCCACGACAAATAACGTCGTATTCCAGGCGTAGAGGTTCAATCCTCCAATATCATTTACGACAGAAGGCAGAATGGTAATCGCAATTAAGGTATTGGCTGCCATCAATCCCACGCCCAGTGAAAGTGCTATCGCACTCGGCGCATTTTTGCTGGAAAACAGATCCCTCCAGCGGCTTTCTCCATTCATCATCATGATTGTTATCCTGAACATAGGTTGAGTTGCGGAAAGTCTTACGTTAAATTAAACAAGATAAAACTTGGAATAAATTAATGTCGGAATCAATAATATGTCAAGCACTTACTTGGAAAATGATGTAATCGTAGGGCAAACAGTGAGTGAGAAGCTATTAATGCTGCTGAAAACTCAAGGTGCCTTACAAGCCTCTGATGCCGGCAAATTATTGGGAACAACGGGAGAAGCCGCCCGCCAGCAATTTGTGAAACTGGCTAAAGAGGGATTAGTTGAAGCAAAATCGGAAACAAGGGGAGTTGGGCGTCCAATACAACTTTGGCATATCACAGAGAAAGGCCATGCCAAATTTCCTGATACCCATGCAGAGCTAACAACACAACTGATCTCGATTATTCGTAGTCAATTGGGTGAAACTGCCATGGATTTGATTATCAGCGCCCGCGAACAAGAGGCTTTTTCCAACTATAAAAAAGCAATGGAAGGAGCTACCGAGTTACAGGAAAAGGTTGAGCGTCTGGTTTCAATTCGCTGTCGAGAAGGCTATATGGCTCATTATTCTGTTGAAGAAAATGGCGCTATTCTATTTTTCGAAAATCATTGCCCAATTTGTGCTGCCGCTAAAATGTGTCAGGGATTTTGTCGGACAGAGCTGAAACTATTTAGGGAGGTTCTGCAAGCCAATGTGGAAAGAACCGAATATATCCTCAGTGGACACCGACGCTGCACTTATCGCATCACCACCTCACGTTCTCAATAAAGAGCCTGCTGCTTGGTATAACCCTTGAAAAAAACCTACACAACTGAAATGTTGCGTAGGTTTTTTTGTCGACGTAGATCTTTTTATTGATCAGTTTTCAGACTACTTAACCAAAACTGAAATCTGCCAGTTCATCCGTGGTCGGCGCACCATTGGCACCAGGGCGGCTGACAACAACAGCGGCAACACGGTTTCCGAGATCTACGGCATCGCGTAAAGACATGCCCTGCGATAATCCCGCCAACATTCCACCACAATGTGCATCACCTGCGCCAATGCGATCCTCAGCCTTGACCTTATAAGCAGGAACATATTCTGGTTCGCAATTGGGCTGGCATATCCATGCCCCTTCAATGCCTACCCGAGCAATAATCGTGAAACCATGTTCATTAGCATAACGGCTGGCCTGTGTCATTGAATCCCCCGTACCACACAGTAAGGCAATCTCATCTTTATTTAAGCTGAGTATTGTTCTTTCCACAGGTAATGCTCGAATAAATTCAGGGTCTATATCAAGCAAGCGAGGGCCAAAATCCAATACCAAAGTCAGCTCTGCCGGAGAAGCCAGCAGCCATTCACGCAAATCTCCTGCTTTTAGATTGGCTAGTTCATAGCCGCTGGTATAGAGATATCCCTGCTCAGGAAGAGGGATCGTCGCTAATATATTTTTATGCCAATTGTCGTCACAACCAGGAACGGAGACATAAACGCGTTTGCCATCGGGCTGCATCATGGCAAAACACCAGCTATTGTCTTTTGTGGGATGACGCAGGGTTACCTTCAACCCAAGGTCTTCCATTTCTGTTGCGACACATTTACCCCAAGCACCATTACCTACAAATATGCCATTGATAACTGGCGCTTGAAGACGGCACAGTGCACACGCCACATTAAATGCACAGCCACCGACTTGCCGATCAACTTCCTCAGCTTCCCAATATTCACCATCATGAAATGGTTCGGGTAATCTGAGAACAATATCCCCTGTCGCCGATCCCAACACAACAACAGGTAATAGAGGCTCCTTCATTTTTTGTACCTATTCAGCATTAAATACAGACCATAACAGATAAGACTGACGAAAAATGACAGGAATAACCCAAGGCTGGAATTGGCAAAAATTCCCACTGCCCACGGGCCACTTATAAAGTCATTTTGCGTCACCAGAACACCAGCCAATGCTCCCAACAGCCAGCATGAGATGGGGATCCATTGAATGCCACCATTCGAGCCAATATAGTTAAATAACTTATCCGTACAATACCCCTGCTTGCGGCGGATCACGATGTAATCAAGTAAGAATACCGCTTCCCACGATGCCAAAAACACACCGCAGAATATCAAGAATGCGACAAACGGCCCCATGAAATCACCAGTAACAAAAAGAGTATAAATCGCAACGGTCAGCACAATAACGGAATCAATGGTAACAGCATGGACTCGTTTAATTTTTATTCCCAATGTCAACAAATTTAAACTGGCAGAATAGAGACTCATGACTGCCATTGTGACTATCCCCGCAATTGCCGTCATTAAATAAGGAATCACCATCCAATCCGGCAAGATAGAGCCAATATGAGCAATCGGATTCTCTGATTTAGGAAGGTCAGGCAATTGAACGGAGAGCAGGATCCCTGCAAACAATAGCAATACCAGGGGGATCATTCCGCCTGCGGTTACCGCCGTAAAAATTTTTACTTTGGAGGAATTGTCATTTTGATAGCGACTATAATCAGCGCTCGTTGCTGCCCACGCAATACCACTACCGGCAGCAACTACCGAAACAGCGGGCAGGAAACCCGTTATCCAACTGCCTAATGGCATGGTTAATACAGCTTCCCATTCTGTCGTGAACAGAATATAGAACACGACAACGAGCGTCATTATGCCGAAAATTTTGGTAACCCACCGTTGCATGGTGATGACCATCTCTTTTCCCAATAAAGTGACACCAATTGACAGCCCAGCAAACAATACCATGCTAATTACAGTCAAAAGTGTACTTTCACTGAGTCCGCAAGCCTGAAATAGTGCAGAAAGCGTCAAAGTACCGGTAACAATATTGATGGATTCCCATCCCATAGAGATGAACCAGAAAATCACCGTCGGCGCAATATTTCCCTTAATACCAAAAATAGTCCGGGAGAGGGTGAGCGTGGTGGTTCTTCCCAATTTGCCACTGAAACTGATATAGCCAACCAACGCGAAGCTGGAAAGGCCAATCAGTGCCGCGAGTACAGATTGCAGAAAAGAGAGTTTAAAAGAAACGATAATGGCACCGTAAACAATGCCGAGGATGCCAATATTAGCGGCTGACCAAACCCAGAATAGATCCAGAGGTGAACCTGTGCGTTCTGAAGGAGGGACAATATCTATACCAGTGCGTTCTACCTTCCAGAACCGATGACGCTTTTGTTGTGTACCCATTATGTTTTCCATCACTGTCTTAAGATCAAACCTAAGACACAAGGCGAAAAACCCTATCTGAGTTGAACTTCACTAACTTATACCATTTACCTCAGCAGGGAATATGAAAATATCGGATAACGTCCTGAAAAATGACTCTGGTCATGGCTACAATGGTTCTCTTTCCCTAGGTTGGCGCAAATCACACACTTTACCGGAGTACCAAAAAAAATAGCGCCATGACCGGAGCACTACGTTCCGGCTTGATTAACCCAGCAAAAGAAGTCAATTAAGCCGATGTTTCTTCAAGCACAACTGGCAGCAGGACGTCTGCTCTACCACGCCACGCCAGAGCCGATGTCAGACATAAACCCCAAGATTGAAGAACACATAACGTTTCTGTATACCCTTCATCTTCCGAGCTACAGCTCTGTTGGATGTCATTCGAAACATATTGGATATACAGCTCCTGCAAATAGATCAGGTAGTTTCAGAAAAAAGCTCCAGAAAAAGCTTCCAACCCCCGACTTCTTATATAAGCAGGATTTATACTTTATCTATCAATTAAGGCCAATAAAAGTCCAATTTCGTCATTATGTGATGCCAATCTAATTCCAATACACTCTATACCTTGCTGTACAGGCTAATGTACACTTAGGCCATCAAATAACAGGGGTTAAAAAAATGCTGAATCACTTTGTTGACTGGGTATACAAACAACTTGAAAAGAAAAGCAATAGTCCTCGTTATATACAACTGCAAAAAGCCATTGAAATGGCACTTGAAAATCGATTATTGAATGTTGGTGAGTTTTTACCACCAGAACGCCGATTAGCTGAGCTTCTCAATATATCTCGAGTAACCGTCAGTAAGGCAATGCAGATTCTGGAAGAAAAAGGGGTCATCATACGCCAGCAAGGTATTGGTACTCAGGTTGCCAAACCGGGATGTTCTTCACTTAATCAAGCCGTTGGTTTCACCTCTCAGATTATTAAAGAGGGAGGAACGGTATCCAATTACTGGCTATCGAGGAATATCATTCCCGCACCGGAAGAAATTGCGAAAAAACTGTCGGTTAACACAGGTGAGCCGATCGCTGAGCTACGTCGTATTCGCCTTGCCAACGGTACACCGGTTTCCCTTGAAAATACCTATATTCCCCGGCACTATCTGCCTCATCCTGAGCTGTTGGAAGGTTCCCTGTATGCACATTGGGAGGAACAAGATATCCACCTCACCAACGTGAATCACAAAATCAAAGCCATTTCCTGCCCTGCGGATCTGGCGATATTACTCAATATTGCTGAAAGCTCGCCATTGCTACAAATTCACCAAATAAGTCTGAATAACCAAAATGATATCATTGAGTTCAGTGAAATTTTGTGTCGTGGTGATATTTATGGACTAGATTTTAATTCTCCTCAAAATATCGACATTAATTAAAAACTTAAAAATAATTAATACATCTGACTATTTATAAATCACACATCCCTTCTCTTGAAGAGAGTGATCCAGCCTAAAATCCGCTCATCATTTCCAGTTAATTACCTACACTCTGCCATTAAAAAATGACATCTCTGTACAAAAAACAACATCTATAGATTAATAAAAGACCAATATATTGTTATTAAATGAAAATATCACTTTAGTTTTTATAAAATATATTAATAGCAAAAACATCACTTACATATTCATTAAATATCTAATAAAACAATTGATTATATCACATCGGCATCAATACATCGGAGGTTTCAATTCATTGGAAAAAAATAAAAACAGTCCACCGACATGGAGTGATACCGATTGGGAAGCAGCCATGACAGTAAAAGTCATTATTAACGGCAAGGCTTATTTTTATGAATCCCGGGAAATAATCCACTCTTATGAAGATATCAGACATATAGCGGAATCAGTGGGATGCAAGACTGAAATCATTCCTCTTCAAAAATTGGATGGCTTCACAAATGACGCCCATATCGTAGCCATATATCTGTGACGCATCTCTTCAACATCCCTTCTGTCAAACAACATCATCGACAGAAGGGGTAGTAGAGAAAAGTAACAATGAAAACAAGGGAAAACAGCGAAAGTTATGTCTTATTTACTGGTTCCAACTGATGCCGCCTCCAACTGCTGGTAAATATAATGCTTATAACTCTCTACCAGCGCATTGTCCTGACAATCATCCAGCGCACCATCACACAAATGACGCATGATCATATTGGCTCGGTAAAACACAGGGACAGGCAAACGAGCACGCTCCAGAATCATTCCGCCAAGAAAGGAGATATCGGTCAATTGACCCGTTGTTATTGACGCTCCCTGTTTCAGGTTATCCCTCAGGGTAAATTGAGTTACATGTGCGGGATCACGTAGCGGAGAATTATAGTGCTCAAAGTGGAGGTTCGGTTGATGATCACCAAAATAGAGGAAAACGGTAGGTTTGTCGCGATGGGCAACGAATTCACTGAAATCCTTGATGGCCGGATCAGAAGCCACAATTTTTTCCATATAATGACTAAACTTACCTACCACTGTTGAAGGCTCAACGTTGCCAGCCAAACCATAATCATCATTATGGCTCTCTTCATAAGGGCCATGTTCATACATTGTCAGAGAAAAAATAAAAATCGGCTTATTTGTTTCCTTAGCCAAGATGGCTTTCACATAAGACAACATATCTTGTGTCGAGATTTTCCATAAATTTTCTTCCATGTCTGCCGGATAGCCCAGCTCTTGCGGTTGAATAATCCGATCAACACCCAGCGTTTTGTAAGCATGTCCCGCATGATAAGCAGACTTATTAAATGGTGTCAGAACAACTGTGTAATAACCATTGTTTTTCATTACGCGGAACAAGCTGTTTTTAAGATGATCAACGACAGTGTAAAACACTGAATTTTTATTGGGTTCAAAGTCCTCTGTATTCAATCCGGTTAAAACGGAGAATTCAGATAACCATGTTCCTCCTCCAAAGGTCTGTACCCTGAGTGGACTTTGGCTACTGACACCTGCATCACGCTGGAACATATAAAGATCTGGCAAATGCACATTGGCGGGTAACTGATAAATATGGGGATTAACGGTGGATTCCTGTAACAATACAACGACATCGGGTTTAACATCTGACTGGGGTTCAGGCAACATCACTTTTTTCGCCTGTTGTAAGAAATAATCAGCAGATGAACCAAATTTCGGAGGCTGATATTGCGAATCCGAGGCAGACATCACCATATTGGTCATCGTCCCCCGTCCCTTCGGTAATTCACTTTGCCATTCAGTATAGTAAGCATTAACCGTCAGATTGATACTCCCGATACTCACTACCATCGAAGCGATACTGGCGAGTCGCCATTTGATCCCACGTGCAGAAGGTGCCGATTTCCAACTCAATATCATGTTTAATATCAACCAGATAAGCATAGCTACTACAGCGATACCTGCCAGCCAATAATAGTGTAAAGTCTCCTGATTTGAAGGATCCAACATGACATTTAAATCAGAAAACAGTAATTGCTCTTTGTAGTAATGAACTTTTATCTGGTTGAGAAATTTGAGGATGATAAACAATGTTCCAGTTAACACTGCCGAAAATAACCAGCGCGCTGAAACTAAAAAAGCCAGACCAAAAATGACGCCAAATACGCCGACAGAAACCAGTGCAGGATAAATATCTCCGCCCTTTTCAAACACTAATATCAAGGAAGCAATCAACAGCAATCCCAGATAAATCTTCGAGATTATCTTTTTTTTCATACTCTATTGAATTCCACACATGAGTTTAGTTTGACAACTCTTTGAAAAATAGCACAAGTTATCAAATATACCGCAAATAAAATGCCGCAGATTCGCTCAGTGAAGACAGTATGAATTCAAAGGAGTTCAACTGCTGAAGCTATTGAAAACAGATATCGAACAGGTTTAAAACCAAGCGCTAAAAAATGCCCTCATCCCGCAAAACATGCAAATCCGCTTTCCTGCGGGTAAATCCCATGCGATCAAAGTATTCCAGTATTTGGATCGCTAATTTCCGGCCAATCCCCAACTCATCCCGAAATTCTATTGCCGTTATGCCTCCCTTATCCTGACAATAGCGACGGATTAAATCAGCAAACTGCTGAATGCACTGACGATGGTAATAACGATCAGACACAATAGCGATGATCAGCCCTAATTGCGCAGCTTTTCGCAAAAGGCTACGCATAGTTTCGTCATCTTCCCCCATTTCCGTTGCCAAATCGCGTACCCACCACACTTCCGCTTTAAAATGTGGTTCTACGTTTAACCACAGGCACTCCTGCTCCGCGGTAAACATCAATCCATGCTCAGGCGAATGTATCCAGCCATTTGTTTGTTTTAGTAATTTTTGATCTATTAGCTGGTTGATTAATTTATAAGCCAGCATGTCATCCAGTGTTGGCAGAGCCATTCGTTTCAAACGTGCTTTGCCTACTCCCAGTTGATCAGGGTGTTTTTCATGGTATCCCGCCATAGCCTGCAATAATTTTTGTTCTGCCAACGCAGCATGGTGCTGCGATAGTGCCCAATCACCCGCAATAATCACCTTCATCTCGGCCAGCAAGCTATTGAGCTGGTTTTCTGTCAACTGACGTGACCAAGCAAAATGGCTGAGTGACAATGCACCACGGGTTAAATATAAGGTGAGGATTTCCACATGGCTGTGCATTCGAGCCAGTTGGGATAACCAACCAAGAAATTCAGGCCGACGCTTACCCCTGCGTGGGGAATTTAAGCTAATGACCCTCGCTCCTGCCAGCGTTCTCTTGGCACTGATATCACGCAATATCAAGCGATCATTTTCTACCAGCCACAACGGGCGATCCAGCGTCAGTTCAGCCAATATTGGCGCATCAGTCAGCGAATTCAGTATAGAAATTCGTCCGGTGATATGGCTGGCAGCATGGTGGATATGGAGAGATTGCCAGTGTTGCAGTGGTACATCAGCTTCAATTTCCACCAGCACTTTTTCAGCAGCAAGCAATAGGCCTTGTGATGTCGATTTCTGCAATAACGGTTTCTGCAATAACAACCAGTCGCCACGGGAAATTTGTTCTTTGCTGATATCGCCGACGATATTCAATGCAGTACGCTGTCCCGCTTTAGCGCTCTGGGCAGGTTGATTCTGGGCATGCAGACCACGTATTCTCACGGCTTGCTCACTGCCAGTCAGCCATAAAGTTTCACCGACATCGATACTTCCCGCCAACGCTGTCCCAGTGACAACCAATCCTGCCCCTTTAACGGTAAAAACACGATCGATAGCCAAACGGAAGCGTTGCTTCAATTTTTCATGCTGCAAATTTTGCAAAGAAGAAGGGGGGCAAAATTGATGGACAGAATTAATCTGATGAATAGACAGCAAATGATCCCGCAATGGAATAATGCCATCCTCCGTAATCGCTGCCGTTACAAACAGAGGCGCTGATTGCCAACCTTGTGATACCAATAATTGCACAGCCTGTTGCCGGACTTCCTCAATTCGTGCTTGTTCGACACTATCCGCTTTAGTCAGCACAATCGTGATGGCAGGTCGCCCGATTAAACGCAAAATAGCCAAATGTTCCCGCGTCTGAGCCATCACACCATCATCACAAGCCACAACTAACAGGATATGATCGATGCCACCAATCCCCGCCAACATATTGGACAGGAATTTTTCATGTCCCGGTACATCGACAAACCCCACCGAAGATCCATCTGGTTGCGGCCAGTAGGCATAACCGAGATCGATAGTCATCCCGCGTTTTTTCTCTTCCGGTAAATGGGTCGTATCAACGCCCGTGATTGCTTGAATTAGTGTCGTTTTACCGTGATCAACATGTCCCGCAGTGGCAAAAATCATAGTTATCGAACCTATTTTTTATAGCAACAATTTCCATAACAACAATTTCTATAACAAATTTCTATAACAACAATGCCCGTAATAATTCACTTCCATCTTCCAGACAACGTAGATCCAGCCATAACCGACCATCATACAGGCGTCCAATCACTGGTTTTTCCAAATTGCGCCATTGGTGAGCTAATTTTTCCAATGTGCTGCCACGTCCATCAACGGCAGTAAAAGTCAGCGCCCAACTGGGCAATCGATCCACAGGCAAGGAACCACTGCCAATTTGGGAATAGCAAGGTTCATCACGAACAATGAGTTTTTCGCTGTAATATGCCTGCATTTGGAGAAGTAGCTGTTGCGCCATATCACGGATTTCGCCTTGCGGACGGGTCAACAAACGTAAAGTCGGTAATTTCTGGCGAAGTTGCTCTGGATGTTGATAAAGGCGCAAAGTTGCTTCCAGTGCAGCCAGCGTCATTTTGTCTGCCCGTAAGGCACGCTTCAGGGGATGCTGCTGGATAGCCTCTATCCACCGTTTTTTGCCCACAATAATGCCGGCTTGTGGGCCACCTAGTAATTTATCGCCGGAGAAAGTCACCAGATCGATGCCGTGATTCAGATAATCCTGAGGCATCGGCTCTGTGGGTAAACCATATTGTGTCATATCTATCATGGAACCACTGTCAAGATCGATAGCAGTTGGTATTTGGGATACCATGCCCAATTTCGCCAGCTCCCCTCCCGACACTTCAGCCGTGAAGCCCTCAATACTGTAATTACTGGTATGCACCTTCATCAGCATACCGGTATCAGGATTGATCGCCCGCTGATAATCTTTCAAATGCGTCCGGTTCGTTGTCCCCACTTCTACTAAACGGCAACCCGCTTGCACCATAACGTCAGGAATACGGAAAGCTCCGCCAATCTCAACCAATTCACCACGGGAAACGATAACCTCTTTTCCTTGCGCCACTGTTGCCAGCACCAGTAAAACCGCAGCAGCATTATTGTTAACGATGCAGGCATCTTCCGCACCAGTTAATGTACAGAGTAAATCGGCCAGTGCGCGATCACGATGCCCCCGGCTGGCACCATCAAGGGAGTATTCCAATGTAACCGACGAGCGCATGGCCTGTGTCACGGCATCAATTGCTGTTTCAGCCAACAATGCGCGCCCCAGATTGGTATGGAGCACTGTTCCGCTCAGGTTAAATACTGGCTTCAATGCTGATGTCTTGCCCCAGTCCAATCTTCGGTGCAATGATTCTGCCCAGTCATCACTCCATTCTGGCAAGGCTTGATGCTCACGAATATTGAATCGTGCCTGTTCCTGCATTTCCCGCAATATATCCACCACTTGCGTCTGCCCATGAGATGCAATCAGCAAGGTGATTTCCGGCTGCCGCAACAATTTGTCAATGGATGGTAACTGACGGTACAACGAATTTATTACTTGTGTCATCTCGCCCCCCATTCCCTTTATTCGTTGGGAAACAGAAAAGGGTTCAGGCTACTGCGGGCAAAACCTTCTTCTTCCATTTTGGCATCCAGAATCAACGACGCCAGATCATCTGCCACAGCATCTACATTCGGATCTTTTTCCTGATACAGAATTTTGAGATAACTGCCACAATCACCACAACTTTCCACCTTAATTGCCGCTTTCTCACTCTCCAATGACCAATAATTCAGGTCTCTGGTTTGTTCACAGTTACTGCATTTGATTCGAACAACATGCCATTCGCTTTCACACAGATTGCAATGCAAATAACGCAACCCCTGACTAGTACCGATTTGCACCACACTGACCACCGGCATACTGCCGCATACCGGACAAAATTGGCGATGTTCTCCATATTCCGCCTGTGCCTTACCGGGGATTAAACTGGCCATTTGTGTCCAATACACAGATAACGCAGCCCAGACAAACACCGCCTGATCAGCACTGACTTTGCTGAACTCGCTATTGAGCAACGCACTCGCCATCTCTTCTAATTCTTGTGCTGAATTTTTTGCCAGATTTTCGAGGACAGGTTTCACATGTTCGGGTACAGTAGGTTGTAATTCCGCAATCAAGGAATGCAGGATATTTTGCCAGTGCTGAGTACGCCGCAACGTTTTGCAATCCAGAGGGACAAAACCCTCTTGTTGGGAAGAATAACGAAGCAACTCGTTCAATTCTACATCCAGCGGGTTGTCATACAATGCCTTTTGCTGGGCTTGTGCAATTTCCGCCACAAAGTTCAGATAATTTGCAAATGGATTACTTTCTGTTGCCAACGTTTTCAGCCGCTTGGCGCGCTGTTGGTACAATTTTTTCAGGTTGGTAAACAACAATGGGGGAATAAAGCCAACAGATCTTTCATTCACTCGCTCTTTGGTCAACTGCTCTTTAGGAACAATGCGAATACTCATTATCTTAACCTTTCCTGTTATGTTGATATGCCCGTTATATTGATACATAAATACCCAGCCATCTTACCTTGCCGGACAGCAGAATAGCATTACCATATACCCAAGGGATTTCAAATTGCATCCTATAAAACAGCAAGTTGGAATATAGACTGGATAAATTTCAACACAAGTTTACTGACCTTGCAAAAATTCAGATTAGACTATTGTTAGGCTATTTTTAGTCATAAAGAGGGAAGGGTGGATTTGATAGCATGATAATGAGCGCTCTTCTTGGTTAAACTATCGATAATTGAAGAGATTAATGATGAAACTTACACCTGAGAAATTGCTATCTGCAATAGAAAAATACGCCCATACCCCCGAAAAACAGCAAACCTTAAACCAAAAACAAATGCTGTGGTTTTCCGATCCTGAGAACGTTTTCTTATTACTCAGCCTGGTGCTGACCCTACCTGAAGAGATGATGACCAAGATGGGGGACAGCATTAGCAATTGGGTTAACGTTGCAGTAGCGGAACTTGCATTAACAACAAACAAATTGCCTGTTGAAGACAAACAGCAGATTGAAGAGATCATTGAGCAAATTTTGGTTTATGCCAATGAAAATTTCGAGCTTAACGGTGAATGCGTGCTGTTATGTCTATCGAGCTTGAAAAGACATCAGTTTCATATCAAAACTGACATCGCCCAACTATTGGGTACCCCGAAATATGCTGATGACACTAACATTGCCACCTTTCCTTCACCTCCCCCCAATTTAAGCCAACTATTTGAGCAAGTCAGAATTGAGTCCGGCCTTGAGTTCCTCGAATTTTTTGAAAGCGGTTTTTCCGTGATTCCCCATGATGGCCTAAGCCATCTATTTTCAGAAGTGGCCCGGTATCCGTGGGGCATAGATGCCCTGCTTCTGTTGACCCAGTACTTTGAGGAACCGATAGCCCTTGCCAGTGCGCAAGCGTTGGACGATTGCCCTTCCTCTGCATGGAAAAACTTATCCTATCTGCAACTTGTCAATCTGTGTACCCGATTTAACCGCCATCCTTCCATTCACTCTTGTTTTAAGCGCTGGAAAAAAAGAGCGATGGCACATCATACCGTTCGGGAACCCGCTGAGATACATGAATTATACGCCACCCATGTTGATGGAAATGACTGCGCCAACATGATCATGACAATCAAACTGGATGGTCAAGAATACCAAATGAATATGATGCTGGATTTTAAATCTGGTATCCGCGAGAGCTTATTGAATAGTGATCCTGACCTAACCATCCTCGAACTGATTAAAGAATTGAACACTCATGACGCTCATATTGACTTTGTCCCCGTTTCTCCTGACTGGCTACAACAAATTTTACCGTGGATACTTTCAGTTCAGCTAAATAAAAAAACACCTATTGAGCTTTACTCACTTTATTGGTTGTCACGACTTCCCTTCGAATGGACACAGCCAGAAGAGTTTGAACTTGAGCATTGGAGCCAGAAGCTGGGCTATCAAGCTGATCCAAAACGACAAGAGCGGCACCGCCTTGGCACTACCATGGGTTCACCATTAATCCTGAGCTGGTTAGCGCCAGAAGAATACTTATCAGAGGCGAAACAGCCCAAAGATTTATTAAAGCTCTATTACTATGCAAATCGGGAGCTGTTTGCTGGGCGACTGACTTATTCCGCCGCAATCGAGCAATATAGGCTGCCATCACCAGCACCACATTTGGTAAATCAATATTTAGATTTGGCCTATACCCTCAGAGATCCCGCGTTAAATCGCAAGAGATTTGCTTTATTTGACACTTTAGCTGAGCTCAGTTTTGAATATTTTTACTTGGAACAAGATGAGGAGATCCTGCCGCAAGGATTGGTTCTCAAAGTGAGTTTACTTGATGCCAGCCCGGCCGTATGGCGCCGAATCCGTGTCAGCAATCAGCTCACGCTGATTGAATTTCATGATGTAATACAAAATGTCATGGGCTGGGAAAACGAGCATTTATTCAGGTTTAATATTTCAGGGATCGATATCCCGGAAGAACATTATGACCAAACATGTATCGGCGTATTTCTGGATGAAATTGGAGACGAACTCAGCTACCAATACGACTTTGGTGATGATTGGCTCCATCAGATAACAGTAGAGAAAGTGCTGCCAAAAGATATTATCCAGCCTGAAATAACCGCAGGTAACGGTATGTGTCCGGCAGAAGATTCTGGTGGCATTTGGAGTTGGAATTATTTACTCAAACTAAGAAAACAAAAAGTACTGACGGAAGATGAAGCTGAACAATTAGAGTTTGTGGGCTTGTCGCCAAGTGAATCGTTAGAGCCTTTTGATAAACAGCAGGCTAATAAGCGGTTAAAGGCACTATTCAACCAATAAAAGTCTCAGTCAATAAAACCGAAGGAGGAGAATAATCCCGGTTTTCTTCGCTAACGGCTATTTGAATAAATCAGCATGGTTCCCAACGCGATACACGATCAATTCCGTGTCAGTGCGTTAGTAAATCAAGAGTAAATCTGGGGCACCATGACACTCCAAGTAACCAATATGGTTACCAATCAGTCGGTGCTCTTTATATTTCGAAGGTAATGGCTGGCCTGTCTGTAAAAGCGCAAGAGTTTCGAGGATAATCCCTTGCGCTTTTTTGTTGTTGGCATACTTTTTAGCATCCTTTTTAAACCGACTCTGGTAAACAATTGTCAGCATGATCTACCAACCTAGCTCATGTTTTAACTCATCAATTGTATTGACTCGGTGAACTCCCTTACCATTTTCCAAATCACGAGTAGCTTGTAGTGTTTCGCTATTTGGCTGAAGAAATCCATCAGGAAGTTGCCCTTCAACAGCCAGTCTATTAACAAGCATACGGATCACAGTAGACAAATCGAGTCCTAAGGCTTTGGCATTCGCCATAGCTGCTTCTTTAGAAGCTGAGGACACTCTGGCTCTCACTACGGTATCAACCATACAATTGCTCCCATTAGATGTACAAATAATAAACATTGTGGCCATATTGTAGACACAAAGCAAAGCTTATCAATTGTGACAATAACCAAGGAAACAAGAACGGCAGAAACAAGGCAGGATACACAAAATACCCTGCCTCAAATTTATTTTTTCTCTTTTTGCCGTTCTTGTTTCACAATTTCACGATACCAGCGAGGATGATGTTTTTTCGCCCAGCCACGTGTTACCCAACCTTCTACCATTGCCCGCACTGATCCCTTCACCCAAAACGCAGCATAGGCATGAATAATAATAGTCAGGATCAGACCAATCGCTGCCAGTGAATGAACCAGTAAAGCAATTCGGATCAATGGAATAGGGAAATACTCTGCAAAGTAAGGGCGCCAGATAATGATTCCACTGAGCAACAACAGAAACAGGCAGACACTCACTAACCAGTAAATCCCTTTCTGACCGAGGTTGTACTGCCCTGTGTCCCCCGCTTCTTCATTACGCAGCACTTTGTGAATATTCTTCGCCCATTCGATGTCATTCCTGTCAATCAGGTTATGTTTGAAATACCTGAAAAACATAAAGACAAACAGGAAGAACATCACCGAACCTGCAAATGGATGTAGTATCCGTGAGAGCTGTGGTGTACCAAAGATATTCATCATCCAGTTCAGAGAAGGAAAGAAAAATCCCAATCCGCTGATGGCAGTAAACAGGAAACAAATCACAACCGCCCAATGATTGATTCGTTCAACCGGAGAGTGGCGAATAATGACATCGTTACGCTTTTTCATTTCTTCACCTCCTCATTGTTTGCATTGTTCGAATCAATATCATTAAGTGCGCTCTCTTCCTCTTCTTTGGAAACTCGGTTCGGCCCAATACCCACATAATGGAAAATAGAAGCAGCAAAAGTAGCGGCAAAACCAATCGCGGCCAATGGCTTCCAAATACCTTTCCAAAAGGTGACAGTCGGGCTGATGCCAGGATTATCCGGCAACCCATGATAGAGCTGAGGTTTGTTGGCATGGTGCAGCACATACATAACATGAGTTCCGCCTACACCTTCGGGATCGTACAAACCCGCATTTTCATAGCCTCGCCCGTTAAGTTCCTCAACCCGCTCTGCCGCCAGTGCTTTCATATCCTGTTTGCTGCCAAAATGAATCGCACCCGTTGGGCAAGTTTTCACACAGGCCGGTTCCTGCCCTACACCAACACGGTCAACACACAGAGTACATTTGTAGACGCGATTATCTTCTTTGTTGATACGCGGCACATTGAATGGACAGCCTGCAATGCAATAGCCGCAGCCAATGCAGTGTTCTGACTGAAAATCAACGATGCCATTGGCATACTGAATAATCGCCCCTTCCGCCGGGCAGGCTTTCAAGCAACCCGGATCAGCACAGTGCATGCAGCCATCCTTGCGGATCAACCATTCCAGCTTGCCATTCTCCTCCACTTCGGAAAATCGCATCACCGTCCATGATTTCGCCGTCAGATCAGCAGGATTGTCATAAACACCAACGTTGTATCCAATTTCATCGCGGATGTCGTTCCATTCTGAACATGCCACCTGACACGCTTTACAGCCGATACAGGTTGTCACATCGATCAGCTTTGCTACCTCTTGCTGGTGATCCCGCACACGAGGCGCGGGAGTCAGTGAATTGGTGGCAGATCGACGAATAATGTCCTGAGATTGCAATGACATGATTTTTCTCCTCTACACCTTTTCCACATTAACCAGAAACGCTTTGAATTCCGGTGTTTGCGTATTGGCATCACCGACAAACGGCGTCAGTGTATTCGCCAGGAACCCTTTCTTCGCCGCGCCTTCAAAGCCCCAGTGAATTGGAATACCGATGGTGTCCACTTCACGGCCGTGAACATTCAAGGTACGAATACGTTTCGTCACTACCGCTTTGGCCTTGATATAGCCACGATTAGAGCTGACTTTGACGGTATCGCCCTGTTTGATGCCTTTCTCTGCCGCCAACCGTTCACCAATTTCCACAAACTGCTCTGGTTGAGCAATAGCGTTCAGCAACGCATGTTTTGTCCAGAAATGGAAATGTTCGGTCAGGCGGTAAGTGGTTCCCACATAAGGAAACTTATCCGCCTTGCCCATTGCTTCAAAATCGCTTTTGAATACCCGGGCAGCCGGATTGGAAACCACATTCGGATGCAGCGGGTTGGTTCCCAACGGAGTTTCAAATGGTTCGTAATGCTCAGGGAACGGCCCTTCTGCCATTTTGTCGATGGCAAACAGACGTCCCATACCTTCTGGCTGCATGATAAATGGCCCTACATCCGTTCCAGGAGCCGCATTGCTGTAATCAGGAATATCCACCCCGCTCCATTTATCGCCATCCCATGCAATCAATTGGCGTTTAGGGTCCCACGGATTGCCCTGTGGATCGGCAGACGCACGGTTATACAGAATGCGGCGATTCAATGGCCACGCCCATGCCCAACCCAGTGTATTACCGATGCCAGATGGATCAGCATTATCGCGGCGTGCCATCTGGTTACCTTCCGGTGTCCAGCTTCCGGCGAAAATCCAGCAACCACTGGCGGTTGTGCCATCATCACGCAATTGGGCGAAAGAGGATAATTGCTGACCTTTTTTCACCAACATATTGCCGCTAGCATCCAGCAAGTCAGACAAAGCGCGACCGTTATTTTCCTGTGCCACCTCTTCCGGTGTTGGAGCATCCGGATTAAAGTAATCCCATGTCATGCTTAACACTTGTTCTGGTGCCGCACCACCTTCCTCGCGATACAGATCACGCAATCGCTTGAAGATGCCCGACAAAATTTCACCATCCCCAATCGCTTCCCCTGGTGCATCCGCACCTTTCCAGTGCCATTGCAGCCAGCGGGCTGAATTGACTATCGAGCCATTTTCTTCCGCAAAACAGCAGCATGGCAGACGGAAGACTTCGGTCTGGATAGTTGCAGGATCAACATCGTTAAATTCACCATGATTTTGCCAGAATGACGAGGTTTCAGTACTGAGAGGATCAACCGTGACCAAGAATTTCAGTTTCGATAACGCAGCAACAACTTTATTCTTGTTCGGGAATGACGCTATCGGGTTGAAGCCCTGACAGATATAGCCATTGACTTCCCCTTTCGACATCATTTCAAAATATTGCAGGACATCGTAAGGTTTATCCCACTTCGGCAACAGATCAAAACCCCAATCATTCTCTTTACGGGCATTATCACCATAGAAACTCTTCATCAGGCTGACAAAGAACTTCGGATAATTTCCCCAATAATTAACCTGCCCTGAAACGGTGGCTTTTGGTGTATTGGCCTGCAAATAGGTTTGCAAATCGGTCTGTTTTTCCGATGGCAGGGAGAGATAGCCCGGCAGGCTCTGGGACAGTAATCCCAAATCGGTCAGTCCCTGAATATTGGAGTGACCGCGCAGCGCGTTAATGCCACCCCCAGCCATGCCCATATTGCCGAGCAGCAACTGGATCATCGCCATCGTGCGGATATTCTGCGCGCCAGTGGAGTGTTGCGTCCAACCCAGTGCATACAGGAAAGAAGTGGTTTTATCTTTCGCACTGGTTTCAGCCAGATATTCACACACCTTGAGGAAATCTGCCTTTGGTGTACCACAAATATCGGTCACGACATCCGGAGTATAACGGCTGACGTGAACCTTCAACAGATTCCAGACACAACGTGGATGGGTCAGAGTTTTATCACGTTTGGCGAAACCATTTTCATCCAACTCATAATTCCATGTCGTTTTATCGTACTTACGATTTTCAGCATCATAACCGCTGAACAGGCCATCATCGAACGAGAAATCTTCCCGCACAATCAGGCTGGCATTGGTGTAAGCCTCAACATATTCACGGTTAATTTTTTCATTGGTCATCAGGTATAAAATCACACCTGATAGAAAAACAATATCTGTACCGGAACGGATAGGCGTATAGAAATCCGCCACGGATGCCGTACGGGTAAAACGGGGATCGATAACAATCAGTTTGGCCTTGTTGTGAATTTTGGCTTCCATCGCCCAACGGAAACCGACAGGATGTGTCTCAGCAGCATTCCCGCCCATCACGACAATCAAGTTCGCATTCTTAATATCCACCCAGTGGTTGGTCATCGCACCGCGACCAAATGTTGGAGCAAGACTTGCTACCGTTGGTCCGTGTCAGACACGCGCCTGGTTGTCTACGGCAAGCATGCCGAGAGCGCGACTAAATTTCTGCGATAAAAAACCGGTTTCGTTACTGGCCGCAGAAGCACACAACATGCCCGTGGTCAGCCAACGGTTAACCGTCACACCATCTTGATTGGTTTTAACGAAATTGGCATCGCGGTCTTGTTTCATCAATCTCGCTATGCGATTGAAGGCTTCATTCCAGCTTATTCGCTGCCATTGATTGGAGCCGGGGGCACGATATTCCGGATAGTGCAGACGATTTTTGCTGTGAATAAAATCCACCAAACCAGCCCCTTTAGGGCATAGTGCACCACGGTTTACAGGATGATCCGAGTCTCCTTCAATATGAAAAATCGTAGATTTGGCATTTTTGGCACCATCACCGAGGCTGTACATCAATAATCCACAACCGACAGAGCAGTATGTGCAGGTATTTCGGGTTTCACGCGCACGCAGCAATTTGTAGTTACGTGTTTGTGCAATCGCGGCGGTTGGGACAAACCCCAGCGCGGCTGCCGTCGTACCTGCCATACCGCCAGCGCAGATCTTAAAGAACTTTCTTCTGCTGACTTACATGGGGGATCTCCTTACTCACATTGCTTATTAACACTTGCTTCTTATCAAGATTTTCTTGGGTGATAAAACAACATTTGGTAATAATTTGATGAATCATTTTTGATTCTGGGCACTGTCTGCTATAAATCCACACAAACAGTATTATGAATCAATCTATCGGGGAATTCACTAATGGATGATGCAAGGTCAGAAAATGAGTTAACCATGGAAGGAATCAACGGTGCTTTCCGTATCAATGTGCAACAAAAAAACGCAAAACAAAGCAAACAGTTAAGCAGAGCAAAGCTGGATTGGGTAGCCGAAGAAGTTCCTGTCGCATTGGTTTATAACGGTATTTCCCATGTCGTGATGATGACCAGCCCGAAGGATCTCGACTATTTCGCCATCGGGTTTTCATTGTCGGAAGGGATTATCGCGTCTCCACAGGAAATTCGGGGCATTGATTCGATAGTCAGCAGTCATGGCGGCATTGAATTGCATATTGAACTTTCCAACCGCCGTTTTGCCAGATTAAAAGAACGCCGACGTAATATGGCAGGAAGAACTGGCTGCGGTATCTGCGGCACTGAGCAACTGACAGAGATCTTTCGCCCAATTACACCCCTGCCTTTCACCCAAACCTTTTCCCTCTCTCACCTTGATACTGCACTTGCCCAATTACCGCGTGTTCAAGACATCGGTTCACTTACTGGCTGTACCCACGCGGCGGGTTGGATTGCCCCTGAGGGGGAATTGCTTGGTGGTTGTGAAGATGTCGGCCGCCATGTTGCGTTGGATAAGTTACTGGGAATGCGAGCCAAAACGGGTTGGCAGCAAGGCGCTGTGTTGGTTTCCAGCCGCGCCAGTTATGAAATGGTGCAAAAATCAGCTAATTGTGGCTCAGAAATTTTATTTGCCGTTTCTGCTGCAACCTCGCTCGCCATTGAAGTCGCACAGAAATGCAATCTAACGTTGGTCGGGTTTTGTAAGCCGGGACGGGCAACCGTGTATACCCATCCACAGCGAATTTTGGATTAATCAAGGCCGTGATACATCCACAGATTTGGCTCAATGTAATAAATTTAATTACATAAGAAACTATTTTAAAAATAATTGTATTGTTAGTAACAAAATAACTTCTGTAAATTAAATCGACTTACCTCACATTTCCAACAAAAAAGCAAATAACTCAGATTTCCCTAAAAAACAAGAAAATAAGTAAAATTCAATAAATTAGATAAAAATAATATCTGATAAACCCTACAAAAACAGAAACAAATAGAAATAATTATCATTTACATTATCATTTGATCGGTGTACGTTTTCCACGCGCAATAAATCAGGCCGTTTTTATGATTGGGTAACGAGGGATCCCCCATTCCAAACGAGGATAATGATGAAAAAAATTAAGGTATTAGTCGCCGCTTTAGCCACATTGGGATTCATGGCACAAGCTCAGGCAGCAGTTGGATTTGGTCAGAGTCAGATAGATACTACACCACACATTCAGGTAGGTGAAACTAAACCCGGCTCAGGCCCACACGGCGGCAAAGGTGGTGAACCTGGTATTGGTGTCAGTTCCGTTTATGGTGGTCAAATCACGGGCTTTGCCGGTTTGACTCGCATGGCACCTGCTGACAACAATGGTATTCATAATATCTCAATGGCAGGCGCACCCGGCTCTCACGGCGGTATGGGGGTATTCCATTTCAGTAAAGTTGCCAATGCAGATGTTTACTTTGGTGAATGGTCTCAAACGGGTAAAGCATCGGATAGCACTCACACCGCTTATTATGCAGGCAAGGATGTCACCACCAATATTCCAACCGACGGTACAGCAACTTATACGGTGGCAGGTATTAACCAATACAGCGGTGACAATGCGCTGTCCGGTACATTTACCGCAGATTTTGGTGAGAAAACGCTGGTTGGTTCACTGGCAAATGCGGCGATGACGATAAATATTGATGCTGATATCTATTCTGATGCCAAGTTTGAGGGCGACGCCAAGATCGGTGATCTTAAGGGGGCAACTCAAGGTCATTTCTTTGGTGATAGTGCCGCCAGTCTGGCTGGATATGCCACATTTGATGGTGACCACTCCAAAGATACCGCTTTTGGTGGTTCTAAACAGTAATCATTAATTTTTCAGAGAACAGTGCCAAAAATGGCACTGTTCTCTGTTTTTTATTTATTTCCAATAACGTGAGCTTTTTGGTCTGGTTTCCCGATGTCTGACAATAGAACAACGCCAATATTATCAGCGGCACTGATGGCTCTAAGCCTCTCTCTGCCCGTTTATGCCGATGAAGATACTCCACGAAAAATCTGGCAGGAAGCACAACATAACCAACAGAAAAATGAAACCAATCTGATTACACCAGATCCTGTTTTCATTGGAAATGACGCTTCACTGATTGTGATTAATGGGCAAACATTTCAGGTTGAAAATAATATTGATGATATCGGTCAGGCTTTATTCCTTGCCATTAACCACCAGCAGTGGCCGGACGTCAAACGCTTTCTGGCGGCTTACCAGAAACTGCCGGGGCATGATGTTATGTTGGTCAATTTTGCCCAAGGCGGATTGGCACGTCTTGAGGGAGACTTAGATCTCGCTGCCTATCATTATCAACAGATTCTGAATCAACAATCCGATTTTCCCCGTATTAAATTGGAACTGGCCCGTGTTTATTTTGAGGATCATAAGAATCGGGAAGCTAAGCAACTCTTTGCTGGATTGAATGAAGAAAAGCAGTTACCCGAAGCCGTTTTGAGAAACATTAACAGCTACCTGGAAGCGATAGAACTGAGAAATGGTTGGCGCGGCTCTTTTTCGGCGGGTTATGCCTATAACGATAATGTGAATATGTCTCCCAATCAGGAGCCCAGTTGTCAGAAATACATAGGGGAAAAATGCTTCGAGTCCCGGAACGTACCCAAAGCCATAAAAGCATGGGGCATGTCTTATGATGCAACATTAAGCCGACGCTACCAGCTTGTTGGTCATCATGGCATTTTTGGCCGCAGCCTGATTTATGGCGAAAATTATCGTGATCACCATGATGAGAACGAAAATACGTTCCTGATGGTCGGCGGATACAGCTATAAAAGCAGAAGTCACAATTTCTCCTTTGGTCCTCTGTTTGAATATAAACAACGTGCAGGTGATACCTACTACCACGCCACCGGTGCCAAAACAGAATGGCGATGGATATTCACTCCCCAAACCGCTCTGAATGTTGAACTTGAACATAAAAAACTACGCCATCAGCAGAATCTCCGTCGGAAAGATGGTGCTCTTTCCTCAACTTATCTCACTCTCTCCCATGCCATCAGCAAAGATTTTGTTCTGTTTGGCGGTGGCGATTGGTTATATCGGGACAATGACCAATATCCCGTGGATCGCTATCAGCAATGGGGCGTTCGGGCAGGCATCGCCGGACAACTCTATCCCGGTATTAATAGTTCGCTATTTGCCACGCTGAAGGAACGGCGCTTTGGGGCCTACTTAGCATCATGGGATACCAGACGTCAGGATACAGAGCAGATCTATACCGCCGGCATTAAAATCCCTGCTGCTGAAATATGGGGAATGACACCTTCTTTCACTTTCCGCCACCGACGCAATCACAGCAATGTGGATTGGTTGTACAGCTATAACAAAAACGAAGTGCTGGTAAGGCTGGAAAAGTATTTTTAATCAAAATCTGATGATTTTTTATTTTTGATGATAATCGATAAATTGAGGCGAGGGATATCAATGGCATACCGAGTTAAAACACAATTCACCCCTATCACAATTGCATTGTCACTGGCATTTTCACTGGCCGCCCCGCCCCTGTTTGCCGAATCCAAACCGACGGCCACAACCCCAAACGGCAAGACAGATCTGGGAAAAATTCATGTCACGGATAAAAGCGATAAAGATGAAGAGGGTTATAACGCGGTCTATGACAAAGATATCGCCAATATTTATATCGGCAAAAAAGAAATAGAACGCTATAAGGGGACTTCTCCTGCCGATTTAATTAAAGGCGCAGTTGGCGTATACAGCGGCGATGCCCGCAATGGTGGCGCGTTGGATATCAATATCCGTGGCATTCAGGGACAGGGGCGCATTCCGGTCACGATTGATGGTACGGAACAGGCGATTACCGTAGGACGGGGTTATCATGGAGCCAATAACCGCAACTACATCGATCCAAACCTGATCAGTAGCATCGAAATCGAAAAAGGCCCCTCTCTGAACCGCAGAGTTAAAGGATCAATCGGCGGTGCAGTATCTATCAAAACATTGACCATTGATGATGTCGTGTCAGAAGGAGAGACCTTCGGTATCAATACCAAACTGGAAACCAGCAGCAACTCCGTGAGAGAACGTATGCCTTCCCTGTCACTGGGGCAGGACTACCGTGATATTCCCGACTTTATCCAAAACGATGTTGAAACCGATCCTGCATTAAAAATCACCCCACATTCGTCAAAAGACAATAAGCTGTTTGGCTTCAAAGATAATGCGTTCCGCATCGCTGTGGGTACACGGCAGGAATATTTTGATTTGATGATGGCTTATGCTTACCGCCGTCAGGGTAACTATTTTGCCGGCAAGGGAGGTGCTCATCGTTATGATGAACCAATCACAGACGCTGATGAAAAACTCATGACAGGCGCATTAAACAGTTTAGATCCTTATCTGCCATTTGCAGCCCGTATTTATCGCTCCGGCAATGAAGTTCCCAATACTTCCAGTGAAATGCGTTCTGTGTTAATAAAAAACACTTGGCACCTTAACGATGACCAAGCCCTACAACTGGGCTTTCGCAATACGCGAATGGAGTTCGGTGATATTATGCCTTCCAGGCTGGCAATGGTGCTTGCTAAAGATAATGTGGTTCCCCAATGGCCATTAGCCAATGCCCACCAACAAGCCACCTACTTGACCTATAAATGGCATCCCACCGATAACCCCTATGTCGATTTAGACATGAATCTGTGGACAACCCGCACGACGAGCAACACCAACACCGCAGGTGGATATCCCCGTAGCCCGATTGACAGAGATTATCAATGGGAACGAGGCACCGAAGGCAGGAACCCCAATATTGATGGAACATTAATAAATACCTCTGCCACCAATTCTCAAAATAATCGTTGGGGGCTGGATATCTCAAATAAATTTGAACTCACCCGTAATCTGGATTTGACTTTAATGGGGAATTTCCAACGTGAGCGCCTTAACTCCAGTGATGGCTACAATCCCTATAATATGTATTTCTTCCAGTCACCTGCTAGAAAAGGGCAACGTCAGGAAATCAATCTTGCCTTTAATTTTGACTGGCGTCCTACTTCATGGCTGGCATTGAGCGCTGGAGCCAAACGCGTTTCCTATTGGTCTAAAGATGATTTTCTCACTGAACGACGCGCCGCAAGAGATGGACGTTACGAAAAACAGAAGGAAATCATTGGACATAAAATGAGTTACTTGCGAACACTGACAACAGAAGAAGCTGATTATCTCAAGAAACGGTGGGATGACGACTACTATTCCAAACTCAGCAGGCAAGAAAAAAGAGAAGTACGTAATAAAGTCAAGGACATATTCCTTAAACCAGAACGTAGTGGGCAAAAACGCTATATGGCTAAGGAAGAATTCACTTGGAATTACGCTCCCAACAACGGCCAGCTCAATAAAAACGATAACCCCTATTTCAATGGTCAACTGGATATGAATGAAAAGGTTATCGACCCAATGAGCGGTAAAGAAGTCTATAAATATGAATACGGCACAAGCGTTAATGCAGATGGTATAGCCGGCCCTGATGTTGACGATCCCTGGGAAACACCGTCAAAGCGTAAGGATCACGTTTGGGCTCCGACCTTCTCTGCTACCGCTTATGTCACCGACGATTTCCGTATCTATACCCGTTATGCCGAAGCGGTCAGAATGCCCAGTATTTTTGAAGATACGGTCGGTTTTTCAGGCGCCAAAACTAACCGCGGAGGCCAACAGTTCAAGCCTGAACGCGCAAAAACCGCCGAAGTAGGCTTTGTCTATGATTTCAGCCAATTGGTTGAGGCTGAACGTCATGCCGATATCAAACTCTCTTATTACAATACTGTGATCGAAAATGTATTTGATAGGGATAATACCTATAAATTCTCCCAATTAGATAAACAGAAACTGGCCGGTCTGGAATTACAGGCACGTTACGATAATGGCAGTTTCTTCACCGATATGGGGTTGGTCTACAATATGAAAAACAAAGTGTGTGACAACAACTCTGTGTTAAGAATGGACTCTCAAAATCGCTATGGCATCCCAGAATGTATTGATGGTGGTTTTCCCGGCGGTTTTTTACGTACCTCCATCCAGCCTAAATACTCAGCCAATCTGACCATCGGCGGACGTCTGCTTGATGAAAAACTGGAGCTGGGCAGCCGGATGCTCTACCACAGCAAGGCAGAAAACAAAGATGAAAAATGGCTGATGAATGCCTTACCGGATGTTTATAAAGGGCAGTCTAACAACCCTATGCGCTGGAACCCGGTATTTACCGTTGATGCCTATATCAGCTATCAAATCACGCCAGACATATCGGTAGAACTGACGGGCACGAACCTGACTAATCGCTATTATCTCGATCCACTGACCCGTTCGATGATGCCAGCACCGGGCAGAACCTTTAAACTCAGTTTGACCAGCCAGTTTTAGAGGCTTGTTTTATTAGAGGATAGTGTGACCAGTACAGCCATATTAGATAATCCAGCCACTTATTCTCCATTGATGCCCAGAAAGGGCTTACTGGTTGGTATCCTGATTGCCATTTTATTGCATATCAGTCTGATATGGCTGTTCAATCGACATGCTTCATATGATGACACAGCCCATCATATCAACAACAATTCTTCTACTACGGGGCTATCGATTACGATGGTTGCCGCCTCATCGTGGGAGAATAAGCCGGAACCTGTTTCGCCGCCAACCCCGCTTTTAACTGCACCGGAATCACCGATAAAACCTGAAATTGTGCTGGATAAAGCGATCCCAACTGAAAACACAGTGGCAAAACCGCTGGAAATCAACAAACCAAAGAAACGTAAAAAGCAGCAGAGAGAAAAACAGCAAGAGATAGCAGAAAAGAAACCCACCCCATCACCGCAGGTACAAGAAAACAATAATGCAGAGCAGGTAACCAGCGGTAGCGCTCAGATTAATTCGGAAAGCAGTATGAGCCGGGCTGTAACGTCACAGCCTTTGGTGGGACAGGGAAATAGTGAGATGGATAATTACCACGCAAGGCTGCGGCAGGAAATTGAGCGCCATAAACGCTATCCCCGCAAGGCAAAGAGGATGAAACAGGAAGGCTCAGTCATCGTTAACTTTACCCTGCTGGATGACGGTACATTAACCGCTACCAAAGTGATTAATTCTTCAGGCAACTCTACATTGGATAATGCCGCACTCGATGCCATCAATCGCGCCATATCTGTTGGCCCCAAGCCAGCAGATATGGCGTCAGTGGTCACACTGGAACTCGATTTTATGTTGGATAAAACGAGATAACACCAGTTTTTCACTTACCAATACAAAAACTCGAAAAAATCCGCCCCAACAAATCATCGGAAGTAAATTCGCCGGTGATTTCACTCAATGTTTGCTGTGCCAGACGCAGTTCTTCTGCCAGCAATTCTCCTGAACGGGCAAAGACCAGTTGCTGATGGCCTTCCTGCAAATGTTCTGCCGCCGTATTCAATGCCTGCAAATGACGACGACGGGCAAGGAAACCACCTTCAGTATTACTGTTGAAACCGATTGTCTCTTTTAGGTGGTCGCGCAGCGAATCAACACCTTTCCCATCACGGGCAGAGAGGCGAATTAATGTATAACCGTTGATTTCTGCAACACCCGTTTCTTCCCCGGTCATATCTGTCTTATTACGAATGACCGTAATAGGCAGATATTCAGGCAGCTTAGTCATAAATTCAGGCCAGATTTGTGCTGGCTCAATAGCATCCGTAGTCGTACTGTCCACCATAAACAGCACCCGATCAGCCTGTTCGATTTCCTGCCATGCCCGCTCAATGCCGATACGTTCCACTTCATCACTGGCTTCACGCAATCCCGCCGTATCAATCACATGCAGCGGCATTCCATCGATATGAATGTGTTCGCGCAAAACATCACGTGTTGTACCTGCAATATCAGTCACAATCGCTGCTTCACGTCCTGCCAGTGCATTAAGCAGGCTGGATTTACCCGCATTCGGACGCCCTGCAATCACGACTTTCATACCTTCGCGCAACAAGCTGCCCTGACGCGCCTGTGAACGCACCTGATCCAGTTCTGCGATCACTTCATCCAGACTGGCTTCTATTTTGCCATCGGAAAGAAAATCAATCTCTTCATCAGGAAAATCAATCGCTGCTTCAACGTAGATCCGCAAGTTAGTCAGCGCTTCTACCATTTGATGAACTTGGTTGGAGAACGTTCCTTGCAGGGAGTTCATCGCGGAGCGTGCCGCTTGTTCTGAACTGGCATCGATCAAATCTGCAATAGCTTCTGCTTGTGCCAAATCGAGTTTATCATTTAAGAAAGCACGTTCAGAAAACTCCCCCGGATTCGCAATGCGCACGCCGGAAATAGCCAGAATACGTTTTAACAACAAATCCAGAATAACTGGCCCACCGTGCCCTTGAAGCTCCAGTACATCTTCTCCCGTAAATGAGTTAGGGCCAGGAAAGTAAAGTGCAATTCCCTGATCAAGCACAGAACCATCTACATCACGGAAGGGCAGGTAATCAGCATAACGGGGTTTTGGGAGTTTCCCCAATACCACCTGAGCGACTTCCGCCGCCTTACGGCCAGAAATACGCAGAATGCCTACACCGCCTCGTCCCGGAGGAGTAGCCTGAGCGACTATTGTATCGGTGGTATTCATGAAATTCTCTCTTTTGACCTATATCCGTTATCTTCAAGCAAATAGCTGCTTTATTGACTGTAAACTAAAATCTATTGGGTATATAAACTGCAATAATAAAGGCGGTCAATGACCGCCTTCTACTTATAATTTAAAACTCGTACCTTAATTTTAAAACGAATATCTTAAAAACTAGCTTTTAAAAAGCGTTACTTTTTTTCGCGGGTATGCAAACCGCGTTTCTCCAGACTGCGGAAAATAACCTGCTGCTGGATAATGGTAACCAAGTTACTGACGATGTAGTACAGAACCAGACCAGATGGGAACCACAAGAAGAAGACTGTGAACACGACAGGCATGTAGGTCATGATCTTCTGCTGCATTGGGTCAGTCACGGTAGTTGGTGACAGTTTCTGGATAACAAACATGGTCACACCCATCAGCAATGGCAGGATGTAGTAAGGATCTTGTGCAGACAAATCCTTAATCCAACCAATGAACGGTGCATGGCGCAACTCAACAGAACCCATTAGCATGTAGTACAACGCAAGGAAGATTGGCATCTGAATCAACAGAGGCAAGCAGCCGCCCAGCGGGTTTACTTTCTCAGTTTTGTACAACGCCATCATTTCTTGGCTCATGCGCTGGCGATCATCACCAAAACGCTCACGCATCGCCGTGATTTTCGGCTGCAACAGACGCATTTTCGCCATTGACGTGTATTGCGCCTTAGTCAGCGGATACATGATACCGCGCACGATAAAGGTGATCGCAATAATGGAGAAGCCCCAGTTACCGATGAATTCATGCAGGAATTTCAGTAGCTTGAACAATGGCTGGGAAATGAACCACAACCAACCGTAATCTACGGTCAGATCCAGATGTGGTGCAACTGCCGCCATTTTGTCCTGAATTTCAGGGCCTACCCACAGAGTAGAAGAAATATTCTGCTGGCTCTTCGGCGCGATATTGATGTTTTCACCCTTGTACCCGATGATCGCCATTTTTTGGTCTTTCAGGTCAATGGAATAGAAAGTACTGGTTTTGCTTTCTCCCGGAACCCAAGCAGTAGCGAAATATTGCTGGAGCATCGCTACCCAGCCACCTTTTGTGGATACGGAAAGCGCTTTGCTTTCAATATCACCAAATTTGTACTTTTCGTATTTTATGTTATCAGAAGAGTAAGCCGCACCACGATAAGTATGCAGAGCAAAGTTGCTGCTGCCATTATCACGATGTTTTGGCAAATCAATGCTCTGTTTCAACTGACCGAAAAACGCCATCTGCAATGGTTTGTCAGTGACGTTATTGATGCTGTAATCAACAGAAACTGCATAGCCACCACGTTTTAAAACGAAGGTCTTGACATAAACCACGCCATCCGGGGCGGTATAAGTCATCGGAATACGTAATTCATCCTGACCATCAGCCAAAACAAAGCTATTTTGGGCGGCATGATAAAGCGGACGTTCAGCTTGCTTATCTGGACCATTGGTACCAGTTAATCCACTTTGAGCCTGATAAGTGAACTCAGGGGTTGTTTCCAGCAGTTTGAACGGTGTTTTGGAGCCCAGAGTATCTGGATAGGCCAGCAGATCAGCCTCCTCGATATCACCGCCACGGGTATTGATATGCAATGAAAGCACATCCGTTTTCACGGTGACCAGTTTACCTTGCCCACTGCTTGCTTCGCTACTCAGCGTAGTATTTGCTTGCTGCGTGATCTGGGCCGTTGGTTGTGGGTTTTTGTCATTTTCCCACGCCTGCCAGACCAAGAACGAAACAAACAGCAAGGCGATGAGAAGAAGATTGCGTTGCGAATCCATCGTTAATGTTCTCTGTTATCGTCGTTTTTTTTAGGTGGGACAGGATCATCACCACCTTCGTGTAAAGGATGGCATTTTAATACGCGCTTCACTGTTAACCAGCCGCCTTTTATCATTCCAAACCTGCGCAATGCCTCTATGCCATAGTGGGAACAGGTAGGATTGAAACGACAACGAGGCCCCAGCAGTGGACTAATCACTAACTGGTAGCCTCTGATCAAAGCAATCAGGAGGCGCGAGCCAAGCGACAGTGACGACGCCATAATTTGCCCAAAGCTTCCGTCAGCTCACGGTTATCAAGCTCAGCAACCCCTTTTCTCACCAAAATCACAAAATCCATTGAAGGCAATTTATGCTGGTTTAAACGAAAACTTTCACGAGCCAGTCGCTTAATACGATTTCGCTCATGGGCGCGTTTAACATTTTTTTTGGCGACGGTTAGACCGATGCGGGGATGCCCCAGCTCATTCAAGCGCCCGAGAACAGTTATCTCTGCAGAGCTTGCCCGTTGTGGCTGCTGGAAAACATACGTGAAATGCTCGGGAGTTAACAAACGTAACTCCCTCGGAAAAGCGAGCTTAACCACTTGGTATGGTTAGCTTTATTACTTAGAAACGGTCAAACGAGCACGGCCTTTTGCACGACGGCGGGCCAGAACTTGACGACCATTTTTAGTGGCCATACGAGCGCGGAAGCCGTGAGAACGGTTACGCTTCAGTACGGACGGTTGAAAAGTGCGTTTCATAGCGATTTCTACCTAGCTTAAAATTTGTTACTGATTCAGCAAATGCGTTGGCGACCAGTGAGAAATAAGTAGACACCAATGCCTCAGTCGCAACATCAATATATAGAAAGAGGCAGGATTGTAATAAAATGTACTACCCTGAGTCAATCCAAGATGACACAAGCCTAACCGACTTCCTGTCGGATTTTCTATTTCAATCAGACGTTCGGTCAGACTTTTTGCTACCCGAAGTGCTTACCCCAAATCCTCACCAGACATAAGCCGGAAAAAATCGTTGGTATAACACGTAGGGTGCAAGATTATACGGACTGTGCAATAAAGCGCAAGGATCATACACAGATCATTGCATCTAAAATGAGTGATCATTGCGTTGTTTTCACGTTGAATTTTAAACGATAACTAAATGAAGTTTGCTATATGCCATGATTCCACTACAGTATCTTTTGCGGGCCTTTATATTCTGCAAGTGCCAAAGCGTGGTGATCTCCCTGTGGATAAAAAGCGTCAAAGCTGTGTAAAAGAATGAGGATCTATGTCGTCTTTTGCGTTATGATCGTTGGCCACGATCCCGACCTCTCTCATATGTGGATCGTTGGGGAGCGATGATGTTAAAAATCGCCACAAAGTACATGCTACCTCCTCGCCATTGAGGAATTACACCTTGTGCCCAGCATAACGTATCTTTTATTTCGGTTTCTTTTATTGGTCTTGTTTTAAGGGAGTTCGCCGTGTCACTTTCGCTTTGGCAGCAATGTCTTGCCCGATTGCAGGATGAGTTACCTGCCACAGAATTCAGTATGTGGATACGACCCCTTCAGGCAGAACTGAGTGATAACACTTTGGCTCTCTATGCCCCCAACCGTTTTGTGCTGGATTGGGTAAGAGAGAAATATATTAATAATATCAATTTGTTATTAAATGATTTCTGTGGTCCTGAAGTACCGTTACTGCGTTTTGAAGTAGGGAATAAGCCTGTTTCACCAAACCAGTCTGCAGCTCAGAAAATCATTGCCGATATGCCGGTGGCTGCTGTGCCGTCCAGTTCATCAGTACGCCCAAGTTGGGACAATCCAAAAACCCAGCCAGAGTTATCTTATCGTTCCAATGTTAATCCCAAGCATACATTCGATAACTTTGTTGAAGGTAAATCCAACCAACTCGCCAGAGCTGCTGCCAGACAAGTAGCAGATAATCCGGGAGGCGCATATAATCCCCTGTTCCTCTATGGCGGAACCGGATTGGGCAAAACCCACCTTTTGCATGCTGTCGGCAACAGCATTATGGCACGCAAGTCCAATGCAAAAGTGGTTTACATGCACTCTGAACGTTTCGTTCAGGATATGGTAAAAGCATTGCAAAACAATGCGATAGAAGAATTCAAACGTTATTATCGCTCAGTGGATGCCCTACTGATCGATGATATTCAGTTTTTTGCAAATAAAGAGCGATCCCAAGAAGAATTCTTTCATACGTTCAATGCCCTGTTAGAAGGTAATCAACAAATTATTCTAACATCAGACCGCTATCCGAAAGAGATCAATGGCGTCGAAGATCGGTTAAAATCCCGTTTTGGCTGGGGATTAACCGTTGCTATCGAACCACCGGAGCTGGAGACTCGCGTTGCCATTCTGATGAAGAAAGCTGACGAGAATCAAATCCAGTTACCGGGAGAAGTGGCTTTCTTTATTGCCAAACGCCTGCGATCTAACGTTCGTGAACTCGAAGGCGCTTTGAATCGGGTCATCGCCAACGCCAATTTTACAGGCCGTGCGATTACTATTGATTTTGTACGCGAAGCATTACGTGACTTATTGGCTCTACAGGAAAAGCTGGTAACCATTGATAATATTCAGAAAACTGTAGCTGAATATTACAAAATCAAGGTTGCGGATCTGCTTTCGAAGCGCCGCTCACGCTCCGTTGCCCGTCCGAGACAAATGGCAATGGCGCTGGCAAAAGAGCTGACAAATCACAGCTTGCCTGAAATCGGGGATGCCTTTGGTGGACGTGACCATACAACTGTACTTCATGCTTGTCGAAAAATCGAACAATTGCGTGAAGAGAGTCATGACATCAAAGAAGATTTTTCTAACTTAATCAGAACATTATCTTCCTAGCGCTATGAAATTCATCATTGAACGTGAGCAATTATTAAAACCTTTGCAGCAGGTGAGCAGCCCTTTGAGCGGCCGCCCTACTCTGCCCATTTTAGGTAACTTATTATTACAGGTCACAACAGGTTCTCTGTTGCTGACAGGCACCGATTTGGAAATGGAAATGAAGGCTCGGGTTACACTTGCCCAGCCACATGAACAAGGTGCAACCACTGTCCCCGCACGTAAATTCTTTGATATCTGGCGCGGGTTGCCTGACGGAGCGAAAATCAGCGTAGAACTGGACGGCGATCGCATTCTCGTCCGTTCTGGTCGCAGCCGCTTTTCGCTCTCGACCTTGCCCGCTTCAGATTTTCCCAATCTTGATGACTGGCAGAGCGAAGTCGAATTTTCTCTGCCTCAGGCCACACTGAAACGTCTGATTGAATCCACTCAATTTTCCATGGCGCATCAGGATGTTCGCTATTACTTGAATGGTATGTTGTTTGAAACGGAAGGCGAAGAACTGCGTACCGTAGCCACTGATGGCCATCGTTTGGCGGTTTGCTCCATGAGCATCGGACAAAATCTGCCGTCCCATTCAGTGATCGTACCTCGCAAAGGGGTCATTGAATTAATGCGCCTGCTGGATGGCGGAGACAACCCACTACAACTACAGATTGGCAGCAACAACATCCGTGCCCATGTTGGTGATTTTATCTTCACATCGAAGTTGGTTGATGGCCGTTTTCCTGACTATCGCCACGTACTGCCAAAAAATCCTGATAAAACGTTGGAAGCCAATTGTGACATGCTTAAGCAGGCATTTTCACGGGCAGCGATTTTATCCAACGAAAAATTCCGTGGCGTTCGCATCTATTTAAGTGAAAACCAACTTAGAATTACCGCCAATAATCCGGAGCAAGAAGAAGCAGAAGAGATCGTTGATGTCAGTTATCAGGGCACTGAAATGGAAATTGGCTTCAATGTCAGCTATGTATTGGATGTTCTAAACGCATTAAAATGCGAGCAAGTGAGTCTCCTGCTAACGGATGCCACATCCAGCGTAAAAATTGAGAATTCAGCCAGTCAAGCTGCGACTTATGTCGTGATGCCGATGCGTCTGTAAAGAATGCGCCTATAACAGAATTAACTCATAAATATGATTCTCTCGCGTTTGCTGATCCGCGATTTCCGTAATATCGCGGATGCTGATCTGTCATTGGCAACCGGTTTTAATTTTCTGGTTGGGCCAAACGGTAGCGGCAAAACAAGTATACTGGAAGCCATTTATACATTGGGTCATGGTCGTGCTTTTCGCAGTATTCAGGCGGGAAGAGTCATTCGCCATGACTGCGAAGAGTTCATTCTTCATGGGCGAATTAATCAGCAATCCCATGAACGTATTTTGTCGGTGGGCTTAAGCAAAAACCGTCAAGGCGATAGCAAGGTCAGGATAGATGGCAGTGATGGGCATAAAATTGCTGAATTGGCGAAAATGCTGCCCATGCAACTCATTACGCCAGAAGGTTTTACTTTACTAAATGGTGGCCCAAAATATCGTCGGGCTTTTATTGATTGGGGATGTTTTCACAATGAACCACGTTTTTTTACTGCTTGGGCCAATCTTAAAAGGCTGCTCAAACAGCGGAATGCGGCATTGCGACAAGTCACCCGCTACAGCCAAATCCAGCATTGGGATCGGGAACTTGCTCCGCTGGCAACCGAAATCAGTCAATGGCGGGCTGAGTATATTGCAGGAATTTCCGAGGATATAGAAAAAACCTGCAAACAATTTTTACCTGAATTCACACTCAGCGTCAGCTTCCAACAAGGCTGGGACAAAGAGAGTGAATATGTGGAACTGCTCGCGCGGCAATTTGAGCGCGACAGATCGCTAACCTACACGGCTTCCGGCCCGCATAAAGCCGATCTGCGGATCAGGGCGGACAGTACGCCAGTAGAAGATATGCTGTCCCGTGGTCAGTTAAAGCTACTGATGTGCGCGTTGAGGTTAGCACAGGGTGAATATTTCACCCGACAGAGCGGGCAAAAATGCCTGTATCTGCTTGATGATTTTGCCTCAGAACTGGATGCCGGCCGTCGTCAGCTATTAGCCGAGCGTCTAAAATCTACGCAAGCCCAAGTGTTTGTCAGTGCAATTACACCGGGGCAAGTTACAGACATGATTGATGTAAATAGCAGGATGTTTCGCGTAGAACATGGCAAAATCGAGGTTCAACCACAGGATTAAGATGAGCGAGAAACGTTGATGTCGAATACATATGACTCCTCAAGTATCAAGGTATTAAAAGGGCTGGATGCCGTCCGTAAACGTCCAGGCATGTATATCGGTGATACCGATGATGGTACTGGCCTGCACCACATGGTCTTCGAGGTTGTTGACAACGCTATCGACGAAGCCCTCGCAGGTCATTGTGACAAGATAGTTGTCACGATCCATGCAGATAACTCGGTTTCTGTGCAGGATGATGGCCGCGGTATTCCTACCGGCATACACGAAGAAGAAGGTGTTTCAGCAGCAGAAGTTATCATGACCGTGCTGCATGCGGGGGGTAAATTCGATGACAACTCCTATAAAGTTTCCGGCGGTCTGCATGGCGTAGGGGTTTCTGTTGTTAACGCCTTATCGGAAAAACTGGAACTGACTATCCGTCGTGACGGAAAAGTCCACGAACAGACCTACCACCATGGTGTTCCACAGTCTCCGCTGAACATCGTTGGCGATACCGAACATACAGGAACCACTGTCCGTTTCTGGCCAAGTATGGATACGTTCAAGATTAACACTGAATTCGAATATGATATTCTGGCAAAACGCCTGCGTGAATTATCATTCCTGAACTCTGGTGTTTCGATTCGTTTAGTCGACAAACGTACAAATGCAGAAGATCTCTTCCACTATAAAGGAGGCATCAAAGCGTTTGTTGAGTTCCTGAGCCGTAATAAAAACCCAATTCACCCAAATGTCTTTTATTTCTCTACAGAAAAGGACGGTATTGGCGTTGAAATTTCCATGCAATGGAATGATGGTTTTCAGGAAAACATTTACTGCTTCACCAACAACATTCCTCAGCGCGATGGGGGAACCCATTTAGTTGGTTTCCGTACCGCGATGACCCGTACCCTCAATAGCTATATGGATAAAGAGGGCTACAACAAAAAATCTAAAGTCAGCGCCACTGGTGATGATGCCCGTGAAGGCCTGATTGCAGTAATTTCCGTTAAAGTACCTGATCCTAAATTCTCTTCCCAGACCAAAGATAAGCTGGTTTCTTCCGAAGTGAAGACCGCAGTTGAAACTCTGATGAATGAGAAATTGGTGGAATACCTGCTGGAAAACCCGAACGATGCCAAAACCGTCGTCGGCAAAATCATTGATGCAGCCCGCGCCCGCGAAGCAGCACGTAAAGCCCGTGAAATGACCCGCCGTAAAGGTGCGCTGGATCTGGCTGGATTGCCGGGCAAACTGGCTGACTGCCAGGAGCGCGATCCTGCCCTGTCCGAACTCTACTTGGTGGAGGGTGACTCTGCGGGCGGTTCAGCAAAACAGGGACGCAACCGTAAGAATCAGGCTATCCTGCCATTGAAAGGTAAAATCCTGAACGTTGAGAAAGCGCGCTTTGATAAAATGCTCTCTTCACAGGAAGTCGCAACTTTGATCACAGCGTTGGGCTGCGGTATTGGCCGTGATGAGTACAATCCGGACAAGCTGCGTTATCACAGCATCATTATCATGACCGATGCCGATGTTGATGGTTCTCACATCCGTACCCTGCTGCTGACCTTCTTCTATCGCCAGATGCCGGAAATCATTGAGCGTGGCTATGTTTATATCGCTCAGCCACCACTGTACAAAGTGAAGAAAGGCAAACAAGAGCAATACATCAAAGATGACGATGCAATGGAAGCGTACCAGATGTCCATCGCATTGGATGGCGCAGCGTTGTACACCAACCCGCATGCTCCGGGGCTGAAAGGTGAAGCATTGGAAAATCTGGTGACTGAGTTCAACACAACCCAGAAAATCATCCGCCGCATGGAGCGCCTGTATCCGCTGGCTCTGCTGAACAGTCTGATTTACCATCCTAAATTGACCGAAGATGCACTGAATGATCAGACAAAAGTGGAAGAGTGGGTAAGCGCGCTGGCTATTCGCCTGAATGATAAAGAACAGCATGGCAGCACTTACAGCTATCACATCCATGAAAATCGTGAACGCCAAGTTTTCGAGCCAGTTCTGTGCATTCGTACACATGGTGTTGATACTAACTACAGTCTGGATTTCGATTTCATCCACGGCGGCGAATACCGCCGCATCACCAAACTGGGTGAATTGCTCGCAAACTTGATCGAAGAAGATGCATATATCGAACGTGGTGAGCGTCGTCAGGCGGTAAGCAGCTTTGAACAGGCTCTGGAATGGCTGACCAAAGAGTCGCGCCGTGGTCTTTCCATCCAACGTTATAAAGGTCTGGGGGAAATGAACCCAGAGCAGTTGTGGGAAACAACTATGAACCCAGAAACGCGTCGTATGATGCGTGTAACCGTGAAAGATGCAATTGCAACTGACCTGCTATTCACAACCCTGATGGGGGATGCGGTTGAACCTCGTCGTGCATTTATTGAAGAAAATGCCCTGAAAGCAGCGAATATCGATATCTAATATCACTGATTAAATTTCATATCCATCCCAGATAACGTACAGTTATCTGGGATAAAAAAATAAATTATTTCTTCAATAATACGTATGAAATAATAACATCAATCTTCTCAGGTTTTTCCAACCATTTATTGAAGACTTTACCTAGCCCATCTTTTTTATAGCTGGCATCACAGCTTGCAGATGTTCCTGATGGGCCTAAGCCATATGATGTTGTGCCATCTTCAGGTTTAACCTGGCATTTATGCGACACAGTAAAATCCTGATATAACCATTTAGGTTCTATTGTACTGAACTCAATGACAACGCCCGGTTTTTTATTAGACAGATACTTTTCTGTTACGTAATTAAAACTAGGTGCAATACCACAAAATGCATTTTCCTCTGTAACACAAGGAACCTCCCGGTATTTATTGGTATCAAAGTCCTTATATTCCTTCATCTGCATTGTTCGATACCAATACATTGCCTCTTGTGCCTCTTTGTTAGCTTTGGCTGCTTTTTTATTTGTCAATGTCACCTTATTAGCAGTATTGACCTCAACGCTCAATGTTCCGTTCTTATACAATGACATCACTTTCGTATCTTTTAAGCCATTTTTTGTGATTAAATCTTCGATTGCTTTATCCGCTATACTAAAATGGCTAACCACCAGCAAAACAGGGAGCAGAAAGAAGTGGCTTTTATTCAATTTCATATAAACCCCTTAAATTAAAAAATAGAATATCCTTGACGTAAAACATCTAACAAATAGAATTAGAATTATGATCTGATTGCATGTTTAAATTTATTTCATTGATATAACTCAACAATAAAATCTAATTCAATCATTATGAGAAAACAAAGAAAAATTAAGTTATAGGAAATTAAAATAAATCAGGCAGATGAAAAAAATTACTTATAATAAAATGATATATTAAATATCAATCACAACAATCACCAATGAATTAAATATATATCCTTATGACAGTTAAATAATTATTATAATTTAATTAATGTAACCATTTCATATTTTAAAAAACCGCCAATATCAGAAATATATTGTATTATTTTTCTTTCATTGACGGCTTATTTCTGCATATTAAATCACAGAACAACTGACCTTAAAGCAAAATACGCAACATACGGCGCAGAGGCTCTGCGGCTCCCCATAGAAGCTGATCACCCACGGTAAAAGCGGATAGGTATTCCGGCCCCATATTCAGTTTACGCAAACGACCCACCGGCGTATTCAATGTGCCAGTCACCGCAGCGGGTGTTAACTCACGCATCGTCAATTCACGATCATTCGGAATAACGCGAACCCAATCATTATGGGAAGCCAACAACATTTCAATTTCATGAATCGGAATGTCTTTTTTCAATTTCAGAGTAAAAGCCTGACTATGGCAGCGCAATGCCCCAATACGGACACACAAGCCATCAATCGGGATCACATTATTGCCCGTATTCAATATTTTGTTGGTTTCTGCCTGACCTTTCCACTCTTCGCGGCTCTGCCCATTTTCCAGTTGCTTATCAATCCACGGGATCAGGCTTCCCGCCAAAGGTACGCCAAATTGATCTGTCGGCAATGCACCGCTGCGGGTAAAATCCGTGACACGTTTTTCAATATCCAAGATCGCAGAAGCCAGATCTTGCAACTCACCTGCAACTTGATTATGCAGCATTCCCATTTGCACCAGCAGTTCACGCATATGGCGAGCACCACCACCAGAAGCTGCCTGATAGGTCGATACCGATGCCCATTCAATCAAATCATTGGCAAACAACCCGCCCAACGACATCAACATCAAACTAACAGTGCAGTTACCACCAACAAAAGTTTTGATACCTTTATTCAGGCTATTCTGAATATGCTGATGGTTAACAGGATCAAGAATAATAACGGCATCATCATTCATGCGCAGGGTAGAAGCAGCATCAATCCAATATCCCTGCCAGCCTGTTGCCTTCAATTTGGGATAAATTTCATTAGTATAATCCCCACCCTGACAGCTAATGATAATATCCAGTGCATTCAGTGCCTCGATATCAAAAGCATCTTGTAATACACCTGATTTTCCTACGCTATTTATTGCAAACTGCGGGGCAGGAAGCCCATGCTGGGAAGTTGTGAAAAAAACCGGATTGATCTCATCAAAATCCCGCTCTTCCAACATCCGCTGCATCAATACTGAGCCGACCATACCACGCCAGCCGATAAAACCTACATTTTTCATCATGGATACCCTGTCTTGAGATAAATTAATCAGACACACTGACCCCATTAAAGCTGACAAAATATAGAGAAAGGTGCAAGCATATTTATGAACTATAGCAGGGGGGTGAAGTCCAATGGAACGAAAACGTACGCTAAGGTAATTAATTAACTCCATTGGATGCTTTCAAAGTACTTACTCTATTTCACTAATGAAACGGGACTTCTGCTGAAACCTAAGATTGCCCCAAGGCATCATTCTCTGCTTAGGATAAGACACATACAGCCAACGCTTGGCTCTCGTCACCGCCACAAAAGCGTTATTGCGTTCCTCGTTGAGCTCTTTGGCCGTCCTGGCCCTGTAATCAGGAAAAACCCCTTCGCACATGCCTATCAAAAATACAATATCCTTTTCCAAACCCTTCATCGTATGCACAGTACTTAGAGTTAGTCCTTCATCTATACTACTTTCAGAAAGTTGCCCTAATGCCAATGCATTTCTAAATGCCACCAATGAATCACTTAAGCCCTTACGCTTAAATCGGGTCCACGTACCACTAAACTCTTTAAGCTCTTCGATACTCAGCTTAACGTCTTCTATTTTATCGTCCGAAATACCGTTGTGATTTTCAACCAACGATGTGAGAAGACCATTAAACTCCTTTATTAACTTGGGAATTTTAGGGTTTTCAACATCTAAGTTATCGATAGTAAAAAGAAGTTTTTCGAATATCGTAGTGTACTCATCAACTGCTGATGAAATTTGAGCTGCCATTTCCCGCAATACATTAGTTGTCCAGTTGGCTGGCTCAGAGATTCTCAGTACTTGACACAACTTCTTCCCATCCACCCAATCTTTAGAATTCAACTTCACCCTAATAGCATAGTCCAAGACCTTTCCGAATCTAGTTGAGGGCTCAAGTTGCCTCTCACCTTTTCTCAAAGAGTAAGGTATCGAATTATCTTCAAGACATTTTTCAAGCTTGCCAAAAACAAATCGATTACGGCCAATCACGACCATATTACCCAGTGAAATCTCGCCTTCAATCTCATCGTGAACTTTCAAATCCAAAAGCTTCTTTATAGTGGCAACAACCGCCGTAGCTTCATCCTCTTCAGAATCAAACTCTGAAATGCTAACGCCACCCTCTAAGGCATAATCAATTTCTGCTTGTGATCTTGGCCGCAACTTGTTTGCCGTACGAATAACCGCCTTAGTGCTGCGATAGTTTTCCTTCAGCTCAAACTGTTGAGGCGTAAAATCATTAATAAAACTTGAACAGAGGTAGTCTTTTGATGATCCATTAAACCCATAAATCATTTGATTAGGGTCTCCTACCATCAGAACACTTTTTATCACATCACCGCAAAGCACCTTGATAAACTCATACTGTGCTTTATTAAGGTCTTGGGCTTCATCAACACAAACATGCTTATACTGTGAGCGGTATATTTTTGCGATCCAGTCATGTGTAAGTAGTATTCGATGCGCATACACTAAAATATCGTCATAATCGATACCGCCACTATTGAGTAATGCAGTCTGATAGTCCTGATATATTTTCCAGATATTGTTATTTGGGTATAGCTCAGTGACTTCGAGCTCTGTAAGCAACTCCCTTTTTATTTTCGAGAATATATCCATATAGGATTGCAGATTTCTTTCCCTGCTTTTTAATTCCTTTGAATCGGTAATAGCGAGATAGTCATCTATATCAATGCCATCTTCACGCAAAGACTGCATAAAGACTTCCATGCGGTCTTTATCTCTATCATATATATGCAACTCCGATGGCAAACCAACGGTATGGCCATATTTCTCCAAAATACGCTGCGCAACCGAATGAATAGTGGCGATCCAGGTCCTTTCTACCTGATCGAAGTCAGTTAAACGCGCACTCATCTCCTCTGCTGCTTTATTCGTGAAGGTAAGGGCGATAACACCGTCTTTTTTTGTTTTCCCCAAAATATGTCGAACACGCTCTGTTAACACTCGCGTCTTACCTGAACCAGCTGATGCAAGTACTTGAATGGCTGTATCCATAGGAGCTTCAACGATCTGGCGCTGAGCATTCGATAGATTCATATCAGACTCCTGACTCAATTTGTTTGAATAGTTCAATGATCTTTTGAGGAAACCTTTCTTTCGGCAACTTAATCAGATTATCGGCAATTGCCTTTGCATAAAGTGGCTTGCTTGAATCCAGAATTTCGAGGATTGCTCGAACTCGCCCATCGTCACCAGTGTAATCCCTCAGCACATCTTCAAAAATAAGCTGCTTACAGGTTCCACAGCTTGGCTTATCAGTTCTAATCCGTTTTAACAATGCGCCATCTTTTTTCCCAATCCACTTATCTATTGCATCGTCACCATCGATTTCCTGAATAGTTTGTTCTATCAACTCATTAAAGCTTTGGCTTAACAGATAGCCTTCGAAATCAGTCCCTTCAAGTATGGTGATATTAGGAGCTTTCTCGATATCAGTAGCCCCAAACACTTTTTCATAATTCTTCTTGAGCTCTTTAACCGTTTTTTCTTCACCATCACTAAATATGAACACTGGTATGTTGAGATCTTTCGCTAAAATAAGAAACGGACGATACTTCGCTCCTGAACCATTGACACCTACGAAATTTATTCCGAGCGAAAAGGGGTGCTTTCCAGTATAGGACTCAAACAATTCTGGCAGGGCTTGCTCTTCCGTCTCCCCTTCCGATAAGACTATTGCTTTTGAAAACAATAGCTCACCACGAGAGTGAACCACCTCTCTTTTCAATTTTCTTAGATCATCGTCTTCAAACTCATCTCTTAGCTGATATACCTGAACCGAATTCTCCGGCTTGCTTAGGGACTTAATTTCATGCAGCTCTGCCAAGCCGGCAATATAAGGCGAGTGAGTACTAATAATCACTTGCCCAGGCACATCAATGAGTTGCCTATATAGTGTCCTCTGCGCATTCGGGTGCAGGTGTGCTTCTGGTTCCTCGGCGGCCAAAATTGGGAAAAACGGCTCAGCTTCCTCTTCGTGATTCTTGGCCAAAAGTTCGGTAAAGGCTTTTACGGTCAACATGGATGCCCAACTACGCGTACCCATACCGTGATATTCCATTGAGAATGAGCTTTTATCAGATTCACCGAAATTCACACTAAACCGCTTTGATAGGTCACGAATCTTCTTCGGAAACGGGGTAAGCTCTGTTTGGCCAGATCCTTCAAATGATTGATTTAAATTGTCCAGGTGGGTCTTCAATCGCTTGAGTGGTTCGCTCTTCTCGATAGCCTCCTTATTGACTTCGGCCACCATCCGCTCCAGTTCAGCAACGTCTTTATCGTCGTACTCAACACTTGATAGCACGCGCCCCACAAATGAAGACTTCTCTTTCAATTCATTATGTATATCTCTTTGCGCATCAATCGGAATAAAAGGCACAGACTCCAATCGCTTACCCAATCTGTTCTTATTGTTAATCCGAACATCTTGCCAGCCAATACGTTCTGGCCACGCATCCAAATGAAACCGATCAACAATGTAGCCGCCCTTCACTCGATCTGGTTTGGCAACGGTCCGTATAGCTACAAACTGACTCCCATCAGGCTCTGACTGAATTTTATCGCCAAATACCTGCTGCCAATCCTCTGAAAATTCTTTCGCTCTAGCACCATCGTCAACCGCTATAAACCGAAGATCGACTGTGATAGCTTCTTGGCGTTTTTCATCTTCGCCTATATGAAAATCTTCATCAGATAAGTAACGCGAGTAGTCACCTATTGCTAACTGCAACGCCTTAATTACTGACGTTTTTCCTGCATTGTTTTGCCCTAGTAAAACGGTTACTCTTGGAAGAGTTATCTCAATATTTGATATTCCTCTAAATCCGGAAATACGAACTGTATCTATCTGAATATTCATTATCTCAAGCCTGTTTATTATTAATTATTTTGTAAACCGTAGAGCGACCTATGTTTAACTTTCTGGCAATTTCTGTAGCCCCAAGGCCTTGCTCACGAAGGGAAAGCACTTCTTTTTTGTTAATCGTAGGTTTTCGACCAAATTTGACTCCTTTGGCCTTTGCTTCTACGCGGCCTTCATATGTTCGCTCAAGTATCCTCTGACGTTCAGCTTGGGCGACCGCTGACAGGATGGTAACCACCATCTTCCCCATCACCCCTTCAGTACTGATCCCATCATCGAGGAACCGGATGGATACACCTATTTCATCAAATTCCTTGATTAGCTGGATCATGTCAGCTGTATCACGGCCCATTCGGTCAAGTTTCTTCACCAAGATAACATCATCTTCTTCCACTTTAAGCCGGAGCATCTGAAGACCTTCGCGATTTGCATGGCTACCTGATACCTTGTCAGTGAAAATTCGGTTGGCACGGACGCCTTCGTCCAGAAGAGCCTTAACCTGTATATCAAGTGACTGTTGACTGGTGGAGACTCTAGCATATCCGAAGAGTCTCATAGCTACTTTGTCTCCCAAATCGATTAGTAGACGTTATGTCTAATAAGTAGTTATTAAGCGATTTAATAGACAGTTTATGCTGCTCACTTTATGATGTCCACCAAGTTATAAATTAATAGACACTAAGAATGTCTCGCATTTTAAACAGCTTTGCTTGGGGGATACATGCCCGTCGATTTTCTAACCTTGGAACAGAAAGCCAGCTATGGGCAATTCTCTGGTGAGCCGAATGAAGTGTAGTTGTCCCGTTACTTTCATCTGAATGAAGCCGACTTGGCTTTTATCAATAATCGGCGCGGTAATCAGAACCGTTTTGGTGTTGCTTTACAGTTGGGCTGCGTTCGATTTCTGGGGATCTTCATATCCAATCTGCCACAGGTTCCAGCTAACGCTCAATGGTTTGTCGCCCGACAGCTTGGGCTTACTGATGTCGCGATATTGTCTACCTACGCGCAACGGGAGACCACTCGGAGGGAACACGCTGCCTTGATCCGGGATCAGTACTAATACCGGGAATTCACCTGGCCGTGGTCGTTCCGGTTGAGTCGTTTGCTCTACACGCGCAGTTGGATCACTTGAAACAACAAAGCGAGGACGTGAAAGAAGAAGACGAAGCCAGATTATCCCCGCTCAGCCATAAGCATGTGAACATGTTGGGGCATTATTCGTTTACCCTTACTGAACAAGTACTAAATGGGCAACTCAGGCCGCTAAAGCAACCATCGGAGCTGGACGAATGCCCCACAGTTTTTATGGTCTCCTAGCACTAGCATTTCTGCATGGACGTGACTGCCATTTTTAAAAGAAAGGGGTTTGGAAAAACCAGACTAAAACCTACGACATGTGGGGCAAAAAATTCTGCATTGTTATGTCAGGTAACCCTTATACCGAATCCGGCAAATTGTTCAAAATTCCCGATATATTGGCAAACCGTGCCGATATTTATAACCTCGGTGAAGCACTGGGGGGTGATAATGCCGGTGTGGGTGATCGCGTGGTTGCTCAGTTGGCTGATTTGGTTGAAAGTGTTCAGACATTGAAGAACAGATAGTTACAGGTTTTTTGTAATATCATTTGATTCAGGTCAGAAGGATGATCCGAACATCATCCTTCTGTTCCTGTCCTGCTAAAGATAATTATCCGACCTGCGATGTACAAGCGATACTTGTTACCAATGGTCGACGGTCTTTCCAAGCCATCTCTTGCTCTAGTTGAGCGGATACCTGGAGTACAGTAGCCTCGTCGCCATAACGACCGACAAGTTGTACACCGATGGGAATACCATCATCGCTCCAGCCAAGCGGCAGTGAAATCGCTGGCTGACCAGTAATGTTGAAAGGAAAGGCGAATACTGAATCTGTCCATTTGTCGTTGTAACGTTCAATGTCAGTCTCCGACATATCATAGTAGCCACTGGGACGCGGTAATTGTGTCAACGTAGGCGTAATGAAAATATCGTAAGGTAAAAGGTCATTGGTTAGCTCTCGTCCGAGCAAGCGGATCTGCTCTATGTCTTTGGAATGTGTTGTACCACTGATCGAACGGCCACGTTCGATAATTGCCCAAGTAATTGGCTCGACATCATCCGGTGTCACTGGCCGTCCAACGATGCTAGATAGGTCATTTAAACTTGACGCTGCCTGCACGAAAATCATGTCTGTATAAGCCTTCCAGGCAACAGTAGTGTCAAACACCATGTCGTGCTCTTCCACTATGTGTCCAAGTCCTTCCAGCGTACGTACCGTTGCCAGCACAGCCTTTTTCACCTGAGCATCAATTGGGGTGCCATTGGAGGGAGTAACGGTGAATCCGACACGTAATTTTCTAGGCTCCTGAGCCAACAGTTCCAACCAAGATAAATCCGGGGTTGGAGGTGTATAGGGATCGCCCGGAAGTGCGCCGGCCACGGCGTCCAGATAAGCGGCAGTGTCTCTTACAGTGCGTGAACAACAGAGAAAACAAGCACCGCCATACCAATAATCACCGACAGGCGCTAGCGTCACACGCCCCCGCGATGGTTTTAGCCCCACGATGCCGCAGCAAGACGCAGGAATACGGATAGATCCAGCACCATCACTGGCTTCACCGATGGGTACAATGCGTGCAGCCACTGCCGCTGCTGTGCCACCACTTGAACCTCCGGCACTAATCCCTTCTTTCCAGGGGTTTTTCGTGATGCCATAGAGCTTCGGCTCAGTGCTGATCGACCAGCCATTCTCTGGCGAATTTGACTTCCCAACCAATATCAATCCCGCACGTTTAATACGTTTTGTCGTCTCTGAGTCAACCGGCGCAATCATATCTTTCAGATAACGGGAGCTATTGGTGAGAGGCGCACCTTTCCATAGAGAGATAAGTTCTTTAAGCAAAAACGGTACGCCAGCAAAGGGGGCATTATGATCAACAGAAGCCGCTGCCTCTCGACCAATATCATAGAGTTTGTGAACTACAGCGTTAAGTTCAGGATTAAGCCGTTCAATACATGTAATAGCCGCTTCTACCAATTCCAAAGGGGTCACCTCACCCTGATGCACTAGTTTAGCTAAACCCAGCGCATCTGACTCGGTATAGGTGGTTATGAGACTCTCAGTTACAGCCATATTATCTTCTCCTATCGAATAGTTACGAGCTTGCTTAAGACATATACAAATTCACTGATTTCACACATTCCTCCTGTCGGTTTATTCCTCAGAAGTTATGCATAATCTTTAGATAAAGACTTTTTCAGCAAATCGAGTCTATAACTATATTTCTGGCTGCCAATTGAACTAAGTAGAATATTCATATGGAAATTAAATAATTATTTCCATTTCAATGCCACATCATCTATCGGCTGCCCCAATACTTCTTTATCTTTTTTATAATCATGTGGAACATGCCAGTTTGGACTCCTCCCCTGACGAGGAAGGTCTTTATCACTACGCTTCACATAACCCGAGCGTAAAGCACCAAACATATGTTCATCAACGACTATCTCATCCGATGAAGCATACGCTGTTACAACTGTGGCATTACGACGATCCATCTCCTTTAACAAACGACAAATATAGTCTGCTGATAAATCAACTTTTAATGTCCAGGCATTATTAATATAACCAAACAAAGAGGCAAAATTAGGAATACCTTGTAACAATGTCCCCTTATAAAACATTAGCTTATGACTTTCTAGTGGTTGTCCGTCAACAGAGAGCTTAATTCCCCCCATAAGTTGTAATTGCAACCCTGTCGCTGTCACTATGATATCCGCAGGTAATTCCTTACCAGACTGCAACAAAATACTGTTTTCAGTAATACGTTCAATCTGATCAGTAACGATAGACGCTTTGCCTTCTCTCAGTACCTTAAATAGATTGCTATCGGGAACAAAGCACAATCTTTCGTCCCATGGCATGTACTTTGGCGTAAGGTGTTTCATGTCAAAAGTAGGGCCAACCTTTCTGCGAGCCAACCAAAGTAAGAATGTTTTCAATAAGTTAGGAAAATATCGACTCACTTTATACAGTGAACTAAAAAAGAAAATATTACGACTTCTGCTCAATGCATAAATCCAACGTTGCGGAACAATGCCTTTTAAAAACTCAGCGATCTTATCCTTGCCCGGTATCGAAAAAATATAGCTAGGGGAACGCTGTAACATAGTGATGTGTTCAGTATCATTGGCCATAGCTGGAAGTAAAGTTACGGCTGTTGCACCACTTCCAATCACAACAACTCGCTTTCCTTTGTAATCCAATGTATCAGGCCAATGTTGTGGATGAACTATCGTGCCTTTGAAATCTTCAAGGCCGGGAAATTGAGGTAAATGTGGTTGATCATAGTTGTAGTAGCCTGTCGCAGAAATAAGAAAATTACAGGTAAATTGCCGTATTTCTCCACTAGCTTCATCAATTGCAGTAATAGCCCATTGATGTGTTTCATTTGACCAATCAGTTTGAGTAATCTTTAATCCAAACTGTATTTTCTTATCAACTCCATACTCTTCCGCCGCTGAATGGAGATAATGTCTAATTGAAAGGCCATCAGCAAAAATGCTGGTATCTGTCCAAGGGCGGAATTTATAGCCGTAGCTCATCATATCTGAATCTGTACGAATGCCCGGATAGCGAAATAAATCCCAAGTTCCACCTATTGCATGACGACGTTCTAAGATCCCCACTTTCTTATTAGGACATTCTCTTTCCAGATGACATGCCATACCAATGCCAGAAACTCCAGCTCCTATGATCAAAATATCATAATGGTTATCCATACAATCCCCCTACAAAAATGCACATTTAATCAAATAAGTATCCTGCACAATCTTCCATGTTATTTTTTATTTGCAGGGGTAACCATTTGCATTTATGTGGGGGGAGTATCACAGTTAGAGACAGCTAATAGCCTGAGTTTTGGTAGAAACAACTGTATTTCCAATCTTAGATTTTCTTAACATGTTATCTAATCCGCCAATATCCCCCTTTTTTCGCATCAACTCGAATCAAGAGTCCATTTTCCTGCAACACTTTGATATTTCTTTCTATTGTTCGAGGATTAACGCCCAAATTATCAGCTAATTGAGATATTGTTATAGAGTGCTGATCAGCGATAAGAGATAAGATTTTTTGCGAAGTCGCATTGAGTGGCTGTGAATTTTCTTCCGACATTTCTACCGACATCGCAGTAGTATTCGGCTTTTTCGTATGAATACTTTCCTTAAGTGCTTCGACTAATTTTTCCAGCATAAAATCAATAAATGACGTACAGTCGCTCGCCTAGTCACATTCTCTAATCACCTGATAATAGGCCTGCTGTTGATAATGAATGATGGTTTCTACTGGTAACCATGCCAACTCTAAACGCCATTCACTTAAAATCAATGTTTGCCATAAATGCCCCATGCGACCATTCCCATCAGCAAATGGATGAATAAATTCAAATTCATAATGAAAGATAGAACTGGCAATCAATGGGTGAATATCAGTCTGCTTTAACCACGTAAGTAGATCGCTAATCAGACGCGATATTTGGCTGGCAGGGGGAGCCATATGGATAAGTTGATTTTCGCGATAAATTCCAACATCACTGCAACGTAATTGCCCTGGTTGATCAATTAACCCCATCATCAACAGTCGGTGTGCTGCCAATAAGTCAGATAATCGGTGACTACGCCAATCCGGTAATTTCTCATAAGCTAATATGGCATTGCGTACTTCCTGAATATCCTTTGCAGGGGCCAATACACGTTTACCATCCATAATTGCTGTGATTTGTTCAATCGATAAACTATTATGCTCAATAGCCAATGACGCTTGTATTGTGCGAATCCGGTTTTCTTTACGCAACAAGGGTGAAATTATCTCACTTTGTACTGACCAACGCCCCAATAACTCGCCTATTTCTATAACACGATTAAGTATAGATGGTGTGATACGGTAAGGAGGTTGGTAAGCCGCCACAATAATTTCCTCTTGAATCGGCCAAGCGTTAAAGTGAGATTACTACATTGGTGTTACAACTACAGTTATGTAATCCTAGTTATGTAAACCTAATGATGTGAACCTAAATTTATAGCGATCTAACCATGAGTGAATATCAATATTATCATTTTGAACGGATTGATGGCGTGCTGTCCACAAAACAAAGCGCCGGAAAAAATCAGCACCTTGTCAGTACCCAGAAGGCACTATTGTTAGTGCCTTGATGCCATTAAGATTAAAAATGAGCACTGAACGTATCAAAGTTATCGACTTTGACAAATTTAGCAGAGTTGGGCACTTCTTTACCGTCTTTGTCTTTGCTTAACGCATTGAAATGCTCAACGCCACACTTGATCTTGGCCTTTTCAGCCTCACGCAGATCATCTGAAAATATGCTTGATTTCGTTTCAACCACAAAGTAAAGCTGCTCCCCCGTTCCATCATCTTTGTCAATTAATACCGCCCAGTCAGGATTGTAACTGCCCAGTGGAGTATCAATCTTGAACCAAGATGGCAGCTTGGAATAAATCTTCACTTCTTCAGCGCCTTCTAGCTTTTCAGCAAAGTTAAACTCGGTATCTGAATCGCAAATGATGTAGTCATATACCGACTTTTCAGCTTTCACCATATCTTTGAGGTAGCCAGTCAGCTCTTCTTCTTGGAAAAGCTCTTGGGAATAGTATGCCTCGTCACCAATACGGTGATATTTAACGCCATCTACAATGACAATACGCATCTGCTTACGGATAACTTCACCAGCTAACTCGATAAAGCGCTGAGGGTTGTTTTTGAAGGATTCCAGCTTATCGCCCAAACCCAGCAGAATATCGATAATTGTCTGACGGGTCAGGTTGGTTTGATCGGTCAGATAAGTCACGATATCTGGCAACTGGAAGTTGCGATTGCGGTAATACTGGATTTTGGTTTTCTCATCGTAGGTTTCCAGTTCAGCTTCAGTAACAGCAACCTTAACCTTGGTGTACTGAAACTTGGCGCTGGCTACCGCTACGTTCGTTCTAATTTCCTTGATACAGTTTCCAACCAGCTCGTTGATACTAAAGTTAACACGATAAGTTGTTTTGTATTTAATACGCCCCCAAAGAGCCTTGAAGTCTTCACCAAGTACAACCTGTTTACCATTTGTATCTTCACACAAGGCTACAGAACGCTTCTCTTCGTGTTTTTTCACGTTTAAGCCTTTTGTCAGTTTCTTTAACGTGGCAACGATGGCATCAGTATGCTCAGCGACACTGGAAGGAAGACTTACCTCATTGTTATTGATAGCAATTTTCAGCATATCCTGAATCTTGCCTTTACTATCGATATAACCTTGAGACAGAAGATGCCGGAAGATCTCTTCTGACTTCTTCGCTCCCAAAAAGGCTTTCTCATCCAGCTCGCCAGAAACAACAATGTTGGCAAATTGGTGAGACTCAACCACACCAAATTTAATGCCTTCCTCCGCTTCAATCTCTTTTTGCAGTTCAGAAACAAAGCTTTCATAAGATTCGTTTGCCATAACGGTCAGAGTATTTACCTCAAAACCGTAAGCCACGCGCTCACCAGATTGATCAACGGCTAAACGTAAGCCACGACCGATTTCCTGTCGTTTTTTAGTAATTGAGCTGGTTTCATTCAACGTACAGATCTGGAAAACATTCGGGTTGTCCCAGCCTTCTTTCAATGCTGAGTGTGAAAAGATAAAGCGCAGCTTCTCGTCTATAGATAGAAGCTTTTCTTTGTCTTTCATGATCAGATTATAGGCCGATTCATCGGCGGCGGTTTTACCCCCTTCGCCTTTAGCTGAAAGCTTCGAGTCAGCAAACTGAGGGTTGCCGGAGGCATCTTTTTTCTTGTCCTGTGCAAAGTAACCATCATGCACTGTTTGAGTGAGTTCTTGCAACGCGACTGCGTTGATGGTGTATTTATCTCCATTATTATCCCAGATTCTCGGGTACAACACGCGATATTTGGGCTTGCTAACCTGCTTGGCAAACTCTTCTTCAAACCACTTGGCAAACTTACCCTGAACAGGAACGCCATCTTTAGAGTAGCCGCGGTAGTTGGCAACCTTATCGATAAAGAACAGACTCAGCACCTTAATACCTTTCTGGCTTAGGATTTTCGAGTGGTCGAGCTTGTCATAGCCCGTTGTTACCTTGTGGTAGAACTTCAGCTCTTTTTCTAGGTGCTCTTCGATAGTTTTGGCTATTTGAATGCGCTTAAAGGCCTCCGAATCCACTTCGCCAATAGCTTGCCCAAGACGCACAATTTCATCACGACTGGTAAAATCAATGTACTCATTACCTTCTTCGCAATAAATATCGTTAACGACATAGCCTTCATAAACACTACGCCCACCCGAAAGTTCGAATAAGTCATTGAGCTGACCATCTTTGATGGTTATTACTTTACGTGGTTGCAGCTTGCCTGTACGCGTTTGAGCATCAATTTCAATCTTGGCAGAAATGGGGGACTTTTTATTATCAACACTCACTAGCTTAATGTAGGCTTGGTTATGCCCGTCTTTAACATCCAGGGAAGCAACCTCAATTTGCTTAACCAGTTTGCGCTCATAGGCATCAATAGCGTCAAGCTTATACAACAGGTGTGGAGCTTCCTTCAACGTGGCTGAATAACGGAATGTACACAGCGGTTTTAAGCTACCAATCGCTTCTTTTCGGTTTGCCGTTGATACAACAGACTGTGGTTCATCAATAATGACGACAGGACGAGTAACCTGAATAAATTCAATAGGCTTCATCCCGTTTAATCTGTCATCTGTACGGTGAATCAGATTCGCCGTAGTTTCCTTCGTAGGATCAGAGAATGACTTACTGAACGCATCAATATTGATCACCATGATTTGAATGTAATCATTGGTAGCAAAGTTACGAACCTGCTCGCGCTTTGATGAGTCATAGACAAAATAGTCATACTGGGCGTTTTTATACTGCTCACGGAAGTGCTGCTCAGTGATTTGCAGTGATTTATAGACGCCTTCTTTAATCGCAATGGACGGCACCACGATAATGAACTTTGTCAGTCCATAACGCTGATTTAGCTCAAAGATAGAACGCAGGTATACATAGGTTTTACCTGTACCTGTTTCCATCTCAACACTGAAATCCAGACTTGGCAGTTCTTGCTTTGCGTTTTCAACCTGTGGCAAGCCATTCTTTAACTGAACATTACGCGTGTTGGCATAAATCTCATCAGGCAATAAGGTAAGAGTATTACCGACACCGATGTCGTTGTTTTTACTAAATATATCCAGCTGCTGATTCGCCAGCACATTATCAGCTACAGTAAAATTGCATTGAAATGTTTCCTGCCCTTCAAACACACCTAAAACAGCTTCAACTGCATCTATTTGGTGTGATAAGTCCGATCTAAATTGAATCTTCATCACCACCACCTTAAATGCTTTTTACATCGTCGATACCATACTGCTTCAGGATCTGAATCACATTGGTCTTCACTACGCTGTCTGCAAATCCTTGGTCTTTAAAAACGACTTGAGTATTTTCTGGATTGAGTTTTTCTTTCAGTTTGGCGATGCCCTTAACCACCTGTTCAGTAATGCTATCGTCCAGGCAAACTATTAAAGAACCTGTACCAACAACAAATACCCTCTTGCCCTCGATTGTTGCTTCTTCAACATGAGTGGTTAATTCAATACCGTATTTAAGTAGGATTTCATAAAGAACGTCTTCTGAATTACGACCATTTTTAACGGAATCAGAAGCTTGTTGAAGAACCTGTTCCAAATTATCAAAGTTAGCATCCCAATAGTGAATATTTGTTTGATCTAATTTGAAAAACTTAACACCCTGAGTTTTATCTTCTTCTAAAATAGCATTTTTTATTCTTTTTAGGGAGATTCTGGAAATCAATTCTGGTAGTGACTCCTTAGTACAATACTCTGTTGCACCTGAATTTTTTGAGACAGACTCAGGCAATTGAACCAATATAAACTTTCTTCTGCCGCCATCTTTCTTATTTTGCTTTAACACCGCATGACCTGTAGAACCACTTCCAGCAAAAAAGTCAAGAATTATATCTTCACTATCCGTGACCTTCATTAAGTGTTCAATTAGTCCTGTCGGCTTTGGATAATCAAAAACAGATGAACAGAGAAGGGCTTCAACCTCTTTACTTCCTTGCTTTGTTGTAAAATCTGTTATTATTGTTTTTGGATGTTCGGTGCCTCGCTTTTTAACATACTGAAGAACACCATTAGATTTGAAGAAAAACTCAACAACCTGCTGTCCTTTAGAGTCAAAAGTATCATTTCCTGATAGCCAATTTTCGATTTGGCTCTTCATTGTCCAACCCGCTTTTAGAGTAACTTCGCTAGCTAAATATCCATTCTTACATTCAAATACACCTGAAGTAACTTCAACGACTTCTTTATCTCCAAATACTGATGAAAACGTTTTATTTTCACCTAAAAACCTAACTCCAGCAGGGAATGTTATTTCTGACGCAGGGTTTTTAAAGCTCACTTTTTTTATTGCACGATCAGAAATTAAGCTATCATCTCCCTTATAAACAATATGAGGTAACTGAGATATATCTTTTGCATATGCCAAGATATATTCATGTTCTCTGGTAAAAGTTGATGCAGAGGTTCTTCCACTCTTCCAAATAAATCTTTCAACAAAATTATCTTCACCAAATATTTCATTGCACAAATTGGACAAATTAACAACTTCATGTTCATCTATAGATATAAATATAATTCCACCATCGGATAATAAATTTCTGGCCAATTTCAATCTTGGGTAAAGCATATTTAGCCAATCTGTATGATACCGACCAGATGTGTCAGAATTAGTGCTAAAAGGCTTACCTTGACTATTTACTTGTCCTGTTAATACCTGATAATTTCTTATGTTGTCATGGAAATTATCTTTATAAATAAAGTCATTTCCTGTGTTATATGGCGGATCGATATAGATCATTTTTACCTTTTTATGGTAAGACTTTTGTAATATTTTAAGTACTTCAAGGTTATCACCTTCAATAAAAAGGTTCTCTGTGGTATCCCAATTCACACTTTCTTCTTTACAAGGGCGTAGGGTTCCTGTTGATGGAGTTTGGGCAATTTGACGTGCGCGGGCTTTACCATGCCAAGTGAAGTTATAGCGCTCGTCTGAATCATCGATAGCTTCACCAAGCACCGCTTTTAAGGCGTCAAAGTCGATTTTGCTTTCAGAAAATACCTCAGGGAAAAGCTGTTTAAGTTGGTCGATATTTTTTTGAGTGATATCCGTACTTTTGGACTCTGGATCGTTCAGGGTGATTTTTTCAATTGTCATCAGAGGAATTCCATTTATTGCCAACTGAGCAAAACTCATGCTCGTGGTTCATATTCTTCGTTAAACTGTTAAATCATTGCCTTAATCGCAGCAACTTACTGTTTAAGCGTAGTAAAGAATCCCTGATACATCACAATAAATACTGACACTCTTATAACATAAACATGAAATGTGAAACTAAAACCATCGGATCGCCAACATTCCGTTTAATTTACATTTAAAATTGTTCAGAAAGTGATTATTCATCAACAACGGATTGTGAATGTGGCTCGTTTACTGGAACTCCCCTGATCGGAGTGGAATATAGATAATATCACCGCATCACACAGTATTCGGGCGCACTAATAAAAAAATCCGGTCAGCTTACGCATAACCGGATTTAGAAAATATTCAGTTTTTACTATACGAGCGTATTAATGGCGTACTACAACACCATTACTCCACCGTCACCGATTTCGCCAAATTACGTGGTTGATCCACATCCGTCCCTTTGATCAAAGCAACGTGGTAAGACAGCAATTGCAGTGGCACGGTATAGAAGATCGGTGCGATCAACTCTTCTACATGTGGCAGGGAGATGATCTTCATATTTTCACTATTGGTGAAGCCTGCATCCTGATCGGCGAAGACATACAGCAAACCGCCGCGGGCGCGAACTTCTTCGATGTTGGATTTCAGTTTTTCCAGCAGTTCGTTGTTTGGTGCAACGATGATCACTGGCATATCCGCGTCGATCAATGCCAATGGGCCATGTTTCAATTCACCCGCTGCATAGGCTTCAGCGTGAATGTAGGAGATCTCTTTCAGTTTAAGTGCGCCTTCCACTGCGATCGGGTATTGATCGCCACGGCCAAGGAACAGTGCATGATGTTTTTCAGAGAAGTCTTCCGCCAGTGATTCGATCAGCTTGTCTTTTGACAACATGCTTTCAATGCGGCTTGGCAAGGCATGTAGAGCATGAACGATGTCTTGTTCCAATGCTGCATTATCACCTTTCAGGCGTCCCATGTAAGCCACCAGCATTAATAACACTGTTAGCTGAGTGGTAAAGGCTTTGGTGGATGCCACGCCGATTTCTGCACCGGCTTTGGTCATCAGGGCAAATTCTGATTCGCGTACCAGAGAGGAACCAGCCACGTTACAAATAGTCAACGAAGTCAGGTAACCCAATTCTTTGGATAAACGCAGTGCAGCCAAGGTATCAGCCGTTTCACCTGACTGGGACAGGGTGATCAGCAAGCTTCCTTTACGGCGTGCTGGCTTGCGGTAACGGAATTCAGAGGCGATTTCAACATCACATGGAATGCCTGCCAACGATTCGAACCAGTAGCGCGAAACCATTCCCGCATTGTAGGAGGTGCCGCAGGCGACAATTTGAATATGCTCAACTTGAGACAGTAATTCCGCAGCATTAGCACCCAGTTCTGACAGATTAACCTGACCGTTGCTTAAACGGCCTTCCAATGTGCTCTTGATCGCCATTGGCTGTTCGTAAATCTCTTTCTGCATGTAGTGACGATATACACCTTTGTCACCTGCATCGTACTGAACGTTGGATTCAATTTGCTCGCGCTCAACCGCTTCACCCTGTACATCAAAGATGCGAACAGTACGGCGAGTGATTTCTGCAATATCACCTTCTTCCAGATAGATAAAGCGACGGGTCACCGGCAATAACGCTAATTGGTCAGATGCAAGGAAGTTTTCCCCCATACCCAAGCCAATCACCAATGGGCTACCAGAACGCGCTGCTACCAACACATCAGGTTGACGGCTATCCATAATTACGGTGCCATAAGCGCCACGCAATTGTGGAATAACACGCTGAATGACTTTCAGCAGTGATCCGCCTTGTTGCTGTTCCCAGTGAACAAGATGGGCAATGGTTTCAGTATCTGTATCAGAAGAGAAGGTGTAACCACGTGCTATTAATTCTTCGCGCAGTTCTTCGTGGTTTTCAATTATGCCGTTATGCACAACCGCAATATGTTCAGAAACATGAGGATGGGCATTGCTTTCGTTTGGTTCACCGTGAGTCGCCCAACGAGTATGGGCAATTCCTGTTCCGCCAATGACTGGCTGTTTGTCGGCTTCATCAGCCAGCATCTGCACTTTACCCACTTCACGCAGGCGGGTCATGCGGTTTTCACTGTCAACGACAGCCATACCCGCAGAGTCATAACCACGGTACTCCAAGCGACGAAGACCTTCGAGCAGTATTTCTGCAATATCTCGTTGTGCTACTGCACCAACAATTCCACACATGGGTTTTATTCCTAAAAACAGGGCTAATCAACGCCCTTTTTATGTCGCACAACCTGATTGTCTTACGGCAAATCGTGTTTAGCTTTGCCGTCCCCGAGCTTTGTAGAGATGGGGAATCCCCTTCACCTTTCAAGCCGCTGCTTTGTTGGATTCGTTCACTTGCCGCCGCGCTGCAACTTGAAATCTATTGGGGATTTTTTTATGGATATATCTTATTTATTTTTTCTTTACTGGACGCTGCCAATTTTTAATATGAGTTTGTTTTACGCGGCTGATTACCAGCTCATTCTCAGCAACGTTTTTTGTTACAGTAGTTCCAGCGCCAATCGTTGCCCCGTTAGCTACTGTAACTGGTGCAACAAGCTGGGTATCAGAACCAACAAATACATCATCACCAATGATGGTTTTAAACTTATTGACGCCATCATAGTTGCAGGTAATGGTTCCCGCACCAATATTCACATTATTGCCAATTTCAGAATCGCCAAGATAAGTCAGGTGACCTGCTTTAGAACCTTTGCCAAGGAAAGATTTTTTCATTTCAACGAAATTGCCAACATGCGCTTTTTCCGCCAATTTGGAACCCGGGCGTAAACGAGCAAAAGGCCCAATCGTACACTCAGCAGCAATTTCAGAATCTTCAATGACGGAGTAAGGGCTAATGACGGTATCATTACCAATTACGCAATTTTTCAGGATACAACCTGAGCCAATCTCAACATTATTTCTCAGTGTGACATGGCCCTTGATAATGACATTGGTATCAATCACTACATCGCGACCATGTTCTAATGTTCCCCGCAAATCAAAACGTGCCGGATCTAATAACATGACGCCAGCCAATAGTAATTTTTCAGCTTGTTCTGATTGGTAAATGCGCTCCAAAGCGGAAAGTTGAAGGCGATTGTTGACCCCTTCCATCTCACTTAAACGGCTTGGGTGTACTGCCTTGATTTGACGACCTTCTTTATGTGCAAGCGCAATAATATCGGTCAGATAATATTCGCCTTGTGCGTTGTTGTTTTCCAACTTGAATAACCAACGTTTTAAATCACCGCCATTTGCCACCAAAATACCGGTGTTGATTTCGTTGATTCTACGCTGTTCTTCCGTTGCATCTTTTTGTTCGATAATGCCCGTCACTTCACCATTTTCACGAATGATACGACCATAGCCCGTTGGATTATCCAGAATTGCAGTTAATAAACCAATTCCACCCTCAGGTTTAGCCTCAATCAAACGCTCTAAAGTATCTTTGGCAATCAAAGGCACATCACCGTAAAGAATCAGAATATCTTCATCATCCGAAAAGTGCGGGGCAGCTTGCTGCATAGCATGACCAGTACCTAGCTGTTCAGCTTGCAATACCCAGCTCAGATTTTGGTTGGAAAGTGCTTGTTTCATCAGATCACCGCCATGCCCATAAACCAAATGAACATTTTGAGTACCCAACTCCATTGCGGTGTCAATAACATGCTGAACCATTGGTTTCCCGGCCAGCAAGTGCAGAACTTTGGGAAGAGCGGAATACATGCGAGTTCCCTTGCCTGCGGCAAGGATCACGACACTTTTTTCACTGACACGATTTGCATTGGCACTATTTGCAATAATAGACATAAGAAACCTGACAATTCCAATTTTAAGTATGAAAGTAAACCTGTTTGCGAAATAAATTGCCACATATTTCGCAATGCAAAAAAGCCAGTTAGCTTTCACCAACTGGCTTTCTATCTAACTGCCTATATCCTTCATCTTTCAAGTTGCAACTCATTTGGATGCAATTCGAAATCTATCGGATAATTATAACATCAACTTTTTTGTCATCTCGATAACGCGAAGTTTCGCGATCGCTTTCGACAATTCAGCAGATGCCTGAGCATAATCAACATCGCCGTGAGAATTACGGATGTGTTCTTCTGCCTCGCGCTTGGCTTCAAGCACTTTAGCTTCGTCCAAATCCTTACCACGGATCGCTGTATCAGACAGTACGATAACGCCGTTTGGCTGTACTTCAAGAATTCCACCTGACAGGTAGATAAACTCTTCTTCACCAAACTGTTTAACAATACGTATCATGCCCGGTTTTATGGCAGTCAGCAGTGGTGTGTGTTGAGGATAGATCCCCAACTCACCTTCACTACCTGTCACCTGAATTTTCTGTACCAGCCCTTCAAACAGCTGTTTTTCAGCACTGACTACGTTCAGGGAGAACGTCATTGCAGCCATATCAACCTCCCGTCAGCCGTATTAAAGCTTCTTCGCTTTTTCCACAGCTTCGTCGATGGTACCAACCATGTAGAACGCCTGCTCTGGCAGATGGTCATAATCACCGTTCAGGATGCCCTTGAAGCCACGGATAGTGTCTTTCAGAGAAACGAATTTACCTGGAGAACCAGTGAAGACTTCTGCAACGAAGAATGGCTGAGACAGGAAGCGCTGGATCTTACGGGCACGTGCCACAACCAGTTTGTCGTCTTCAGACAGTTCATCCATACCCAGGATAGCGATGATATCTTTCAGTTCCTGATAACGTTGCAGGATAGACTGAACGCCACGAGCCACGTCATAATGTTCCTGACCAACAACCAGTGGGTCAAGCTGACGGCTGGTTGAATCCAGTGGGTCAACCGCAGGGTAAATACCCAAAGATGCGATCTGACGGCTCAATACGACCGTTGCATCCAAGTGGGCAAAGGTTGTCGCAGGTGATGGGTCAGTCAAGTCATCCGCAGGAACGTAAACCGCCTGTACGGAGGTGATGGAGCCAGTTTGGGTTGAGGTGATACGCTCTTGCAGAGCACCCATCTCTTCCGCCAACGTTGGCTGATAACCTACCGCAGATGGCATACGTCCCAACAGTGCAGATACTTCTGTCCCTGCCAGGGTATAACGGTAAATGTTATCAACGAACAGCAGAACGTCGCGGCCTTCATCACGGAATTTTTCCGCCATAGTCAAACCAGTCAATGCAACACGCAGACGGTTTCCTGGTGGCTCATTCATCTGACCGTATACCAGAGATACTTTATCCAGTACGTTTGAGTCAGTCATTTCATGATAGAAGTCGTTACCTTCACGGGTACGCTCACCTACACCGGCAAATACAGAGTAACCTGAGTGCTCGATCGCGATGTTACGGATCAGCTCCATCATGTTAACGGTTTTACCTACACCCGCACCACCAAACAGACCGACTTTACCACCCTTAGCGAATGGGCAAATCAAGTCCATTACTTTGATACCGGTTTCCAGCAGTTCCTGAGAGTTGGACAGCTCTTCATAGGTTGGTGCTGTACGGTGAATTGACCAGCGCTCTTCTTCGCCGATCTCACCTTTCATGTCAATTGGATCGCCCAATACGTTCATGATACGACCCAGTGTTGCTTTACCCACTGGTACTTCGATTGGGTGTCCTAAATTAGTCACGTCCAAATTACGGCGCAAGCCATCGGAGGTACCCATTGCGATACAACGGACGATACCACCACCTAACTGCTGCTGAACTTCCAGTACCAGTTTTTCTTCACCGTTTTTAACCTCAAGGGCATCGTATACTTTTGGTACGCTGTCCTGAGGGAATTCGACGTCCACTACGGCGCCGATTACCTGGATAATCTTTCCAGTAGCCATCTTGAATCCTCTACGTAATTCGTAAACCTAGCTGTTAAACCGCAGAAGCACCCGAAACGATTTCGGTGAGTTCCTGAGTGATACTGGCCTGACGAGCCTTGTTGTAAACCAACTGCAACTCTTTGATCAGGTTGCCACCATTATCGGTCGCGGCTTTCATCGCTACCATTCGTGCGGCCTGTTCACTAGCCAGGTTTTCAACGACGCCCTGATAAACTTGCGATTCTATATAGCGGCGCAGCAGGGTATCCAACAACGCCTTAGGATCAGGTTCATACAGATAGTCCCAGGACTTCTTCTTCAGTGTTTCATCGTCTCCGGCTGGCAGAGGCAATAACTGAATGATCGTCGGAACCTGAGACATTGTATTTATGAACTTGTTTGTCACTATATACAGTTTATCCAGACGTCCTTCGTCATATGCTTGCATCATGACGTGGACTGGCCCGATCAGTTCGGACAATGATGGGTTATCTCCCATCCCTGTTACTTGGGCAACAATGTTGCCACCAACAGAAGAAAAGAAAGAAACCGCTTTCGATCCAACAAGCGCCAAATCAACTTGGACGTTTTTATCAGACCAGCCTTTCATTTCTATCAGCAATTTTTTGAACAAATTAATGTTCAAACCGCCACACAAACCACGGTCAGTCGAAACAACCACATACCCAACACGCTTTACTTCGCGCTCTTCAAGATAGGGATGTTTGTATTCCAGATTACCTAACGCAAGGTGTCCAATCACACTGCGAATGGTTTCTGCATAAGGACGGCTGGCCGCCATGCGATCCTGCGTTTTACGCATTTTGGACGCGGCGACCATTTCCATCGCTTTAGTGATTTTTTGCGTGTTCTGCACACTGGCGATTTTGGTACGTATCTCTTTTGCGCCGGCCATATCTGCTTCTCCGAATTCAACCAGACGGCCCATGTTTTTTATTCATCAACAGAATCAAACTGGGCCGAATAGTGTTACCAGGACTGAGTCGCCTTGAAGGATTCCAACAGAGATTTCAGCTTAGCTTCAATCTCTCCGTTGTAATCACCAGACTGGTCAATCTCTTTCAGAAGATCAGCATGTTCACGGCTAGCATACGCCAACAGCGCAGCTTCGAAACTGACCACTTTCGCGATTTCGATATCTTCCAGATAACCACGCTCAGCGGCAAACAAAGACAGTGCCTGCTGTGCAATGGACATTGGCTGATACTGTTTCTGTTTCAACAGCTCAGTTACTTTCTGACCATGATCCAACTGCTTACGGGTTGCATCATCCAGATCAGAAGCAAACTGGGAGAATGCCGCCAGTTCACGGTACTGAGCCAGAGCGGTACGAATACCACCAGACAGTTTCTTGATGATCTTAGTCTGAGCAGCACCACCTACACGGGATACGGAAATCCCTGGGTTAACCGCTGGACGGATACCTGCGTTGAATAGAGAAGACTCAAGGAAGATCTGGCCATCAGTGATGGAGATAACGTTTGTTGGTACGAACGCAGAAACGTCACCCGCCTGAGTTTCAATGATTGGCAATGCAGTCAGAGAACCTGTTTTACCTTTCACTTCTCCATTGGTAAAGTTTTCAACGTATTCAGCATTAACACGCGCTGCACGCTCCAACAAACGGGAGTGCAGATAGAAAACATCACCAGGGAATGCTTCACGTCCAGGTGGACGACGCAGCAACAGAGAAATCTGACGGTATGCTACAGCCTGTTTAGACAGGTCATCGTAAACAATCAGTGCATCTTCACCGCGATCACGGAAGTATTCACCCATCGCGCAACCAGAGTATGGTGCCAGATATTGCAGCGCCGCAGATTCTGAAGCGGATGCAACAACAACGATAGTGTTTTCCAGTGCGCCGTGCTCTTCCAGTTTACGAACTACGTTAGCAATGGTAGATGCTTTCTGACCAATCGCAACATAGATACATTTGATACCAGAATTACGCTGGTTGATGATCGCATCAATAGCCAGAGCGGTTTTACCCGTCTGACGGTCACCGATTACCAATTCACGCTGGCCGCGGCCAATTGGGATCATAGCATCAACGGATTTGTAACCTGTCTGGACAGGCTGGTCAACAGACTGACGATCGATAACGCCCGGAGCAATAACTTCAACAGGAGAGAAGCCATCATTTTCAAGAGCGCCTTTGCCATCGATTGGTTCACCCAGCGTGTTAACAACACGACCCAGCAGACCACGACCAACAGGTACTTCTAAAATACGGCCAGTACATTTGACTTTCATGCCTTCAGCTAAGTCAGCATACGGACCCATCACAACTGCACCTACAGAGTCACGCTCTAAGTTCAGTGCAATTGCGTAACGATTACCAGGCAGAGAGATCATTTCACCCTGCATGACATCGGCTAAACCGTGAATACGAATGATACCGTCGTTAACGGAAACAATCGTACCTTCATTGTGAGCTTCGCTCACGACATTGAACTGAGCAATACGCTGTTTGATCAGTTCGCTGATTTCGGTGGAATTCAGTTGCATATGCTCCAGTCCCCTTAAGACTGCAAGACGTCTGTTAAACGATCCAGACGGCCACGAATACTGCCATCGATCACCATGTCACCAGCGCGGATAACCACACCGGCAATAACAGACTTGTCAATTTTGCAATTCAGCTTCACTTTGCGTGACAGACGTTTTTCCATCGCCGCAGAAATTTTAGCTTGCTGTTGCTCATTCAGTTCGGACGCAGAAATCACTTCAACATCAATGGTTGATTCAAGTGACGCACGCAATTGGATAAATTGCTGGAAGACTTCTGGCAGTACCAGCAAGCGACCATTTTCTGCCATTACACGAATAAAGTTCTGAGCATGCTCATCAACCTGCTCACCACAAATGGTGATGAAGGTTTTGGCTAACGTTTCCGGTGCCAATGAACCGGAAAGCAGCTCACCAACCTGCTCATTGCGAGTGACCTCAGCTGTGAACGCCAGCATGTTTTGCCAGTGTTCAAGAGATTGGTGTTCTACAGCAAAGTCAAAAGCTGCTTTGGCGTAGGGGCGAGCTACCGTAGCAAATTCAGACATGCCCCTCCCTCCTTACAGTTCAGCGACCAGTTTATCAACGATGTCGCTGTTAGCAGCTTCATCCACGGAACGTTCGATGATTTTCTCGGCACCTGCGATAGCCAGCATCGCAACCTGTTTACGTAACTCTTCACGAGCGCGTTTGCGTTCAGCTTCAATTTCAGCGTGAGCCTGCGCTACAATTTTGTTACGTTCCAGCTCAGCTTCTGTTTTAGCGTCATCAATGATTTGGGCTTTTTGTTTATTAGCCAGCTCAATGATAACTTGCGCATCAGCTTTTGCTTTTTTCAGTTGGTCGGACGCATTGGCTTGCGCTAAGTCCAGGTTCTTTTTAACACGCTCTGCTGAAGCCAAACCGTCAGCAATCTCTTTCTGACGTTTTTCAATGGCCGCCATGATTGGTGGCCATACATACTTCATGCAGAACAAAACAAACAGGACAAACGCGATGGCCTGGCCGAGGATTGTTGCGTTAATATTCACAGCACAATACCTCTATTTCAATTAATGAATCGGCGTAATTTTCAGTTCTGCTATTTTATTTAGCACCAGTAGCGAACATCATATACAAGCCCAGGCCCACAGCAATCATCGGGATGGCGTCAACCAGACCCATAACGATAAAGAACTGTGTACGCAGCAAAGGAATCAGATCAGGTTGACGAGCAGCACCTTCCAGGAATTTACCTCCAAGTATGCCGATACCGATCGCAGCACCAATAGCCGCCAAACCCATCAGAATAGCGGCAGCTATGTATACCATATGCATTTCCATGACAATCTCCAGTTTGTTTTAGTTAAAACATAAGTTAAAACATAATGATTGATAAAAATTAATGCTCTTCAGATGCCATCGACAGATAAACAATCGTCAGAACCATAAAAATAAAGGCTTGTAACGTAATAATCAGTACGTGGAAAATCGCCCACGGCAGGCTGAGTAACCACTGTGACCAAAACGGTAAAAGAGCCGCAATAAGAATAAAGATCAACTCACCAGCATACATATTACCAAACAGTCGCAGACCGAGTGATACAGGTTTGGACAGCAAGCTAACCCCTTCCAGAATTAAGTTAATTGGAATAAACAATGGATGATTGAAAGGCTGTAATGCCAGCTCCTTCGAAAACCCACGAATTCCTTTCATCTTAATGCTGTAGAACAGAATGAGGACAAAGACACCCAAAGCCATCGACAAGGTGACACTGACATCTGCGGTTGGAACAATACGCAGAGCAGGCAAGCCGAAGAAGTGTTCACCGATTAAAGGAATAAAATCGATTGGCAGCAAGTCCAATGCGTTCATCAACAACACCCAGACGAACACAGTCAAAGCCAGAGGGGCAATCACTTTGCTCTTGCCGTGATACATATCACGCACGGTGTTATCAACGAAACCGATTACCATTTCTACTGCAGTCTGGAATTTCCCCGGAACGCCATCAGTGGCACGAACCGCGACTCTTCTGAATACAAATAGAAACAACATCCCTAATACGATGGAGAAAAAAAGCGAGTCAATGTTCAACGTCCAGAACGTCGCCTCATGACTCTTGTGAGGATCGACCAACTCAAAGGTACGCAAGTCCAACTGAAGGTGACTCAGATGATGACTTATGTAATCTCCCGGAGTTGAAATTTCTCCTGATGCAGACATGATGCTTTTACCCTTTTGTTGTTAAAAACGCTAACCGTTCATTACGGCAGGTGCGATGATCTGCACAATCAGCACCGCTAAATAGGCCACACCAAGTGGTGCAAATGCCGCCTTGAACACTCCTAAAGCAACTATCAGCACTGTTATCGCAATGATAACCTTAATCCCTTCGCTAATAGCGAAAAACCATGCAATCCGTACTGGAACCCCTTCTTCTTTTGCCTTTTGGAAGCGGCTAAGCAGCATAAAAATGGCATTTGGTAGCCAACACGCCAGCCCACCGACAAAAGCAGAAGCGCCCCACTCTATACTTTTGGTACAAAAAGCCACACTGAGAATAACAAAAGTCATTAACTGCAAAAGTAACAGTTTCAGTACCATTCTACCGCTGTAAAGGGATACAGACATGACTTTTGTTTTCTCCCTGAGGTACGCCATCACATATCAGGCTTTGCTGAATGTTGTATAAAACTGGCTTTGCTTAAGAGTGTCAAGTGACAAAAACGTGCAAATTATACGGGCAGCCAAAATGAATTCAATCCATAAGTAGCGAAAAAGTGAATTATTATTTAAATTTCTAACTTTGGTGCTAGATCGCTCACAAATACCATTTAATATTCTGCAATTCTTAATGATATAACCTCAAAATTAAACGTGACACACATCACACTAAACAAAATTCATCAATTATATTTATCATTAAATGTATAATGGAAATATTTTGTTTTTTTCATTTAAAATCAATTAACTAATATTACAACTATAAAGTTTTATCTTATATACCGATAAAAGAGGTTAGATGCTTATTTTACTTACTTTCCCTAAAATTTATTTATAAAGAAAATTGATAACGATCTTTAGAAGGAGAAATTCTTCCAATATAAAAATAACGTTGGTTTTCTGTGAATTATCAGTAAATAAATTTGGATCTATGGAAGGGAATAATTAGTAACTCCCGTTACATTTTAAATGTAGTTGGCGTTACTAATTATTTGCGTTTTTATTGACTAACAGCAAAGTTAGTTTGACTTAAGTATTACCAGATGGCGTTGTTCATCCAATCCTGAGATCTGGAGAGGAATGACAGTATCAAGTACAATCTCCGTAGGCAATTGAGTCAATTCATCTTTCGGTAATACACCTTTCAAGGCATAAAAACGTCCTTCAAGTGGTTGGGGAAGATGGCTACACCATGAGAGCATGTCTTGCAGTGAAGCAAATGCACGGCTAATTACTCCATCAAAAAGGGGTTCAGGAATAAATTCTTCAACCCGGCTCTGTACAGGCTCAATATTGGTCAAACCTAATTCATGTTGAACCTGACGCAGAAAGCGAACTCGTTTTCCCAAACTATCCAACAAAGTGAAATGGGACTCTGGACGCACAATTGCTAGCGGAACACCTGGCAAACCAGGACCTGTTCCCACATCAATAAATCGCGTTCCATGCAGGTATGGATTAACAACAATGCTATCCATAATATGCCGAACCAACATTTGTTGCGGATCTCGGACAGATGTCAGGTTGTAAGCCTTGTTCCACTTATTCAGCATGTCAACGTAGGCAACAAGCTGCTGTTTTTGTTCCAATGTTAACTCAATGTTCGTTTTCGCCAGCAGCGATTCCAATTTGTTAAGCAAAATTTGTCTCCTTAGGCGCTACGACGCAATAAACCTTGTTTTTTCAGCCATACCAGCAAAATAGAAATTGCGGCTGGAGTGACGCCTGAAATACGTGAAGCCTGACCAATTGAACTTGGTTTATGATCATTCAGTTTTGCAATAACTTCATTGGAAAGCCCGTTGATTTGTTGATAATCCAAATCAACTGGTAATGCCGTATTTTCATTACGTAATTGCTTTTCGATCTCTTCTTGCTGACGAGCAATGTAGCCTTCGTACTTCACTTGAATTTCAACTTGATCAGCAGCTTGTGGCTCTGTCAGTCCGGGTGAAAAACGTGGAAATGAAGTCAGTAATTCATAATTCATCTCAGGACGACGCAGCAAATCTTCACCATTGGCTTCTTTTGATAACGGTTTTTTCAACATTTGGTTGATATCCGCTAGGTTGTCAGAATTAGGATGAACCCAGATATTGCGCAGACGTTGGCGCTCCTGTTCTATCATTTCAAATTTGCGGCAATAATGTTCCCAACGGAGATCATCAACCAAGCCAAGTTTACGACCTTGTTCAGTCAGACGAAGATCCGCATTATCTTCACGCAGCATCAAGCGATATTCAGCACGGGATGTAAACATGCGATAAGGCTCTTTAGTACCAAGTGTGCATAGATCATCAACCAATACGCCAATATAAGCCTGATCACGGCGTGGGAACCAACCTTCTTCACCATTGGCATAACGTGCAGCATTGAGGCCAGCCAGTAACCCTTGTGCAGCTGCTTCTTCATATCCTGTAGTGCCATTGATTTGGCCAGCAAAGAACAGACCGTGGATAAATTTACTTTCCAGTGTTTGTTTTAAATCACGCGGATCAAAGAAATCATATTCGATCGCATAACCAGGACGAATGATGCGGGCATTTTCCATGCCTTTCATGGAATGAACTATTTGCATCTGAACATCAAATGGCAAACTGGTCGAAATGCCGTTCGGATAGATTTCGTTACTGGTCAGTCCCTCTGGTTCCAAGAAGATCTGGTGAGCGTTACGATCCGCAAAACGCATAACTTTGTCTTCAATGGAAGGACAGTAACGGGGACCGATCCCTTCGATGATCCCTGCATACATTGGACTGCGATCCAAGTTATTGCGGATCACTTCATGGGTTTTTTCATTGGTATGTGTGATGTAGCACGGGATCTGCCGTGGGTGTTGATTAACGTTGCCCATGAATGAAAAGACTGGTGTCGGATTATCGCCCAGTTGTTGTTCGAGCTGACTAAAATCAATAGTTCGTGCATCAATGCGAGGTGGTGTGCCTGTTTTTAGGCGAGCTACACGCAAAGGTAATTCACGCAAACGATGAGATAATGAGATCGCAGGAGGATCTCCTGCTCGTCCTCCACTGTAGTTTTCCAATCCGATGTGAATTTTTCCATCAAGGAAAGTCCCTACTGTGAGAACTACAGACTTAGCCTTGAATTTCAAACCCATACGAGTAACGACACCTGTAACAGTATCATTTTCAACGATGAGATCTTCAACTGGCTGCTGGAAGATCATTAAGTTAGGTTGATTTTCCAGTGTTGTTCTTACAGCTTGTCGGTAAAGTACTCGATCTGCTTGTGCGCGTGTTGCCCGAACAGCTGGACCTTTGCTAGCATTGAGTGTTCGAAACTGAATGCCTGCTTGATCCGTAGCTTTTGCCATTAAGCCATCAAGTGCATCGATCTCTTTTACCAGATGCCCTTTACCGATCCCACCAATGGCTGGATTGCATGACATCTGGCCCAAAGTATCAATATTGTGAGTCAGTAGTAAGGTTTGACGCCCCATACGTGCGGAGGCCATCGCTGCTTCAGTACCGGCATGGCCTCCGCCGATAATGATGACGTCAAAGTGCTCTGGATAAAACATGTGTGAACCTTCAATTGTGAAAATGCTTCATATGCATTGAGGAGAGAATTCTACTCAAGTTTGAACCTAAGACCAAGAGGTGCGAGATCATCATTATTTAAAATAAGATCTTTTTATTTAAAGATCTCTTTATTATATCTTTTATTAGGATCACGATCTTCTGTGGATAAGTGGATTTTCCATATAAAGATCATAACGGTGTAAAGGATCATTTGCTGTGAATGATCCGTGATCCAACTCAGTATAAGCTGGGATCTAAAAGCCTAGTTATTCACAGCCACCAGAATGATACTAGGTTATTAAATGGATAACTACGGGTTAACCCCTGCTTTTCAGATGAGTTATCCACAGTTAATCGTTATATTTTTAATCAGATCAGAGTAACTTTGCCCACTCTTTAACCCATATTTCGGCCGGATCTTCGGGAATTTCGTGTTGCAGAATGTCTATTTCCAATCGATCCCCGATCCGTTTTGCTCCGAGATCCTCCAATAAACGTTCCAGTGATCTTATTGCACCACAGAATGTGTCGTATTCGGAGCTGCCAATGCCGATAGCACCAAATGTAATATTACTTAGATCGGGTTGCTGCTGTGTGATCGTATCTGCCAGAGGCTGGAGATTATCAGGTAAATCTCCAGCTCCATGCGTTGAAGTAACCACAATCCATAATCCTTCAAGAGGAAGATCTTCCAATGAGGGACCATGAAGCATTTCCGTTGAAAACCCGTAATTTTCTAAGCTCTCAGCTATATGTTCTGCGACGTATTCGGCGCTACCCATTGTACTGCCGCTGATTAAGGTTATCGTGCTCATCATGATCCTTGCTAAATTAAAGAGCAACTATTGTATGCTGTGAATCTATTGGGATCTACCTGTGGATAATGTGGTTAACTGGTTTCTGCTTTATGGTTTTATTGTCCTCATTATCGGGTTTTGCAGAGAGATCAATGTTTCTGTTGACTGGATCTCGTCAATAGTCTGTATCTTGTTGATAAGTACGTCCTGAAGGGCTTCAATGGATCGACACATGACCTTAATGAAAATGCTGTAGTGTCCTGTGGTGTAATAAACTTCAACGACTTCATCAAGCATATCGAGTTTCTTTAATGCTGCCGGATAGTCTTTTGCACTTTTCAATATGATACCGATAAAGCAGCACACATCGAACCCCAGTTGTTTGGCACTGATATCAACCCTAGTTCCGGTGATGATCCCTGATTGTTTCATTTTTTCTACGCGGACATGAATTGTTCCTGGGCTTACCGAGAATTTTTTGGCTAATTCTGCGTAAGGTGTACGTGCGTTCTCCATTAAAGCGTGAAGTATGTCACGGTCTAAATTATCGATCTGATAAATTTCTGCCATTTTCAATCCCTATTTTTGAATGATATTCATTTTTATAGTTTAAAAATTATCGTTTGTAGATCTTATACAATATTTTTATTATCAGATATTGAATTTGTACTTCGTTTTGTTGCTTAATCTATATCAACAGGACACAGGGTCACTAAAAATTTTGAGATCAGCATCATGAAAACATCCTTCATTGAAAAACAGCAGCAGATTAGTTTTGTGAAATCATACTTTTCCCGTCTGCTAGAGAAACAACTTAGTTTAATCGAAGTTCAAGGACCTATCTTGAGCCGTCTTGGTGATGGTACTCAGGATAACTTGTCTGGCCATGAAAAAGCGGTTCAGGTGAAAGTGAAAACTTTGCCGGATGCCACATTTGAAGTGGTTCATTCTCTGGCGAAATGGAAACGCAAAACATTAGGTCGCTTTGGTTTTCAGGCTGAGCAAGGGTTGTATACCCACATGAAGGCTCTGCGTCCTGATGAAGATCGCTTGACTCCTATCCATTCTGTCTTTGTTGATCAGTGGGATTGGGAGAAAACGATGGGTGAAGGTCAGCGTTCACTCGACTATTTAAAACAGACAGTAGGTAAAATCTACGAAGCAATAAAAGAAACACAACAAGCAGTAAGTAAGGAATTTGGTCTGGCACCGTTCCTGCCAGATCAAATTCACTTTATTCACAGTGAAGAGCTTCTGAAACGTTACCCTGATCTGGATGCTAAAGGTCGTGAGCGTGAGGCCGCCAAAGAGTTTGGTGCGATTTTCCTGATGGGTATTGGGGGTAAATTGTCTGATGGTCAGGCACATGATGTACGCGCGCCGGATTACGACGATTGGACTACACAAAACTGTGATGGTTTCTTTGGTCTGAACGGTGACATCATTGTCTGGAACCCAGTTTTGCAGGATGCTTTTGAAATTTCTTCAATGGGTATCCGTGTTGACGCAGAAGCTTTGCAACATCAGCTTGCACTGACCGATGATGAAGATCGTCTGCAATATGATTGGCATCAAGCGCTGATTAAAGGTGACATGCCGCAATCTATTGGTGGTGGTATAGGACAATCCCGTTTGGTGATGCTGTTGCTGCAAATGGCACATATCGGTCAGGTTCAGTGCGGTGTTTGGTCACCAGAAGTCATTGAATCCGTTGAGGGCGTACTCTAAGTTTTAATTTTGCCATCTTTTCTATGAACGGTTTGTAATCCCGATATTAAAATGCCAGATATGATCAAATATCCGCATAATACCGGGTTTTCTATAATGGGAAAGGGAGACTGCATGGAAGCAGTGTTGTTGATGCTGCGGAACGCTTCCAACGCATCACGGCTCTCTTTCTCCTGCGCCGCCTTAAGTCCGCAACGTGATCAGCGACCTGCCCGACAAGATTGAGAGTGATCAATACTGTACCTTGACGGCAACACAAATCGCACTCTATGCATGACTTTATCCCAAGGGGGATGATATTTGACCTATCCCGTCGTCTACCCAGCGAATTGATTTAGCGCTAATCCAGAGAACACCTAATCTGTTATCTGTTTTTGATGTTGTTGTTCAGGAAATACAAGTTGAAGTGGCCATTTTGGCCGCTGAAATTATTGAACACAATCCCCAAATACATGAGCAAATCATCACGCGTATTGCTGATCTCGAAATACAACAGGGAAATGCAATTAAGGTACAGTATGTCAGTCATAGCATTCTGAAAGCGAAAACAGAGAAGAGCAAAGCGGTTATTCGTACAGGAGAATGTTCTCCTTATGCCAATAATCCTCCTTTGCTCTGGCGTAACTTTCTGAGGTTATTATGGAGCCATTACTGGAGTTCAAGGGGATTGATAAGACTTTCCCAGGGGTAAAAGCCTTGTCAGGGGCTACATTGCGTGTTTATCCCGGGAAAGTGATGGCATTAGTCGGCGAAAATGGTGCCGGCAAATCCACAATGATGAAAATATTGACCGGTATTTATACAAAAGATGCTGGCTCGATCCGCTATCTTGGGCAATAAGTGGCTTTCTTCGGCTCCAAATCGTCTCAGGAATCGGGTATTGGCATTATTCATCAAGAGCTAAACCTCATCCCTCAATTAACGATTGCTGAAAACATTTTCTTGGGACGTGAGTTCGTTAATACACTGGGTATCATCAACTGGAAAAAAATGTATGAAGAAGCCGATAACTTGCTGAGGCGTTTAAATATCCGCTACAGCAGCCATCGGTTTGTTTCTGAATTGTCCATTGGTGAGCAGCAAATGGTAGAAATCGCCAAGGTACTGAGTTTCCAATCCAAAGTCATTATTATGGATGAACCCACCGATGCCCTGACTGATACCGAAACTGAATCCTTATTTCATGTCATACGGGAGCTGAAAGCGCAAGGATGTGGCATTGTCTATATTTCACATCGATTGAAAGAGCTTTTTGAAATTTGTGATGATGTGACAGTATTACGCGATGTGAAATTTATTGGTGAACAGCCCATTAATGCTCTGAACGAAGAGCGATTGATTGAAATGATGGTGGGGCGAAAGCTTGGTGAGCAATATCCTCGTCTGGTTTTGCCGAGTAGTAAAAAGCGGTTGGAGATTAGAAACCTGTCTGGCTCTGGGATCAAAAATGTCAGTTTTTCCCTGTATAGCGGCGAGATTTTGGGAATATCTGGTTTGATGGGCGCAGGTCGTACTGAATTGATGAAGGTCATATACGGGGCATTGTCGAAAACTGGAGGTCAGATCTTGCTGGATGGAAAACCTCTAACTATCAGAAATCCACAAGAAGGGCTGGCCAATGGCATTGTCTATATCTCAGAAGATCGTAAGCGTGATGGATTAGTCTTAAGTATGTCTGTTAAAGAGAATATGTCCCTCACTGCATTACGTTATTTCAGCCGAAATTCTTGTCTTTTGAATCACTCCTCAGAACAAAAATCCGTTGCCGATTTCATCAAGCTGTTCAATATAAAAACACCCTCAATGGAACAAACTATAGGCCTGCTTTCTGGCGGAAATCAGCAGAAAGTTGCGATTGCCCGTGGATTAATGATTCGGCCAAAAATATTGATCCTTGATGAACCAACCAGAGGCGTAGAAGTGCTAATGCACTGGCGAAAGATAGCATTGCATTGGTTATTTCAACTTTGAATAATCCCTTCTTTGTCACAATGAAAGATAGTACCCAAAAAGAAGCTGATAAGCTGGGGTATAACCTGATTGTGCTTGATTCCCAGGATAACCCGGCAAAAGAGTTGGCCAATGTTCAGGATTTGACAGTTCGTGGCATAAAATTGATGTTAATTAACCCAACCGACTCGGATGCCGTTGGTAATGCAGTGATCATGGCAAATAAGGCTAATATTCCGGTTATCACTCTTGACCGTTCAGCGTATAAGGGCAATGTTATCAGCTACATTGCTTCCGATAGCCGTTCAGGCGCTAAAATGGCAGCTGATTTTAGCGCTGAAAAATTAGGTAATGATGTCAAGGTCATTCAATTGGATGGTACTTCAGGAACGCGTGAACGTGGAGAAGGTTTTGGTCAGGCAGCCCAAAAGCACAAATTCAATATGTTGGCTAGTCAGCCCGCTGATTATGATCGCACAAAGGGGATGAATGTCATGCAAAACCTGCTGACAGCTCATCCGTCAGTACAAGCCGTTTTCGCTCAAAATGATGAAATGGCTCTTGGTGCATTGCGAGCGTTGCAGACAGCTGGTAAAGAAGATGTGCTGGTTGTCGGATTCGATGGCAATGACGATGCTCTTAAGGCTGTACAGAGCGGTAAATTGGGAGCAACGATCGCACAGCGTCCAGATCAAATTGGCATTGTTGGCGTACAAACCGCAGATAATGTACTGAAAGGTGAAAACGTTAACGCCACTATTCCAATTGAGTTGGAATTAGTTATCAAAAAATAATTAGCATTGTGATGTAGCTATCGAGATTGGTGGCTGTATCGTTGTTGAGCAACTAATAGCAGCTGAACAGGAATAAATATAATGAGTATGGCAAAACTTGTGGTGATGGGTAGCATCAATGTAGATCACATATTGAATCTCGATTCTTTTCCTCAACCAGGTGAAACAGTGAAAGGAGAACAGTATAGGGTTGCATTTGGAGGAAAGGGAGCAAATCAGGCAGTTGCTGCTGGTCGGTGTGGAGCTGACATTACATTTATTGCTTGCGTTGGCCAAGATGATATCGGTACACGGATTTGCCAGCAGTTGACTAAAGATAATATTAATATCTCTTCAATTGAAATTATTAAAGAGGAAACAACGGGTGTTGCTCTGATTTTTGTTAATCAGCAGGGTGAAAATGTCATTGGCATTAATGCCGGGGCGAATCGGAGTTTAACCCCAGATTATTTCCTCCGCCATGACCACGCGGTCAAGGATGCTGATGCGCTGCTATTGCAGCTCGAAACACCGCTGGAAACTGTACAGCTTGCTGCTGAAACGGCCAAGAAACATCATGCTAAAGTGATCTTGAATCCAGCTCCAGCGCAGAAAATTTCAGATCAATTGCTTTCGCTGGTGGATATCATTACGCCGAATGAAATTGAAGCAGAATTCCTGACTGGCATTGCCGTAAAAGATGATACCGGAGCGGAAAAAGCAGCTCAGGCCTTACATGCTAAAGGCATAGAAACGGTAATTATCACATTGGGTAGCCGAGGCGTATGGCTGAGTGAGAAAGGTAATAAAGGTAAAATTGTTCCCGGATTCAAAGTAAAAGCGATCGATACAATTGCCGCTGGGGATACATTTAATGGCGTCTTGATAACAGGATTGCTGGAAGGAAAAGAAATGTTGTCAGCGATTCGTTTTGCTCATGCAGCGGCTGCTATTGCAGTGACACGTCAGGGAGCGCAGCCTGCGATTCCGTGGCGAAGTGAAATTGATGCATTTCTATCTGAACAGGATTAACTGTGGCTATCATGAAGGATGTTGCCCGTCTGGCGGGCGTCTCAATATCGACTGTTTCTCACATGTAATTAATGGTAATCGTTATGTCAGTGAGAGCGTGAAAAAGAAAGTCAATGCAGCGATTGAGGGATTCCTCCATTGACAATCATCCATCAACCAAAAGATGAATTGAGTAAATTGGCGATTGATAGCTTGCTTTATAGAATGGATAATCCAGAAAGTGAGCCAAGCAACTGATTTTGACGCCTGAATTGATCGAGCGAAGTTCTGTCACCAGCCGTTAATCAGTTTATTTCTTCTTAATTAAGTTATTGCCGTCTTCTTTATTTAATAATAGGAAAACAGTAGAAGAAATTAAGGTAATCACTCCCATCGTAATCAACGTATAGTGAAAATGGCTCACGGCTGAGCCATATCCCATTGATTCATAAAACCGCAGAGCTGCCGCACTGACGGTTATCCCAAAGCTGATAGATAACTGTTGAGTAACTGCTAGCAGGCTATTACCGGCGCTGGCATTATTATCGTTCAGATCACCTAGGGTAATAGTGTTCATCGCTGTAAACTGTGTGGACATCACCATTCCCAATATAAAAAGAGGGGTTATTAAAAATGTGATAGGGAGTTCCGGTGTCTGTAGTGAAAACTGTGAAATCATTACACCGATAATAATTGTGACCCAAATAAGCGTATTTCTATATCCAAAACGAGTCAGTATCTTGGTGACAAAAGATTTGGCTAAAATCGAACCAATTGCGTTCGGTGCCATCATTATTCCTGCAATCACAGCTGAAAACCCAAATCCCACTTGCAACATCAGAGGAATAATAAATGAAAGCGATCCAGTACTTAGTCGAGTAACAATATTGCTGGCAATGCCAATTGAAAATGTACGGGTTTGGAACAACTGGAGATTAATGAGAGGGGTTGGATGGCTTTTCGCATGAAAAATATATCCTGCTAGCATGATAATACCGCTAGAAAATAAAGCGAGAGGAATATAGCCAGAAAATGAGTTATGCCCAAATAAGTCAAAGCTGATTGAAATCAACACCAAGCCCGTGCTAAACAGCATAAATCCCAGAAAATCAAAAGGGCACTTGGGCATGGTTAAATTGGGCATATTCTTTTTGGCGTAAATGATCCCCAATAAACCAATGGGAATATTGATGATAAAGATCCAATGCCATGTTGCATAGGTCACTAACAACCCGCCAAACATTGGACCCAAAATCGGACCCAGTAATCCTGGCATGGTGACAAAGTTCAGAATAGGTAACAGCTCGCTACGTGGATATGCTCTTAGCAAAGCCAGACGAGCAACAGGCATCATCATAGCTCCACCTATGCCTTGAATAATTCTGGATATAACTAAGGAAGAGAGATTGTGTGATAGCGCACAAGCAAGCGAACCTAAAGAAAAGAAAGAAACAGCATAAATGAATACCGTACGAGTGCCAAATCTATCAGCGAGCCAACCGCTTACGGGAATTAGCATCGCTACAGTTAAGGTATAACTGACAATAGCAGGCTGCATTGCCAGTGGAGAATGATTAAGACTTTTAGCAATTGCCGGTAGTGCAGTGTTAAGAATTGTAGCGTCTAAGGATTGCATAAAAAAAGCTATGGCCGCAATCCAAGGTAACCCCGACATACTGCGTGCAGATTTAACCATTAGATATCCCGTTTATTTTTTATGATAATTAGTGAATACGTAATACTTTAATACATGAAACCCAAACTATTTTTAGTTACTAATAAATCAATCGTGTCATCCAGAGTCGATTGACTGTTGTTATAAACTGCTATAGACAATGGCACTAACAATCGTTGTATGCCACATGGATTTAATGATTGTTGTCTAAGACGTCAATTTTAGAATAAAAAAAGCGCTCAATGGTCAATTTTGTTGAAAAAAAACACGAACGGAAAAAAAATCGAAAAAAACTATTGCCAGGTGCCGAAAACCCCCTATAATGCGCCACCACTGACCGACGCCCAGCGAAGACACGCCGCGGCGGGCAGCGAAGAAAAGCGAAAATAAGCGCTTGACTTCGGAGGCGAAAAGCGTAAGATACGCAGCCTCGCAACCCGGAAGGCTTCCGGTTGCGCCCGCTCTTTAACAATTGAATCAGACAATCTGTGTGGGCACT
>NZ_FOVO01000007.1 GCF_900115195.1 Xenorhabdus japonica
GGATTGTAAATCACAAACGATCATCAATGTTCCTACCTTTATGTACTGAAGGCACATCACTGAACTAACTGTTCAATTTAGACCCGTTTGCCCTAGCAAACGACGCCCGATTCACGTCCAGCAATTCATTTTCGGTTATGACATCGCCATTCAGCATCTGGAAGAGTAAAGCATGATTTATATTTCTGCCGTGGGTATGCTCAATGCCTTGGGCAATAACGTGGATGAGATTGCGCAGAATCTCGTGCTCGGTCAGGCACCCGGCATGTCTGAGCGCTCTGGCTGGCTACAACCCGAAAAAGCCTGCTGTCTGGGAGGTGTTGACGGTGAACTGCCCGCTATTCCTGCCTCTCTGTTTAAACACAACAGCCGTAATAATCGTTTGTTACTGGCTGCCTTGATGCAAATAAAACCACAAGTGGACGATGCTATCACCCGTTATGGTCGGGAACGCATCGCTGTGATCATGGGAACCAGCACATCTGGCCTTGAAGAGGGTGATCAACATGTCAGCCGCACGATCCATCAGCAACCTAATCAGGATTACCATTATTACCAACAGGAACTGGGTGATCCTTCCCGCTTCCTTGCCAATTATCTTAGTATTGATGGACCTGTATTTACCATATCGACAGCCTGTTCATCCAGTTCACGGGCGATTATCACCGGTCAACGTCTGATTGAAATGGATATGGTAGATGTGGCGATTGTTGGTGGTGCGGACACACTGAGCCGCATGCCAATCAATGGATTTAATAGCCTGGAATCTCTTTCCCCCACCTTGTGTGAACCATTTGGTGAAAATCGCCAAGGCATTACTATCGGAGAAGCATCAACATTGCTGCTGCTAACACGGGAACCTCAGCCGAGTGCATCTCAACCAATAGCATTACTTGGCGTAGGGGAATCGAGTGACGCATGGCATATGTCTGCCCCGCATCCTGAAGGGAAAGGAGCCATTGAAGCTATCAATATGGCATTAGGAAATGCAAAACTCTCTCCAGCAGAAATCGGTTATATCAACCTGCATGGAACAGGCACAAAATTAAATGACCAGATGGAATCTATTGTCATCAACCAGATTTTTGGTGAGAACACTCCATGCAGTTCAACCAAGTATTTAACCGGTCATACTCTGGGAGCCGCTGGTGCTTGTGAAGCCGGAATTTGTTGGCTATTGCTGACGCGTAATCTGCCGCTGCCAGCACAAGATTTTTCACGCTCAAACATAGATCCCTCACTGTCTGATTGCGGCTTGCTAACCCAATCGCAACCACTGGAAAAACCGATTGTCATGTCAAATTCTTTTGCCTTTGGTGGCAACAATACCAGCCTGATATTGGGAGTTGCATAATGTCTGACTATTTGCCAGTAGATCGTTATCTCCCACATGAAGCCCCAATGGTGTTATTAGAAAAAATGATCAACGTATCCAGCGATCATGTGCATTGTCAGGTCACAGTCAGCCAAGATGGCGTTCTATCCCCTTTTCTCAATGAAAAAGGCCATCTGCCGGGTTGGTTTGCCATTGAAATCATGGCTCAAACTATTGGTGTCTGGTCTGGCTGGCATCGCAAGAAAAGAGAAGAAGAAGATTCCTCATTGGGCATGTTATTGGGCGGACGTGCAGTACGGTGTCAAGTACCCGCTTTCACCCAAGGCAGCGTGCTGGATATTCAGATGAATTTATTACTGCAAGATGAAAAATTTGGCAGTTTTGAAGGTGAAATCAGTTGTAATGGCACTGTACTGGTAACAGGCCGCCTGAACATCTACCAACCTAACACAACAGAACTCACACAACTAATAAATAAACAGGATGGAGTAGCATAATGCGTTCAGTTCTAGTGACCGGAGCCAGCAAAGGGATAGGCCGAGCTATTGCCTGTCGGCTGGCGGCAGATGGTTTTACGGTCATCGTGCATTATCACCGCGATGCTAAAGGTGCGGAAGAGACACTGGAACAAATTCAGGCGAACGGAGGCAGTGGCCGTATACTGAATTTTGATGTTTCGGATCGAATTATCTGTCGTGAAATACTGGAAAAAGATATCGAAGCTCACGGTGCTTACTATGGTATCGTCTGCAATGCCGGGATCGCCAAAGATGGTGCTTTCCCGGCTTTGCAAGGCAATGACTGGGACAGTGTTATTCATACCAATTTGGATGGCTTCTATAATGTTATCCACCCTTGCGTCATGCCGATGATCGGCTTACGTCATGGAGGACGTATTATCACATTATCATCCGTGTCCGGTTTGATGGGCAACCGCGGACAAGTCAATTACAGCGCGGCTAAAGCGGGCATTATCGGAGCAACAAAAGCACTGGCAATCGAATTGGCGAAAAGAAAAATCACCGTAAACTGCATTGCTCCCGGATTGATTGGCACAGACATGATCCAAATGGAAGAAGCGGCTCTGAAAGAAGCCATGAATATGATCCCCATGAAACGGATGGGGCAAGTGGATGAAGTGGCGGGGCTTGCCAGCTATCTGATGTCTGATATTGCGGGATATGTAACCCGTCAGGTTATTTCAATCAACGGGGGAATGCTATGAGCCATAATGCGATATTCCAGAAGGAATTCCATAAAGACATGCCTCGTAGGGTAGTTATCACAGGAATGGGTGGCATTACTGCACTGGGACACGATTGGCAATCTGTTTCCGCTGGGTTGAAAGCGGGCATCAATACGGTCGAACAGATGCCGGCATGGGCAGAATATGACGGACTCAATACCCACCTTGGGGCACCCGTTACAGATTTTATTTTACCCGAACACTACACCCGCAAACGCATTCGCTCAATGGGGCGTGTTTCTCTGATGTCAACGCGCGCCACAGAGCTAGCCTTAGAGATGGCGGGTTTACTTGGCGATCCGATACTGACCAATGGAGAAACTGGCATTGCCTATGGTTCCTCTACGGGCAGTACCAAGCCAGTCAGTGAATTTGCCACCATGCTGACTGAAAAGCATACCAATAACATCACTGGCACAACTTATGTACAAATGATGCCCCATACCGCCGCCGTCAACACCGGCTTGTTCTTTGGTCTGCGTGGCAGAGTTATTCCAACCTCAAGTGCCTGTACATCTGGCAGTCAGGCAATTGGATACGCGTGGGAAGCTATCCGCCACGGCTATCAAACCGTGATGGTTGCAGGTGGAGCCGAAGAGTTGTGTCCATCCGAAGCGGCGGTATTTGATACGTTATTCGCCACCAGCCAGAGAAATGAAGCACCGAAAACCACGCCTTCTCCATTTGATGTTAACCGTGATGGGCTGGTCATTGGTGAAGGTGCGGGTACATTGATCCTTGAAGAATTGGAACACGCCAAAGCACGTGGTGCCAAGATTTATGGTGAAATCATCGGGTTTGCTACTAACTGTGATGCTTCCCATATCACTCAGCCAAAATCCGAAACGATGCAGATCTGCATTGAAATGGCGCTGAAATCAGCGGGTTTACAGCCAGCCGATATCGGTTATCTCAGTGCTCACGGTACTGCAACCGATCGTGGAGATGTAGCAGAGAGTCAAGCTACAGCCAATATTTTCGGCAACCAAACGCCTATATCTTCACTGAAAAGCTATTTCGGCCATACATTGGGGGCTTGTGGTGCACTTGAAGCATGGTTAAGTCTGGAAATGATGAATGCAGGCTGGTTTGCCCCAACCATTAATCTGCAAGAGGTCGATCCCGCTTGTGGGGAGTTGGATTACATTATGCACCAACCTCGTAAAATCCAGACCGAGTTTATTCAAAGCAATAACTTTGCCTTTGGTGGCATCAATACCTCGATTGTGATCCGACGTTGGGCTTAATTGGGGATTAAGGCCATAGACAAAGCGCAGGGTTAAAACCAGCGCTTTATTATTAAACACAGGTCATCATATGGTGGCCTGGCGTCATTACTATCAAGAATGTTTTGATTCATCATTTGAGATATCATTCATAACATCCTCCCGGTTTTATAAAACGAGAAAGATTAATTTAATACTTAAACATTATTTCTAATTATCTATTACCAGAAAATAATTATGCATATTTATTCTAGATGGTAATAAATACTTTTAATTTTTATTGCGTGATATTATTAATAAAGAAATTTTTCTCATTATGGCTTATTCTAAATAAGCTACCAAAAGCGATAGCTTATATCCGATAGAATTTAAGATGAATGATATAGACCTATTTCATTCTAAAAGTATAATACCAATCTTAACTTTTTCAATAAAAAATAAACATTAATTCTACAAATAAATCCTATGAATAATGAAAAGTTCGAAAGTAGCTTCATTAAGCAACAGAATCAGCTTTCAATAAGGCCAATACCTCCTGACGTTGTTGCGGATTGAGGTTATTCACCATAGTCCGCAGCAATTTATCGCCAGTTTTGGCACTGGGGCTTAATGTGTGTGAAAAAGTCAAATTCATGACAAATCGGTAACCACATTCAATATCAGCGCACGCACAGTAAAGATCGGCAATTTCATGGTGCTTCCGATTGGTTTTACTAATGACCGCTTTAACGCCACATTCAGGGCAAAAAATTTTTAATACGCGCATCCTACTCATTCCCAATAGATTTATATTTTGACAATTTTGACTTTTTGCGTATTTTACCCCTGAATTCACGTAATCTTTCTTAATATGGAATGTAATGTCACTGATACACCAGGCTTCTTTCTACTCCAACCACACAAAGATTCTAATGGGAATCGTTTCGTTATATGCTTTTTTCCATAAATCTTTTCATTCATGAGTATCAGTTTTTCTCGTTGTATCTCTTTATGATAAAGGACTATAGTCCGCACCACTCAAGGCTATTGAGTAAATTACCTACTGCTTAAATCACCAAGATATATTCCAATCCTTGGCATATATCGTGGCGGCCATTCGGCAAAATCTTGATGAGAAGCAGCGCATTTCTGGTTGATTTTTTATGTGGAGACGACAGTAGTGAAACTGCTGCGCAAGAATGACAGTGCATTTGTACCTGTCGCCGGCTTGACTGTTTTTGCAATTGCTTCTGGTTACCTAATGAGCTTAATTCCTCTGTCGATGGCAAGTTTCAGCATTGATACAATTTATGCCAGTTGGTTAGCCAGTGCTTATTACATCGGTCTATTAATAGGCTCAATGATGATTGAACCTGTTATTGCCAAGATAGGTCACCGCCTTTCATTTATTGTTTTTTTGTCGCTCTTATCAGCGACAGTAATTGTATTACCTTTTTTTCCAAATAAAGAAATCTGGTTAGTTGTTCGGTGTATTGCCGGCGTGGCCGTGGCCGGTGTTTTTGTCGTGGTCGAATCTTGGTTGTTAATTGGTGATAGCCCTAAAGAACGCGCCAAACGCCTGAGCTTCTATATGACTTCCCTTTACGGTGGAACAACTTTAGGGCAGTTATTGATTGGGTCTATCGGCACTCAGGGGATGATCCCCTTTATGGTGGTTTCGGTGCTGCTGTTTGTCGCTATTTTGCCTCCATTATTCGTGCGGCACGGACAACCACCCGCGCTCCATCACCAAAGTATATCGCTGAGAAAAATCACCAAATTCAGTAAGCCAGCGATCGTTGGCTGCATAACATCTGGCATTGTTATGGGTACTATCTATGGTTTGATGCCTTTATCACTAAGCCAAAGTGATTTCAACGCCGATCAAGTCGGTGTATTGATGGCATCCATTATTCTGGGCGGAATGGTCATACAGTCTATTATCAGTAAGCTGTCCGTCATCATGAGCAAAACTTTTCTATTGACAATAGTGTCATTACTGGGTGTATTCGCCGTAGGAATAATGTATCTCTTTGATCATTATATTGTAATGATAGTGGCACTGGCACTTTTAGGTATGTCGTCTTTTGCGCTGTATCCCATTGCGATTACTCTTGCTTGTGACAAGCTGGATTCGTCCTATATTGTAGCGGCTAGTCAGGTCATGTTATTAAGTTATAGTATTGGCTCCTCTATTGGGCCACTGGGAGCAGGGCATTTTATGCTACAGCACTACTTTCAAGTTCAGCACAATGGGCTGATGAGTTTCTTTTTCATTGTCTTATTGGTTACTGCAATTTACATGCTGCTGGCAAGCCTAAGCCGTAAAAATGTCCAATCTGAAATTGAAAACGATAGAAAAATAGGGGGGTATTAAATGCAGATACAACAAGCCACCAAAACTGATTTTTCGACACTGATCCAAATTTGGGAAGCCTCGGTACTTGCAACTCATGATTTCTTGCCCAAAGCCATGATTGAAGTTTTACGCCCGCAGATCCTTAACGATTATCTGCCCAATCTTACTGTTTATAAGGCTGTAGAGGGACAAGATAATATCGTGGGATTTATCAGTACCGATCAACATCGAGTAGAAATGTTGTTTATTGTACCACAAGCACGAGGCACCGGAATCGGCAAGATGTTACTGGAATTTGCTATTCACGAATTACAGATCAACGAATTGGATGTAAATGAACAAAATGCACAAGGCGTAGGCTTCTACCAACATATGGGATTTCAGGTTTTTTCTCGCTCAGAGCTTGATGGACAAGGGAATCCGTTTCCTTTATTACATATGAAGCTGACCTGAGATTCATTGACCAATATCTCCTACTCCTGTAACGCCTCAAGCATCGTTGAAAGCCTCAGAATGACTTTTAACATTTTGCGGTTTTTCAGGGAATGAATAACAAAACGATTCTGCCAAAATGACAACAAAATAAGATTTTTTAATACAAAAAAATAAATTTAAATTAATGGAATATTTTGTAAACGACTAAGTGGAACTTAATAGTTAAATGATATAATGGCGTTTTTACCAGTATTTTTATTTCTATTGAGTTTAAGCATTAATGAATTATCTACAACAACCTACAGCTTCAGGGATGAAGCTGTTTACTGATCTTATTGGAAAACGTGTTACTCCTGGAGAACATTGGCATTCTTCCAGCAACCGCACTAAATTTGCACTGCGCAGTATCCTGACACCGGTTTCCACATTGAAACTATTGAATGGCCTTGCCAGAACACCTCGTTATTTGGATATTTTGAAAAAGCAGCCCAGTTTGCATTGTAAATTACACCGCCCATATTTAAGCATTAATTTTAAGCACAAACAAATTGTGAATGCTCTGAATGAACACTATCATCTATTATTCAGCCAGTTAGAACCTGCCATAATTAGCAGAATTTTTGATATTCATGCTTATTTACTGGCAACCATTCAAGGTAAAAATGAAACATTTTTGATATATTGATTCACTGGATAATCTGAATAAAGAAGGTGAACTTTCTTTATATATGACTACCGAAGAAAATATCATTCTGGCTAAATGTGCGTTTACTTTATTGACAATTGATGGCAAACAAACGCTATTTATTGGTGTATTGCAAGGCCCGGCTAAAGGGGATAATTCTCTGGAGATTATCCGCCACGCAACTAAAGAGTGTTATGGGCTATTTCCCAAACGCTTGTTAATTGAGGCTATTTATCGTTTTGCCGAACATGTTAATTGTGAACAAATATTGGCAGTCAGTAACAAGACCCATATCTACCGTAGTATCCGTTATTGGCATAAAAAGAAGAAGCAAATGGTGGCGGATTATAATTCCTTCTGGGAATCCCTTACAACAGTCTGATTTCCTGTCAGAAAGGAATACCAATTGGGAACTCAACGTGGCTTCGTCATTAACCATGTAAGATGGGTTTTAATGGCGGGCCATTCATTGAGAAGAATGCTATAAACGCAAGTGTCTCGTAACGAACCGTCTTTGGCTCGCAAGTGTTGACGCAAAATACCATCCAGTTTTGCCCCCAACCGTGCAATCGCCTTACGACTCCGATGATTTAAAAAATGGGTACGAAATTCCACTGCAACACATTCCAGTTCCTCAAATGCATACTGCAACAATAAAAACTTTGCTTCCGTATTGATAGCAGTGCGTTGGACAGAACATGCATACCATGTAGCACCTATTTCCAATCTGGGAATACTCTCAGCAATATTAATATATCCGGTCATGCCAACGGCTACACCTGTTGCATTATCAATGACAGTAAAAGGCAACATGCTGCCATTAGCATGCAGGTCTAAACGGCGCTCAACTTCCTCATGGACATTTGCAGGATCAGGCACACTGGTATACCACAGTTTATGTAACTGCCCCTCCTCAATAGCGCTAACAAATTCATCATGTCTATCATGCGAAAAAGGTACTAAAGTTACACTTTTTCCTGTCAACGTAACCCAATCTGTTATTTTTCTCATACTTATTTTACCAATATTTATTTCTGTCATACCTTTTATTGAAACATTTAATGCTGAATTATTTATTTAAATCATTATGCAATAGAACATTTACAACATGCACGGCTAAAAGCATACAATAATCATAAATAAGAAGCATTTCTATTCTTAACAGATTTTCATTAAGGTGCCATTGATGCTCTATTTCATGATATTTATCACAATCAGTTAACAAAGTGATTCCAATAATGCTGGAACTGTCTAAATTTAAACATCATCTCATCCGACCACTTGGCTATATAGCTCCATACAGAGAAAAATAATATTTCTTGAGCTACCAAATATTTGATGGAGAATGCAATGAGCAACTACTCTCACCTGCTTGCACCACTGGATTTGGGCTTTACCACACTAAAAAATCGTGTATTGATGGGTTCAATGCATACGGGGCTTGAAGAACATCCCGACGGAGCCCAACGTTTAGCTCAATTTTATGCAGAACGAGCGGCGGGTGGCGTCGCATTGATTGTGACTGGCGGTATCGCACCAAACCAACAAGGCGCTGTCGCCGCAGGGGCAAGTGTCTTGAATAGTGAAGATTCCCTACCCCACCACAAGCTTATTACAGATGCTGTACATCAGGCTGAGGGAAAGATTGCTTTGCAAATCCTGCATGCCGGACGTTACAGCTATCAGAAAAACTCTGTCGCGCCCTCAGCTATTCAAGCTCCTATTAATCCCTTTATACCTCAAGAAATGTCTGAGGAGGACATCCAGCAGACAATCAAAGATTTTGCCCGCTGCGCCCAGCTTGCACAACAAGCAGGCTATGATGGTGTGGAAATCATGGGCTCAGAAGGTTATCTGATCAATCAGTTTCTGGTCACACGCACTAATCATCGGCAGGATGAGTGGGGTGGAACCTTAGAAAACCGCATGCGTTTTGCTATAGAAATTGTCAAAGCCGTCCGTGCCATCACAGGAGAGCGTTTTATCATCATCTACCGTCTTTCCATGCTGGATTTAGTGGAAGATGGTTCTAATTGGCAAGAGATCGAACAACTGGCGCTGGAGATTGAAAAAGCAGGAGCCTCCATCATCAACACCGGCATCGGCTGGCATGAAGCCCGCATCCCAACGATTGCAACTATGGTGCCCAGAGCAGGGTTCAGCTGGGTCACTCAGAAATTAATGGGGAAAGTCAGCATCCCTTTAATTACAACCAACCGCATCAATGATCCCCAAGTGGCCGAACAAATTCTCAGTGAAGGCTGCGCCGATATGGTTTCCATGGCGCGTCCTTTCCTTGCTGATGCCGAATTTGTGTTGAAAGCTGAACAGAACCGCGCTGACGAAATCAATACCTGCATAGGCTGCAACCAGGCCTGTCTGGACAGAGTTTTTGTCGGCAAGTTGACGTCTTGTCTGGTCAACCCACGTGCCTGCCACGAAACCGAATTCATTACTGCCCCCGCCCAAGCCCCCAAAACCATTGCTGTCATCGGCGCAGGGCCTGCGGGACTATCCTTTGCCGTCACAGCCGCCAGCCGAGGACACCATGTCACGCTGTTTGAACGGGAAAATCAAATTGGCGGGCAATTTAATATTGCTAAACAAATTCCCGGCAAAGAGGAATTCCATGAAACTTTACGCTATTTTGAACGCCAATTAGCATTGAATGGTGTCGAATTACGCCTCAAACATACTGCAACTGCCGACCAGCTTTCATCATTTGATGAAGTTGTTATCGCGACAGGGATAACACCACGTACCCCAAATATTGACGGCATTGATCATAAAAAGGTACTGACTTACCTTGATGTATTGAAACACAAGCGGCAAGTCGGAAAACGCGTCGCCATTATCGGTGCGGGAGGTATTGGCTTTGATACCGCTGAATATTTGAGCCAAAGTGGACAAAGCACCAGCCTGAGCAGTCATGCGTTTAACCATGAGTGGGGAATTGACCAGACGATTACATATCGGGGCGGGTTACGGCCGGATGGAGCACAAGCAGAACCCTCTCCACGCAGAATTTATCTGCTGCAACGCAAGGATTCCAAAGTCGGTGATGGTTTGGGGAAAACCACTGGCTGGATACATAAAGCCAGCCTGTCTATGCGGGGCGTAATGATGCTCAACAGCGTTCAATATCTGAAAATTGATGATCAAGGGCTACATATCCGTCGTCATGATGAGCAACAATGCCTTGAAGTAGATAACGTAATTATCTGTGCAGGCCAGGAACCGATGAAAGAACTCTACCAGCCGTTGCAGGCAATGGGGAAAAATGTGCATGTGATTGGTGGTGCAGATGTCGCAGCTGAATTGGATGCCCGCAGGGCTATCGATCAGGGAGCCAGACTGGCGTTGAAAGTGTAACAAGCCAGATCCGGATAAAAATCCAAAGAAAAACGGTGATAATTCGTTGAGCAATTATCACCGTCTTAATGCCAGCAAATGATTAACGCTGAGCTAATCGATCAGTAGCTATGCGGGCATCTTCTGCCTGACAAGCCGCAGCGGTAAACAATACATCAGTGGAAGAATTCAAAGCAGTTTCAACAGAATCCTGCAATACACCAATGATCATTCCTACTGCTACAACTTGCATGGCTATTTCATTGGAAATTCCAAACATGCTACATGCCAGTGGGATCAACAATAATGAACCACCTGCAACTCCAGACGCTCCACACGCAGCGATGGCAGAAACCACGCTAAGCAATATCGCGGTAGGAATATCCACAGCTATGCCCAGCGTATTCACTGCCGCCAATGTCAACACAGTAATGGTTACTGCTGCACCAGCCATATTGATAGTTGCGCCCAACGGAATGGAAACAGAATAGGTATCCTCATCCAGATTCATGCGGCGGCACATTGACATATTCACGGGAATATTGGCGGCAGAGCTGCGGGTAAAGAACGCCGTTACGCCACTTTCGCGCAAGCATTCAAAAACCAACGGATAAGGATTACGACGGATTTTCCAGTAAACAATCAGTGGATTGACGATCAGAGCAACGATAATCATACAGCCAATCAGGACGGCTAACAAATGAACATAGTCGAGCAAAGCTGTAAAACCGGTTGTCGCAATCGTTGAAGAAACCAACCCGAAAATGCCAATAGGGGCCAGACGGATAACAACACGTACAACTTGTGTCACTGATTCTGATAAATCTTGGAGCAGTGTCTTTGTTGATTCTTTAGCATGACGCAAGGCAATACCCAAACCAATTGCCCACGCCAAAATTCCAATGTAATTCCCTTTTAATATCGCATCAATCGGATTGGCGACAATATTGATCAATACCCCTTTCAGTACCTCTACAATATTTTCCGGTGGTGATACTTGAACATTATTCGTCACCAACGCCAACATTGAGGGGAACAACATACTGCCAATTACGGCCACTACTGCTGCAAGGAATGTTCCTATAATGTACAGAAATATTATCGGGCGAATATTGCTTTTCTGGCCTATCTTGTGGTTTGCAATCGAAGACATGACCAATATCCACACCAAAACAGGAGCCACCGCTTTTAATGCGCCGACAAAGAGTGTTCCAAGCAGTTCAACCGATTCAGCCGCAGAAGGCGCTAACCATGCCAGCAAAGCCCCCAGTATTAATCCGATCAGAATTTGTTTGACTAGGCTTCCTTGTGTAATGTACCGCACAAAGCCTTTTTGTTGTTTTTCCATAGTCTGTCCACTTGATATTTTTAGCTCGCTGAGCCTGATGTTTTTGTGTTTGCTTTTCCAGTACAGGAAATTAAGAGAACGACAAAGCATAATTCATTGCAATATACAGACTACACAACAATTGATAACAATTCATTTACATTAGTGTGATCGAAACTGCAATTTTCTCATCGCAATACATTCATGATGTAATAAGCGTGACAATAAAAAACAACAAATTAATCTATTAATTCAATTAATTACCAAAAAATTACTTTCAGCAATAAGCGCAGATTATTTATCTAATACGAATAGCACGGAGACATTACTTTTCGACAAATCAACCAATGAGTCAGTGTGGAATTAACTGACAAAATATATAAATTTAACCCATCCACGTGATAAATTGCCCATTAATGCTATTTTTGTAAAATTCATCAAATGATTAATTAATTGATATATCCGAATGAATTACTTTTACATTGAGGTAATGTTCAATTGCTCAACAAAATTTTCTGTCTCGCTACTGCTGATTTTGTTAAAGTGTCCCTGTCAATCTTTATGCCACCTTGAAGGGATTTCGAGAGCATTTTATGACAACGGAATTTAATGCTTTGTATTTCAAAGCACCAACAGAAATTCACCATAAATGCACCATAAAAGTAAGATGCAATCCTTAACCCGCGTTTTAGGAACATTTGATGGAAATTGTAACAGACCTTATTTATGCACTTTGGCACCAAGATTACGAAACACTAGCTAATCCATCACTAGCATGGGCGATCTACATACTGCTATTTACTATCCTATTTCTGGAAAATGGAATATTACCTGCCGCATTTTTACCCGGTGATAGCCTATTGATATTAGTTGGTGTCTTGATTGCAAAAGAAGCCATGAGCTTTTCTGAAACTTTAATTATTCTTACCGCCGGAGCAAGCCTTGGCTGCTGGGTTGGATATCTTCAGGGAAGATGGCTTGGCAATTCAAAATTAGTTCAGAGCTGGCTGTCACACCTTCCCGCACATTACCATCAACGTGCTCATAACCTATTCCATCGTCATGGCTTATCTGCCTTGCTGATAGGCCGTTTCATTGCTTTTGTCAGAACATTGCTGCCAACGCTGGCAGGTCTTGCCGGGCTAAAAAATGGACGTTTCCAAATCTTCAATTGGCTTAGCGGGTTCCTGTGGGTGATTATTCTAACAACACTGGGTTATGCTCTTGGTAAAAGCCCTCTGTTCCGCCAGTACGAAGAATATCTGATGAATTTTTTGGTTCTGTTACCATTGTGCTTGCTGCTCATCGGCTTAATTGGCAGCCTGGTCGTCGTTTGGCGTAAAAAACGCGCTAATAACTCTTCCCTATAACAATCGGCTGTAAAGTAATCTTTTAAACAATCTACTTTAAACAATTGGCTTTATAACAATCCACTTTTTCCCTGTGATATTACCAAAAACATATCACAGGGCATTACTCTTCCAGCCCCATTTCACTTATCCATTAAGCGCTCTGCTCATCCATTTCAAACAATTTTTTAGATTAATTCGCAGCATATTATGACAATTTTTCATCTATTCATGCTTTAAACTCCTTATAAAAGCGTCTATGGTAGAGATTCATCCATCGTATATTTCAGGAGATAAGTCATGCCACAGAAAAGAAGCTCTGAAGATTTACGCACTGAGTTACAATCCCTCGCGGATACTCTGGAAGAAGTTCTTAATGACTCTGGTGAGAAATCGAAGGCTGAACTGGAAAAATTACGCAGTAAAGCAGAAAAAATGCTGAAAGATGCACGTAATGCCCTCAATAATGCTAACGATAAACTAGTCGATCAAACGAAAGAAATTGCCGGCCGTGCAGATAATTATGTCCGTGACAATCCTTGGACAGGTGTCGGTATCGGTGCAGCAGTTGGCGTTGTATTGGGTGTTCTGCTTTCAAGGCGCTGAAATGACTCAATCCCCTCACTCTAAAGGCCCTGGAAAAGGGCTATTTGATACTGTACGACGAGTAGTAGCAATTGTTGTTCATATGGTTGAAACCCGTATCCAACTTATTGCTGTTGAGCTAGAGGAGGGAGCAGCAACGCTGATACATCTGCTTCTTCTGATAGGGTTTACCTTATTGTTCGCGGGCTTTGGCCTGATATGCCTACTGGTGCTGATATTCTGGGTCATCGATCCAGCCTACCGAATAACGGCAATGGTCATCACTGCCGGAACACTACTGCTCCTCGCCGTATTTAGTGCAATGTGGACGATAAAAAAAGCCCGAAAACTGACCTTTCTTAACGCAACCAGAGAGCAGTTGAATGTTGACCGCAAAATGCTGGAGGGTGATCATCATGAATAAATCGGGGCATCATCAGCAAAAGTTGCGAAAGCAGCAGCTATTAACAGAGATCCAGCAACAACGACAGTTACTCTCTATCTATAGCCGGAACTGGCTTGAAGCCACGCAAGCTTATGATAAAGGTTGGCAAACTTTGACTGCTTTCAAGCCTTATCTCGCCATTGCCTCTGGTGTTGCCCTGATTTATGGTCTGCGCCATCCCAAGAAATTTTATCGCTGGTCACTCCGCATGGTCAGCATCTTTGGGTTCATGAAAGCCATGCGAAATACACTATACAAGTAAGTAGCCATAATTCTGTTTCTTATTCAAATTCCCTTTTGTACTCTGACTAATTTCTTCAAAAAAACTGCATGAAATTGTTAACATTCTTTACTATCAACAAATAACACCTCTATTTAGAATACCGCCCATCAGCCAATGATTAACAAATTGTGCCATTTAGTTCATTTATTGGACAAAAAATCAAAATAGACAGCTTATTTATCGCTACCTGCGGTATTTTTGGAGACGTTCATGAAAAAATTTGAAGATAGTAGCCTATTAATTGCCCGTATTTTAATATCCGTTCTTTTCATTATCGCAGGATATGGAAAATTAGGTGATGCCTACGCAGGAACGCAGGAGTTTATGGAAGCCATGAAGGTTCCGGGAATTTTACTGCCACTGACTATCTTACTTGAACTTGGTGGCGGAATTGCTGTGATGTTCGGCCTGTTAACCCGTACCACGGCTGTGTTTACATTTATTTTCTGTATTCTGACAGCTATTCTGTTCCACAATGATTTTTCAAATGACATGAACCTGACTATGTTCCTGAAAAATTTCTCCATTGGCGCAGGTTACCTGCTGCTGGCTATGATGGGCCCAGGAAAATTCAGTATTGATCATGCATTGAAGAAAAACTGGTAGAAGAAAAACTGCTAGAAGCTGAAAGCCCCTTGCTGCGATTACACAGCAAGGGGCTTTCATGCACGCTATTTCTTCGCAAACAATTTGGGGATTTCACGTAAGCACCAGGACTTAGCTTCTCCCATACTATCGCGCCGCCAAGCCATGATAATGTTGGTTTCATGACTGTACTCCGAACCAACAACACACAAACGGCCTTCAGCAATATCTTGTTCCACCATAGGATATGGCATAGTAGCCACGCCCAACCCTGCCAAAAGCGCCCGGCGTTTATCTTCCAGTGTACTCACTGTCAAGCGAGGTTGTTTATCCAATAACTTAACCGTCAATACAGGGCGCTCCCTTGCCGTATCAGCTACTGCTATTCCACGATACTTTACTCGCGTAGTATCAGACAGTGGTTCGGGTTCATGATGAATAGGATGATCCACACTGGCAACATAGACGTTGTTAATAGAATAAAGTGTCCGTGAATTCACTTCCGCCGAAGCCCTAAAATGAAGGTCAGGAGCAATCACAATATCAGCATGCCCGGTTTCCAATCGCTCCCAAGCACCTGCCAGTACTTCCGTCGTTAACGAAAGTTGCGTATTCGATTTAGTAGCCAGTTTATCCACGATAGGGAAAAGTGATGTGATTGGGAACAGGGCTTCACACACAATAGTCAGGTGTGTTTCCCAACCATGGGCAAGCGCTTCGGCATCTGCTGTCAATTTATCTGCCGCCTCAAGCAATAACCGCCCTCGTTCCAACAGCATCCGGCCAACATTGGTAAATTTCGTGCGATGACCAGAACGATCAAACAGCACAACATCCAGCTCTTCTTCCAATTTCTGCATGGTGTAACTCAATGCGGAAGGAACTCGGCCCAACTCATCCGCTGCCGCAGCGAAACTTCCTCGCCGATCTATCGCATCCATTACCCGCAGGGATTCCAAGGTAAGCGCACGTTCTTTGCTCATATTTTTCTCAATCAGGAATTTTGAATATAGACACCAGATTAACTGGCTAACATTTCAACGTCCAGATAATTAAGATCGAGAATAATAGATCTATTAGTTGAAGAGATTACAGTCATGATGATAACGAGAACAGCAAATCAATGCGGAAAAGCTGATTATGGTTGGTTACAGGCTCGCTATACTTTTTCATTTGGTCACTATTTTGACCCAAAATTTTTGAACTACCGGGCACTGCGTGTTCTTAATCAGGAAGTCTTGGCGCCAAAAGCTGAATTCCAACCGAAAGCTTACCCTCATGTTGATATTCTGAATATTATCCTGCAAGGGGAAGTTCAATATCGAGACAGTGAAGGTAACAACTTCCATGCACGTCAGGGGGATTGCCTGCTATTTTCTGCCCGTCAGGGTATTAGTTACAGTGAGCACAATACCAGTGACAAAATACTACTGACACGGCTGCAACTCTGGCTCAATGCCTGTCCTCAGCAAGAAGCACAACCATTACAGCGTAAGGTGCTGACAAACAAGCCACTCACATTGCTGGCCTCTCCTACGTCAGAAAACAATAGCATGCGTCTGCGCCAACAAGTCAGGATAAGCTATCTCGTGCTTAAGCCCCATAACAACCAGGTTCTGACTTTGCGAGGCAAACATGCTTACCTGCAATCCATCAGTGGTAACGCAATAATTCGCGGTAACGTAAGAATCAACGATAACAAAAGCAGAGATGTGATGCTTAAATGCGGGGATGGTGTATTCATTCAAGAAGAGCAGGAGGTGATATTACAGGCGGATACTCCATTTCGAGGCCTACTTATTGATTTGGATGACTAATTCCTTTTGTTCCTGATACCCATTCCATATTGAGTCAATTTATCCAGTTTACCCATAAATGAAACAAGCCCTATAAAGCTTTCGCTCTATAGGGCTAAATTTGTGAAGTTGACCGATAAGCCGGGTTCTGTCTTGGACAGCCATTCATCTAGGCCAGCACTTGCGCACTGGCTCAAGCAACCTACCCGGGTTCGATACGGGCCGTACCATCTGAACCTCTATTTGGTCTTGCTCCGGGTGGAGTTTACCGTGCCACGAACTGTTACCAGTCGCGCGGTGCGCTCTTACCGCACCCTTTCACCCTTACCTGATCTCATTTTCTTGCAAAAATGAGCCATCGGCGGTTTGCTCTCTGTTGCACTGGTCGTAGGCTTTCACCTCCCAGACGTTATCTGGCACCCTGCCCTATGGAGCCCGGACTTTCCTCCCCTTTACTTCTCCCAAGGGAGAGCGGTAAAGCAGCGACTGTCTGGTCAACTCCGGCGCGGATTATAAGAGGTTTGCTATTCAATGTATAGGAGTTTTCACGCGTCTTCTTCAATTTGATCCTGTGCAGCATTTTGATCGAGCGAATAACGATACAAGGCATTTTTCTTCACACCATGGATTTCTGCCGCCAATGCCGCTGCCTTTTTCAATGGAAGTTCTTTTTGCAGCAACGCCAGCGTCCGCAAAGCTTCCGGCGGCAAGCTATCGTCCGCAGGTTTACGATACCCTTCCACAATCAGAACCATTTCTCCCCGACGACGGGTTTCATCTTCCCTGACCCATGCCAGAAGTTCACCAGCAGGCATTCCTTGAATAGATTCCCACGCTTTGGTTAATTCTCGTGCCAGCACAACATAACGATCCGCCCCCCACACTTTCACAATATCTTCTAAACTGTCCAACAAACGATGTGTCGATTCGTAGAAAATCAGCGTTCGCGGCTCTTGTGCTAACTCGCGCAAGGTATCTTGGCGCCCCTTACTTTTGGCGGGTAAGAAACCTTCATAACAAAAGCGATCTGAAGGTAAACCAGCAGCAGACAGTGCTGTAATTGCCGCACAAGGACCAGGAAGTGGCACTACCTTGATGCCCGCTTCACGGCAGCGACGAACAAGGTGATAGCCCGGATCATTGATCAAAGGTGTACCGGCATCAGATACCAGTGCGATGCTCGCTCCTTGTTCAAGCTTCGTAAGTATTTGATCTGCTTTTTGCTGTTCATTATGATCATGAAGTGCGAACATGCGCGCATTAATGGCAAAATGTTGAAGCAACAAGCCAGTGTGTCGCGTATCTTCGGCTGCAATCAGATCGACATGTTTAAGAACTTCAAGAGCACGCTGAGTAATATCCCCCAGATTTCCAATAGGGGTTGGTACAACATATAGCGTGGATGTCGTAACCACTGCTCGATTGGTTTGATTCATTGTTTCATCCGAATGACCGATTTAAAATTGAGCATCTTTGAAAAAAACATCACTGGATACAGTATGCTTCCCTCAATTTTTGTGCGTTTTAAAACTGGTTTAGTCTATACAGCGCTGCTGTCGACTATGATTATTGCAGGGTGTACCATGCCCGCACAGCAAGGGCAACCAACTTCTGAGCCTCAGGACAGTATCAGCGCAGAGATTAACCGCTATCAAGCCATTATTGATGCAGCACACAATCAACCATCGCTGGATGTTATCCGTGCTTACATCGCGTTGGAGTCCTATTTAACAAAAAACCAAGCAACAGATGATACCACCCGCCAGAAAAATCTTGATGAGACATGGCAATTACTGACGCATCTTTCACCCCAGCAAATGAGTGAATTGGTGATTAATGCCAATGAATATACATTGCAAGGTTGGCTTGATTTACTCAATACCTATCAGATTAATAAACAGGATCTGGAGAAACTGCGTTCAGCTGTCCACGATTGGCAAATCCGTTATTCAAACAACCCTGCTGCACGTAGTTTACCCTCGCCCCTGCAACAAATTCTGCAAGAGGCCAAAACCAGCCATGCCACAATTGGATTATTTCTGCCTTTGAGCGGTCCGACAAAAGTGTTTGGTGAAGCTATTCGCCAAGGTTTCCTTGATGCACAAAAAGGATTGCCAAAGTTATCTTTATCAAAACCTGCATTGCTAAAACCAGAATTGCCAACAAATACCGTTGATTCAAATGGGGAAATCAACACCACGCCACCTAATGCTGAATCAGCCGATCCTGAAAATGCCAGCGTTGCAAATTCAGAAAATAGTGGCGTTGCTGCGATTGAACCCATATCTGAAATGGATGCGGTCACAGATATCGTATCAACTGCGGATTCGGTACCAACAGTGGCTTCTACGATTAATGATGCTCCTATCAATAATCAAACTGTAAAAATCTATGACACTAACAGCCAGCCACTCACTGCCCTGCTGGCACAGGCTGAACAAGATGGTGTGACTCTGGTCGTTGGGCCATTGCTGAAAATTAATGTAGAGCAATTGGCTCAGATTGAGACTCCATTGAATATTCTGGCACTCAATGAACTTGATGTACCACAAACACAGTCAAGTATCTGTTATTTCTCGCTCTCTCCTGAAGATGAAGCGAAGAATGCCGCAATGCATATTTGGCAACAACAAAAGCGCAGTCCTCTGGTGTTGATACCTCGTACTGAGTTGGGTACTCGAGTTGTAAAAGCCTTTGCGGAAGAGTGGCAAAAATTGGGTGGTCAAGCGGTATTGCAACAAGCTTTTGGAACACCGAGCGAAATGAGGCAGTCCATGAATCGTGGAATTGGCATTCGCTTATCTGGTACACCAGTTATCCCCACAAGCTCAGAAACTACCCCTGTGGATGCTGTTTACATTGTCGCGACAGCGAATGAACTGACCACCATCAAGCCAATGATCGATATGGCAATCAGTTCCCGTAAAAAGCCGACTCTCTATGCCAGCTCACGCAGCAATACATCAGGCTCAGGCCCGGATTTCCGTCTAGAGATGGATGGTATGCAATTTAGTGATATTCCATTGCTGACAGGTGCAAATGTGCCATTAATGCAACAAGCTGCCAAAAAATTCGCCAATGATTATTCTCTGATGCGCATCTATGCAATGGGAATCGATGCATGGTCACTGGCTAATCAATTTGCGCAAATGCGGCAAGAGATGGGATTCCGCTTGAATGGTGCATCGGGAGAACTTTCCGTGACGGGTAACTGCACCATCTTGCGTCAACTACCATGGATGCAATTCAATAATGGCCGTATAGTTCTCGAAAATCGCACTGGCGATGTCAATAATACTAATGTCAATAACCCCAATGCCAATAGCGGAAATATCAATGGCGCAGAAAACAGCAATAACACTGGCAATATGGATAATCCCGATAACGTAAATAATGCTTTGTAAAGTAACGCTCCCGATCATGGATAATGGTCGGGAGCGTAAAAAACAGGTAACAAAGCTATTGTTTTAGAAATCTATTGTTTTAAAAAGCTATTGCTTTAAAAAGATACGGTTTGAGAAAGATACCGTTTGAAATATGAAAGGAATCGTGGTCATTTCAGGATGAAAAAACCAACAAACAATCGCTATGCACTAGGGCGCCATTATGAACAGCAAGCTAAACTGTTTTTGCAAAAACAAGGGCTTGTCTTTGTTGCTGAGAATGTGAAAATTCGTGGTGGGGAAATCGATCTGATTATGCGTGATAAATATACATGGATATTCGTTGAAGTCCGTTTTCGTCAGAATGCACAATATGGTGGTGCCATTGCTACAATTACCCAAAGTAAGCGCAGAAAGCTTTTGCACACAGCGGCTGTCTGGCTGTCCCGACGAAATGAATGTCTGGAAACTGCACCATGCCGTTTCGATGTTTGTGCAATAACAGGACAAAAATTTGAATGGCTGAAAAATGCCTTCACCCTGAATGAGAGCTTATTTCAATAGGTTCTCAATTTTCTCACTTTTTAAATAAATATATTCCAAATACATAGGTCATAACGTGCTGGATAGAATTAAAGTCTGCTTTACAGAAAGTATTCAAACTCAGATCGCAGCAGCAGAAGCATTACCCGACGCAATCTCACGCGCCGCAATAATGATGGTTCAATCACTGCTGAACGGCAATAAAATCCTTTGCTGTGGTAATGGTGGATCTGCCGCAACCGCACAGCGTTTTGCCGCCAGCATGATTAATCGCTTCGAAACGGATCGGCCAAGTTTACCTGCACTGTCACTGAATACAGATAATGTAGTAATCACCGCCATCGCCAACAGTAAACAGCCTGATGAAATCTACGCCAAACAAGTCAGAGCACTGGGACATACAGGGGATGTTCTGCTTGCTATTTCCACACATGGAAACAGTCGGGATATCATCAAAGCGGTAGAAGCTGCTGTTACACGCGATATGACGATTGTCGCGCTGACAGGCTACGATGGTGGTGAATTGGCAGGCTTACTAGGCCCTCAGGATGTTGAAATACGCATTCCCTCACACCATAGCGTCAGGATCCAAGAAGTCCATATGTTGACAATTAACTGTCTGTGCGACTTGATCGACAATACATTATTCCCTCATCAGGATGAATAAAGGAGCCAGCTCATGCGGTTATTTTCTCTATTATTAATATGTTTCAGTGTAATGCTATTACAAGGATGTATTGGCGCTGCCGTCGTAGGTTCTGCCGCGTTTGCCACAAAAGCCGGTTCAGATCCGCGAACAATTGGCCAACAAGTTGACGATACTACGCTGGAAGCCCGTGTCAGCACGGCCATCAGTAAAGATCCACAAATTAAGGCACAAGCACGCGTGGTAGCCACTGTGTATCAAAATAAGGTTCTTTTAACAGGCCAAAGCCCAAATATAGCTCTGGCTGAGCGGGCAAAACAGATTGCGTCGAAAGTTGAAGGCACCAAGACGGTATATAATGAGATCCGTCAGGGTAACCCCATTTCATTGGGCACAGTTTCCACCGATGCCTGGTTGACAACCAAAGTGCGCTCAAAAATTTTAGCCAGCGATTCAGTGAGGTCATCCAGCATTAAAGTGGTGACAGAAGATAGTGAAGTCTTTTTGTTTGGCATCGTCACCCGACAAGAAGGAAGTGACGCTGCGAAAATCGCCAGCGAAACCAGTGGCGTAAGACGTGTGACAACAGCATTTACTTACCTCAACTGAAAACCTCAGCCAAAGCGATAGCTCAGAAAACAACCATCAAAGCGGCACAAATTGGTGCCGCTTTTTCCTATCTCAATTCATTTTGCTTTAAGTAATTCTCTCCCCCCATTAACTGCATTTGCCGCAAAATCCATTGTTGGCGCTGCAATACATATTTGGAGGGAGCATTCACCTTATAGCGATGGGGGTTTGGTAGAACAGCAGCGAGCAATGCAGACTCAGAAACTGTCAATCGACTGGCAGGTTTGCCGAAGTAACGCTGAGCCGCTTCTTCAACACCAAAAATACCATTGCCAAATTCGGCTATATTAAGATAGACCGTCAAAATACGTTTCTTTGACCATAGCAATTCCAGTACCGCCGTCATGCCCGTTTCCAATCCCTTTCTGACCCAACTCCGACCTTCCCATAAAAATAAATTTTTGGTTGTTTGCTGAGAAATTGTCGATGCCCCCCGAATTCGCTTTTGATATTTTTTGTTATGCGCTATAGCAGTTTCGATAGCATCAAAATCAAATCCCCAATGTTTTGGAAATTTTTGATCTTCGGCTGCAATGACGGCTAATGCTATATAAGGTGAAATTTGATTCTGATCTACCCATGAGGAATGAGAAACATAAGAGAAATTAATTAACATTAAAGCGCCTATTTGTCTCTCTATCATCACCATAGAAAACGGCACCGGCAGAAATGAAAAAGCGATTACAGCAACAAACCATAGAACTGTGATCGATACGACAATTTTTTTCAGCCAGCGCCACAATATTGAAAAAGGATTTTTCATCCGATTACTCAATCATTCTCAATATTTCTCTAACTAATTTATCAATTCCTTTTTCTGCCTGAAACAGGGATTCTGCAAGCATATAAGCGGGTGTTGTCACAATTTTGTTTTCAAAATCAATAACAACGTCATCAACGGGGCACTCAATATGTATACCTCCCATCTTCTCTATTTCAGCCGCTGTTTCTGGATCATTTCCAATGGTTAATTTTATCGGTTTGCCTAATATTTTAGGTACCATAACAGGAGAAATGCACATAAACCCCATCGGCTTACCTGATTTGTGTATATTTTGCACAATACTTAATAACTCTTTATTTATTTCGCAATCAGAACCTTTAGATGCAAAATTACATAAATTCTTGACTACACCAAAACCCCCAGGAATAATCAGCGCATCCAACTCATCAATATTAACTTTGGATAAAGGCTGTATATTTCCACGTGTTATGCGGGCGGATTCTTCCATTATATGGCGGCTTTCTTTTTTCTCTTCTCCATTAAGGTGATTAATAACATAATGTTGTGCTTCATCAGGCGAAAAAAAAGACACTTCAGCGCCAAGACGGCTTAAAGAGAGCATAGTCAGTACTGATTCGTGAATTTCACTTCCATCGTACACTCCGCATCCACTTAATATAACGGCAACAGATTTCATATTTCTCTCCATTTGTAGTAGATTAATGCTTAACCCCTTAGAGGGTTAAACACCAATCTTCATCACAGATTTTAATGAATCTTGTAACAAAAAATCTTATCTTTGCTATGTTGGTACTTGTGTTCTGTGCGGAAGAATTCTTTAATTACTCGCATCGAAAATAAATCTTAGATAAGCGGGTAAACAAGTTTCCCTGGTGTTGGCGCAGTATTAGCGCACCCCAACTTCGGTTAGGGTTATTTTTTTGTAGCGCCTGATAACCAATTTCTTAATATTTCTATATCCTGCTTCCATTCCGACTTTAACTCATCCACCCACTCCTGAACATTATCCCACCACGCAGGTAAATCTGGTGACTGAATCTGCTGAGCCAATTGCTGCAAGTGGCGTAACCCTACTGAACCAGCCGCTCCCTTAATCTTATGCGCCTCTTCCGTGATGCCTTTTTGATCTCTGGCGGTCATGTTGGAGTCCAGCAAAGAAATGTAACTTGGCATCATGGTTTCAAAAATAGACAGATTATCTATAATCATTTTTGGTCCAACCAATTCGATGTATTGGTTAAGCATCTCTATATCTAGCCGCTCTTCATCCTGATACACAATACCAACTTCCGGTAAGATACTTTCAGATTCAGATGTCTTACCCCAATATCTTTCTATTACGGCAGTCAATTCCTTGACGGATAGCGGTTTATTGAGCACATCATCCATGCCTGCATCAAGATATTCTTTTTTATCCTTCAATACATTAGCCGTTAGAGCGATCAAAGGAGGCAAGGATTGAGAGGAGTAACGCTGGTGCAATTGACGGGCGATATCGAGTCCGGTCATATCCGGCAATTGGATATCCAGTAGCACTAAATCATATTCATCAGGATCAAACATTGCCAATGCATCATGACCATTCATGGCAACATCCACACTGTTACCCAGTTTCTCCAGTACAGAACGAGCCACAATGACATTCAATTCAATATCTTCCACCAACAAGATGTTAAGTGCTGGCAATGGCACAGCATCTTGTTCAGCCTTCCCTTCTGGATAATCAACAATGGCTGGAGCAATAACAGACAAGGTAAAGCAAGAGCCTTTGCCTAACGTGCTTTTCACAGCAATGTCTCCCCCCATTCCTTGAGCAAGGCGCTTCGAAACCGCAAGGCCAATTCCTGTGCCTGTCGCAGGGCGTCCGCCAGCACTGTCTTTGACCTGATAATACATTGCGAAGATTTTTTCCAGCTCATCAGGAGGAATGCCAATACCGGAGTCCGTTACTTCAAAAAATAAGCGCTCTCCTTCTTCACGCCAGATACGAACCCTAATTTCGCCTTGAAGCGTAAATTTGACAGCGTTGCTGATCAGGTTCCACAAGATTTGTCGCAAGCGGGTTCCATCAGTCAGCACTTTTGCTGGTAATGGCAGCTCTGGTTCCAGTACAAATTTAATTCCTTTCGGTTGCGCCAATAAACCTGAAATATTCTCCAAATCTGTCATGAAACCCGTGAAATCAACTGGTTGGTTATCAAGCTGAACCTTGCGACGCTCAATTTTATCTAATTCTATGATATCATTGAAAATATTTCCCAAAGTAACGGCGCTGACATGAATTGTTTCCAGATATTTGCATTGCTCTGGTGTTAAGTCGGTATCCATCAAGATTCGGCTCAAACCTATAATGCCATTTAAAGGAGTACGAAGCTCATGGCTAATCGTAGAGATAAAAGTCGTTTTATCCCTACTGGCATTCTCCAATGCGTCCTGATAGCGCTTACGCTCCGTTATATCGCGCCCAAATCCCATTAACCCATGTCGCTTGCCAACACGATCATAAAAAGGGACTTTCCTTAGCTCAAAACAGGCCTTGCGCCCGTCGGGATAAACTAACCATTGTTCATAAGTCAGGGAGACATTGTGGCGAAATACTTTTTCATCAGTTTCCATCACCTTGCTGGCAATTTCTTTATCATAAACATCCGTCGGCGTCAGACCTATGAGATTTTTTTCGCTTTTGCCAGTCAGCAATTCCATCGCCCTATTACAGCCAGAAAATTCATTCTCTTCATTACGGTAATAAACTAAATCCGGGGAGGCATCCAGAAATGAACGCAATAGTATTGATTGCTGTTCAAGTTCAATCTGGGTTTTTTCTCGGTACTCCATTTCCAGTTTAAGTTTATCCAACAAAACCAAATGCGTTTTTTCCGCCTTTTCCCTATCGCCGATCTCTTGATTCAATTGGGCAATATTTTCTTTGAGCTGCAGATTTAATGTCGCATCGCGCTGACGCATTTCTTCAAGTTTTTCGACCAAACCAGATAAACGCTGGCGGGATTCCTCAAGTTGTTCAACTACGATGGAGAGGAAATAAACTGCCCAAGGAGTGATCAACAAACCAAAAAAAATGGAGCGAATTAAATCAATACTCTCCACTTTCCCAGTCAGTACTGCTGTGACTGCCATCTGCATCGTTATAGCAAGAATAACCAAAGCCGATGCAAGCAACATAGAAAAACGCACCAGCCCCAGCTTCATCATCAAATCTACATAATATTGGGCAAGCCCTCGAATCAGCTTCATAACCGCTCCCAGTAAAATTATTCCCGATAAAGTCACCAGATTGAATCATAACGCAAAAAAGCCCCAACTTCGTTGAGTGATATCATCCTTAAACCCCATAAAGAATAAAATATCCAAAAAAACAGAATAACTATGCACTAGATTTCAATTATATTTTTTATGATTAAAAAATAATCAATAATATTATCTTGAAAAGAGAAAAATACATACAATAAATCTAATTTAAAATAAATTATTAGAATAAAATTTTAAATATTATGCATTTTAAAGCATATCTAAAATAGATAATGTGGTAATTTTAGTGATATAAATCACATCATATAAGGGAATGATCTTGGTCACAAAATATAAAAACTCAATATTTATTCATTAAAATCAACGTAATAAATAAAAAATTTCTACAAAAAGCGCAATTTAACACTATTTGACCTACTCTATTTTTATCGTTAAGTTGGGAATTCACTGAAAATCACCTGTTGGATAATCACCCAACTCATATTTATGCAGTGATAGAGAACATGACATCATTTTGATTTACCGCTTGTGGATATCAATAAAACAAGTGGCGTTTAACTGAGGGCGCGAATTAGACGCCTATAGAAATAAATATATTTATGCCATCTCGCGAGTGATGTGAGAGTCAGACAAAAAAAGTCGGACAGAACTTGGGGAGTTTTACAATGTTGTATAATAAATTGCAGGAAAAAGATAACTGTGGTTTTGGATTAATCGCACATATTGAAGGAGAGCCGAGTCACAAAGTGGTGCGTACAGCCATACATGCATTGGCTCGTATGCAACACAGGGGCGCGATTCTGGCGGATGGAAAAACGGGTGACGGCTGTGGTTTATTAATGCAAAAACCAGACCGTTTCTTTCAAATGATCGCCAGTGAGCAATCATGGCGGCTCGCTAAAAACTATGCTGTCGGCATGCTGTTCCTGAGTCAGGATGCAAAAATAGCCCAATCATGTCGTGATATTATTGAGCAGGAATTACAACACGAAACCCTATCCATTGTGGGTTGGCGGGAAGTTCCTATTAATCGCGATATTTTAGGTGATATTGCCCTATCAAGCCTCCCCCGTATTGAGCAAGTTTTCATCAATGCGCCAGCCGGATGGCGTGCGCAAGATTTGGAACGCCGACTGTTCGTTTCCCGCCGCCGCATAGAGAAACGCATTACCGACAACGACTTTTATATTTGCAGCCTATCTAATCTGGTCACGATTTATAAAGGACTTTGCATGGCTGCGGATTTACCGCGCTTCTACCCTGATTTGGCTGACTTGCGCATGGAGTCTTCCATCTGTTTATTCCACCAGCGCTTTTCAACTAATACAGTTCCTCGCTGGCCATTGGCACAACCATTTCGCTATCTGGCTCACAACGGGGAAATCAACACCATTACCGGAAACCGCGAATGGGCTAAAGCCCGGGCCTATAAGTTCCATACACCACTTATCCCCGATTTACATACTGCCGCGCCTTTTGTTAATGAAACCGGTTCTGATTCCAGTTCACTGGACAACATGCTGGAACTGTTTCTCAATGGCGGCATGGATTTAATACGCGCAATGCGCTTGCTCGTTCCACCAGCATGGCAGAATAACCCTGATATGGATGACGACCTGCGAGCGTTCTTCGATTTCAATTCTATGCACATGGAACCTTGGGATGGACCAGCTGGCATCGTTATTTCCGACGGGCGTTATGCAGCCTGTAATCTGGATCGCAACGGCTTACGCCCTGCCCGCTATGTGATTACCAAAGATAAGCTGATTACTTGTGCTTCTGAAGTCGGTATTTGGGATTACCAACCAGATGAAGTCGTCGAAAAAGGTCGTGTTGGGCCTGGTGAATTAATGGTCATTGATACCTATGAGGGCCGCATTCTCCACTCTGCTGAAACTGATAATGATTTGAAAAGCCGTCACCCTTATAAAGAGTGGCTGGAGAAAAACGTCAAACGGCTGACTCCATTCGAAGCGTTGCCGGAAGAGCAAATCGGGCAGAGAGATTTGGATGATCGCTTGTTGGCAACTTACCACAAACAGTTTGCCTACAGTTATGAGGAATTGGATCAGATTATCCGTACCCTCGGTGAAAATGCTCAAGAAGCGACAGGTTCAATGGGAGATGATACGCCGTTTGCCGTACTTTCCAGCCGTCCGCGTATTATTTATGATTATTTTCGTCAGCAATTCGCTCAAGTTACCAATCCTCCTATTGATCCATTGCGTGAAGCTCATGTTATGTCTCTGGCTACCCGCATTGGACGAGAAATGAATGTCTTTTGCGAAGCGGAGGGACAAGCTCATCGACTGTGCTTTGAATCTCCGGTTCTGCTTTACTCTGATTTTGTGCAACTGACGACCCATCAGGAATCCTATTATCGCTCTGATACGCTGGATTTGACCTTCAATCCACAGGAGATCACGCTGAAGAGCGCGATTTCAACTTTATGTGAAAGAGCAGAAGAACTCGCCCGTAATGGTGCAGTAATGCTGGTACTATCCGATCGCAATATTTCACCTGAAAGAGTGCCAATTCCTGCGCCAATGGCAGTCGGTGCAATTCAGCACTGTTTGGTTGAGAAAAACCTGCGCTGCGATACCAATTTGATCGTAGAAACCGCCGGTGCGCGTGATCCACATCATTTTGCGGTATTGATCGGTTTTGGTGCTACCGCGGTTTATCCTTATCTGGCCTATGAGTCACTGGGAAAAATGGTGGATAACGGCACAATTAATACGCCATACGCCCGCGTTATGCTTAATTATCGCAATGGCATTAATAAAGGGCTGTATAAAATTATATCTAAAATGGGTATCTCCACCATTTCCTCTTACCGCTGCTCGAAATTGTTCGAAGCCGTTGGTCTGCACTCTGATGTAACAGATGTCTGCTTCAATGGTGTCGTCAGTCGTATTGAAGGCGCAGATTTCAGTGATTTTGAACAAGATCTGCGTAATCTTTCCAAACGGGCATGGTTACATCGTCACGCCATCGATCAAGGGGGGCTGCTGAAATATGTCCATAATGGGGAATATCACACTTATAACCCCGATGTTGTCAGCACATTGCAGGCAGCAGTCCACAGTGGCAACTACAGCGATTACCTGAAATATTCTGAATTAGTTAATGGACGTCCCATAACAACATTGCGGGATCTGCTTGCCATTTCTCCCAAAGATGAGCCCGTTAACATTGAGGATGTTGAACCCGCAGTAGCATTGTTCAAACGTTTTGATACCGCAGCCATGTCAATTGGTGCTCTCAGCCCTGAGGCCCACGAAGCGCTGGCAGAAGCGATGAATGCGCTAGGTGGTTTTTCCAACTCCGGAGAAGGTGGGGAAGATCCTGCGCGCTATCGTACCAACAAAGTTTCCCGCATCAAGCAAGTCGCCTCTGGCAGATTTGGAGTTACGCCAGCGTACTTGGCCAGTGCTGATGTAATCCAGATAAAAGTCGCCCAAGGTGCAAAACCAGGGGAAGGAGGCCAATTGCCGGGAGATAAAGTCACGCCTTATATCGCCAAATTACGCTATTCCGTCCCCGGAGTGACCTTAATTTCACCACCACCACATCACGATATTTATTCAATCGAAGATCTGGCCCAATTGATTTTCGATCTTAAGCAGGTGAATCCGAAAGCGCTAATCTCCGTAAAACTGGTTTCAGAACCCGGTGTAGGAACCATTGCCACAGGTGTCGCCAAAGCTTATGCCGACCTGATAACTATTGCTGGTTATGATGGTGGAACTGGTGCAAGTCCGCTTTCTTCTGTCAAATATGCAGGTTGCCCATGGGAATTGGGGCTGGTGGAAACCCAACAAGCATTGGTTGCCAATGGGCTGCGCCATAAAATCCGCCTTCAGGTTGATGGGGGATTGAAAACGGGTATGGATATCATCAAGGCGGCTATTTTAGGTGCAGAAAGTTTCGGTTTCGGAACTGGCCCAATGGTTGCCCTCGGCTGTAAGTATTTGCGGATCTGTCACTTAAATAACTGCGCTACCGGCGTCGCTACGCAGGATGAAAAACTGCGTCAATCTCATTATCACGGCCTGCCAGAAAGAGTCATGAATTATTTCCGCTTTATTGCGCAGGAAACACGAGAACTGATGGCACAATTAGGTGTAAAACAGCTTACGGATTTGATTGGTCGAACAGACTTGTTGGAAATACTTGAGGGAATTTCGGCTAAGCAGAGCAAACTCAATCTTGAACCATTGCTGGAAACGGCAGAACCTCACGTTGGCAAAGCGCTGCATTGCACAGAAGATAATTCTCCTTTTGATCAGGGGACGCTGAATAAATCGATCATCGCTCAAGCGATGCCTTATGTGGAAAATTCACAAAGCAAGACATTCTATTTTGATATCCAAAATACAGATCGTTCTGTTGGCGCCTCTCTCTCCGGTGAAATTGCAGCCCGGTATGGCGATCAGGGACGGGCGGCCGATCCGATCAAATTACATTTCAGTGGAACAGCCGGACAAAGTTTTGGAGTGTGGAATGCAGGTGGTGTTGAGCTGACTTTAATCGGCGATGCCAATGATTATGTCGGTAAGGGTATGGCAGGTGGCTGCATTACCATCCTTCCTCCTATTGGTTCCGCATTTAAAAGTAACGAAGCCACTATCATCGGTAATACCTGCCTGTATGGTGCAACAGGCGGGAAACTCTTTGCTGCCGGACATGCCGGTGAACGCTTCGCGGTACGTAATTCAGGTGCCATCACCGTTATTGAGGGGATCGGCGACAATGGCTGTGAATATATGACTGGTGGGATCGTCTGTGTTCTGGGCAGCACTGGTGTCAATTTTGGGGCGGGCATGACAGGGGGATTCGCTTACGTACTTGATGAATTTGATGACTTCCGTAAACGCGTCAATCCAGAGCTGGTGGAAGTTCTCTCAATGGATAGTTTGGCTATTCACAAAGAGCACCTGCGGGGATTAATCACCGAACATGTTCGTCTGACAAACTCTCAACACGGCGAAAGCCTATTGGAAAATTGGTCTCAATGGGTCAATAGATTTGCTTTGGTTAAGCCTAAATCCAGTGATATCAGTGCGTTGTTGGGGCACCGCAGTCGTTCTGCTGCCGAATTGCGGGTTCAGGCACAGTAAGGAGTCAATTATGAGCCAGAATGTTTATCAATTTATCGACTTGCAGCGTGTCGATCCACCGAAAAAATCATTGAAAATCAGAAAAATAGAGTTTGTTGAGATTTATGAACCCTTTTCTGAAATTCAGGCACAGGCACAAGCAGATCGCTGCCTCTCCTGCGGTAATCCATACTGCGAATGGAAGTGCCCCGTACACAACTATATTCCGAATTGGCTGAAACTCGTCAATGAAGGGCGCATTATTGAAGCAGCAGAATTATCTCACCAGACCAACAGCTTACCAGAAGTCTGTGGGCGGGTTTGTCCGCAAGATCGCCTGTGTGAAGGCGCTTGTACACTGAATGATGACTTCGGTGCTGTCACCATCGGTAATATTGAACGTTACATTAATGACACAGCCATCGCGATGGGCTGGAAACCGGACATGTCGCATGTCATCCCGACAGGCAAACGCGTAGCCGTGATTGGAGCCGGCCCAGCGGGATTGGCTTGTGCAGATGTCCTGATCCGCAACGGTGTACAAGTGGTGGTTTATGATCGCCATCCTGAAATTGGTGGCTTGCTCACGTTCGGTATTCCCGCTTTTAAACTAGAAAAAGAGGTGATGATTCGCCGCCGTGAAATGTTCTCCGGGATGGGTATTGAATTCTGTCTGAACACAGAGATAGGCCAAGACATCACGCTGGCTGAACTCACTACAGAATTTGATGCTGTATTTCTTGGAGTTGGAACATATCAATCCATCCGTGGCGGATTGGTGAACGAAAGCGCTGACGGGGTATATGACGCTTTGCCTTTTTTAATAGCCAATACCCGTCAGTTGATGGGCTACCCTTCTCTCCCTGAACAGCCTTATGTTGATATGAAGGGTAAACGTGTTCTGGTTCTGGGCGGTGGTGATACTGCAATGGACTGTGTCCGTACTTCGATTCGCCAAGGTGTAAGCAGTGTTATCTGTGCCTATCGGCGGGATGAAGAAAATATGCCTGGCTCCCGTCGTGAAGTAAAAAATGCTAAAGAAGAAGGTGTAGAGTTTCTCTTTAACCTTCAACCAATAAGCATTGGGATTAACAACGCAGGGCATATTTGTGGTGTTAAAGTTGTGAAAACACAACTGGGTACCATAGATGAAAAAGGCCGTCGTCAGGCTGAGGTTATTCAAGGTTCAGAATTCTTGATAGAAGCTGATGCCGTGCTCATGGCGTTTGGCTTCAAACCCCATACCATGAGCTGGCTAGATGAACATCAAGTCAACCTCGATCAAAAAGGCCGCATTGTAGCCCCTGAGTCCAGTAATCTGCCTTTCCAAACCAGTAATCCTAAAATATTTGCAGGTGGAGATGCCGTGCGCGGCTCTGATTTGGTAGTAACGGCCATTGATGAAGGTCGAAAAGCTGCTTTCGGCATTCTCGATTATCTTGAAGTGTAATATCCCATTCTTTTTCTTCTAATGACTTCTCCGATCCCTTAATCGGAGAAGATCTCAAAAGCATAAAAATCCCGTCGTTTTTTTTATTTTCTTTTACTACCACACTAATTGTATTTTTTAGATTTATGCGACTATTCTTATACTCTAAAGCCAAATATACCGATTTAATCTCCTACTCATTATAACAATACAACAATAGTGCAATACCGTAATACAGCAATAAGGCTTATTTTTTTCGGAAAGAAAGTTGCTCAAAGTAACTGGTTAAATAGATGTGAAATAAAAGATCACTAAAACGATAATAATAGGAATAAATACATGCGATTACTCACACAGATACTCTTCTTCTCTTGCATATCCTTGATAAGCTTGCCATCAATTGCGAAAGTCTCTACTCCTGCCGAAATTATGCAACAATTACAAGAAAGAGGAGTAAATTCTGTTGTGGCAGAGATAAATGAAAAATACGAACAGGATAACATTCTCCATAGTATTTCAACCGGTGATACACAATGGCTGCAAATTGCCTTTAAGCTCATCCCTAATGCCCATTCCAAATTTCCCCAGCAAATTACTAACTCTTTATCGGTTGCTTTGACTGAAAATCCTGTAGAGGTATTAGCACTGGCAAAAGCACACCATGCGTTTTCACTTACTGATATCTGCACTATTCCTCAAACATTCAATGGACTGGATAAAAAGAAAATTTTTTCCAAAAAAATGATGAACAGCTTAAACGCAGCAAAAAAATCTAATACTGGGAAAAATCGGGATAATATCGAAATCTGTATGTGGGAATTTGAAAAAGCTCGTAACACTTATTTGTAAACTAAAAATAAAGGAGATCAATGTCTCCTCTATTTGCATTTCTAATAAGTCTCTTCATCTTTCAAGTTACAGCCTTGCTGACTGCAACTTAAAATCTATAAGATATGAGCTTTAAGCAATTATTTTACAACGCGCAAAGTTGGACGACCCTTTGGCGGTTGAGGTGGCGGTTCGTCATCTGGCGAATTATCATCGTGAGAAGTTTTGCTACCATGTCTGCTATCGTGGATAAGCACCAAATTATCTGCTATTGGTGCATCTGTTTCTTCTGATCCAGTATCCTCATCATAGGCAAGTTCTGGCTCAAACATCATTCCCGCACCATTTTCACGGGCATAAACCGCAATAACAGCTGCCATCGGAACATTAACTTGACGAGCAATGCCACCAAAACGGGCATTGAACCTCACTTCATCGTTAGTCAATTCTAAATTGCCAACCGCTCTCGGTGAGATATTCAAAATAATTTGCCCATTTTGCACATATTCCATCGGGACGCTAACGCCATAAACGTTAACATCCACAACAATATGCGGGGTCATGTCATTATCCAATAGCCACTCATAATGTGCCCTCAATAAATAGGGGCGGCGTGGAGACATTTGAGTCATCTCCATAAATTAACTCCGTGATTGTAAACGCATTTCACGTTCGGCTTCTGTCAGTGAAGCCAAGAATGCATCACGCTCAAACACACGCTGCATGTAGATTTGAAGCTCTTTTGTACCCGGACCTGACAACTCAACACCTAAAGCAGGCAAACGCCACAGCAGCGGAGCCAAGTAGCAATCCACCAAACTGAACTCTTCATGTGCGAAGAAAGGACTGAAAAGAGATATACTATCTTTACTCAGTAATTTCTCAGCAAGCTGTTTACGTGCAGCATTAGCTTCCTGAGCATTTCCTTCCTGAATTTTGTACATCAGGGAATACCAATCTTTTTCAATTCTATACATCGCCATGCGGCACGTGCCACGTAAAACCGGATACACAGGCATGAGTGGTGGATGTGGGAAACGCTCATCCAGATATTCCATAATGGCGCGAGAATCATACAAAGTCAGATCACGATCAATGAGAGTTGGAACAGATTTATAAGGACTAAAATCAATCAACTCCTGAGGCAAATTATCTTCTTCAAGGGGATCAACATGTACAATATCTACGGTGACCCCCTTTTCCGCCAGTACAATTCGCACTTGATGGCTAAAAATGTCGGTCGGGCCGGAAAACAGAGTCATTACCGAACGTTTGTTGGCAGCGACAGCCATGAAAACCTCCAAGTTTATCTAAAAAAAGGAACGAACAGCTCTTCAATAAACAGCGGCTATTCTCGCTCATATTCTCATCCTGTTTCGCACTTATTATCCGAGGCTATTCCCTTCACTTTTCTAGTAACTGCTTTACTGGCTGTAACGAGAAATTTCTTAGAAAGATATTTAACCTCTGCCAAATCGGGCAAATTCATGGATAAGGCAAAAAATTATTACTACTCTATCAGATTTTGCGCATTTTGTGGGGAAGTACATTGAGAATTAATGATGAAATATTGGAATTCAGGTATTTATCACTAAAAAAACACTCTTTATTTGCAAAAAATAGAGAGTTATTAAGGAATAAAAAAATCTACAGGAATAAAAAAACCCACCATAAAAATGGTGGGTTTTTTAACTTTAACCCATTGCCACAACTGTGGCAATAAATTAACGTTTGGAGAACTGTGGACGGCGACGTGCTTTGCGCAGACCCACTTTTTTACGTTCAACTTCACGAGCATCGCGAGTAACAAAACCAGCTTTGCGAAGTTCAGAGCGCAGAGTCTCGTCATAAGCCATCAGTGCACGAGTGATACCGTGACGGATGGCGCCTGCCTGACCAGAAGTACCACCACCTTTAACAGTGATGTACAGATCCAGTTTGCTCAGCATATCAACCAGCTCGAGTGGTTGACGAACAACCATGCGCGCAGTTTCGCGACCGAAGTAAACTTCAAGGCTGCGTTGGTTGATTACGATGTTACCGCTACCTGGCTTAATGAAGACACGAGCGGAGGAGCTTTTGCGGCGACCAGTGCCGTAGTATTGATTTTCAGCCATTGCCTATAATCCCGATTAAATGTCCAGAACTTGTGGTTGCTGTGCCGCGTGGTTGTGCTCGTTGCCCGCGTAAACTTTCAGTTTACGGTACATTGCACGACCCAGTGGCCCTTTTGGCAGCATGCCTTTAACCGCGATTTCAATGACACGCTCAGGACGGCGGGCAATCATCTCTTCAAAGGTCGCTTGCTTGATACCACCGATGTGGCCAGTGTGGTGATAATAAATTTTGTCAGCACGTTTGTTGCCAGTTACAGCAACTTTTTCTGCGTTAACAATAATGATGTAGTCACCAGTATCAACGTGCGGAGTGTATTCCGCTTTGTGCTTGCCGCGCAGGCGACGAGCTATTTCAGTTGCAAGACGGCCCAAAGTTTTGCCGTCTGCGTCAACAACATACCAGTCGCGTTTTACGGTTTCTGGTTTAGCTGTAAAAGTTTTCATTAAAGCTTACCCAATTATAAGTTACATGTTGGTGAACACTCGATGTTCAGAAACTTTTTGGAGGTTCACACGACTCATGTCCAGCAAACCTACCCCTTCGAATAGCCTATGCCGGCACTAATGCAAGTTTTTTGGGAAAAAAAACCTGCTGTAACGTGGGGTCGCAAGATTATAGAGAACTCATCATAAAAAATCGACCCCAAATTCAATAATTATCCTATTGGTTGATATTACTTTCATGCATTAGCATCCGCAGGGGGAAATAAATCAGAGCAAATGCGGAAGTTTCAGGTATTCCTCACTCTGCATTTCCTGCAATCGAGACAGGCAACGTCGATATTCAAACGTCAGCAACTCACCTTGATAAATCTGTTCCATCGGCGCATCAGCATTGATGATGAGTTTTACCTGACGCTCATAGAATTCATCCACTAATGCAATGAAACGCCGTGCCGCACTTTCATCCGATGCCGTCATGATTGGCATATCATGCAACAAAACAGAATGATAGAGCTTCGACAAAGCAATGTAATCCAACTGGCTGCGGGGATCTTCGCACAATGTTTTGAAATGGATGGCCAATACTCCATCAACACTACTGATTGCAGGCATGTTGCGATGATTGATCTCCAATACAGGATTCGGCTCTCCTGCTCGCCCAGCCAAACGCTGGAACATATGACGCATCTCCTGCCGATTCTGTTCCGTTAATGGTGTCAAATAAAGGTGAGCCTGTGTAAGTGTCCGTAAACGATAATCGATACCTGCATCAACATTCATGACATCACAATATTTTTTAATCTGCTCAATGGCAGGCAGGAACCGCGCACGCTGCAATCCATTTCGATATAGTTCATCAGGTGGAATGTTGGATGTTGCCACCAAGGCAATGCCCCGTGCAAACAGAGCCTCCAGCAATGTACCGAGGATCATGGCATCCGTAATGTCAGACACAAAAAACTCATCAAAACAGAGTATATCCGTCTGTTCCTTGAAACCATCAGCGACTACCTCCAAAGGGTTTTCATTTCCTTGTAAAACTGTTAATTCTTCATGTACCCGCAGCATAAAACGGTGAAAATGGAGACGCAGTTTCCGCTCAGTAGGCAAGCTCTGGAAAAACATATCCATCAACCACGTTTTTCCACGTCCTACCCCTCCCCACATATAGAGTCCCTGAACAGGACGATACTGCTCAGGGGATTGCCGACCAAACAACTTACCCAATATGCCTTTCAACCCATTGGGTTGAGGAGTATGACAAGATCGGACATTGATGAGGTCACGATATATGATATCGAGACGTTCAACAGTATTGCGTTGTACTTCGTCAGGTTGATACTGACCATCAGACAGCGCTGCTTGATAGAGAAATGAAGGTGTAATCGGTGACATGAAAGTGACAATCCTTAAAATTTTTTATTCTCAGTGCGTATCGTATGTTACAGCTCTGTTGGCTACGCTCGCAGCGCTTACCGTCGCACAGCAACTCGAAATCTATTGAGTATATGCCCTTCGTCTTTCAAGTTGCCTCTTTGTTGGCTGCGCTCACTCACCCCGGTCGCATAGTTATCTATGCTCCCGGGGATTCGTTCCCTTGCAGCCGCGATACATCTTGAAATCCATTGGGTATAGATGCTTTTGGCTACGAATTTTTGACTACATACTTTGGTAAATCCGTATAAAATTAATATATTAGGCAATAGATAAATTAATTAAATGATAATCAATATTCCACTCTGACTAAATTAACGGTTATAGTGATAGTCAAGATACCAAGAGCCTATCCCAGTAAGCGTATATCCTTGCAAATAGAACTGCCTAATGGGATAAAGCTCTAATAGATTGCGAACAATATTGATTGTAAAACATTGCAGAACAATGATGTTACTAAAGGAGTTGCCATGACCTGGGAATATGCACTGATCGGATTAATCATTGGTTTTATCATCGGCGCGCTGGCTGTCCGCTTTGGCAGCTCCAAGCTACGCCAACAAAATGCGCTACAAGCTGAATTAGAGAAAAATCGGACTGAATTGGAAGAGTACCGTAAAGAGCTGGTCAGCCATTTCGCCCGCAGTGCTGAATTACTTGATAATATGGCGCGCGATTATCGTCAGTTGTATCAGCACATGGCTAAAAGTTCCAATGACTTGATGCCCAACATGCCAGTACAAGATAATCCTTTCAATTACTGTCTGAGCGAATCCGAAGCTGAGACAAATAAAGCGACTGCTAACATGCCTCCACGGGATTATTCTGAGGGTGCCTCTGGTCTATTCCGCCCAATCCAAGATAAGAAATAATAATGAACCTTGCCGTGGCAACGATGAATGCCACGGTTTTCTGTTGTGATTCTTCATCCAGAATCCAGCAGCAAAAATTTTGTTTTTTTATTTCTAATTCACGTAAATACCTGTAAAGAAGTTTATTTAAACTACTTTATTAGTGAACTTTGATGAATAGTTGGTAGTCATAACAGCATTGAAACAATTAGGCTTAGAGCCTATCCAAATACGCGTAATTTCTGAGGCAGCTACATACCCGGACAGGATAGGTATCTTAAGTAAAATTTAATTTTCTAGCTTAGGTATTAAGAGAACGTATTCATGAAAAGAAAAAATACATTGCTCAGCGCACTCGCTATTAGTATTGGACTGTCTTTAGCTTCAATTCCAGTGGTAAGTAATGCAGCCTTACCTGCTGCAATGGCCTCTCAAGAATTACCCAGTCTCTCCCCCATGCTGGAAAAAGTGCTTCCTTCTGTTGTCACGGTTCATACCTCAGGTACAGAAGTACAACAAAACCAACGGCTTCAATTACCCGACGATTTCCAGTTCTTCTTCGGGCCAGCTTTTCCCCCGCAAGAACAAAGAAGCCGCCCATTCAAGGGGCTAGGCTCAGGCGTTATTATTGATGCCAATAAAGGCTATATGTTGACCAATAATCATGTTATTGATAATGCAAATAAAATACGTGTTCAATTAAATGATGGTCGTGAATATTCAGCAAAACTCATTGGGCGTGATCCACAAACTGACATTGCACTTTTACAATTGCAAAACGCCAAAAACCTGACCGCCATTAAATTCGCTGATTCCGACAAACTGCACGTTGGAGATTACGCTGTCGCAATCGGTAACCCATTTGGATTGGGGCAAACAGTTACATCTGGCATCATTTCCGCTCTGGGTCGCAGCGGCTTGAATTTGGAAGGTTTAGAAAACTTTATCCAGACCGATGCCTCCATTAACCGTGGTAACTCCGGTGGCGCATTGATTAATCTGAAAGGGGAGTTGATCGGCATTAACACCGCTATTATCGCCCCCGGTGGCGGTAATGTCGGTATTGGTTTTGCCATCCCCGGCAATATGGCCAAGACCCTTGCAACGCAGCTTATTGAACATGGAGAAGTCAAACGCGGCATACTCGGTATCAAAGGAACTGAGATGACATCCGACATTGCCCAAGCACTCAAAGTTGAAGCACAGCAAGGAGCATTTGTCAGTGAAGTGATTCCTAAATCGGCCGCCGCGAAAGCAGGTATTAAACCAGGAGATGTGCTGGTTTCCTTTGATGGCAAAAAAATTAATAGCTTTGCTGAATTGCGAGCGAAGATTGGTACAACCGCTGTAGGCAAAGAAATCAGAATTGGCCTGCTGCGTAAAGGGAAGCCACTTGAAGTAACCGTAGCACTTGATAACAGTGATGGCAAGTCAACCAAAGCGGAAAAACTGAGTATCGCCCTGCAAGGAGCGTCCCTGAGCAATGGCACCATAAAAAATACTCAAGGCATCAAAGTGGATTCAATTACCCCGAACTCGCCTGCGGCAATGTTTGGTTTACAGAAGAATGACTTAATTGTTGGTGCCAACAATGTGCGTGTGCGGAATATCAGTGAATTACGTAAGATCACTGAAGAGAAGCCTTCCGTTATCGCCTTGAACGTTTTACGTGGTGACGATAATATTTATCTGTTACTGCGTAATTAACCTATTGAGTCTAAAGAACACAACCTACCCAATAGATTTCAAGTTGCGACACAGCCAACAAAGCAGCAACTTGCAAGGTAACAAAAAGTATAATATCCATGACAGGCACAGTATGATGCTGTGTCTGTTCACTTCTATGCTATCCTTCTTTCAATCATTTATTACTGAATAATGCCATGCTGATCAAGTTATTGCGCTCTATACTCATAGGCTTATTGATTGCAGCTATTTTGCTGGTCGCTATACCATCTCTGCGCCCCAGTGGCTTAAAAAATCTCCTGAGCGGCGGCAACAGCAGCGATAGAATATCAAGTTTCAGCAAAGCAGTGCGCCGGGCTGCCCCTGCTGTAGTTAATATTTACAGCAGTAATATGGGAAGTTTTTCCCATGAAAGCCGGGAAATTCACCCCTTGGGTTCTGGTGTCATTATGAGTGAACAGGGCTATATTCTCACTAATAGACATGTCATCAATAAAGCAGGTCCCATCATTATCGCATTACAAGATGGAAGCTTTTATGAAGCACTGCTAGTTGGTTCAGATAGCCCAACGGATCTGGCAGTCTTAAAAATCAAAGCCAAAAACCTTCCCGTGATCCCAATTAACCCTGAACGAGTCCCTCATGTGGGAGATATCGTGTTAGCCATCGGCAATCCGTACAATCTGGGACAAACTATTACACAAGGCATTATCAGCGCAACTGGGCGTGTAAGTCTTAGTCAAACACGTCGCCAGAATTTCCTGCAAACAGACGCATCAATTAATAAAGGCAACTCTGGTGGTGCTTTGGTCAATACTCAAGGAGAATTAGTTGGCATCAATACGTTGACGTTCGATAAGTCAGAATTTGGCATCACACCGGAAGGATTGGGATTTGCCATTCCAACAAAGCTAGCTACAACAATCATGCATAAATTGATCCGTGATGGACGCGTCATCAGAGGATATATAGGTATCACCTCGCAAGAGTTACTCAACATCCGCTCATCAGGAAATAACATAAATCAAATCAAAGGGGTACGTGTTTTCCAGATCAAATCAAACAGCCCTGCTGAAAAAGCGGGTATTAGAGTGGGAGATATCATTACCAGAGTTAACCACCAGCCTGCAATTTCACCAGCCGAAATGATGGATCAAGTCGCAGAAATAGCCCCAGGTAGCGTTGTGCCTGTCACTGTATTGCGCGATGGCACTTCCCTCACATTTAACGTCACAATCGATGAGTTTGATGATTACTAAAACGGACACGGCAGATCGATGAAAAAAACTCCAATTGTCTGACCTTATTCACTCCTCGCCCACACAAGACTACTAACACACGTTGGGCGAGGAGAAATATTAATTCCGTTTAATCAGAAGCCTTAATACGTTCAATATTTGCTCCAAGACCACGCAGCTTATCTTCAATGTGCTCGTAACCACGGTCAATATGATAAATACGCTCTACGATTGTCGTTCCTTCGGCAATGCAGCCAGCCAATACTAAACTGGCAGAAGCCCGCAAATCAGTCGCCATTACCTGAGCACCAGACAATTTTTCAACGCCATGACACAGTACTGTATTACTCTCAATTTCAGCCCATGCACCCATGCGAATCAATTCAGGGATATGCATGAAGCGATTTTCAAAAATGGTTTCGGTGATCATGCCTACACCATCTGCAACCATGTTCAATAAGCTGAATTGCGCCTGCATATCAGTCGGGAAACCCGGATGTGGTGCAGTACGGAATGTCACTGACTTCGGCCGCTGACCATGCATATCAAGGCTAATCCAGTCTTCACCCACTTTGATGTCTGCCCCTGCCTCACGCAGTTTGGCTAAAACAATATCCAAGGTATCTGGTTGCGCGTGACGACAAATCACCTTACCACGAGAAATTGCAGCAGCGACCAAGAAAGTGCCCGTTTCGATACGATCAGGCAGAACTCGATGAACACCGCCCCCCAAACGCTCGACCCCTTCAATCACAATGCGATTGGTGCCCGCTCCGCTGATTTTTGCTCCCAGCATATTGAGGAAATTAGCTGTATCTTCAATTTCAGGCTCACACGCGGCGTTTTCAATAATGGTTGTGCCTTCTGCCAATGTAGCTGCAGTCATGATAGTCACCGTTGCCCCAACGCTGACTTTATCCATAACAATGCTGGCACCTTTCAAGCGACCATCCACAGTGGCTTTGACATAACCTTCATCCAGTACGATTTTCGCACCAAGCTGTTCCAATCCAATAATATGAAGATCAACAGGACGAGCCCCAATAGCACAACCACCCGGTAAAGAAACTTGCCCCTGACCGAAACGCGCCACCAATGGCCCCAATGCCCAGATGGAAGCTCGCATTGTCTTGACCAGCTCATAAGGGGCACAATATTCGTTGACCCCGCTGGCATCAATAAAAACAGAACCATTACGTTCTACTTTAGTTCCCAAACGATTGAGCAGTTTGATAGTGGTATCAATGTCTTTCAATTCAGGAACATTCTGTAGTTCAACTGGCTCTTCTGCCAATAGCGCTGCGAACATAATTGGTAATGCGGCATTTTTTGCCCCGGAAATAATAACCTCTCCCGATAGGCAGGTAGGCCCTTTCACACAAAATTTATCCATCTGTCATAATTCTCTTGTTTAATTCAAAGTGTGCTGTTCACGGCGAGGCAAACAGCCTCAAAATCCCTGAAGCTTGCGGTCTCGCTGCCACTGCGTAGGAGTATAGGCTTTAATTGACAACGCATGAATACGGTTATCAGCAATGTATTCCATTAGAGGAGCGTAAACAGTCTGCTGTTGTTTAACCCGGCTCAGACCATCAAAAAGTGCACCAACAACAATAACCTGAAAATGGCTGCCATCACCGCTAACGATAACTTCATCAAGTGCCAGGTTTTCCATCAATACTTTTTTAATTTCATTAGTATCCATAAATTGCTCACATTCGTTGTTAGAAAATAACGCCCCTGTAAGTTTATGGCTTACAAGGGCGCTGATTATCAAAAAAAAGGAATTACACTTTCAGCTGATTATCGCCAAGAAGAGTTTGCAGGCCATACAACGTTATCAACGTATTTAAACGTTCACTGACGCCTGAAAATGTCAGTATCCTGTCACGTTGTTGATATTCCCCCTTTAATCGGACAAACAGAGCCAACCCCGTAGAGTCCACATGATTAAGCGAGGAAACATCAATATTGTCAATTCCCTCCAGAATACGATCTTTTTGTTGCCAAAGAGGAAGCAAACTATCACGATCCAATGTGCCTTTCAGAAACAATGTATTGCCTCTCTTTTCCCAATCAATAGTTTCCTGATTGACTTTTTCTTTACTCATCATGTTCTTTACTCATCATGCCGCTATCAAAAGTGCTTTTTCCATATCACTTTTTCTTTTCTAAAGTGATCGGGGCTTTCGCGCTGATGGTCAATTGTTCAGTCAGACCATTTATTCCTTTCTGACGCAGGATATCCACCCATTCATTCTGCTTGGTCGTGATCATGCTCACGCCTTCCGCAATCATGTCGTAAGCCTGCCAATTACCTGTTTTACTATTTTTACGCCATTGAAAATCTAAGCGAACTGGTGGTTGCCCATTAGGATCAATAATCGTGACACGAATTGCCACTATGGATTTATCACCCAATGGCTGTTCTGGTGCAATTTGGTAATTTTGTCCGTGATACATAGCCAAAGCCTGACCATATGCCTGCTCCAGATAGGATTCAAACGCCTTGAAATAAGCATCACGCTGCTCAGGTGTCGCTTGTTTGTAGTAAGGCCCCAAAACCAATGCTCCTGCATATTTGACCTGCACATAAGGCATCAACTCCTGATGCACTATTTGGCGCAAGACTTCTGGATTTGCCTGAATCTGAGGTTGTTCTTTCTTCAAACGGGTAAACGTTTTTTCAGCGGCATCCTTCATCAATAAGTAGGGATTGGTTTGATCTGCAGCGCTGGCCAATGGTGCAACCACCAACAACGCAACCATAAGTAATCGCTTAAACATAAGTGCATTTCTCCTAAGCAGTGGATTGCTGGTTAGTGTGCTTGTGCCGGTACCGAAGAGGATTTTTCCTGATTTCCGCTACTCTTATACAAGAACTGACCAATCAAATCTTCAAGTACCATCGCAGGCTTAGTATCCTCAATACGATCTCCATCTTTCAGCATGGAAGTATCTAAATCAGGGTCATCAAACCCGATATTGAGGGCAATATATTGCTCCCCCAACAGCCCTGAGGTTCGGATAGAAAGCGAACTGGTATTTGGAATATTGTCATATTGCATGAAAATATCCAATTCAACTTGCGGCGTGTAGGTTTTATGATCCAGCCAGATTCTCTGCACTCGACCAATCACAACTCCGCCAACTTTCACCGGTGAACGGACTTTCAAGCCACCGATATTACCAAAAGCAGCATATACACGATAAGTTGGCTGGCTACCGAAAGCCCGGATATCTGCAACTTTCAGACATAAAAAAATGATTGCAGCCAACGCAATCAAGATAAAAGCCCCAATCCAAATTTCATTTCTCTTGCTTTGCATCGACTTAGTTCCCAAACATCAGTGCTGTCAGCACAAAATCCAAACCCAATACCGCCAACGACGCATGTACTACCGTGCGTGTCGTCGCCCTGCTGATCCCTTCCGATGTTGGGATAGCGTCATAACCATTGAACAGTGCAATCCACGTTACCGTAATTGCAAAAGCGACACTCTTGAGAAAACAGTTGAGCAAATCTTTTTGCCATTCCACCACAGATTGCATGGACGACCAGAAAAAGCCGCCATCAATGCCTTTCCAATCGACACCGACCATTGCTCCTCCCAAAATCCCTACAGCAACAAAGATTAAGGAAAGCAAAGGCATGCTAATAAACCCAGCCCAAAAACGCGGGGCAATAACTCGGCGCAGTGGGTCAACAGCCATCATTTCCAGACTGGAAATTTGTTCCGTGGCTTTCATCAAACCAATTTCTGCGGTCAAAGCTGAACCCGCTCGCCCCGCAAACAATAGTGCTGTCACCACAGGCCCCAGTTCACGCAGCAGTGATAACGCTACCATCATGCCGAGGCTGCCTTCCGCACTAAATGTGCTCAAAACCAAATAACCCTGCAAGGCCAAAACCATGCCAATAAACAATCCTGAAACCACAATAATCAGAAGTGATTGAACACCCACGCTGTAAAGTTGCTGACGCAATAGTGCCCATTGCTTGGCAGGCTCTGGCTTACCAATGATTGCTCTAAACAACATAAAACCCGCACGGCCGAATGAAGCAGTAATCTCAATCGTACGTCGGCCTATTGCCGCCAATACCCGTGTTAATATCAACATTCCATTATCCTAATAACTCAGTTTTGTAATCCCCGGCAGGGAAACGGAAAGGTACAGGCCCGTCAGCAATACCATCAAGAAACTGCCGTACCCGTTGATCCTGATTCATTCTCAATTGATCTGGAGTACCTTCTGCGATCACTTTCTGTTCAGCCACAATATAAGCATAATCGGCAATGCTCAGTACTTCAGGTACATCATGGGAAACGACAACACACGTAACACCAAGCGCATGGTTAAGCTCATCGATCAGCTTCACCAAAACGCCCATCGTGATGGGATCTTGACCGACAAAAGGTTCATCAAACATGATTAAGTCAGGATCGAGTGCAATTGCCCTTGCTAATGCTGCTCGCCTTGCCATGCCCCCAGAGAGTTCCGATGGCATTAAATGCGCAGCACCACGCAATCCTACCGCCTCCAGCTTCATCATCACAGTTGTGTGAATCAATTCTTCAGGCAGTTGGGTATGCTCACGCAGGGGAAAAGCCACATTGTCAAAAACATTCAGATCAGTGAATAAAGCACCTGACTGAAATAACATGCTCATTTTCTTGCGGGCAGCATAAAGGCGTGGACGGGACAATGCTGGAATATTATCACCATCAAACCAGATCTCACCGCATTCAGGGCGAATTTGCCCTCCAATCAGACGCAGTAATGTGGTTTTTCCTATACCAGAAGGCCCCATAATGGCGGTAATTTTTCCTTTCGGAACGGTCAGATTAATATCAGCAAAAATCAGGCGTTGTCCCCGGGTGAAATGCATACCGCAGATCTCAATAAGATTTGCTGTTTGTTGACTCATTATTGGTAGCCCCTAACCGTTAATAGAACTGTCTTCATTTACTGTATTTAAATCAGTAATAATGCATACTACAAAAAATTGCCTAATTTGCGTTAGCAAAGTTGTGACAAATTTTACTTTTTATCGCTTGATCGTCAGAATGTATAAGTCTAGCTGAATAAACGTTCCATGTTTAAAAATCAACCATCATTAGCATTATGCTCGGAATAAATCTTATTTAAGGAACACTCTATGTTTCTGACTATTGTACTGCTCATTACTGGGTTGATTTTACTGGTATATAGTTCGGATAGATTAGTTTATGGTGCGGCCGTTTTTGCCCGTGCCATGAAGATTCCCCCTTTTATTGTCGGCTTGGTCATTATGGGAGTCGGAACCTCATTGCCAGAGCTGATGGTGTCAGTCACAGCAAGTTTAGACGGATTGCCGAATATGGCTGTGGGCAATGCAATTGGTTCCAATATTACCAACTTGCTGTTAATTGCAGGAGCGGCAGCTATCATTAGGCCAATCAGGGTAAAATCAGAAATTCTGCGGCAAGAAGTTCCCCTGATGCTGGCAATCACCGCATTTGCAGGGTATCAGCTGTCGAATGGATACCTGAGCCGTCTGGATGGTATTCTTTTAGTGCTTTCAGCCGTCTTATTTATCTCACTGATGATAAAAAAGACCGCTTTATCTCAACATAATGGTATTGATAGCTATACCCAAGAACGGAATTCAGAATTACCTGTTGAAGGCAACAAAGGCATTGCGCTTCTTTGGGTTGTCTTGGGTTTAATTATTCTTCCCATTTCCACCCGCATGGTCATTGATAATGCAACCGCTATTGCTCGTATTTATGGTGTCAGTGAACTGGTTATTGGCCTGACAATTCTTGCTGTGGGAACCAGCCTGCCTGAACTTGCTACCACCATTACTGCGGCCATAAAAGGCGAAAATGACATGGCAGTAGGCAATATGATTGGCTCGAACGTCTTCAATGTGACACTTGTTCTGGGCGTCCCCGCCATACTTTCCCCCAGCACCATTGCAGATGAAGCATTTTATCGGGATTTTTGGGTCATGATAGCAGCCAGTATACTATTCACCGTATTTTGTCTGGGAAGAAAGCATAAATTAAACCGATTGAATGGCATCTTGTTATTGGGCTGTTTTATCGCTTATTTTATCGTACTTTTTGTTTCTAATTATCACGGTACTGAGTAATTACCGATTGAATGGGAAAAGAGTGGGAAGTAAAACATGCCTAAGATCGATTTTCAGCAAGCAGGTAAGCAAGTATTACATATTGAACTCGAAGGGCTGGCTAGCCTAGAGCAATATATTAATGACGATTTCAGCCAAGCTTGTGAATTAATGTTTGACTGTGAAGGGAAAGTTATTGTGATGGGGATGGGTAAATCCGGTCATATTGGGCGAAAAATCGCTGCAACATTTGCCAGTACCGGTACGCCTTCTTTCTTTGTTCATCCTGGAGAGGCCAGCCATGGCGATCTCGGCATGGTAACATCAAAAGACATCGTTCTGGCTATTTCCAATTCGGGTGAATCAAATGAGATTCTGGCATTAATCCCTGTTCTCAAGCGACAAAAAGTCTCGCTCATCTGTATGACAAACAATCACGACAGCAGCATGGGCAAAGCCTCCGACATCCACTTGTGCATTAAAACGCCACAAGAAGCCTGTCCATTGGGGTTGGCTCCCACCACCAGCACCACCGCAACACTCGTCATGGGCGATGCATTGGCCCTTGCGCTTTTGCAAGCCCGCGGCTTTACTGCCGAAGACTTCGCCCTCTCTCATCCCGGCGGTGCACTCGGGCGTAAACTTCTGCTGCTGACCAACGATCTAATGGCCACAGGTGATGATATTCCTCATGTTTCCCGTACAGCAACGCTGCGTGAGGCTTTGGTGGAAATCACCCGCAAAAAATTGGGTATGACAGTTATCTGTGATGATGACATGCAAATCTGCGGTATTTTTACTGATGGTGATTTGCGCCGTGTTTTCGATATGGGCATTGATTTAAATAATGCAAAAATCTCCGATGTCATGACTACGGGTGGCATCCACATCAAACCGAACGCACTGGCGGTTGATGCCTTAAACCTAATGCAATCACGCCACATCACCTCACTATTGGTTACAGAAGGTAACAAATTACTTGGCGTACTACACATGCACGATCTTTTGCAGGCTGGAGTCGTATAAAGTAAGTAAACTGATATACATAAGCATGATATCAATCTCAAGAGAATTTCTTAATGAGTCAAAAAGAGTACCTGGATACCTGTTATGGCCCAGTAAACAAAGTAATTATTGAAAAAGCCCGTCAAATTCGTCTTCTGATTTGTGATGTTGATGGTGTAATGTCTGATGGGCTTATCTACATGGGCAATGAAGGCGAAGAACTGAAAGCCTTTAACGTTCGTGATGGTTATGGCATCCGTTGTTTAATCACTTCTGGTATTGAAGTTGCCATCATTACTGGCCGCAAAGCAAAATTGCTGAAAAATCGTGCAGATACACTGGGTATTACACATCTTTACCAAGGCCAAAACGATAAGGTTTTGGCGTATAAAGAACTGTTGGATAAACTAGCATTACGGTCAGAGCAAGTCGCCTATATTGGTGATGACCTTATTGACTGGCCTGTCATGGCACAAGTTGGATTATCTGTTGCAGTTGCAGATGCCCATCCATTACTGTTGCCGAAAGCAGATTATGTAACTCAGATTGCCGGCGGTCGTGGTGCAGTCAGGGAACTTTGTGATTTGGTGCTCTTCGCTCAGAATAAGCTAGAAGATGCCAAAGGGTTATCCATATAAATTAAAACTGAAAAAAGAATGAGTAAAATTCAATCCTGGCTAATCGCAATATTGGCACTGATCGCGCTTGCGCTGATTGGCTGGAATTTATCGAATGTCAATGATGATGCCTCATCACCGATCGTAGATGATGGTTATCCCACTTATCAAACAAAGGAAGCGGTCACTTTTGTCTATGATCCGACAGGTAAGCTGGCTTACAAACTGGTCGCTGACGATGTTAAAAACTATACGGAAACGAAACTGACTTGGTTTACCAACCCCGTATTGACAACATTTGACCCGAATGGCTCCCCCGGAACCCTGATAGCCACATGGGCAGTACGCGCTAATAAGGCCAAACTGACCAAAGATAACATGCTCTATCTGTATGGGGATGTCCAAGTGGATAGCCTGACCGATGCATCACAATTGCAGCGGATCACAACAGATAACGCGACTGTCAATCTCACAACACAAGATGTCGTATCCGATGACCAAGCTACTATCATTGGCGTCGGTTTAAAATCTGTTGGCATGAAAATGCGTGGCAATCTGCGAAACAAAACTGCTGAACTGATTGAAAAAGTGTCCACTCGATATGAGATTCCACATGAACAACCTAATCCGTAATACCGTTATTGCCAGTACATTGTTTGCAGTCAGCCTGCCCGCACTGGCCTTGAAAGATGATACAAAAAAACCCATTACCATCGACTCAGCAAGACAGTCTCTGGATTTAACGGGAAACATTGCCACATTTACGGATAGTGTTATCGTAAAACAAGGCACAATCGATATTCATGCAGATAAAGTCGTTGTTACCCGCCCGGAAGGTGATGCTAACAAAACAGTCGTTGAAGCTTACGGTAATCCTGCCACTTTTTACCAAATGCAGGATGATGGCAAACCTCTTAAAGGTCATGCATCAAAGATGCGCTATGAGATGGATAAAGAGCTGTTCACCCTGACAGGTAACGCCTACCTTGAACAGCTAGACAGCAATATCAAAGGCGATAAAATCACTTATCTGGTCCCAACACAACAGATGGAAGCCTTTAGTGATAAAGGTAAACACGTTACCACCGTCCTGTTACCTGCCCAACTACAGGAAAAAACCCCCAGTGCCCACGGCGCTGATACGCATAAAAAGGGTAAATAACGACTGATGACAATACAATTGTGGCAATACTAATATGGCAATATTAAACGCAGAAAATCTGGCGAAAGCATATAAAGGCCGTAAGGTCGTTGAGAATGTCAGCCTGAACGTGAAGTCAGGGGAAATTGTTGGCTTACTTGGCCCCAATGGTGCAGGTAAAACGACCACGTTCTACATGGTTGTCGGCATTGTCCCACGTGATGCCGGCTCTATCACCATTGATGAAGAAGATATCAGTCTGCTGCCCCTGCATGAACGAGCACGCCGCGGGATAGGTTACTTGCCTCAGGAAGCGTCTATCTTCCGTCGTTTGAGTGTACTCGACAATTTGATGGCTGTACTGGAGATCCGTAAAGATCTGACTCAAGAACAGAGAAAAGAACGAGCAGAAGAGTTGCTGGAAGAATTTCACATCTCCCACCTGCGTGACAGTCTTGGGCAATCACTTTCCGGTGGTGAACGCCGTCGTGTGGAAATTGCCCGTGCACTGGCTGCCAATCCTAAATTCATCCTGTTAGATGAACCTTTTGCTGGTGTTGATCCAATTTCCGTACTGGATATTAAAAAGATCATTCAGCACCTGCGGGATTACGGATTAGGTGTCCTGATTACTGACCACAATGTCCGTGAAACACTGGATGTCTGCGAACGTGCTTATATCGTCAGTCAAGGCCACTTGATTGCCCACGGAGCCCCGAATGACATCCTGAATAACGAGCAGGTCAAACGCGTCTATCTGGGTGAAGGCTTCCGCCTTTAGCTTTCATCCTTCTGTCAGGTGCGATTCAAGGAACCATTCAGGCTAGATTAAGGAGAAAGTGGTAACGCTATGAAGCAAAGTTTGCAACTCAGGCTCAGTCAGCAATTGACGATGACGCCGCAACTCCAGCAAGCCATCCGTTTGTTGCAACTATCTACGCTTGAGCTTCAGCAGGAGATTCAGCAAGCTTTGGAAAACAACCCTCTGCTTGAACAGAATGACCCACATCAGGAAGTGGAAAATCAGCCACCTTCTGATGCGGAAACTGATGTCATGGATACCCGCGAAGCACTTGAACAGAAGAATATGCCTGAAGAGTTGCCACTGGATGCCAGTTGGGATGAAATTTACACTGCTGGCACGCCTTCAGGAACCAGCAGTGATTATAGCGCTGATGACTTCCCTGTATATCAGGGGGAAACCACCCAAACACTGCAAGATTATCTCATGTGGCAGGCAAAATTGACGCCATTTACTGAAACGGACGCTGCCATCGCCACTTCAATCATTGATGCAATTGATGACACTGGATACCTGACCATTTCCATTGAAGATATCCTTGCCAGTATTGGTGATGATGAACTGACTTTGGAAGAAGTCGAAATCGTCCTTAAGCGCATACAGCACTTTGAACCGATTGGGGTTGCCGCCCGTGACTTACGCGAATGCTTGCTTATCCAGCTTTCAATGCTGCCGTCAGAGACACCTCATCTGAATGAAACCAGACTTATTGTCAGCAAGTACCTTGAACTACTGGGAAATCGGGACTTTCGTAATTTATTACGTCAGAGCAAATTAAAAGAGAGTGCCCTGAAAGGAGCAATTGATATCATTCAATCACTGGAGCCAAAACCGGGCTTGGTAGTCAATGCTGGTGAATCAGAATATGTTATTCCAGATGTATTGGTGCAGAAAGAAAATGAAAGCTGGCAAGTCAGGTTAAATACCGATAGCATTCCCCGTCTGCGAATCAACCAACATTATGCAGCACTGGGGCAACGGGCCAATAATGAAAGTGACAGCCTGTTCATACGCAATAACTTGCAAGAGGCTAAGTGGCTGATCAAAAGCCTCGAAAGCCGTAATGAAACATTATTGAAAGTCGCCAGCTGTATTGTTGAACGACAGCAAAGTTTTTTTGAATATGGTGATGAACATATGAAGCCACTGGTACTAGCTGATATCGCTTACCAAGTTGACATGCATGAGTCCACCATTTCTCGTGTGACAACACAGAAGTACCTGTATAGTCCACGAGGGATCTTTGAACTTAAATATTTTTTCTCCAGCCACGTTAATACTGATAGTGGAGGTGAAGCCTCTTCTACCGCGATACGTGCTCTGGTGAAAAAACTGGTCGCGGCAGAAAACCCGGCCAAGCCACTTAGCGACAGTAAATTGGCTAGCATACTCGCTGAACAAGGTATTCAAGTAGCTCGTCGGACTGTTGCTAAATATAGAGAGTCGTTATCCATCCCGCCTTCAAACCAACGTAAAAAATTGGTTTGAACAACACAGAGAAGGAAAACACTATGCAACTCAAAACCATGCAACTCAATGTTACAGGTCACAATATTGAAATCACAGATGCCCTTCGCAACATTGTGAACAGCAAATGCGGTAAATTGAATCAATATTTCGATAAAATTAACCTCATCCAGGTCATACTCCGGGTGGAAAAGGTGGAAAGAATCGCCGAAGCTACGGTACATGTTAATGGAGGTGAGTTGCATGCAACCGCAGAGCATGAAGACATGTATGCAGCAATTGATGTACTGGTAGATAAGCTGGCGCGTCAATTGACCAAACACAAAAGTAAATTGAGACAACATTATTAATAGCTTTCAGACAACGGGGCTATCATAAGATCATCACTGTTCTATTTATTACATTATTAATTACACCTTCTATCGCGCCATAGTTCGATCTTTCGATCTATATACTATATAGAACGCGCTATAGTCTGGTTCTAGTGCAGTGCATCAATACCAGATGGCTAATCAGTCATCTGGTATCATAAGGCCCTAAGTGAATAAAAAAATGAACAACGAAACAGATTTACCACTAAGATCAGTGCTTTTACCCCCATGTACACGCAACAACGTACCCTGCTCGAGTAAAAAGCGCGCCTTAGAGATTATCAGCGAACTAGCATCAAAACAGCTTAGAGTATCCGAAAACACCGTATTTGAGGCTATTCTTTCCCGAGAAAAAGTAGGCACAACAGGGATTGGTAACGGAATTGCGATTCCTCACGGTAAATTGGATAAAGAGAGTTCGAATGGTGCTGTTGGGGTATTTTTGCGTCTGGAGCAACCCATTAGCTTTGATGCCATCGATAATCAACCTGTTGACTTACTGTTCGCTTTATTGGTGCCCTCAGATCAGTGCCAGACCCATTTACACACACTATCATTGATTGCAAAACGCTTTGCAGATAAAAATCTTTGCCGCCGCCTGCGTTCAGCGCTGAGTGATGAAGAATTATATAAAATCATTACTGAATAATTAGCGATTACAATTGTAAACATTTAGGAGAGTCACCCCATGGTGCTAATGATAGTCAGTGGTCGTTCAGGTTCAGGGAAATCCGTCGCTCTGCGTGCACTGGAAGATATGGGCTTCTATTGCGTAGATAACCTACCGGTTGTGTTGTTGCCAGAGCTGGCAACAACACTGGCTGAACGTGATATTTCAGCTGCGGTCAGCATTGATGTCAGGAATATGCCAGAGTCGCCAGAAATTTTTGAAGAAGCGCTGACGCAATTACCTGACAATTTTTCACCGCAACTACTGTTTCTTGATGCAGATCGCAATACCCTTATCCGTCGCTACAGTGACACTCGCCGTTTGCATCCACTTTCCAGCAAAAATCTGTCACTGGAAAGTGCAATTGATCAAGAAAGCGATCTACTTGAACCACTGCGTTCACGCGCTGATCTGATCATCGACACATCTGAAATGTCCGTTCATGAGCTGGCAGAAATGCTCAGGACGCGTTTACTGGGCAAACGTGAACGGGAATTAACTATGGTGTTTGAATCCTTTGGCTTCAAACATGGCATCCCAATTGACGCAGATTATGTTTTCGACGTGCGTTTCCTGCCAAATCCTCACTGGGATCCGAAACTACGCCCAATGACAGGCTTGGATCGTCCCGTAGCAGCATTTTTAGATCGTCATACAGAAGTTCATAACTTCATTTACCAGACTCGTAGCTATCTTGAACTTTGGCTACCCATGCTGGAAACCAATAATCGTAGCTACCTGACCGTCGCCATTGGTTGCACAGGCGGCAAACACCGTTCAGTCTATGTTGCAGAACAGTTGGCAGATTATTTTCGTTCTCGTGGCAAAAACGTGCAGTCACGTCATCGCACACTGGAAAAACGTAAATAACACAGTTATAAATAATACAATTATAAATCGTATAATTCATAGCAATCGACAATAGCAACCGGTAAAGCGAAGCATGACAATCAAACAACAGCTTGAAATTAAAAATCGGCTTGGAATGCATGCCCGACCTGCGATGAAACTGCATGACCTTGTACTACAGTTTCAATCGCAGGTCATTCTGCGCAACAGAAATAATATCCAAGCAGAAGCCCACAGCGTTATTGCCATGCTGATGCTGGACTCAGAACAAGGCAGCCATATTGATGTTGAAGTCAGTGGGCCAGATGAACAGCAAGCATTGGTAGCTATTGTTAATTTGTTCAATTCCGGCTTTAACGAAGAATAAAATCTTTTCTTTTTTATCGGTCACGTATTCAATCCGTTGATTTATGTTAAACATAGTATTCACTAAACATAGTATTCACGTTCAATAAAAGTACCGATGACTTTATCATGCATTTCCAGTGACTTTGAATAACCCAACGTCTTACGATTGAGTCGCTTAAGTCGGTTTCGCAATGTCAAATTCTCCCGCTCAATACGTTGAGTGAAGGTTTTTCCGACAAGATGCTGGCTTTTTGGTAATAGATTGTAAGCCTTGAAATTATCGGTACACCAGAAAACAACATTGAACGAAGCCAGTTTTTTGAGGAGTTTCTTGAGTGTTTTTTTACTTCTCGCTCCAAACGTATGGGCAATGATACGCTTTAGACGAGGTTCCCAAGCAGACCATAACCAACGTTGGCATTTTTTATTCCCGATAAATGACCATACTTCATCAACTTCACAAATGAGCTGAACGTTGACATTATCCAGTGGGAGTGTCGTTACACATCGTGGTTTAAGTTTTTTAAAACACGGACAACAGCATTGATACTGATATGTAATGCACGGGCCGTATCACGGATACCCGCATTATTCATGGCAAGATCAACAATTTGTTCTTTTATACCCGCTTGGCACGCGCGATAGGCATAATCCAATTGGAAGGTTCGCTTGCAGGAAAAACAGCGGTAGCGTTGGTGCCCTGCCTCACCTTTGCCATACTTTTTGACGAATTCAGTTTGCTGACAAAATCGACATTTTACTTCAACAGTCGCCATGTGGTTTCTCCGAAAAAATGACGATTATACACAACCATCAACAGGTTGAATACGTGACCAAAAGAGCATATTAACACCTTAACCAATAAATTAAGTTTATAATAATGTCTATTTACAAATAGTCTCCCCATTACAATTAAAATTACCCCAATAACATTTAACCATATGAAATTATTTAAAAAATATTTATCATCAAGAGGTATTTATACACTGATTATTATATAAACAGATCCGAAACTGGAGACCTACTTCATGAATTTTAATAAGACCGCACTCGCTGTCGTTCTTGGCCTGACTCTATTCCAAGGAGCAGCTCAAGCAGCACCTGAACTCTCTTTAGATAACACTCACGCAGAAAGTGTTGCAGCAACCAATAATGCTTGGGTTGAAGTCAATACCACGACTTTCGAAAATAATATCCACACACTGCAAAAAAAACTGAATAAAGACACCAAAATGTGTGCGATTCTGAAAGGTGATGCTTATGGTCATGGTATCAACCTACTGATGCCATCTATCATTAAAACTGGCGTGTCTTGTGTAGGTATCACCAGTAATGAAGAAGCTCGCATCGTACGTGAAAGCGGTTTTAAAGGGCAACTGATGCGTGTCCGCGCAGCCGATGTGAGCGAAATCGAAAGCACACTGAGCTATGACATGGAAGAGATGATAGGTGATCTGAATCACGCTAAGGCCATTGATGCCTTGGCCAAAAAACACGGTAAAAAAATTAGCGTCCATCTGATGCTGAACACAGGCCTCATGAGCCGCAATGGATTGGAAATGAAAACAGAGCAAGGCAAACAAGAAGCTCTGAAAATCATTCAATTACCGAACCTGAAACTGGTCGGCATGATGAGCCACCATGCATTCACCGATTTGAATACAATTCGTGACAGTATTAAAAACTTCAAAGAACAAACTTCTTGGTTGATCAAAACTGCCAACCTGGAAAGAGATGAAATCACTCTGCACGCATCAAGCTCTTTTGCATCAATGAGCATCCCAGAAGCACAATTCGACATGGCACGCGTGGGTAGCGCCCTGTATGGCGTTCTACCCAACAGCCATCCAGAATTCAAGCCACTGATTGAAGTAAAAACCCGTGTTGCTTCCGTTAAACCATATCCTAAAGGTAATGGTATCAGCTATGACAACACTTACATCCTGAAACGTGATTCCAAACTCGCTAACCTGCCAGTTGGTTTCTCTGATGGTTTAACCTCCAGAATGTCAAACAAAGCCTATGTTTTGATCAACGGTCACCGTGCGCCAATTGTGGGCAGCATTTCCATGAATACTACTATGGTAGATGTTACTGACCTGCCTGACGTGAAGGCTGGCGACGAAGTGGTGATCTTCGGTAAACAAGGCAACGACGAAATTACTCAGTCTGATGTCCAGAAATGGAGCGATATGCACGTTGTTGAATTATCTTCCATTTGGGGAGAAACCAACCCTAAAATTGCTGTTACAGGACTCTAATCAGCAGCCCCAATGATATCTGGTTATTTCTTCTAACCTGTGTTGATGAACCTTATTTCATTAACAACACAAAACAGTTCGTGATCATGATCTCTTTATTTTCACGGCAGAACAGCCTAATATCATTTTAATCACTTTGAAAATAACACCCCCTTCTTGCGATGCGGGGTGTTATTTTGTATTGAGCCTAATTTGGAGTGTGGTATGAAAAAACCTAAAATCATTATTAATGAACTGGATGCTGAGCGTTTAGACTCTCTGTTAGAACAACCTGCATTTGCGAATACCAGTATTGCGGATGCTTTGAACAAGGAGTTGGATAGAGCTGAAATAGTGGCTCCGGTAGATATTCCTGCCGATGTTGTCACAATGAACAGTGAAATTCGTTTTATTGATCTGAGTAGCAATGAAGAACGTATTCGTACACTAGTCTATCCTGCTGCCCTGCAAGACAGCACCAAACATCTGTCAGTCATGGCTCCTTTGGGTGCAGCTCTTCTGGGTCTGCGGGTAGATGATGAAATAACATGGGAATTGCCAAACGGTGAAAAAACACGCATAAAAGTATTGGAAATACTTTACCAACCAGAAGCCGCTGGTGAATATCACCGCTGATTTCCAGCCAGCTCAGTTAACCGAACTGGCTGCTGTTGATTGAGTATCCCTATTGACCGGCGATACTCATTTCCGGCAGTAACACCGAACCACACTGAATATTGCTGCGTGTTTCGATATCATTACCAATTGTCACCATATTTGCCCACATATCTTTCAAATTGCCTGCAATGGTGATCTCACTGACCGGATATTGGATCTCGCCATTCTCGACCCAAAAACCGGATGCACCACGAGAATAATCACCAGTAACAGCGCTAACGCCCTGTCCCATCAACTCAGTGACGATCAGGCCAGTTCCCATCTCACGCAACAAACCAGCAAAATCCAGACCTTGACCTGCAATGTGCCAATTATGAATTCCACCGGCATGGCCTGTGTTTATCATTCCCAACTTACGGGCAGAATAGGAAGTCAGCAGCCAAGTCTGCAAAATACCATCTTTAACAATATCACGTGGTATTGTGCGTACACCTTCACTATCAAATGGCGTTGAAGCCAATCCACACAGTAAATGAGGATGCTCTTCAATCGTCAGCCATGAAGGTAAGATCTGTTTGCCCAGACTATCCAACAAAAAAGAAGATTTACGATAAATGCTGCTACCACTGATCGCGCCAACCAAATGCCCGAACAACCCAGTAGCCACTTCCGCAGAAAAGATAACAGGCGCTTTCATCGTTGATAGCTTACGCGCTCCCAGACGGGAAAGCGTACGGCGAGCACACTCTTGTCCAACCCATTCAGGTGATTGCAACTCGTCAAAATGGCGACCCACGGTATAGGCATAATCGCGTTCCATAGTGCCATCTTGCTCGGCAATCACACAGCTTGACATAGAATGACGGCTTGAGCTGTAACTTTGCAGCATACCATGACTATTACCAAATACCCGAATACCATAATGGCTGTTAAAACTTCCGCCTTCAGTATTGGTAATACGTTCATCTGCCTGCAATGACGCTTGTTCAGCACGGGCAGCCAAAGCAATGGCTTTATCTGCATCCAGATCAGCAGGATGGAAAAGATCCAGATCAGGTGCTTCAAATGCCAATAACTCTTTATCCGCCGGGCCTGCATAAGGATCAGGAGAAGTATAACGAGCAATATCAATAGCGGCCTGCACAGTACGAGCAATCGCTTCAGGGCTGAGATCCGTAGAAGAAGCACTCCCTTTGCGCTGCTGGTGATAAACCGTGATCCCCAATGCGCCATCGCTGTTAAACTCAACATTTTCGACTTCACTGAAACGGGTGCTGACGCTAATTCCCGTGGTTTTATTAACCGCAACTTCCGCAGCATCACAACCTGCTTTCGCTAATTCCAGAGCATGGGCAACCGCATCTTCCAACGTTTTACGCTGTTCTACGATTTGTTGATTAGTGACTATCATTAATTAACCGTAATCCAATGAATTAAAAAGAGAATTAGTCAGAAAAAATGCCTACTTTCGGTTCATGACACGAATGCCGAGGTGGTAATCAGGCAATTTTCCCAGTTACAATACACAATATTAGGATGTTAACACCCACCGGACGATAGGTCATGCTCCAAAACGCACCTTATCCGGCCTTTTTAGAAGGAAAACGATTATGGCAAAGCAGCCTGAAGATTGGCTCGACAATTATCCTGCTGAAGAGGAAGAAGAAGAGATAATTTGGGTCAGTAAAAGTGAAATTAAGCGGGATGCTGAAATACTGAAAAAGTTGGGGGCTGAGCTGGTTGAACTCAGTAAAAACCAACTGGAGCGAATTCCTCTGGATGAAGATCTGCTGGCCGCCATTGAGCTGGCACAGAAAATCAGACGTGAAGGACGTCGCCGTCAATTGCAGTTAATTGGTAAATTATTGCGTGCCCGCGATCCTGAACCAATCACCACTGCATTGGATAAACTGAAAAACCGTCACAACCAGCAAACCGTTATTTTACATAAACTGGAAGAACTGCGTGACAAACTGGTTGAAAGCGATGATGCCTTTGAAGAAGTCGTAGCTCTGTATCCACATACTGATCGCCAGCAACTTCGTTCACTAGTTCGTAATGCTAAAAAAGAGAAGGCAGCTAACAAGCCACCTAAATCCTACCGTCAGATTTTTCAATATTTGAAAGAACTATCGGAATCAGCTTAGTATTCCCTTACCGCCATTTCATATTAAGAATTGGCGGTAATGTCTTTCTATCCCTTCTTTTTCATTATATTAACCAGCCTCAATTAACATTTTGAATCAAATGTTACAGCCCGGTAATGAAATATAAGATAACCTTATTTTCTTTGATTATCTCCATCCTGTTTCCCTACATTACGAAGAATTTATCTAAAGGATATCTCAAATGCTGTTAATTGTTATTCCTGATGATTATCAATATGTTACAAAACAAATTCAGGCCTTATATCAGAACAGTTACTAAAAGTTGTTATGATATTTTATTTCGAAAATGCATTTGAAAATATTGAGAAATATTTTTCTGGTGATGAAAGTCATGTAGTTAATAAATAGAAAATCCCGCTATACCAAATAAATTTTAATTATCCAAAGAGACTCCCCGTTAAAAAACGGGGAGTCTCAACATAAAGAAAAATTCAATCGAGTACATTAAATGTAAGCTTTTAGATTTTGGTAAAACTTTTGTAGTCATTGACCGTTAGATAAACAAGGCCATCATTAGAATAGACCAATCTGGCTTTGCCTCTTTGACCACACCGATAATCCACATCTGCTTCAAACCATATACGACCAGGCTTTTGCGGCAATTTATTATCACTGTTGACGTACTGATCACCGCCAATTGCCTTGCCCGGCGCTACGTCACATAAATTTCTTTTATTGGGCTCCCAACCAAGGTGGCGAGCTTTTTTTTCAGAATGTAATAGGGCGGCAGTTTGTGATGTTTATGGATGTAGAACGCAACAGAAGCGTGTTCCGTCAGAGACTCAATTCGTTTGGAAGCTTGATCTGAAGGCTTAGCTAAAGAAACTGTGCCTTGTAAAGGCTTATCTGAAGAAACAGTGTCTTGCTTCGTAGTACCTGTGCCACCTGTACCTTTGCTAGCTGTATTCAATGTACTTACGTTACCTGTGCTTACGATACTAGGAGCAAATCCTCCTTTGCGAAAGGCGAAATACACTATGGCCAAAACCAATAATACAACCAAAATTGATACTACAGAAACTGATGTGCCTTTTTTCATGATGACCTCAAACTATATGATTATATCTATTGAGTTTAATTAATCATCAAGCTGTCCCACCTACGGTCAGGTTGTCTAACTTCAAGGTTGGTTGCCCAACCCCAACTGGTACACTTTGTCCCTCTTTACCACAGACACCTACACCTTTGTCGAGAGCCAGATCATTTCCTATCATCGAAATTTGCTGCATAGCTTCAATACCAGAACCAATTAAAGTCGCACCTTTTACTGGTTTGGTAATTTTACCGTTTTCAATTAAATAGGCCTCACTTGTTGAAAAAACAAATTTACCGGATGTGATATCTACCTGCCCACCACCAAAATTTGGTGCATATAGGCCACTATCAACACTAGCGATTATTTCATCCGGTGTGAAGTTTCCTTTCAGCATGTATGTATTAGTCATACGGGGCATTGGCAAATGTGCGTAAGATTCACGGCGGCCGTTACCCGTCGGAGCCACACCCATCAAGCGGGCATTGAGTTTATCCTGCATGTAACCTTTCAAAATGCCATTTTCAATCAGCACATTGTATTGCCCCGGAACACCTTCATCATCAATAGCCAGTGAACCACGGCGCCCTTCAATCGTGCCATCATCAACCACAGTACATAACTCTGAAGCCACTTTTTGCCCAATCTGGCCAGAGAAAACAGAAGTACCACGACGGTTGAAGTCTCCTTCCAGACCGTGCCCTACCGCTTCATGCAGCAGAACGCCCGGCCACCCAGCCCCCAAGACGACTGGCATTGCGCCAGCAGGTGCAGCAACAGCTGACAAGTTGATCAGTGCCATGCGAACCGCTTCACGAGCAAACTGCTCTGCCAAAATTTGGCCATCTTCAGTGCGCAGGAAGTATTCATAACCATAACGAGCACCACCGCCACTGGCACCGCGCTCACGCTTACCATCCTCTTCCACTAATACACTTACAGAAAGACGCACCAATGGGCGGATATCTGCTGCCAATGTACCATCTGTTGCGGCCACCAGCACCTGCTCATAAACACCTGTTAAGCTGGCGTTTACTTCCTGAACTCTGGGATCTTCCGCTCGTGCTATTTGATCAACTCGATGCAACAAAGCAATTTTTTCTTCCCGGCTCATGCTCTGCAAAGGATTAATTGCTGGATAAAGTGCCTTATGTGTCACTGCACCTAATGTATGCGAAATGCCATTACCAGCTTCTCGTACGATGCTGCGCGCAGCCTGGGCACTTTGCTGTAACGCATTTAATGTGATTTGATCTGCGTAAGCAAAACCCGTTTTCTCTCCACTGATCGCACGAACGCCCACACCTTGATCAATGTTATAAGAGCCATCTTTGATGATGCTGTCTTCCAATACCCATGTTTCATGATAACTGGATTGGAAATAGAGATCGGCATAGTCCAGACGGCGTTCCGACAATTGCCCCAGAACAGAAAATAAGTCTTGATGATTCAAATTATTAGCCGTCAGTAAATATTCACTGACATAAGGTAAACTCATATTGGTTACTCTTTATCTTGATTTGTATTCTTTTTTATCAAAGAAGTTAGTTGTGGACGGAAGCGATTGTGTTTCACCACTTTGATCTGCTCACGCATGTGAGTCAAACTATCCCAGCGGATATTAAGCTGTAATGCGCTGACTGTCAGAGGGTTTTTCTTAATGATCTCTCCCCAGCCATTCACCGCCATAGTGTGCCCCCATGTTCTGCGCGTACCGTGTACACCAACCTGTGCAGGTGCCAAAATAATACACTGATTTTCAATGGCACGGGCTTTCAACAGAGGCTCCCAATGCGCTTTACCCGTCAGGCGGGTGAAAGCCGCAGGAACGGAAATAAGTTCTGCCCCCTGTTCACGCAATGCCTGAAAAAGGCCAGGGAAACGCAGATCATAACAGATAGTCATACCCAAACGACCAACGGGCGTATCAACAACGGTAATATATTCTCCACGCTGGTAAATAGTGGATTCATTATAGGCACCGTGTTCATCGTTGATATTGACATCAAACATGTGAATCTTGTCGTAACGTGCTCTAATTTCACCTTGATCATCAAACAACAGGCTACTACTTGTGATACGAGTAGGATCTTCCCGACTGACCATCGGCATAGAGCCAATCAGCAGCCAAACACCGTAACGTTGTGCCATTTCGCTCACTGCCTGTTGCAATGGCCCACTTCCCTGTATTTCTGCATATTCACGATAAGTATCAGCATCAGCGAACAACAGAGCATTTTCTGGCGTCAGAACCAGTTTTACTGTTTCTGGTAATTGCTTAATTTGTTGTTCAATTTGCGCTAAATTATGTTTAACATTTGTACCACTGCATAATTGCAAAAGTGCAACATTGACGTTTCTCATGACCCTTTATCCTCCTTAAGATGACGTAAAACTTCATCAATTTTAGGCTGTTCTAGGCTGCCGGTTAACCGATAGCGAATTACCGATATCTTACTCCATAGAGGCCTCAGTGCTTTTGTCGCGGCAAAAACTGCCGCACCAGCAACAGGGTTGACCGCAAACGCCGTCGCGACGCCTACTGTTGTCGAAATTTCTGGCGTAATCACCAGTTCCATATTGATCCGGCGATGGATTAAATCTGTCCGCCCTGTAGCATTGATATCCGCAGCCAACCCATCAATGAGAAAGTTATCGGTATACATAACACCATTTTTTATGGTTGCATCACCACTAATGGAATCAAAGTTGAAATCATTGCTGAATGTGTCACTGAAATCCAATTGTAATTTACGCAACAACGCATCAAAACTGATAAGCCTTAATAATTGCCCGGCTCTGCCGCCACCTAATTTAGCGATAGCACCTTTCTCTATTTTTCCGGTCAGCTTCCCATTCAATGTCTTGAGATCTGGCTGCCACGGCACATCTTGCCACTTCAAATCAAAATCAAATTCGAAAGGTGCATCAACAATCGGAACGATAAACCCCAGATAAGCTGCCATATCATCGAATTTATTTCCCGATAAGTTCCCTTTGATATAGCTATGGTTTCCGATATTGCTTTCATACCAACGACCCGATAACGTCAGGTTTACAGCGCTGTTCTCCATTTGCCCATTGATCAAAACCAGAGAATTATCTTCAGGTATGATCGATCCAGATACTTTGCCGAGTTTTAGTCCAGCAACCCAGCATTCTGCGCATTTGACATCCAGTGCCGGCCAACTCCCCAAAGAATAATGAGGAACAGATGCCTTGCCTGACGTTAAACTTTTGCCATCAATCGACGAATCTGCCGCAAACAGGGGATCGTAATAAATATAATTGATTGATGCCTGCATCGGTTTATTCTTTTGAATAAGAAGATTGCCATCAATCTCCAACCCCTGTGCGCTTACTTTCATTCCACCGTTTTGTTGAACAACATTGAGTGTCAATTGATTCCAACGCTGTCCAACCAGATCCAGTGAAGGCAATGAAATTTCAAATATGCTTGGCCACAACAAACCATTATCTTTCGATGAATTCCAACGCACAACTCCAAGCAACGCCAATAATTTGTCGCCGTCTACTACAGGCAAGTTTAATGCCAATAACGATTTTTTCGGCAACTCAGGTATCCCATTACCATCTGTATGAAAAATTCCTCGCTGCAATCTGGTGTGAGTTTTTTCCAACATCCACTGAGTATTAAACGCATATCGTTTGCCGATTAATCCTTTTATCTGAAGCTGGTTCATATTGCCTTCAGCATGGACATTGAGCTTATTCCATTCTCTCAGGGACTGAGTATCCAAGGCTGGTAATTTACTGTTCAAATGTGACAAATCTGCATTAACTGCGACACGATATTTCACATCATTCTTTTCATTCTTTGCAGGTGGATCACCAGAAGGTATCGTAATATTCACATCCCCCTGCCAATTCAGAGTTCCGGATAGCTTGTTCCGAATTTCCGCAGGAAGCTGCGTTAATGTCTTCGCCTCCCAGCGTGAATCCAATTTCACATTAACCTGATAATGCTTTGGCAAATCTTGGGTAGCAAATCTCAGAGACAAGGGATTTCCCAGCCAGTCAGCCGATAATGCCTCACTTTTCAAATTGCCATTGTCAAAGCGAAATTTTCCATTGAGATGCTCCACCTTACTATCCAATGGCTTGATGAACAGATCCGCATCTTTCAGCACCACTTCTCCACTTGCAGCAACTTCGCCATGATCCAAAGGAATGTCCAGATGGAGATTTCCATCCACCCTGCCATCAAGCTGTAAACTCTCCAGCGCAGCGCCAATCGAGTCCGCCATCGGGCTTTGGTTGAAATAATCATGGATATTCTTTCCATTTCCAGATAATTCCACATCAATAAACAGCTTATGTTTGCCATAGTCTGGAATGACTGCCGAAACTTGAGTGGCTTCGACTTTTCCCAAGCTCGCTTTCTGTGCCTGCATCCACAAGCCGTTATTCTGGAAATTCAGATCGATATTCAAATCAAACAGAGCCGGCCAATCGGGTTGGTATTGAAAGGTCGCATGACGCAGGGGGACAAATACCTGAAATTGGCCATTGTTCTGTTTAAATGGGAAATCATGAGGATCACCACGAAAAACCAAAGTGGCATTATCGACCTTTCCCTTAATCAAGGAGGAGGTCAAATAGTTTGTCAGAGATTCCCCCATCAGTGGCTTGGGAAAATAGCGCCATGCTTCACCAATGTCATTCGCTCTAATCCCTGCTAACATTGCCAAAACAGGCTGTTTATTGTGTGGTTCCAGATAATGAAAATTTCCATTGAGCCACAGCGATTTTGCCTGCAAATCCAGCCCTCGGCTCCATACCTCCATACCATTTTGATTATTTCTCCAGAAGATCTGACCTTCACTGCTGGTAATATCAAGTGGAGCCTGAAACATAGAGCCATAATCAATTATGCTGTTTTTCAATGCAAAATTGAGATTTCCCCACTGTTTATTACCATCCAACATACCACTGAAATGGTTGATTGCAGGCAGTTCTTTCCAGCGTAACCAGCTTATATCCCGCCATTTCATGCGGATTCCCATATCATCAGGAAGCTCTGGCGTGATATCGAGGGCAAAATTGTCAATCATCCCTGTCGGCTGACGATGTTGCCAATCCTTGACGGTATCCGGTGTCACAAAGGAGAGTATCGGCAATATTCCATTCAAGTATTCAAGCTGGATATTTTCAGCACGAATACGCCAGTGATCTTTACCCTGATATTTGTATGCCTGCTTAACATACAGCGTCGAAATTTTTCCCTCTGGCCATTGCTGCTCATTAGTTTTCAGGCTTGCCAGATTTGGAATATCAAACAACCATCCTTCACTCTGACGGCGCATTTGCAAGAGGAAATCATTAACTGCAATCTGATGATTTTCATTTCCGACGTGCCAGTTTGCCCCACCCTTCCTGAGCTGCAAACGTCCACTATCAATTCGCCCGTCCTTCAAAGTAATCCAACTGGCTAAACTAAAATGGGCATTATCTAATCCTGTGCTATCCCTTAACCAACGACTTAACCACATCCGCATATCGATTTCATCGGCCTGCAAATAAACAGTGCCACTATCCAAAATCCCTTTGATATCTTTCAGGTCAAACTTCACCTGAACAACACCTTCTTGCCCATTAATCGAAGAAAGGTTTACGCTGCCCTGTGCCCGATGACGGTTATCTTTATTCAGCCATGTCAGTTGCGGCAATAGCAGCTCAACTTTTTCACCAGATGGCGCTAAAAAGGTTAAGCGACTGTCATACAGGTCAAAATGATTGAATTGCTCAAGAAACAAGGGAGATAGTCTATCTGACTTAGAAAGCCTATTTTCACCACCTTGTCCAAACAGCGTCTTATCGTAATTAACCTGAAGCTGGTAAAAAGACAGATCACGAAAATACCAGCGCCGTTGTAAAAGTGAACGCCAGACATCCAAAGAAAGTATGACTTTTTTGGCATGAATATTGACATTTTCTGCTTTTGCACTGATATCACGGATTTCCAGACTAGGGCCGAAGGGTTCCCAACGACCTTTGATATAACCAATATTGACAGGAACGTTCGTCACGTCAGCAATTTTTTCTACTAATTGCTGACGATATTCATTGATATGTGGCAGGAAGAAACGCAACCCGCTGACAAGCAAAGCCACAATGATAATGACTATTGCGGCTGTCGCTAATAATATCCCCGGCAGTCGCCTCACGCATTTCTCCTTGGTTGTCAGCGCTATTTCTCTACAAACCAGTCTTCTATAAACTAGACCTGACAAAAACCAGATCTTACAAGCCAGCCTTTACACGTTAGACTTTATAAAAACTGATCTTATAAAAACTGACCTTATAAATTGATCTGATAAACAAATTGTCTTACATCATAATAACGTCAAATTTCTCCTGACTGTAAAGCTGTTCTGTCTGCACTTTGACCTGCTTGCCCACAAAAATTTCCACCTCAGCCAATGCGTGGGACTCATCCCCTTTCAAGGCTTCACTGACGGCAGGAGAGGCATAAACCAGAAAACGATCAGCATTGATTGCTCGATTGACTCGTACAATTTCGCGCAGGATTTCATAACACACGGTTTCGACGGATTTTACCGTGCCACGCCCCTGACAAGTTGGACAATTATCACACAAGATATGTTCAATGCTTTCTCGTGTACGCTTGCGCGTCATTTCAACCAAACCTAATTGTGAAAAACCATTGATGCTTGTTTTCACCCTATCTCTACTTAATGCCTGTTCCAAGGAAGTCAATACACGGCATCGGTGTTCTTCATTACTCATGTCAATAAAATCAATAATAATGATACCGCCTAAATTACGGAGCCTTAATTGTCTGGCGATTGCCTGTGTTGCTTCAATATTGGTATTAAAGATAGTTTCATCCAAATTGCGATGTCCTACAAAAGCACCGGTATTAATATCAATTGTCGTCATGGCTTCCGTCTGATCAATTATCAGATAGCCACCTGACTTTAATTCCACTTTACGTTCCAGCGAGCGCTGAATTTCATTTTCCACGCCATACAGATCGAATATCGGCTGATTGCCCTGATAATGTTCCAGTTTGGCGTTCATCTCAGGAATATATTCATCAATAAATTCCTGTAATTGGGCAAATGTTTGGCGGGAATCGACTCGAATACGATCAAGGGCAGCACCAACAAAATCACGTAAAACACGCTGAGCTAATGCCAATTCACCATATACCTTATTTTTGGTGATATTGCGTTTCTTACGTTCAATCACTTTACTCCACAAACGCTTCAAAAATGCTGCATCTTGTGCAATTTCTTCTGTTCCCACACCTTCAGCGGCAGTGCGAATAATAAAACCCCCATGTTCATCACAATAATCCATGACGATGCTTTTCAGGCGCTCACGTTCCTCTTCACTCTCTATACGCTGTGAAACACCAACATGCGATGCTCCCGGCATAAACACCAAATAACGTGAAGGTAAGGTGATATCCGTCGTTAAGCGGGCACCTTTTGTCCCCAGGGGATCTTTCACTACCTGAACAATTAAATCCTGTCCCTGATGGACTAATTCGGCAATGTCCCTGACATGGAAATTCTTCCGTTCTTCACCTGCAATACATTCAGTATGAGGCATAATATCCGAAGCGTGCAAAAAAGCGGCTTTCTCCAGCCCAATATCCACAAAAGCCGCCTGCATTCCGGGCAGAACCCGGCTCACGCGCCCTTTATAAATGTTCCCGACAATGCCTCTTCTGGCTTCCCGCTCAATATGAATTTCTTGTAAGATACCGCCGTCAATATAAGCAACCCGCGTTTCGGATGGTGTTACATTGACTAATAACTCTGCTGTCATGAATAGTCCTTCCCATCAGCTAACGCTAAAAATCGTGTGATTAATTCATACGTTTCCACCAGTGGCAAGCCGACAACAGCATGGTAACTGCCATTAATTTTTCTGACAAAGCAACCGCCTTTACCTTGAATGCCATAAGCACCGGCTTTATCCATTGGTTCTCCAGTTGCAATATATTCCTGTATTTCCTGTTGGGATAACTGGCGGAATATCACATCTGTAATGACTATCTCACTAAAGGTATGTTGATTGTTCGATAAAGCAACAGCCGTTATCACTTGGTGACACTGGCCTGACAAAGCACTGAGTATTTCCGCAGCATGTTGTTGATTTTGCGGCTTTTCCAGAATACGGTTATTCAATACAACAATGGTATCAGCCCCCAGAACGGGGTAATCATGTGGTGCAATTGCTACACCAGCCTGTGATTTCTCTCTGGCCAATCGAGTAACATATTGCTGTGGAGACTCCCCTTCACGCCATTTTTCTTCGACCTGAGGTGCCAGGATTTCAAAGTTAAAATCCAATAATCCTACCAACTCACGCCGTCTTGGTGAGCCAGAAGCTAAGTAAATGGTTTTCATCGTGAATTATCCTTAGGAATCTATCCCATCAGCTTTTTTATTTATTATGTACCTTCACCTTTCAAGTTACTGCTTTTTATTAGCCATTTATTAATTGCGCTGTAACTCGAAATCTATCAGATATAAGTTCTGATAATTATAGGTTCTGGTAATTATAGGTTCTGGTAATTTGGATTCATTAAATACAACAATCTGTCTTTAACGAACTGAAAATTGGCGACGGATTTTCCGCATTAATAAGAATAGCCAAGGCCAGAGAATACCATTGACCAATCCATTCCAGAATACTTCCGGGTGAAAGACAATTTCTGGATAAAGGACACTCTTTGGAAACGAGACATGAGCCAGAAAAACACAAAGGTTCATCAAGGTTGAAAGCCCGGCCACAACCAGAGCTTGCTGCCAAAGCTCCATATTGCGGATAAGCTGAAACTTGAAAGCCACCAAAAAACTGATAATGCTGAATGCCAGAGCATTTGCTCCCAAAATACTGCCGTGCAACAAGTCAGTAATAATTCCCAATACAAAACCAGTCCCCACGCTGACGCGATGAGGAAGTGCAAGCAACCAATAAACTAAGCACAACAGCAATAAGGTAGGCCGAAACATAAAAAACTGCTCCGGCCACGGCATAATCTGTAGCACCATTGCAATCAGGAAAGATAACCAAATGACCCAGCCTCCCCGGCTATGATATTGACTCATTAACGATTTCCTGTAGCTGATGATGACGGTTTATGTATTGGTTTCGCTACTGATTTTGTTGTAGACGATATTTGTGCATGACTGGTTTGCGCCTGACTATCGTCTTTTGCTTCATCAGATTTTGTTGCCAGTAACTGCTGAGTCTCATTTGATGGATTTGGCGATACCTTCGGTAACAGCGGAATCAAACGTTCATTGGCGGCTTCAGATACTTTTTCAGGTGGCAATGGTTTAGATGGGTTGTTATCAACGCCCCACAATAACAATAAATAGCGCAAACGCCGCAATTCAGCGGATGGACGGGCACGAACCACCGCGTGGGCTCGCTGATTATCAATTGTGACAGAAGAAACTACAGCTACAGGATAACCTTCCGGAAAGCGCCCTCCCAGCCCCGATGTCACAAGTACATCACCAACACGAATGTCAATATCACTTGGTAAAGGCTCTAGCAGGAGATCGTCCGTACACCCTGTACCACCAGCGATAACACGAACATCATTACGTAACACCTGTACAGGAAGTGCATGCGATGGATCACAAATCAACAATATCCGGCTGCTCAACTGGTTCACGGCAGTGACTTGCCCCACCACACCCCGATCACTGATAACAGGCTGCCCTTCATACACACCATCTTTAGCCCCTTTATCAAGGACAATTTGGGCACGATAAGGATCCATACTCCCCGAAATTACCTGCGACACCATCATGTGTTCCTTATGAAGCAGAGGTGAAGCCAGTAATTCACGTAAACGGAAGTTTTCTTGTTGCAGTTGCCCCAACAGCAACAATTTACTGTCTTGTATAAATAATTTATTACGCAGGTCTTTATTGTCCAGCTCAAGTTCACTGCGCTTAGACAGAGATTCTGACAAGCTGTCCAGCAACTGGCGTGGTCCGCTGGCAAGAAAATAAAAAGGACTCACAGCTGTATCCATATAGCTACGGACTTTATTAAAAACACCAAGGCGACTGTCTACCACAATCAAAATAATGGCAATAACGATAGCAAAAAAGAGTCGTAGTTGCAGAGAAGGTCCCCTGCTGAAAATTGGCTTCATAAATGGCGTATTGTCGAGCTGTGTTGTCTCATTAATGATAATACCCTGAACAATCAGCAAGGAGGCTCCAATAAAACATGTCCACCTCCCAGCTCGCAGAGTTACTTTCAATCTTCGCTAAACAGATCGCCACCATGCATGTCGATCATTTCTAGCGCTTTGCCACCACCACGGGCTACACAAGTCAATGGATCTTCAGCAACAATGACAGGAATGCCAGTTTCTTCCATCAGCAAACGATCAAGATTACGCAACAATGCACCGCCGCCAGTCAGCACCATACCTCGTTCAGAAATATCAGAGGCCAATTCTGGTGGGCACTGCTCCAGAGCAACCATGACAGCACTCACAATACCTGTTAATGGTTCTTGCAGAGCTTCAAGAATTTCATTGGAATTCAGAGTAAAACTGCGAGGAACACCTTCCGCAAGATTACGGCCACGCACTTCAATTTCACGCACTTCATCCGTTGGATAGGCAGAACCAATTTCATGCTTGATGCGCTCTGCCGTTGCTTCCCCGATCAGGGAGCCATAATTGCGACGAACATAATTGATGACGGCTTCATCAAAACGGTCACCACCAATACGTACAGAAGAAGAATAAACAACACCATTGAGGGAGATAACGGCAACTTCAGTAGTTCCCCCACCAATATCTACTACCATTGAGCCAGTAGCTTCGGAAACAGGTAAACCAGCACCGATCGCAGCCGCCATTGGCTCTTCAATCAAAAACACTTCCCGGGCTCCTGCGCTTTGGGCAGATTCACGGATGGCACGACGCTCAACCTGAGTCGCACCAACAGGAACACAGACCAACACGCGCGGACTTGGACGCATGAAACTGTTGTTGTGAACCTGCTTGATAAAATGTTGCAGCATCTTTTCAGTAACATAAAAATCAGCAATGACCCCATCCTTCATAGGGCGGATAGCTGCGATATTACCCGGAGTACGTCCCAGCATTTGTTTTGCTTCCAGCCCTACTGCTGCAACGCTTTTTGGTGAACCAGCCCTGTCTTGGCGGATAGCAACGACAGAAGGCTGATCCAATACTATTCCTTGACCTTTGACATAAATAAGGGTATTGGCTGTACCCAAATCAATGGACAAATCATTGGAAAACATGCCACGAAATTTCTTTAACATAACGAAAGGATAATCCTGCAAGCTGGGGACGGAGATTGTCCGTCTACTCTACCAACCACATGAAGCAGCGACAAGGCGCATAATTAACTACTTTTACTACTTCAATAAAAGTGGCTACGTTATTCACATTAGAAACACGATATTCTACGTTACTTTTCTCTAACGGAGCAGAAAAAAACTGCATAAAAATGGGCTAATTTCACCAATAACCTCATCGCAGCACCTCAAAAAACACCTAATACATCAAAAAACCAACATTATAGTGCATATTGAGATACGGCTATCCCGCTTTTCAAGATCCTATATTGCCTTATCGCCATTTCAGCAAGTTCGACTAATATTCACATTTTCTCAAAAACTTTCTTCTCCCATGAACCCGATGGCAAATGACACTATGCCGACAACCTCAAGACATCCGCAATTTTTATAGTTATGCAATATCTGCGAATACGTTCTAAAAAGTAATAACTAAAAAGGAAGGTTCCAAAGTGGAATAATTTATTAATTATAAAAGCAATAGATGAATTTGGTGAGATTAGGGCGAATTTTTGAAAAAATATTGCCAGCTTTAAAGGCTATCAACAAAAATAAGGATTATTCTGAGCCTATTAACAAAATCAATCTCCATATCGTTATTCTATATATTATTATCTTTTTACAATGCCATCCTGCAAAATAAGTAACCACAGTTTTCCCGCTCTCTATCACAATATTGTCCTCTATCACAATATTGTTGCTTGCCCGTTTCAGTACATCAGATTTTATCTATATTGTGGTCATATTCGTCATTGTGGTAACACTCGTCATTGTGGTAATACCTTTCGCGGTAATAGACCAAATTACAGTGACATGAAACAGGTAATGGTGCCAGATATACCCAATCAAGAGAGAATGATCATGAAAGCTTTATTGCTGGAACAACACGAAACACTATCAGCATCGATTCAAGATATTGATGCAACTCAATTACCATCAGGTAATGTGGGCGTTGATATCCATTGGTCAACACTCAATTACAAAGATGCCCTTGCCATTACTGGCAAGGGGAAGATTATCCGCCAATTTCCGATGGTGCCGGGAATCGATTTTTCTGGTGTTGTCCATCATTCCGAAGATCCCCGCTTTCACATAGGACAACATGTTTTGCTGACCGGCTGGGGCGTGGGGGAAACTCACTGGGGTGGGCTGGCAGAACAAGCAAGAGTATCTGGTGAATGGTTGACACCATTGCCGTACGAATTAAGTCCCCGGCAAGCAATGGTCATCGGTACGGCTGGTTTTACTGCCATGTTATGTGTCATGGCATTAGAACAAGGAGGCGTGACACCTGAAAGTGGAAAAATTGCTGTAACAGGTGCCAGTGGTGGTGTTGGTAGTACAGCAATAACCTTGCTGTCACAACTGGGCTATTCCGTCACTGCGATTAGCAGCAAATCCGACAGCCGAGATTATCTGCTTTCACTGGGTGCAAAAGAGGTTTTACCCGCCAGTAACTTTAACCAACCATCACGTCCGTTGGAAAAACAACGTTGGGCTGGTGTTGTAGATACAGTTGGCGGCACAATATTGGCGACCTTGCTGGCACAAGTGAGTTACAACGGTACAGTAGCCGCCTGTGGTATGGCGGGTGACATCCAACTGCCCACAAGCGTGATGCCGTTTATCCTGCGTAATATTCGCTTACAGGGAGTGGAATCTGTGACTGTTCCGGCCTCTAAACGTCCTGCCATTTGGCAGCGGTTGCAAAAGTTGCTGCCAGATTCCTTTTATCAGCAAGCAGCCAATGAAATTACATTAGAGCAAGTGATCGAACATGCCAATAAATTGATAAACAATCGAATTACTGGCAGAACAATCGTTAAGATACGCTGATAAGACCAGTATTTAGCTGCTAAATGCCACGATATGTTTATAATGTCGGGCTTTATCATCAAATTTACAATTCTAGCTATCAGAAAGAGATGACAAACCGTTGACATCGAGTTATCTTGATCGATTGTTGACAGATTGCCGGAGATACCCGCACAATGGCAGACAAGTTTCGCATTTTACTCTTGAATGGCCCCAACCTTAACCTGTTGGGAACTCGAGAGCCAGAGACCTACGGCAAGTTAACGCTTAATGACATCGTTAACAAACTGTCACAAGAAGCTCACCAATCGGGAACTGAGTTATCCCATCTGCAATCCAACGCAGAATTTGAACTGATTGAGAGAATTCATTCAGCGCGGGGTAATACGGATTTTATTTTGATTAACCCTGCGGCATACACGCATACCAGCGTGGCATTGCGCGATGCACTTCTGGCGGTAGATATCCCATTCATTGAGATTCACCTTTCCAACGTGCATGCCCGCGAGCCATTCCGTCATCACTCATATCTTTCCGATATTGCAGTAGGCGTCATCTGCGGATTGGGGGCGGATGGTTATAGCTTCGCATTACAGGCAGCGGTCAACCGCTTGTCAACATCCAACTAAATAGACTAAAAAGTACGGAACCACACTCATGGATATTCGTAAGATTAAAAAACTGATCGAGCTGGTTGAAGAATCTGGCATTTCTGAACTGGAAATTTCTGAAGGCGAAGAATCAGTACGCATCAGCCGCACTACAGTAGCTCCGGCAATGCCTGTAACCCAGCAATATATTTCTGCACCTGCTCAGCAACCTGCATTTGTACAGCAGTCAGCTGCACCTGCTGCCGCTGACAAACCAGCGGAAATCAGCGGTCATACCGTTTGCTCCCCAATGGTTGGTACGTTCTACCGCTCACCAAGCCCAGATGCGAAACCTTTCATCGAAGTCGGCCAGCATGTAAATCAGGGCGAAACTCTGTGCATCGTTGAAGCCATGAAAATGATGAACCAGATCGAAGCTGACAAAACTGGCGTAGTGAAAGCAATTCTGGTTCAGGATGGTCAACCTGTTGAATTCGACGAGCCACTGGTCGTCATCGAATAACGAGGCGTCCCCATGCTTGAAAAAATTGTCATTGCTAACCGCGGTGAAATTGCACTGCGTATCCTGAGAGCCTGTAAGGAGCTTGGGATCAAAACGGTTGCTGTGCACTCTGCGGCAGACCGTGATCTGAAGCACGTCCTGCTGGCGGATGAAACCATCTGCATCGGCCCTGCGGCCTCAGCAAAAAGCTACCTGAATATTCCAGCCATTATCTCTGCGGCCGAAATCACCTGTGCACAGGCGATCCATCCGGGTTATGGATTTTTGTCTGAAAACGCTGACTTTGCTGAGCAGGTCGAGCGTTCCGGCTTTATTTTCATTGGCCCGAAAGCGGACACCATCCGTTTGATGGGGGATAAAGTTTCCGCTATCAGCGCGATGAAAAAAGCGGGCGTACCTTGTGTTCCCGGCTCTGATGGCCCATTAGATGACGACGCAGAGAAAAACAGAACGGTTGCAAACCGCATCGGCTATCCGGTGATTATCAAGGCATCAGGCGGCGGTGGTGGTCGTGGTATGCGCGTTGTACGCAGCGATAAAGATCTGGAACAATCCATCGCCATGACCCGCGCAGAAGCCAAAGCAGCCTTCAACAACGACATGGTGTACATGGAAAAATTCCTTGAAAATCCACGTCATGTTGAAATTCAGGTTCTGGCTGATGGTCAGGGCAACGCACTCTATCTGGCTGAACGCGACTGTTCCATGCAGCGCCGTCACCAGAAAGTGGTGGAAGAAGCACCAGCACCGGGCATTTCACCAGAACTGCGCCGCAGCATCGGTGAACGTTGTTCCACTGCCTGTATCGAAATCGGCTATCGCGGGGCGGGTACGTTTGAATTCCTGTACGAAAACGGTGAATTCTACTTTATCGAGATGAATACCCGTATTCAGGTTGAGCATCCAGTGACAGAAATGATCACCGGCGTTGACCTGATCAAAGAGCAGCTGCGAATTGCAGCGGGTATGCCGTTGTCTATCAAACAGGAAGATATCGAAATCAAAGGTCATGCGATCGAATGCCGTATCAATGCGGAAGATCCGAAGACCTTCCTGCCAAGTCCGGGCAAGATCACTCATTTTCACTCACCGGGTGGGTTTGGTGTACGCTGGGAATCCCATATCTATGCGGGATATACCGTGCCACCTTACTATGATTCCATGATTGGTAAACTGATCACTTACGGCGAAACCCGTGAAGTGGCAATTGTACGCATGAAGAATGCGCTGGCCGAATTGATCATTGATGGCATCAAGACCAACATCGATCTGCAACTGGCAATTATGAATGACGAGAACTTCCAGAAAGGTGGAACCAATATCCACTATCTGGAGAAGAAACTGGGCTTGCAGGAGAAGTAAGGTTTATTTGGCTCTTGCTCAGAGTTTGCTGGTTTGAGTGAATAAAATCCCATCTTAAAAAGATGGGATTTTTTTAGTCATGACTCCAAAGCGTTAATTTGATATTCTTGTGTTTTTAGTGGAGCCATCATATGACTGTGACGATAGAAGTTGTTTGCCGATATTGCGGTCAAACCGAACCTGTACGTAAACACGGGACAGGTAAAGCTGGCTTTCCTCGCTATTATTGCAAAGATTGCCAGAAAACCTTTCAACTTAACTATCGTTACAATGGTCATAAACCTGACACAAAAGAGAAAATCATTGATATGGCAATGAATGGCTCTGGTGTAAGAGACACCGGCCGTGTTTTAGGTATTGGTATAAATACGGTAATACGCACTTTAAAAAACTCTCGCCAAAACAAATAATAACGAGACAGGTTGTTTACGAAGATGTCACATTCATCTGTGAATTGGACGCGCAATAGTCTTTCGTTTCATAACAACCGATGGCTGGGGAAGTTACACCAGAAAAGTTGAGCCTGAAAAACATCATTATAACGCTTTGGAGTCATGACCTTATTCTGATTTCTACGGCACATTTTTCCCCTGAATAAATCAGCACATTACCGTACAATTCCCCTCATAATTGTTTCATGTAAGTTACCTGGAGAACGGATGGACGGACGATTTGTTCAATCCCACAAAGAAGCACGCTGGGCAGTATTCCTGACGTTGGCTTATCTTATTGGTTGGCTGCTGTGTGCCTATTTACCCAGTGATGCCAACGGCTTAACTGGATTACCGCGCTGGTTTGAACTGGCTTGCCTGCTGCTACCTGCCTTATTTATCATCCTCTGTTGGTTGATGGTGAAGTTTATATTCAAGGATATTCCGCTGGAGGATAATGATGCAAAGTGAAGTGATTCTGCCTCTCGTGGGATATCTGGCATTGGTTTTTCTGCTGTCAATCTATGCCTATCGCCGTCGGCAAACAGGCGAATTCTTGAATGAATATTTTCTCGGTAACCGCTCAATGGGTGGTTTTGTACTGGCAATGACTATTACAGCAACCTATATCAGTGCCAGTTCATTTATTGGTGGCCCTGGCGCAGCTTATAAATACGGTATCGGTTGGGTGTTGTTATCATTGATCCAACTTCCCGCGATATGGCTTTCCCTTAGCGTACTGGGTAAAAAGTTTGCTATCCTTGCCCGCCGCTACAACGCGGTCACACTCAATGATATGCTTTATGCTCGCTATCAGAGCCGCTTTTTAGTCTGGTTTGCCAGTATAAGCCTGTTGGTCGCCTTTGTCGGTGCAATGACCGTACAATTCATTGGTGGGGCGCGTTTGTTGGAGACAGCAGCAGGTATCCCTTACGATACCGGATTGCTGATTTTTGGCGTCTCTATCGCCCTTTACACCGCATTTGGCGGATTCAGAGCCAGTGTCCTCAATGATGCCTTGCAAGGGCTGGTAATGCTACTGGGAACAGTATTATTGCTGGCTGGTATTATCTACAAAGCCGGCGGGTTATCAGCAGCAGTTACAACACTGTGCACTATTGACCCGAATCTGGTTTCACCTCACGGTGCCGATAATATTCTCACAGGGCCATTTATGGCTTCTTTCTGGGTACTGGTCTGCTTTGGTGTCGTTGGGCTGCCACACACCGCTGTGCGCTGCATTTCTTATAAAGACAGCAAGGCAGTTCATCGCGGTATTATTCTTGGTACGATCGTAATGGCAATCCTGATGTTCGGTATGCACCTTGCCGGCGCTCTTGGCCGGGCCATAATTCCTGATCTGACCATTCCCGATCAAGTAATCCCAACCTTGATGATCACCGTACTGCCTCCTATTGCCGCCGGAATTTTTCTGGCTGCGCCAATGGCAGCGATTATGTCCACCATTAATGCCCAACTGCTGCAATCTTCGGCCACTATCGTCAAAGATCTCTACCTAAATTTGTTCCCACAACAGATTAAGCATGAGAAAAAGCTATCGCGCATTTCCAGCTATTCCACCCTGTTTTTAGGCGCACTATTGCTGCTGGCTGCATGGCGTCCACCTGAGATGATTATCTGGCTGAATCTATTGGCATTTGGTGGACTTCAAGCCGTTTTCCTCTGGCCGCTGGTTCTGGGGTTATACTGGGAAAGGGCCAATGCCTACGGAGCGATCAGCTCAATGCTGACAGGTGCTGTAAGTTACTCTTTGCTGGCAACTTTCAATATCCAGCTTCTTGATTTCCATCCCATCGTGCCGTCTCTATTGTTGAGTTTACTGGCATTTTGGATAGGGAAAATGGTGGGTAATAAACACACACAACAAACCGCTGCTCCTCAATAATTACAGCGTGATTCACAGAAAGAGAATTTTTTATGCCTTGGATACAATTAAGATTAAACACCACGGGACAACAAGCTGAAGCTTTGGGCGATGAGCTTATGGAAAGTGGCGCAGTATCGGTAACCTTTCAGGATAGCCACGATACCCCTATTTTTGAGCCTCTGCCGGGAGAAACCCGATTATGGGGCGATACCGATGTGATCGGCCTGTACGACGCTGAAATGGATATGAAAGCGGTTGTCAGCCAACTGGAACAGATTCCACAGTTAGGCACAGGTTTCATCCACAAAATTGAGCAACTGGAAGATAAAGATTGGGAGCGTGAATGGATGGACAACTTCCATCCAATGCGCTTTGGCAAACGTCTGTGGATTTGTCCTAGCTGGCGCGAAGTGCCAGAACCAGAGGCCGTTAATGTTATGCTTGATCCAGGTCTGGCCTTCGGTACCGGAACTCACCCAACGACGTCCCTTTGTCTACAATGGCTTGATGGTCTTGATATTACGGGTAAAACTGTGATCGACTTCGGTTGCGGCTCAGGCATATTAGCTATCACAGCCCTGAAATTGGGAGCGAAACACGCTATTGGCATTGATATTGATCCACAAGCGATTCAAGCCAGCCGAGATAACGCCGAACGCAATGGTGTATCTGACCAGTTAACCCTCTACCTGTCTAAAGATCAACCTAAAGACCTTGAGTGCGATATCGTGATTGCCAATATCTTGGCTGGCCCACTACGTGAACTAGCACCTATCATCGGCTCACTGCCTAAATCTGGTGGATTATTAGGCTTATCCGGTGTTCTGGCAAGTCAGGCTGAAGGAGTTGCTCAAGCCTATTACAATGAATTTATTATCGATCCTATGGCGGAACAAGAAGAATGGTGTCGCATCACAGGGATTAAAAAATAATCACTTAATGCCTATTGAAAAGCGAGATTATCCACTAAAATGATTTCCGAGGAGGTCAATTGGTGATAATCCGCTCTCTTTGTTATTAGAAATATAGGTAATAATAAATTTCATCAATAACACGCAACCAATTGTTATTTAACGATAATTAACCTAATTTAAAAAAATCAACTGGAAAAAATCCATTATAAATATCGATTCGCTCAAAGTTTGGCCTTTCATATCTTGTGAAAAATGCGTAATATACGCGCCCTTAGTCACAGTTGACCACTCTTTCTTCGTCTATGCGTATCGGACAATACCAGTTGAAAAACTGTCTTATTGCAGCCCCTATGGCAGGCATCACAGATCGCCCGTTTCGATCTCTTTGCTACCAGATGGGTGCAGGAATGACAGTCTCAGAAATGCTTTCTTCCAATCCTCAGGTTTGGAAGACGGATAAATCCCGGCTGCGTATGGTTCATAGCGACGAACCCGGAGTGCGTTCTGTACAAATTGCCGGTAGTGATCCCGATGAGATGGCAGCAGCAGCGAAAATTAACGTCGCTAATGGTGCTCAGATCATCGATATCAATATGGGGTGCCCAGCTAAAAAGGTGAATCGTAAGCTGGCTGGCTCTGCATTACTGCGTTATCCGGAATTGGTTGAAAAAATCCTTTCTGCGGTAGTCAATGCGGTTGATGTGCCTGTCACTTTGAAGATCCGGACAGGGTGGTCACCGGAAGAACGTAACTGTGTAAAAATTGCCCAATTGGCCGAGCATTGTGGTATTCAGGCTCTTACGATACATGGTAGGACACGAACCTGCCTGTTTAATGGTGAGGCCGAGTACGACAATATTCGGACAGTTAAGCAGACTGTTGCCATTCCAATTATTGCCAATGGCGACATTACTGACCCGCTAAAAGCCAGAGCAGTGCTTGAATACACCGGGGCTGATGCCTTGATGATAGGGCGCGCTGCTCAGGGAAGACCCTGGATCTTTCGGGAAATCCAGCATTATCTGGAAACAGGAGAGTTGCTGCCACCGATGCCTCTTGGCGACGTGCAGCACTTAATGAGCGAGCATATACGAGAGCTGCATGACTTTTACGGTCAAGGCAAAGGAGTTCGTATTGCACGCAAGCATGTATCTTGGTATCTCAAGGAACATGCCCCTGATGACCAGTTTCGGCGCACATTCAACGCCATTGAGGATGCCAGCAAACAGCTGGAGGCGTTGGAGGCATACTTCGAAAATTTTTGCGTAAATTAAAGAAAAGAGCTGACAGAACTATGTTCGAACAACGCGTAAATTCTGATGTACTAACCGTTGCTACTGTAAATTCACAAGATCAGGTAACTCAAAAACCTCTGCGTGATTCGGTTAAACAAGCACTGAAGAACTATTTTGCTCAACTGAACGGTCAAGACGTTAATGACCTGTATGAGCTGGTACTGGCTGAAGTAGAACAGCCACTGTTGGACATGGTGATGCAATATACCCGTGGTAACCAGACCCGCGCAGCACTGATGATGGGAATCAACCGTGGTACTCTGCGTAAGAAACTGAAAAAATACGGCATGAACTGATCCTAGTCTTAGATCATGTTGATATAAAAGCACTTTCTCTTTTTGAGGGAGTGCTTTTTTTGTTATGAATACCCCACCGAAGGTCATGTTCCCAATGATTAGATGTTGTGATAAAGTCCCCACTTTTTATTATGGGTGAGAGATGGCTAAAGTTGATGTGGTTTGTCGTTACTGTCACAAAACAGAAGGGGTGAAAGGACATGGAAAAGGGCGCACTGGACATCCCCGCTATCACTGTTACGCCTGCCGTAAAACTTTTCAACTAACCTATACCTATCAAGCCTGTAATCCTGGCATGAAAAAGCAGATTATTGATATGGCGATGAATAACGTCGGTGTTAGGGATACCGCTCGCGTCCTGAAGGTCGGCATTAACACGGTCATTCGCACACTAAAAACCTCCCCCCAGACAGGTAACCACACTGCCTCTGGCAGGAAGTGATATCCAGATTATCTGTGAACTAGACGAGCAATGGTCATTTGTCGGTAACAAGAAAAACCAACGCTGGCTCTGGTATGCTTGGGAGCCATCGATGAAGCGGATTGTGGCACATGTATTTGGTGATCGCAGCAGGAAAACGCTGAAAAAATTGTGGGCTCTTCTGTCTCCTTTCGATATCCAGTTCTACTGTACGGATAATTATGCCGTTTATGATTGCCTTCCTGAGGAAAAACATCTCACAGGAAAGGCCTTGACCCAACGTATCGAAAGGACCAACCTGACTCTTCGTATCCGTATAAAAAGGTTAAATCGAAAAACGATAGGCTATTCTAAATCCGAAGTGATGCACGATAAGTAATAGGAACATTCATTGAACGTGAATACTACTTTCTCTAAACGATCTAACCATTGGGTTCATGACCCTTACTCGGGCATGTCAAACTCGATAACACAATTCGGTATTTGGGTGTTGAAATTGAAGATGATCTGAAACCATCCAAAAACATTGATTTATAAACAAGGTCATTATGCTTGATAGTTTGGACTGATATTCATGGAAATTTACAATAATTACTATAAATCAATCCATTAAAAATATTTTTTTAGTTTCAATGCCGTATTTATTTTTTAGGTAATGTCGTATTTTTTCCAGTTTTATTTCCTCTAGTGTATACTTCCTATACATAAAGAAGGAGGTCCTATGACAGCAGCAGATCGAATCAATCAAAAGTTGAAACGTTCGAGACGTTACGTCTTTGAACGCAAAGATTTTGAAGACATTGCCAGTTATGACCAGATCGGCCGTGCGCTTAATCAATTGATCAAGCAAGGTGAACTGATGAAAATCGGATATGGCCTGTATACTAAAGCACGTAAGAACAGCCTCACAGGTCGCCTAATGCCAACGAATCCTGGTGGCACCGATGCGATTTTACGTGAAACTCTTAAGATGAAAGGCGTAGACTTCGAAGTAGATAGTCTATCGTTGCAAAGTCTTTCCAGTAATAGCACGCAAATCCCTTCATCTGTGCAGTATTCGTGGAATCCTAAACAGTTTAATCGCAAGCTGGTTGTTGGTAATCGCGTACTTAACTCACCAAGTTAAAAATGAAAAAATTAAAAGATCAATTCTTAGAGGTTTCCGATGCCTTAAAGCTCGGAAACCCAGCCATTATTGAAAAAGATTACTGGGTAGTGGCTTTACTTGCTGAGTTAGCAAAGCTTACTTTTGATACGCATCAAATGGTCTTTTCTGGCGGGACGGCACTGGCTAAATCCAATGTAAAAATCCTCAGGATGTCGGAAGATGTCGACATCAAACTCATTCCAACGGATGCATTTAACTCATTCGGTCGTGACAAGCGCAAGGCGACACGTAAAGCTCTGGTGCAACAAATCGCAGAATCTCTAACTCACCAATCAAGCCATTTTTCTATTAAAGAAAAAAAGGCCCGTGATGAATACCGCTGCGTCGAATATGAACTGAAATACCCACAGCAATTTAGCCAAGTTCCTTGCTTGCGCCCAATCATAAAACTGGAGCTGATGGAGACCATACCTCTGCTTCAAGTAGAACAGCGTAGCATTCAATCACTGGTTGCAGAGTTGTATCATCAACTTCAAGAAGTCAACGAATTTGCTTGTATCTCCGCCCAATCCACGTTGGTTGAATACTGCGCAGTACCATGCTAGTTAAACGAAATTCTGAACGCAAAGATGATGCTACGTTGATACGCCATATCTACGATGTACATTGTATTGACGCAGACCAGAAACTTGATTTTGAAACTCTTATGCCCCTTTTACAAACCGTGTTACAAGAAGACGTTAAGCGATTTGGTAATCAGCATGCGGAGTTTGTTGCTAACCCTGTTCAAGAATTACAACCGGGCTTGCAAGAGTTAGAGTCTAACTATATGTTTTATAATATGTTTACAGACTTTATCACCCCAATGGTGTTTAATACAGAAACACTCGATTTCGATACCTGCTTTGCCTCATTTAAGCGCATTGCTCAGTCATTGATGAATAGTAATTAGAGTAGAACATGAATAAACAACAACTGGCCGCCAAGATTTGGGAATCGGCTAACCAAATGCGTTCTAAAATCGAAGCAAACGACTACAAAGATTATATCTTAGGCTTCATTTTTTATAAGTTTTTGTCTGATAAGCAAATTCAGTTCTTAATCCAAAACGAATTTGATGAGCAATCGATCAAAGAATTGAATGAGAGCGATACCGACACCCTCAAATACATTCAAGACGAATTAGGTTACTTCATCGCTTATGACAACCTGTTCTCAACTTGGATCAGTGATGGTAAAGATTTCGACATTGCTTATGTGCGTGATGCGTTATCGGCGTTCAGCCGCTTGATTAATCCAGCTCATAAAGACTTGTTTGACGGTATTTTTACTACCCTGGAAACAGGACTAAGCAAGTTGGGTGAAAGCGCAGCAGCACAAACCAAAGCGGCGATGAATCTGATTCACCTGATTGATGATATTCCGATGAAAAGCAAGCATGACTATGATGTGCTTGGTTTTATCTACGAATACTTAATCAGTTCGTTTGCTGCGAATGCGGGGAAAAAAGCTGGAGAATTCTACACTCCCCATGAAGTCTCGGTATTGATGTCAGAAATCATGGCTGAACACCTAAAAGACCATAGACATATCAAAATTTACGATCCAACCAGTGGTTCCGGCTCTCTGTTGATCAACATCGGTCAATCGGTAGAAAAACGTCTTGATGGTGAAAATAACATTCGTTATTACGCGCAAGAGCTCAAGCAAAACACCTACAACTTAACTCGTATGAACTTGTTTATGCGTGGTATTTTGCCAAATAACATCATCACCCGTAACGCCGATACACTCGAAGATGATTGGCCTTTGAATGAAGATAAAACCCATGAACCGATGCGTGTGGATGCGGTTGTCTCTAACCCTCCTTATTCACAAAAGTGGGATCCAGAGTTTAAAGACAAAGACCCTCGCTATTCGCCTTTTGGTTTAGCGCCAAAAACGAAGGCAGATTATGCATTCTTGCTACACGATCTGTACCACTTGAAACCCGATGGCATTATGACCATCGTTTTACCACACGGGGTATTATTCCGTGGTGGTGGTGGTGAAGGAAAGATCCGTGAGAACCTCATTGAAAAGAATCATATTGATGCCATTATCGGCTTACCAGCAAATATCTTCTTCGGTACGGGCATTCCAACCATTATTTTGGTGCTTAAGCAAACACGTAACAATGACGATGTATTGATCATCGACGCCTCAAAAGGGTACGTGAAAGAAGGTAAGAACAACAAACTCCGCGCTTGTGACATGAAACGTATTGTGGATGCCGTGGTCACTCGTAAACCACAGGAAAAATTTGCCGCCTTAGTTAGCCGTGACACCATTCGCGATAATGGTTATAACCTCAATATTCCGCGTTATGTGGATTCTTCAGATGCAGCGGAAAGTTGGGATATTTACGCCTCTATGTTTGGTGGTATTCCTAATAACGAACTGGATGCGCTAAAACACTATTGGCAAGCTATGCCTAACCTCAAGGCAAGCCTGTTTAAACTAACATCCAGTAATTACTCAGCATTAAAAGTTGCTGATGTGAAAGCAGCGATTGAAGCAAGCTGTGATGTGCAGCAATTTATGGCAATTTATCAAGACGTCTTTGGAAATTTCGAAACTTACTTGACACAAAGCTTGATTAAAGAGTTGTTAAAAGTCAAACCTTCGCGCCAACAAGATATCATCAGTGAAGAGATTTTCCGCCGTTTAGAAGGGATCGCACTGATTGATAAATACGATGCTTACCAATTGCTTGATGATCAATGGCAGCAACTCAGTGCGGATTTGGAAATGATCCAAACCGAAGGTATGGATACCTGTAAAGTAGTTGAACCGAATATGGTGACCAAAAAGCAAAAAGGCAAAGACGTTCAGGTTCAAGACGGTTGGTTTGGTCGCATCTTCCCCTTTGCGTTGGTTGAAAAAACCTACTTTGCAAAAAACCTAGCAAAAATCCAAGTAATGGCAGAGCGTTTGCAAAGCATCGAATCCGAGGTTCAAGAGATCTTCGATTCGCTTAGCGAAGACGATAAAGAAGCGGAATGTGTTAATGACGACAAAACTGCATTTGTTACCGCAGCGTTGAACAAAGAAGTGAAACAAATCAAAGCCGACAAAAAGAAAGGCGAAACATTTGATGATAACAGCTTTGAAAGCAAGTTACTTGCCGTAGACAAATTACAAACAGAAGATAAGTCACTGAAAGTAAACCTCAAAGCCGCCAATGAAACTTTGCTAGAAGCAACACGTAAAAAAATCGAAAACTTAACCCAAGATGAGATTGATCATCTATTGCTGCTTAAATGGGTAAAACCAATTGTTAATTCCCTAGATAAACTGCCAAATCAAGTCTTGCAACAACTGACCAGTAAGCTGGAAACTTTGGCAGAAAAGTATGCACAAACGTATGCCGATATTGCTCAAGAAACGCAACAAGTGGAGCGAAGCTTGGCGGCAATGATGGGCGAACTGCAAGGCAATGAATTTGATATGCAGGGCTTAAAAGAGCTGCAACAGTTCCTTTCTGGTGAAAAGTTGCAAGGTGGCGCCAATGAGTAATGAAAAAACGTTGCAACCTGCGCTGCGTTTTTCTGGTTGTGACGGTGATTGGAAGTCCACTAGTCTTGCTGATGTTGTTGATGTCCGAAGTGGTCGTGATTATAAGCACTTAAACCAAGGTAGCATCCCAGTATATGGTACAGGCGGGTATATGCTTAGCGTTGATAAGGCTCTGTCTTATAATGAAGATGCTATAGGTATTGGTAGAAAAGGGACAATTGATCGCCCATTCGTTCTTAGAGCGCCATTTTGGACCGTCGACACATTGTTCTACGCAGTTCCTAAACTAAACAATGATTTACAATTTACATATAGTCTTTTTCAGAAAGTGAATTGGAAAGATAAAGATGAGTCAACTGGCGTACCTAGTTTATCAAAAGTTGCAATTAATGGTATTCCTGTCATTTCCTGTTCATTAAGAGAACAAACTAAAATCGGAGACTATTTTCAAAACATCGATCAGCAACTAAAACTCTATCAATACAAACACACCAAGTTGCAGCAATTAAAAAAGGCAATGCTGAGTAAGATGTTCCCAAAAGCAGGAGCAAAAGTGCCAGAGATGCGTTTTGCTGGGTTTAGTGGGGATTGGGAAACAAAACAATTTGATAGAGTTGTCGATTTTTATTCAGGGCTGACTTACTCACCTAAAAGTATAGTAAAAAGTAACGGAACATTAGTTTTACGGTCTTCAAATATTCAGAATGGGCAATTAACTTTTAATGATAATGTCTTTGTTCATCACAATGTAGTTAATTCAATAAATGTTGAAGCTGGAGATATTATCGTTGTTGTTCGAAATGGCTCTAGGACATTAATTGGTAAGCATGCAGCCGTATTAACGTCGATGCCTAATACAGTTATTGGTGCTTTTATGACTGGGATACGAACCAATCAGTCTAAATTTATTAATGCATTGCTTGATACACCGCTTTTTCAAAAAGCTGTCGAGAAAAATTTGGGAGCAACAATTAACCAGATTACAACAGGTGCTTTTAAAGCGATGGAATTTGAATTTCCAATAGATCAAAATGAACAAACTAAAATCGGTAATTACTTCTATAACCTCGATCGCTTAATTGCTCTCCAGCAGCAACACATTAATAAGCTGAAAAATATTAAGCAAGCGTGCTTAGAAAAAATGTTTGTTTAAGCACTAAATCAATACCCAATAGGATGCGCTCACCACGTTAGTTTAGGGGCGCACTCTGATGTCAATTTTTTTGTTACCTCTAGTAAGCGCGAGGTGACCGTGTTTAAAACTGTACGCTAAGGATAAGCTGTGACCTACACCAGTGAAGCCCAATTTGAACAAGATGTTGTCACCGAGCTGTGTAAGAAAGGCTGGGAAGATAAGGTCTTAACTAACCTTACAAAAGCCGATTTACTGCAAAATTGGGCGGATATTCTATATCAAAATAACAACAGCATTGATCGCCTAAACAATGTGCCACTCAGCCAGAGTGAGATGCAGCAAATTATAGAGCAAATCATTGCGCTTAAAACACCACTCAAGCTAAACGGTTTTATTAACGGTAAAACGGTCTCTATTAAACGTGACAATGCCGCAGACACTCTGCACTATGGCAAAGAGATCAGTCTCAATATTTACGACCGCCAAGAAATAGCCGCGGGGAAAAGCCGGTATCAAATTGTTCAGCAACCTCGATTTGAGCGTAAAAGTGCCGTCCAGCACGACAGGCGCGGTGATCTTTTGTTGCTGATCAATGGCATGCCCGTTATCCACCTTGAACTCAAACGTTCAGCCGTCCCAGTGATTGAGGCGTGTAACCAGATAGAAAAATACACCCATGAAGGGCATTTTAGCGGCAGCATCATGGCGTTAGTGCAGGTGTTTGTTGCAATGAATCCAGATAACACCTTGTATTTTGCTAACCCTGGAAAGGACGGGATCTTTAATCATGATTACTACTTCCAGTGGGCCGATTTTTCTAATGAACCCATCAACAACTGGCAGAAAGTGATCGAGGGGTTGCTATCCATCCCAATGGCTCACCAGTTAATTGGTTTTTATACCGTTGCCGACAATGCCGATGGCATTCTTAAAGTGATGCGCAGCTATCAGTATTACGCTGCTAATGCTATTTCAAGTAAAGTCGCCAGCTTGGACTGGTCTATTAAAAATAAAGGTGGCTACATTTGGCATACCACTGGCTCGGGTAAAACCATGACCAGCTTTAAGTCTGCGCAACTGATTGCTAACTCTGGCGATGCCGATAAAGTGGTGTTTTTGATGGACCGCATCGAGTTAGGAACACAATCCTTAGAAGAATACCGCAGCTTTGCCGATGCCAGTGATGATGTGCAAGGAACAGAAAATACCCATATTCTGATCGCCAAACTGAAAAGCATAAAGCCAAGCGATGGCTTGATTGTGACTTCAATTCAAAAGATGAGCAACATCCACGATGAAGGACAATTAAAAACTGCGGATATCGACTGTATTAATCAAAAGCGCATTGTATTCATTGTCGACGAAGCTCATCGTTCAACCTTTGGCGATATGCTTTCTATCATCAAAGCCACTTTCCCTAATGCGGTGTTCTTTGGCTTTACGGGAACGCCAATACAGGAAGAAAACCAGAAGAAGGACAGCACAACCAGTACGATTTTTGGTGATGAGTTACATCGTTATAGCATTGCGGATGGTATTCGAGATGGTAACGTGCTGGGGTTCGACCCTTGCAAAGTGATGACGTATCGTGATGATGACTTACGCGAGGCGGTTGCGCTTGAAAAAGCCAAAGCAACGAGTGTTGCTGAAGTGTTTGCCGATCCTGCAAAAACTAAAATTTATGAAAAGTACATGGACAGTGCTCGAGTGCCAATGGCGACCCAAGAAATCAATGGTAAAAAAGTGCGAGGCATTGAAGAATTACTGCCTACAACGCAATATGATCGTATAGAGCATAAACAGCAAGTCATTAATGATATTCTGGCTAACTGGGTACGTTTTAGCCGTAATAATCAGTTTCATGGCATTTTTGCCACACACAGTATTCCTGATGCCTTACAGTATTATCGATTATTCAAACAGCAAGCTCCTCAACTGAAGATAACAGCATTGTTTGATCCTAATCTTGATAACAAAGGTAACGCCGTGACTAAAGAGGCTGGGTTAATTGAGATTATTGAAGACTATAACAAAACCTACAATACAACCTATACCTTGCCCACTCATGCGCAATTTAAAAAGGATATTGCGGCACGTCTTGCGCACAAAAAACCTTATCAATATGTCGAACAACAACCGGATCAGCAATTACATTTACTGATTGTTGTTGATCAGATGCTCACCGGTTATGACTCCAAATGGGTGAATACCCTGTATTTGGATAAAGAACTTGAGTACGCAAATATCATTCAAGCGTTTTCTCGCACTAACCGATTGTTTGGTATTGATAAACCTTTTGGCAACATTCGTTATTATCGCAAACCGCACACAATGGAACTCAACATCAATAAAGCGCTCAAGCTCTATTCTGGAGATCGTCCTTATGGTGTATTTGTGGAGAAATTGGAAGATAATTTGCATTCTCTCAATGAAAAATTTGCCGAGATAGAAATCATTTTCAAAAACGCGAAGATCAGCGATTTTAGTCAGTTACCAAAAGATGAAGAGACTCGTGCTAAATTTGCCAGTCTGTTTAATGAATTCAGCAAAATCTTGGAGGCGGTGAAAGTTCAAGGATTTAATTGGCAAGAAAACAGCTATTCATTTGAAGAAACGGGTAATACCGTGGATATTGATTTTGATGAGAATCAGTATCAAGCGATGTTACAACGTTATAAAGAGTTGTCATCCTCTTCGGGTAATGGTGGCGATGTGCCTGCTGTGCCTTATGCCATTTTGGGCTATTTAACCAAGCAAAACACAGGGCGAATTGATCATAACTATATGAACGCTCAGTTCACCAAATTTCTTAAGCAATGCGATCAACCGAATGTCACGCCAGAGGAGATGCAGCAAACGCTTGATGAACTGCATAAATCCTTTGCTACCTTAAGCCAAGCGGAACAAAAACAGGCAAACAAGCTACTGATTGATATACGGGCAGGTAATTTAATCATCGAAGCAGGCAAATCCTTACAGGATTACATTACCCGTGCTCAAGCAGAGGAAGAAGATAAAACCTTGCAGGAAATGATCGACGCTTTGGGACTCGATGGTAAGCAGCTTAAAACACTGACGAAAGGAAACCTCACCGCCGCTAACTTAAACGATTATGGTCGTTTTGATGCACTTAAGGCAACAGTGGATAAAGCCAAAGCTAAGGCCTATCTAGAAGATAAATTAGGCACAAAGCTAACGCCACCTAAAATCAATATTGAACTGAACAAGCTACTGCGGGAGTTTATTTTGCAGGGTGCCACAGATTAGATACGCTACATTCGATAGAGTTAAATGTATTTTGCATAATTAACCTGAATTCTGGATAAGAAATTGACGTGAAGCCTGTTCCAGGAGCTATGTTTTGGTACACGCCGAAACAGCTTCGGGGAGGAACAGGCCATGGACAAGTTAGTTGAAATTTTCTGTGATGTCGACGATTTTTGCCGTTTTTTTATCCCGAAGTGGGAGCAATTTTGTCTCGATAACGGATACCGTCTGCGTCGCCGACAAGGTCACATGTATCCCAGTGAAATTATGACCATTTTGATCCTTTTTCACATGTCACATTACCGTAACTTTAAAGCCTTCTATTTGGAGTGTCTCTGGGTATATCACCACCATGATTTTCCCTCCTTGCTCAGTCATACCTGTTTCGTTAGTGTCGCGCCCTCCGTTTTGGTACCACTATGCAGTTATCTGACTCAATGAAAAGGAAAACCCACGGGGATTGCTTTTATTGATTCCACCCATTTGAAAGCAACACAGTTCGGGCGGGAAAAGCCATCTTTCTTCTCTGAGCAAACATGGCAACCGTCATCTCCGAACGTTAATTATTCATGGTGCCCGCGCGATGATGCAGGGCGTACAAAAACGGGATGACCCTTTAGGCGAGTGGCTAAGAGCGTTGATTACCCGATGTGGCGCCATGAAAGCGGTGGTTGCTTTAGCTAACAAGCTGACCCGAATTACCTGGCGTATTCTGACGGATAAGGTTGATTATGTTTCAGATTAATGGAAACTTCATCTCCGCTAGTAACCATCTTAATACCGGAACTATCATCCACATAACGGGTTTGGTATAGCTATCGAAGTTTTTGAGAAAGGAAACAAGGACGATATCCCCGCAGTTCGACTCCATAGGCTATAGCATCTATTCAAGTGGCGCGATTGACGTTTCATTCGAAGATTGGAAGTTGGATGGAGCTCCAGTAAGGGAATTGGCTTTGGGAGTCAGTTATGGTTGCACTATCGTCTCCCAATATTAATTTATTAAAATTTTTAGCCTAATCAGACCTCGTTTTGCATCCACAAAAAGGACAAATCAAATAACGTACTGCAAAAATACATTTATGTACTTTGTACTTTGCGATTTGAAATCTCTCAGAGATAAATCATCTCATTATCGGCTTATACAGCAAAAAACTCCCTCAATTCGATGATTATTCATAGATAAATCGCAAAATAAAAAATATATCTTTTTGCAAAAAGTACTTAAGCCGAACCGAAAAGAACAAATATTATTGTTTTTATTGAAAAAATATGAAAAAAATCCCTTTATCAAACGAGATATATCCTTTATTTTAAATAATCTTGAAAGTACGAATGAACTCTAATTTTGGATAAATTAAAAGTCTATTTAGTAGAAAAGCTAATAATAAGTAATATTTTTAATGGAAACTTAGTAAATAAACCACAATTATCAATTAAAATGTTTAGATGTCTTTATATAATCCAAATCAATAAAATTTGATTAAAAAACAAAACATTTTATACCAAACTGTCTAATTTGGATTTATAATCTATATGATAATTATTAAATAGAATTAAGTTTTGGATATGTATTATATTTGGGTATTAATTCTGATTAATCTTAGGATACTTGGATGCTATCAAGTGATATTTTTTCATCATTAATACTACTGTAACGCAATAAAATATGAGAATAACAAAAAAAATTCATATATTATAATTACTTAAATGAAATGGTTTTCATTATGTAATGAAATTTGACTTAGGTTATATTATGTAGGATTATGTGGACAGTTTGGTATATTTTGTCCAGTTTATAATCTAAAAAAATCACCAATAAGAATAGAATATGTCAATTAATATGATACTAGATAACTATTTATTATTTTTTGCGTATTTATCTTATTAAGTTGATTGAAAATCATTATAAATCAACAAAATAATTTATATAAAATCACACAAAACCCTATGAGGCAAAAACTAGGAGAATAGTTATCTCTCATGCAAGAAGAACAAGAATTCTGTTCAAGCTGCATCGGCAACACAGTCGGAAAAATGTGTAGAGGTAGCGACAAGACAGAAAAATGTAATTCATATCATGGAAGAACATTCCTTGCTTCGATGCGGGATTGTTTTTTACAAAACGTTAACAAAAAAAGCATGTTATTACAAAAAAAGACGCATATCAGAAAACAAAACGGCGAGTCAGGTAGTAACAATAGGCATACCGTGAACGGTAATAAATCCTTCAAGGCAGGCTCTATTTTACGAGCAACTGGCGGAGCGAAAATCTAACTAATTTCAAGCTCCAGCAAGTCTCCTTGGTGACGCCATAACTTACTAATTAAAAAAGGATAAGATATGGAAGATGCAAATCTATTAGTCGGACAACGCATTCAAATCAAGAGAAAAGAACAGGGTATCACTGCGACAGCATTAGCGAAGCAGATTGGCATCAGTCAACAGCAACTTTCACGTTATGAAAGGGGAACAAACCGAATCAATATAACCCATCTTGTTGTTATTGTTAGAATATTAGATACTCCGATTGCTTGGTTTTTCCAAGATTGTATAGAAGGCAAAAAAGAGGACAGCACTGTTAATAAACTTACGGATCAATTTACTCCCATTGCTGAAACAACTATAGGGAAAAATGGTTGTTAAATGGGACAAGATAAATTCGTCAGAAGCCTATTGTGTCACTGATTTCAATTATCCAATCCAGGCTTCTGACTCTTGTCAAATATCACTGTAAAGCTGTGCATTATCGGGTGTGTCCCATCATATCAACGATATTGACAATAAATCGCTTAATGGTCATCAACTCTTCCGCCGAGTAGTTTTCCAATCGTTTCAACCAGCTTGCTTCTGCTACTATTCTCCCAAATAGGCATTTCTGGCCGCTTCATTGGCTAGCAATTGCCTTGCCTGTCTCTATCATCCAAAGCAATATGGCCATTTTCGAGTACATAACTACGATCAGCTAGTTTCAGCACCTGATTCGCATTTTGTTCAACTGGGAAAATAGACTGAAAAATCAAAAGATTTCAAAAATAGCATAGTATTCAACGAGCAATATCCCAAACCGCTGCAATATTACGTGCTGTTACCTGCAAGTTATCAGCGCCATTGGCAAGGGCATCTGACAGGGAGCAAGCCTCCGGTATGATGGAAAAAACTGCATCCAACCCATGTTGATGCACAATGTAATAGTCCCGGCTCATTCCCCCAACTAACGCAATGGTGGGAATACCAAATTTTTTCGCAACACGAGCAACACCAATGGGAGTTTTACCGTATATGGTCTGGCTATCTATGCGGCCTTCTCCCGTAATGACCAGATCCGCGCCCTGAATGGCTTCTTCTAGCTTCAAGGTATCGATAACAATCTCAACGCCTGACTGCAATCTCGCTCCCAAGCATCCCAATAAGGAAACGCCCATTCCTCCCGCCGCGCCTGCACCAGCAGCATCAATCACACTTTTCCCCGTTAGGGATTCTATTTTCATTCCATAGTGATGCAATGCAGAATCCAGCGATTTAACCATCTCCGGTGTCGCTCCTTTTTGTGGGCCAAACACCGCTGATGCACCCTGTTCACCACATAATGAGTTATTCACATCACAAGCTACGGTGAGTTCAATTTTCCTGAGACGTGAGTCCAGATTCGTTAAGTCGATGCTTTCCAGCCGAGTTAATGCTGCACCACCAAATGGCAGAATACGACCGCCACCATCCGATAAATTCGCCCCCAGTGCCTGCATCATACCTGCGCCACCATCGTTGGTTGCACTGCCTCCAATGCCTAAGATCAGGTTGCTCGCACCGTGTTCCAATGCAGCCAGAATCAATTCTCCCGTCCCATAACTCGTTGTTACCAGAGGGTTACGCTGTTCTATCGGCACCAAATGCAACCCAGAGGCCGCTGCCATTTCAATTACTGCGGTTTTTCCATCTCCAAGCAAGCCAAAAAATGCCTCAACAGGCTGTCCCAAAGGATCGGTAACAGTACATACGATACGTTTTCCTCCTGTGGCGGCGACCAGTGATTCGACTGTCCCTTCACCACCATCTGCCATAGGCAACTTGATATAGTCTGCTTGTGGATAAACTTCCTTAAAACCCCGCTCTATCGCCTGTGCCACTTGTAAGGCACTCAGGCTTTCCTTAAATGAATCAGGGGCAATCACAATTTTCATAATCAATTCCTCATGACAAAAGGACATCATGCTCTTCACTGCTCACTGCTAATATGAAGTCTGTTGGGATTAAAGCAGGACAGACAAAGCACTACTGTTGCCAGAATTAAGCAATAAGCGATAATCGGCCAGGAAGTTGTGCTGGATAAAAGTGTAATAGCGAGTGTTCCGACGCTCCTTAACAATAGCCCTCCCAAGCAGAAGTAGACTGCTGTAGCAGTCCCTGCTATATGATCGAAACCTCGAAGCGCACCATTAGGTGCCACAGAAACCGCAGTAGCGATACCAACACCGATAAGCCACATTGGGGCGATGAAGCCAAATACTGACTTAGGCATGAGTGTCTCTCCAATAGCCAGCAACAGTGCTCCTGCGATCAGGCAGCACATTCCCGCCCGTAACATGTTCAGGCTTCCCCACCGGGTAATCAGACCTCCCATGATTCGCGAAGCAACTATCATTGCGATGGCCACTGTTGCAAATAGCAAGCTGAAGTTAAGCTGTGATAACCCTTGTCGTCCCATCATTAGCCAAGGAGCTGTCGAAAAAAAGACGAAGAAACTACCCATTCCTGCGCTGTAGCAGAGCGTATATAGCCAGAAATTCAGGCGTCTTACAGGAAAAAGTAGCTGCGACCACTGAAAGTCTGCCGTTCTTTGCCGTCGGGTCTCTGGCCAAAGTTGCCAGGCTGCAATAACAGCTACTGTCATTGCGATCCCTAGTAAACCAAAGATTGCTCGCCACCCCAACCAAGTATCAACCAACACCCCTAGCAGTGGGCCTACTGCTGGAACCATAGCAAGCATAGAGCTAAGTAAGCCATAGATGATGTTGCTTTCCTTACGACCCGAATAGATATCGCGTATAGTCGCGAAAGTGGTTACGCGGCATGCTGAAGCACCGCAGGCTTGAATAACCCGAAAACTCAGAAAAACTTCTGGCGATGAAGCTACAGTAAGGCCGAATGAAGCCACAATGTAAGCAATCCCACCACTAAGTAAAACAGGGCGACGACCAAACTGATCTGACAGTGGACCGAATAGAAGCTGACCGGCTCCTAACAGAACTAGGTATGCCGTCAACGTTAGCTGGATCATCCCGGCTCCTGCACCAAGTACATCGGCTATAAAAGGCACTACGGGTAGATACATATCCATGCCCAGTGATGCCAGTAAATCAAAAGGTGATAACAGTAATATTGTGGCGGTAAGAGAATATCGCCAGGAAAAATCTTTTGAGTGCACGAACCCATCTCCTCAAGTTAAGGATTTGGCGGCGATCTCATAAGCTATGTGGTTTCTGAGAACGCCGCAACAACCGAAAAACTATGGTTGCTACGGCTTATTTAATTGCTTTCTCGGTGGTACTCATATGTGAGTTCTCTCATGAATGAATCCATATCGTAACAGCCTTCACACTATGGTGCGAAGAACCTAAAAAAAAGCGATAAAAAAATTATCGCTTTTTAATCTAGCAAGTTTTACTCAACTAATTATATGTAACTAAATAGCGTGCAACTAAATTGACATGCCATTAATAAGTCTAAGCGTTTACGTCTCAATAGCCAGTCGCAACTTCTTCATTGCATTTTTTTCTAGCTGTCGAACACGCTCGGCAGATACACCATATTTATCTGCCAATTCTTGCAAAGTGGTTTTGTTGTCATCATCCAACCAACGGGAACGAATGATGTCTTGGCTACGTTCATCCAGTCCTTCCATCGCCACAGAAAGTTTATCCGCAGCGTGGCTTTCCCAATTATCTTCTTCAATGCCATCGGCAAAATCAGAAGCTTTGTCTTGCAAATACAGCACCGGAGCCACAGGATGACTATCATGATTGTCATCATTAGAGGACATATCGAATGCCATATCCTGCGCTGACATGCGAGATTCCATCTCCCGGACATCTTTGCTGGTCACACCTAATTCTTTGGCAACCAGATCAACTTCATCCTGATTGAACCATCCCAGACGTTGTTTAGCCTTGCGCAAGTTAAAGAACAGCTTGCGCTGAGCTTTTGTTGTTGCAACTTTCACAATACGCCAATTACGCAATACATATTCATGGATTTCTGCCTTAATCCAATGAACCGCAAAAGAAACCAGACGCACGCCCACCTCTGGATTAAATCGACGAACCGCTTTCATCAGGCCAATATTGCCTTCCTGAATTAAATCCGCTTGCGGCAGACCATAACCGGCATAACTGCGGGCAACATGAACAACGAAGCGCAGGTGAGAAAGAATCAGCTTTTTCGCTGCATCCAGATCTCCCTGGTAATGCAGCCTTTCTGCCAGTTCCCTTTCTTCCTCTGCGGAAAGCATAGGATAAGCATTGGAGGCACGGATATATCCTTCCAAACTACCTTGTGGAACTAACGCCAAAGTTTGCATTTCTTTTGTCATTCAAATTCTCTCAAAATTAGATCCAAATTGATGGCTTTCAAATTTGTCTGAATTAACCAGTGAGATTTATTCAAGCCAAAGATATGTCTATTTTACCACCGTAGAGATCATATTCAAATCGTCTCAATTGTGTGAATATTAGCACAAAGTCATAACTGTGAGTTAGGCAACGATTAAGCCTAAAAGTTCACTATCAGACGCTGCAAACACCTTTATTCCAGCCTAAAGCGACGCAAATGCTGAATTGTCGCAAACCATGCAGCAATCCAACCAATCATACCCGAAATAAGCACTAATAAGAATGTTTCATCCCACCCCAAACTATACAACTTAAAGCTTGTTCCAAAGACACTCGCAACTTCCGTAACCACATCGGAAAGTTTCCACACCAACAGAGAGGAAAGGATCAGCGAGAATATTGCCCCCAAAATCCCCAATAAGGCTCCGCCATTAAGGAAAGGGCGCAGAATAAAACCATCTGTTGCTCCAATCAGTTTCATGACGTTAATCGTCTCACGTCGACTAAAGATACTCAGCCGGACACTGTTACCAATGACCAAGAGCAATGCAACCACCATCAAAATACTTATCACAGCAGCAATTCTGCCAACAAGGGCAGTCAAGGCAGTCAAGCGGGAAAACCAGCTATCATCCATCCTGACTTCTTCAATACCTTTAATCTGCGCAACCTGATCTCGTAATGTCGTTAGTGTCTGAGTACTTTGGAAATTCAATTTGGGAGAAACGATGGCGACCGCCGGAAGAGGATTTTCCTCCAGTAGCTCCAGTGCACTGGCAAACCCCGACCATGCACGGAATTCGTCTATGGCTTCTTCGCGGGAAAGATAATTCACTGATTTCACGCCATCCATGCCTTTCAACTGCTCAATCACCTGTTTGGCGCTATTGTCATTCAGTGACTTATCCAAATAGACTGTGAGTTGTGGAACGGGATACCACTGTATCACTGCTTGGTTGACGTTTTTCCAAACAATATAAAACACACTCGGCAAGGTCAGGGAAATGGCTATCACCATAATGGTCAGCAATGTTGCCAAAGGTTGACCAAACATATCAGACAGAGTGCTTTTCCATGCATAACGCCACTGTACACGCCACCCTCCTTTCAACGATTTGGACTTGGGTGTCTGAGACTGTGTTTTTTTCGCTGAATGACGGACATGCTTAGCCATGCTGTCCTCCTTGCATGCGTCCCTGATTCAGGATCAAGGTACGATAATTTCTTCGCTCAATATTTCTTCGTTCAATAAGAGCGATATCATGAGTAGCCGTCAGAACCGTCACACCAACTCGGTTAAATTCTTCAAACAGACGCATGATTCCCTCTGATAATTCCCCATCCAAATTTCCCGTCGGTTCATCCGCCAACAGTACGGTTGGCTTGTTCACCACTGCGCGGGCGATCCCAACACGCTGTTGTTCTCCTCCAGAAAGCTGAATGGGGAAATTTTTCGCTTTGTCCAGTAAGCCGACCTTATCCAACGCCGCAGATACTCGTCGCCGAATGTCTTCAGTGCTTGCACCAGAGATAATCAGTGGCATAGCAACGTTTTCGTATACCGTGCGATCCAAAAGCAGGTGATGATCCTGAAAAATCATGCCAATCTGACGACGCAGAAAAGGGATTTCCCGAGATTTTAACCGACTGATGTCATGACCAGAAAACCAAATATGGCCTGCACTAGGGCGTTCGATACCACAGATAAGTTTCAAAAGTGTACTTTTACCGGCTCCTGAATGACCGGTTAAAAATACCATTTCTCCTGGAAGTAGATGAAAATCCACCCCTTGTAGCGCCTGCCGACCCCCAAGGTAGGCTTTACTGACCTGTTCAAAGCGAATCATTAATAGTTAATCCTCTCGGGCAAAAAGAGCCTCAATAAAATCGTCTGCCTTAAATGGACGGAGATCTTCAATTCCTTCACCCACGCCAATGTAGCGGATTGGGATCTCAAATTGATCGGCAATAGCGAAGATAACTCCCCCTTTCGCAGTACCATCCAGTTTTGTCAGTGAAATACCCGTCAATCCCACCGCTTCATGGAATAGTTTAGCCTGACTTACTGCATTCTGACCTGTACTTGCATCCAGAGTCAGCATAATTTCATGAGGTGCTTCTTCGTCCAGTTTTTTCATCACTCGAACGATTTTTTTCAATTCTTCCATCAGATGGGATTTGTTCTGCAAGCGCCCTGCGGTATCCGCAATCAGGATATCAACACCTTTGGCCTTGGCTGACTGAATGGCATCAAAAATCACTGAGGCTGGGTCTGCACCCGTATGTTGAGCAACCACAGGAATTTTGTTGCGCTCGCCCCAAACCTGTAATTGCTCTACTGCTGCCGCACGGAAGGTATCCCCGGCCGCCAGCATGACTGATTTGCCCTGAGACTGATATTGGCGCGCCAATTTACCAATAGTGGTCGTTTTGCCAACACCGTTCACGCCCACCATCAAAATGACATAAGGTGATTTGCCTTCAATTTCCAGTGGCTTATCAACTTTCGCCAAAATGTCTGACATCTCTTCTTTCAATTTAGAATAAAGCGCTTCCGCATCTTTCAGCTCCTTACGGCTGGCGTGGGCTGTCAGGTTAGTAATGATCTTACGGGTAGTTTCGACACCCACATCCGCAATCAGTAACTGCTCTTCCAGCTCTTCAAATAGATCATCATCAATTTTCTTACCACGGAATAGACCTAAGAAACCGGAGCCAAGATTTTGACGGGTTTTAACTAAGCTACGTTTCAGACGAGCAAAAAAACCTTCTTTGGTCGGCCGTTCTTGTTCCTTCGGTAATGCAGTTTGTTCTTCTGCCTGACGGGCTGCTTCTTCCGCCAAACGCTGCTGCTCAGCTTCTTCGGCTGCGCGACGGGCTGCTTCTTCAGCCAGACGCTGCCGCTCAGCTTCTTCGGCTGCGCGACGGGCTACTTCTTCCGCAGCTATTCTTTCTTGTTCAGCTTGTTCCTCTTGCTGCTTCTTATCTTGACGACCAAGTCCGAACCAAGAGAAGAAACCTTTTTTTTTCTCTTTTGCCATCAGCCACTACACTCCTCGCGGTTAATTATGGCGTTATAACAGCCTATCCCATGATACTTTTATCTTTTAAGCCACGGCGCTGTTGGCTTCATGACAACCAGAAATCTATTAGATATGTGCTGTTTTATCTACTGGGACAGGTTCTAACGGTGATAAAATCCAGTCTAACATTTTCACCACACCACAACACATATCTATAGCGGATTTCATGGTAAATTAATCAATGGATTTCTTCATTTTCACTCACTTTTTGTCTCTGCCAGATATTATTTAATAGCATCGGATGACAAATGCTTAAGTTATGTAAATTATGACCAAAAAACCACAACGCACGTCTTTGGGGCAAATTCGTATTATTGGCGGAAAATGGCGTGGAAGAAAATTGCCGGTTCCTGATAGTGACGGCCTGCGCCCAACAACAGATCGCGTCCGCGAGACTCTGTTTAACTGGCTGATGCCAATAATTCAAGATGCTCGTTGCCTGGATTGTTTTTCCGGCAGCGGCGCTCTTGGATTTGAGGCTTTGTCACGTTATGCAAGTCACGCAACCTTAATTGAATATGATCGCAATGTGGCGAAACAACTATCGGTTAACCTAGCCTCACTGAAAGCTGAAAATGCCGATGTGGTACAAGGTAGTGCACTACAATACCTCAACGAATCCCTTAACGGCACAGAGACACCGTATAATGTGGTCTTCCTCGATCCTCCATTCCGTAAAGGAATGCTGGCTGAAACAATCAATTTATTGGAAACCAATGGCTGGCTAGCAGAAGAAAGCTGGATTTATGTTGAAGCAGAAGCAGAATCTGCGGCAACAGAAGTTCCTCCAAACTGGAAACTGCATCGGGAAAAAATTGCTGGACAAGTTGCTTACCGATTATATATTCGCCATCAGTAAATATGGTGTCTGAACAGTTTAAACATAATTTCGGAGTTAATGATGTTTATTCAATTAGGAAGAGTAATTATGCTCTTAGTTTGGGGTATCATGATCTTCAATTTGCTTCATCCATTCCCTAATCCATTGAAATATTTTATGGATATTGCAATGGTCTTTACGTTAATCATGCATGCTTTTCAATTGCTTCTGCTGAAAAACTCCCAGCCTAAAGATCAAAAACTGTCTGCTTTTCTCCAAGCCAAGATCTTCTTTTTCGGCGTTTTTGAGCTGTTGGCTTGGCAGAAAAAACAACAAAAAGAGAAAGAAGGGGAGAAAAAGTAACTTCCCGCACCAAATGTTCCATTCTGTTTTCTTCCTATTGGAGACAAACCAAATATCGTCAATGAGTAATTATGCTAATTACTCATTGACGTTCTTTATTTTTGATAATAAAACGTTATTTATTCGTTAATAAGAATTAATATCGATAAATCAAGATACTTTCCGTACCAATCCCATTTCAGGTTACTCCATCATTGCTGGCCTTGCCTGTAGTTTTCTCGGACATTTTTTAATTATTCGTTCACTGTTCCTGTGATTGCCTACTTTTATCGGGCAAAGGCTTAAAGAGCAGATCACATAAAGAGAAAGGAAGTTAATGATGAGAAACCACCTTAAATAGCACAAATCATCAAAATAATTTCTCTTATTTGATTTGACTCTGGAGTGAACTCCAGAGTGTAGAGTTAATCTCAACTAATTTGCATTAACTCTATCTAAGAGGTGCCTATGTTATCCACTTCCCAAAAACATAAGCAATCACAGCACAGTTTTTCATCTTCCCAAAGCTCTTTATCTTCCCAAAAGGAAGAACATCAGGATCACATCAATAATGTAAGTGAGCATTCACATCAATGTCATGATCACAATCACAACCATCCGCATCGCTCTCATGAACATAGCAGCGCACATTGCTCACACAATCATGCACATACTGTACAGGATAACGCTCCCCCCGAATTAACCGCAAGACAGCGTTTTAATTGGATCATCCAAGGCATGGATTGCCCAAGCTGTGCAGGAAAGATCGAAAATGCTGTGAAAAAACTGCCAGAAGCTAAGCAAGTCAAGGTCCTGTTTACAACAGAGAAACTGGTGGTTGACGCTGATATTGATATTCGCGCCTCCGTCGAGCAAGCAGTAAAACAGGCTGGCTTTGAAATCAAGGAGACGGATTCAGCATCTAAACTGCCTCCGGCGGTCAATCACTGGAAAACATTCTCCCCAATTCTTATTCTGACTGCTTTGATGTTTGTCAGTTGGGGAATAACAAAGGTCAATGTTCCCGCAGGGCAGATCGCATTCATCATTACTACGCTAATCGGGTTATATCCGGTCGCGACTAAAGCTATCAAACTGATTCGTTCTGGCACTCCCTTCGCTATTGAAACTTTGATGAGTGTTGCTGCTATTGGCGCCTTGTTTATTGATGCCACCGCAGAAGCCGCGATGGTTATTCTTCTATTCAAATTAGGGGAAATACTGGAATCCTACGCCGCCGGACGCGCCCGCCGTGGCGTTAGTGCCTTGATGGCATTGGTTCCTGATCAAGCCTTATTGATTAAGGATGGAAAAAAGAAAACTATATCAGCGGCTGATTTGCGCCCGGGCGATATCATTGAAATAGCTCCGGGTGCCCGTTTGCCTACCGATGCTGAACTGCTTAGCCCATTTGCCAGTTTCGATGAAAGTGCCCTGACCGGTGAGTCTATTCCGATTGAGCGGCAGCAGGGAGAAAAAGTCGCCGCTGGCTGTCTTTCTGTCGATCGTGCTGTGCAGATGAAAGTAAGTTCTGAACCCGGACACAACGCTATTGACCGCATCCTCCAATTGATTGAAGAAGCTGAGGAACGTCGTGCACCAATTGAGCGTTTTATCGACCGATTCAGTCGCGTCTATACTCCGTTGATTATCTTGTTCTCAGCGCTGGTAGTCTTGATCCCGCCACTGTTCTTTGCTGGCTCATGGGAAACTTGGATCTACCGTGGCCTGACTCTGCTTTTAATTGGCTGTCCGTGTGCGCTGGTCATCTCGACACCTGCCGCAATTACTTCCGCACTGGCCGCAGCAACACGTCGTGGTTCTCTTATCAAAGGTGGAGCGGCATTGGAGCAGCTTGGTGCCGTGAACACAATTGCTCTGGATAAAACCGGTACACTGACAGAAGGAAAACCACAGGTTACTGAAATTGAACCCGCAGAAAATATCAGTGCAGAAACCTTACTGGCACTGGCAGGTGCTGTAGAAAGTGGCTCCCATCACCCATTAGCAAAAGCTATCCTGAATGCGGCAGAAAACAGAGGCGTGACAGTTGTTGAAGCTGAGCATCGCAAAGCACTGGCTGGGATCGGCGTTGAAGGGCAATTGTCAGGACAGAAAATTCTCGTCGCAGCCCCTGGAAGATTGCCGGAAAATACCTTGTCCGAACAATGGAAAAAGAGAGTCACTGAGCTGGAAAATGGTGGAAAAACAGCGGTTGCTGTCACTCGGGATAAGCAATTTGTGGGATTAATAGCGATGCAAGATACCTTGCGTCAGGATGCCATAGACGCTATCCGTCTCTTGAAAAAACAAGGCATCGAAGCAGTGATGCTGACTGGTGACAATCCCCGAGCCGCAGCAGCCATTGCTGGTCAGCTAGGCATTGATTATCGCGCCGGATTGTTACCTGAAGATAAAGTGAAAGCCGTCACTGAATTGAATAAAAAACACTGCACCATGATGGTCGGTGATGGCATCAACGATGCTCCAGCCATGAAAGCCGCCAGCATCGGGGTTGCCATGGGCAGCGGCACCGATGTTGCATTGGAAACGGCAGATGCAGCCCTAACACATAACCGACTGACTGGTTTACCTGAAATTATCGCTCTGTCTCGAACAACTCATTATAACATCCGTCAAAATATCACTATTGCATTGGGCTTAAAGGCAGTATTTCTTATCACGAGTTTATTGGGTATCACGGGGCTATGGATGGCGGTTCTGGCTGATTCAGGAGCCACTGCGTTAGTAACCGCGAACGCGATTCGGCTGTTGCGAGTCAAATCACAGAAACAATAACAGAAATAATAAATGGCGTTTCAATCTACATCGCCACGGACAGGCAAATGGAAAAATAACAAAGGAAATTAACAAGCTGCAAGAAAAGGTGCAGAGCATTAGCATGCACCTTTTCAAAATGATAACGACACAAAATTGCTATTAAGGAAAAAAGAAATAAGGCATCTACCAATAAGCCTAGCATAGCTCCTTTTTTCTGAGCAGATACCGATAAGGAGTTTGCTCTGTCTCCTGAGCGATCAATGCATGATCCATAAAACGACAAAATCCCGGAATATCACGGGTTGTTGCCGGATCATCCGCAATGATCAACAACGTCTGACCAGCAACCATATGGCGGACTGTCTTGCGCACCATCATTACTGGTTCCGGGCAACGTAATCCCAACGTATCAAGAGTTTTGTCAGGGCTGGCGAAAACATCGGACATAACAATCTCTGTAAGTTCAAACAATCTATGGCAATGGATTATATTACAAAATATCATCAACTGCCGTACTTTACTTTTATTGCACAACCCGCGTATGATCCCGGCCACCTGATCTTCAGGTGCATTGATTTTTTGGGTTCCCTCACCCCATCCACCAAAAAGGTACAATATGTTCCGACTGACCGCGCAACAGCGAGCCACGGCATTGATCTGGCTTTCGCTTTTCCACATTTTGATCATTACTTCCAGTAACTATCTGGTGCAATTACCCATCTCCATTTTTGGTTTTCATACCACTTGGGGAGCATTTACATTTCCCTTTATCTTTTTAGCGACTGACCTGACTGTGCGTATTTATGGAGCACCTCTGGCACGCCGGATAATTATTTCCGTCATGCTACCGGCATTGCTGATCTCTTATCTGATCTCCGCTCTATTTTTCCAGGGAACATGGCAGGGATTTGAAACATTGGGAACCTTTAATTTGTTTGTCGCCCGCATTGCGACAGCCAGCTTTATGGCTTATATACTCGGCCAGATATTGGATATTGGTGTCTTCAACCGCCTGCGCCAGAAAAGTCGCTGGTGGATAGCTCCGGCTGCTGCCATGTTTTTCGGTAATATGCTCGATACACTGGCCTTTTTCTTTATTGCATTTTACCGCAGCACTGATGTATTCATGGCAACCCATTGGGTAGAAATTGCTTTGGTGGATTATGCTTTCAAGTTGTTTATCTGCATGCTTTTCTTCCTACCTGTTTATGGCATTCTGTTGAATTTAATTCTGAAATTTTTTTTCACCCAAACGGCAGATAAAACCCCAGCCAAAGCCTGATGATGACTCTCCCTAATCGGGGGAGTCTTCCATTTTCCTCGCAAATCATCCATTTCCTGCTTTTACCCATAACTTATCTATATATTTTGCCGTATAGTGTTGATGGGCAGGTAAAGACAGACTTTGGTATGAAACTGTTCGTAGCCTGCTCCATGCCAGTATTGTGACACTCCATGCCTAATTTCCAGTGAAGAAGGAATATTTCTTATGCTGAAAGTGATCCAGTCTCCATCCAAATATATCCAAGGGCCAGGTGCGTTATCTCACATTGGTCAATACACCAAAATGCTTGCTGACCACGTCTTCGTGATTGCTGATAATTTCGTCATGAATCTTATTGGGGATACCGTCAGCAAAAGCCTAGAAGAACACGAAGTCACCAGCCATTTCGAGCTTTTCAATGGTGAGTGCAGCCGCAATGAAATCCATCGCTTGTCTGCCATTCTGTTGAAACATCAATGTCAGGCTGTCATCGGGATCGGGGGAGGAAAAACGCTTGATACTGCCAAAGCTGTTGCATACGAATCCAAAATACCTGTGATTATTTCTCCTACTCTTGCTTCAACAGATGCACCGACCAGTGCCCTTTCTGTTCTCTACACTGAACTCGGTGAATTCGACAGCTATCTGGTATATCCACAAAATCCCAATATCGTGCTGATGGATACCAATATCGTCGCCAAGGCACCGGTTCGTCTACTTGTCGCAGGCATGGGAGACGCACTCGCTACCTACTTTGAAGCGCGAGCCAACAGCGCTGCCCACAAGCCGACCATGGCTGGCGGGGCAACCTCCACCACAGGTCTGGCGTTGGCAAAACTGTGTTATGACACGTTACTGGCGGAAGGTTACAAAGCAAAAGTGGCGGTCGAAGCAGGCGTCAGTACACCAGCGGTTGAAAATATTGTTGAGGCAAATACCTATCTCAGCGGTATTGGTTTTGAAAGTGCAGGTCTGGCAGCGGCTCACGCCATCCACAATGGCTTCACCGTGCTGGAAGAATGCCATCATCTCTATCACGGCGAAAAAGTCGCGTTTGGTACTCTGACACAATTGATATTGGAAAATAGCACAAGTGAGGAGTTGGAAACGGTACTCGATTTCTGTGTACAAGTAGGTCTGCCAGTCACGCTGGAGCAATTGGGCCTACGTGATAATGAAAAACTGAATCAGAAAATCATGCAAGTCGCCATCGCAAGCTGTGCCGAAGGTGAAACCATTCACAATATGCCATTTGCTGTGACACCAGAGCAGGTTTACGCCGCAATACTGGCCGCAGACCGGATGGGAAAAGATTGGCTGTATTAAGTGATTGCGAAAATAAGTAATTGTGAAAATAAATGATTGTGAAAATGGTTCAGCGGTTGCAGGGCGGGAAATTCCCGCCCTAAAGATTTCTCTCAATTTATCTTCCACTTTTTTATTTTTATACTGCCGCTATTTTTTTAATAATAGACTCAAATATGATGAATAATGTAACGTGTACTGCGACCACCAGCTTCAGTTTTTTCCAAGCAACTGAGTTCTATTAGATGTTTTAAATGTCGGGTCGCAGTTGCACGACTAACTTTAGCAATTTTCTGATATTGACTACTATTGATACCTTGCTGAAAATCACCATCCAACATTCTATTCAATACTTTTATTTGCTCCTGACTCAATTGGCTTTGATCGACACGGCGCCAAAATCGGGTCTTCTTCACTGTACTCTCAATTTGCTGCAATTTATCAATAAGCGTGCTATTAAGTGTTTGTAGAAACCATACCATCCAATTGGTGATATCTAAGCCACTGCGCTGAGTTTGCTCCAGTATTTCGTAATATTGCTTACGACGTTCACAAATACTCACTGACATAGCATAAAACCGAATAGAACGGCTTTCTCCTTGTGCCAATACTAAATCAGTCAGGAATCGAGTAATACGTCCATTACCATCTTCCATGGGATGCAATGTAACAAACCATAAGTGTACGATAGCTGCACGCAAGATTGGATCAAGATTGAATTCATGACGGGATTGATTGAACCAAACAAGAAATTTTGTCATTTCTTCCTGCAATTTTTCGGCAGGTGGAGCTTCAAAATGAACAATAGGATTATCTATTCTACCGGAAACGACCTCTATTCCTCCATGACGCAGCTGACCAGCCTTGATAGGATTAAACAAAGTATAACCTGCGGGAAACATCAATTCGTGCCATTTCAAGATACGTTTCAGCGTCAGCGGTTCGTTATATCTTTCGACTACATCTAAGGCGACTTCTGCCATACCATCGGACTGTTCACTAGTTGGATAGGGTTTAACTTCACTGATCCCTAATCGATTTGCCAATGAAGAGCGTACTGATAATGCATTTAACTTTTCACCTTCTATTTCACAGGAATAGAGAATATTAGCAAGAAGATTGTCCAACGTTGCTTGCTCTGTACTTTCAATGTCAGATTTTCCTAATAACAACCCTTGATTAAAATGAATTTCCCGTAATAGAGGTTTCAGTGCATGCTCATTCCATTGGAAATTAGGCCAATTTTCTTGTTCCCATATCCACATTGAATTTCACCTTATGACGCCTATAGTCGAACTATTCTACTCATTTTGTGAGGCAAATAACAACTCTATTCGCCTCACAAAATGAGGCGAATAGCATACCTAATTGACTCACTGGCTGAAATTATCCTGCTGAATCCAGCGCCCGCGCAAGGTAAAGGTGCAATTGGAGAAAGTCGCTACCACGAAATGTCCCAAAGGAATATTTTGGCAATTCACGCCGATGATCAATTTTCAACGTCTTATCCAGCAGATGACGCATTGGTTTCAAGCTAGTTACTGCATTGACGACAGATACAAATAAAAAATGGGCATGTCCCGTAAGGAGATGCCCATAATTCGATTAACTGTATTCTGTTAATTGTATTCGCTTAACTATGTCGACCAGCGATATCTATTTTGTTGGCTCCGGCCAAATTTTAGCGATATGGCTCAAGCATTCTTCTTTTGTTCCTGTCTTGCAGATTGCCATCCATCCCATCGGGATCTCATACTCAACAGGCCAGACTGAATACTGCTTTTTATCATTAATGACAACCATCCAATTCATGGCATCATTTCCGGTTAACCGTTCCATGCTACAGTCTCCTTTTTGAAACTTTCTGAAAGAACAGCAGGCAGGAACCCAATACCAATCAGGTAACGCAATACCTGATGAACATACTCCGCGGTAATTGTTGGGCAACGGATATCACTTCCCGCTAACCCTGCCAGCGTATTCTTCAGCTCCAGTTCAGGATGAATTTCATCAATATAGGCCGGATCTAACGCACGATAAGGCCTTTCTGTCATATCTCTGATCAGTGGGATTAAGGGATACAATGGGTGAGTATCATCTAGCGCAAGGATCTTATCTTTACCCTCATCAAATGGCACAGAATTGAGGATATAACCAAAATCTTGCACCCAGTCGAAAAATTGCCGGATAGATACCTGCTCTGGATTAAACAAGTTAAAGAATTTCCCATTGGATTCCGACTGCTTGGAGATGTGCACCAGTGAAGCCGCCACATAATCAACCGGCACGATATCAAGCAACAGAGCATGGTCGGGATAGAATCCCATTGCCAAATAACCTTTCAAGGATGCAATCAGATAATCATTCCCCTGTGCAGCCCCTGTACGGGTATGTCCGAGAATTAGTCCTGGCCGATAAATACTGACAGGAACACCTCTTTGACGGGCAATATTGATTATCCCTTCAGATACCCATTTACTTCCCGAATAACCGGAAGGATCACGAACCGACTCACTCATGGCACGATCATCTTCCATATAAGGACGAGGTGATTCTGTAGCAAACAGTGCGTTTACAGAAGAAACATAGTGAAAATGTTTCAAGCGTGTAGTACAGGCCAGATCCAGCGCGGTTCGAGTACCATCAACGTTGATGCTTTTCAAGGCACTATAAGGATAGATGAAATTAACCAGTGCTCCATTGTGGTAAATAACATCAACCTCTTCTGCCAATTGTGTCCATGATTCAGGCAATAAGCCAAAACGCGGCTGTCCCAAATCACCGATAATAAAATCTACACGATCAAGCTTGTTACCTACATCGATATGGTAATTTTTGAATCCAGCCTTGATTCTTTCACGAGCATGTTCTGCATCAGATGCACGGCACAAACAAATGACTCTGGCCGAGGTTTGTTTCAGCAATTGCTCCAGCAAATGCAGCCCAAGATATCCGGTCGCGCCTGTCAGCAATACTTTTTCTGGCTGATACCAATTGGCATGAGCCAATCCATCAGGACGAACTCCCTCTTTTAGGTAAACGTCATTCCTGAGCGTCTCCGCATGCTGACGAATTAACGCTTCGCTATGGTATGTTCCCACGAGCTGAGCGGGATTTGCCTGACGTGCAACCATCATTTCATCCAAAATGGATGCTATTCTGGCAACGGTCGGCTCAACATAGATACCGGAAATCGGAATCCTCATTGAAAACGCTTTTTCAATGTGCTCTACCATGCGGGCGACAAGGATAGAGTGCCCCCCGATTTGGAAGAAATCATCATTGATACCAAATACATCCGTCGCCAGTAAGCGACTCCAAATATCATAAACGCGTTTTTCATTTTCAGTTCGTGGCTGTACCGTGTCATGGCTGGCATTTAATCGTTCCGCGACTTCCTCCAACCGCTTTTTATCTCTTTTGCCACTGCTTGTCAGCGGAATATAAGGGATGCGGAAATATTCGGTCGGTATCCAGGCTTCATGCAGTACTTCCCTGAGAGAAACCTGAGTCTCGCGCACCCAATCCCCTGATACAACCAGATTAGGGTTGAACAGTACAAACGCTTGGATCTTGGCAAAATCACCGCTGCCAGAGACTCGGATAATCGCATCCTGTACACCATTTTGTTTTCTCAATGCAATTTCTATCTCACCTAACTCGATTCGATATCCTCGCACTTTTACCTGATCGTCTTGTCTCCCCATATAAATGAAGGAGCCATCTTCAAGCATACGTGCCATATCTCCCGTTAAATAAGCCCTTTCACCTTCTTGTGCCATATCGGGGACATATCTTTTAGCCGTTTCAGTCGGGTTATTGCGATAGCCTGCGGTCACACCCAATCCACCGATGAGAATTTCTCCCACAGTCCCTTTGGGAACAGGTCGCAGGTGTTTATCCACAATCGTGATACTGGTGCCCGGAATAGGGCCACCCAATTGAACTTTATCACCTTTTTTCATGCAGAACGCGGTTGACCAGATGGTTGTTTCCGTTGGGCCGTAGAGGTTCCATAGTGTGCCTTCGGTAGCAGTCAGTTGATCTGCCAGATCTTGTGACAACGCTTCCCCTCCACAAAGCATGGCCATTTCTGGGCGAGGCTTCCAGCCGGCATTCAGGGCCATTGACCACGTCACAGGTGTTGCCTGGGCGAAAGTGAATTGTGAGCTCGACAGTATTTCAGACAACGCCATTGCATCACGTTGAGTATCAATTGAAGTGATGTAGATACTGCCACCATGAACTACGGTCAGCAGTAGTTCCAAGACGGAGATATCAAAAGAGAACGTCGTCAACGCCAACATATGGTCACGCTGACTGATTGACAACAGTTTGCCAAATCCGCATAGACAAGCGGCCAGATTGTCATGCTGTACTTGTACAGCTTTTGGCAATCCTGTAGAACCGGAAGTGAACATCACATAAGCAGGGTGATCACCCAACACAGGGATATCACTATTCTCTGCTGCTTTGGCTGGAATACCCTTATTTAAGATAGCATCCATAGGAATTAATGTTGATGCCTTAAGATCCGCCGACACAGTATCATCAGATACCAGAATACTTTCCGGCAGACTGGCGAGAATATCATTCAGGCGCTTTTCCGGCATCATGGTATTCAGGGGAATATACACCGCCCCTATTCTCCAAATTGCCTGCATGGTTACAAACCATGAAATACCCCGTTGGGCCGCAACGGCAACATTGCTACCCATTTTGGCACCGTAGTAACGTAAAACATATGCCGCACGCTCAATCCGCTGATCCAATTCACCAAATGTCAACGTTTCATATGGATCAGAAACAGCTATGTCATTTGGTATAATTTTGGCCAACTCAGCTAACCGAGAAGGAACATTTTTAAACCACGGTTTTAGATCTGCTGTCATCTGACTGATATTACTAGTAAATTCTATTTCAACAGCAGGAGATTTTTTTTGCCCAGTAGTAAATGCTGTGTGTAATATTGCCTTATGTGTGTAAGTATTCATAATGATGTTCTCATTCTGAGCCTCATTGATTCCATCAGTTTTAGTGATGAATGGAGGCATTGATGCAGGTAGTCGTTATCTTCCAGTTGCTGCCTACATTCAGTATTTTCAAATACCTTACGTCGACATTAACCGGGATAGAAAAATAAATTGCAAAAAATTTCTTGCGAATTTAATAAATATATTAATTAGTATTAATTTGTAATATTTTATTAATCAAACAATCAACTTATATACATTTGATCATTAATTGGAAGACAGAGTGTATTACGCCTATACAATCCGCAACCATGCCTACAACTAATTGATATTATTATATTTTACAACATAAATAGTCATCCAGACCTACTTAAAAACTGCTGCTCTAAGTATGAATAACCATTTATAGTAATATCTATTATTTTGAATTTTAATTTCAAACATTTTATTTATAACTGCGTTATAAAAAACGCCAAACATGTAAATAAAAATTAAATCATATTAATAAGAAAAACATTATTTAAATAACACCATCAGATAAATAGTACAATCTGTTAAAAACAACAGGCAGGAGCACACTGCCATCTATTTTATTAGATCACATTTATAATAGTTGCTGCACCAGTAAAGCTCCCTAGTAATAATGGGATTTTGTTTGCTAGAGAACATAAACGAACTTTAAATGTACAAAAACAACAAATAAAGCCATTTATTGTGACAAACTTCACGATATTATAAATAAATTATATTTAAAAAGTACTAAATCACTCAAAATCGCCAACTTTACGAAATAATATCTATATTATATTAGCGATACCTCACAGTTATATAAGGTTGCTTTAGCTAATATACTCTTCGATAAAGAAAATAAATAGCTTTAAATTTCATTTAACGCCATCACTGTTTAATGGTGGTAATGTGCTCATACAAAAGTCACGTGGAGATAAATATGTTAAGTATTTTCAAGCCGACGCCTCATAAGGCTCGGTTGCCTGCGCAAGAAATAGATCCACTCTATCGTCGCTTGCGCTGGCAAATTTTTATGGGGATATTCTTTGGGTATGCAGCTTACTATCTGGTAAGAAAAAACTTTGCGTTAGCCATACCGTCTTTGATCGAGCAAGGCTTTTCTAAAGGAGATCTTGGCTTCGCGTTATCAGGTATTTCAATTGCATACGGATTCTCAAAATTCATCATGGGTTCCGTTTCCGACCGCTCGAATCCACGTGTTTTCTTGCCTGCGGGCTTGATACTGGCAGCGGCAGTAATGTTGTTTATGGGCTTTGTACCGTGGGCAACCTCTAGCATTGCCATCATGTTTGTCTTGCTGTTCCTATGTGGTTGGTTCCAAGGTATGGGTTGGCCTCCTTGCGGTCGCACCATGGTTCACTGGTGGTCGCAAAAAGAACGCGGCAGAATTGTTTCTGTCTGGAACTGTGCTCATAACGTTGGTGGAGGCATTCCACCATTACTGTTCATGTTGGGTATGGCTTGGTTCAATGACTGGAAAGCTGCGTTTTATATGCCAGCATTTGCAGCGATTCTCGTGGCAATAATCGTTTTCACCTTAATGCGCGATACACCGCAATCCTGTGGTTTACCGCCAATCGAAGAATACAAAAACGACTATCCGGTTGATTATACGGAAAAAAATGAAAAGGAACTGACAGCAAAAGAAATTTTCATGCAGTACGTTTTGCCGAACAAATTGCTGTGGATGATCGCAATTGCCAACGTATTCGTATACTTGCTGCGCTACGGTATTCTTGACTGGTCACCAACTTACTTGAAGGAAGTGAAACACTTTGCCATGGATAAATCCTCTTGGGCTTATTTCCTGTATGAGTATGCGGGTATTCCAGGTACGTTATTGTGTGGCTGGATGTCTGACAAAGTATTCAAAGGTAACCGTGGTGCAACTGGCGTATTCTTCATGATACTCGTCACTATCGCAACTATCGTGTTCTGGATGAACCCTGCGGGTAACCCGAATATTGATATGTTCTGTATGCTGGTTATCGGCTTCCTGATTTACGGCCCAGTTATGCTGATCGGCCTGCATGCGCTGGAACTGGCACCGAAAAAAGCAGCAGGGACAGCAGCAGGCTTTACCGGTTTGTTCGGCTATCTGGGTGGCTCGGTTGCAGCCAGTATCATCGTCGGTTACACCGTTGACTTCTTTGGTTGGGATGGCGGCTTTATGGTTATGATCGGCGGTAGCACCCTCTCTGTTATCCTACTTTTGTTTGTCATGTTAAGTGAAAATAAACACAAGCAGGAAATTTCCCGTCAGGGTCAGTGATATAATTAATAAAGACACTAATTAATAACTATATCAATCGCAGTACAATTTTATTGTACTGCGATTTCATTAGAAATACTGAATATTTGGAACCAAAGTAGTTAAGTATCTTATACATTGATAAATACGTTATTTTCTTTCACATTACATATATTTTCTTAAGGAAGAAAATACTTAGCCTCCCCCTAAAAAAGATGTTCTTCTTCCAAAAAAATAGTATTTTCAGAGTGTTCAAATGAAGTATTCGTAAAGGATTCACATTGTCTCCTACATTAATTAATGATAAGTATCTCTTACTTTATTAGTGTCCATTTATATGATTTATAGTGACTATTTGACTATTATTTAAATATAAAAAAATCGATTCTATCTTATAATTTTGTTCATTTAATAACAGATAGAATAAGGCTAATCATAAATAGAATCTAAAGAAAAAATTTTATGTCATAAAACTGTGACATACTTCTGGTAAAACCAATATTCAGGATTGTATTACGCTATTATTTTATATAAAAAGCAATCTGAATAATCACCCTATTCTTCTGGCTGATGATAAAAAATCAGTGAAACGATCAGCAGTATAATTTCTTATTTAAGATTTTTATTAGAATATATGGAGAATCCCAATGCAGACCCCCATCAAAGCAATCATGGCAGGCATTCTGTTAGCATCATCAATGTCAGGCATTGCGTATGCTGCTGATAAAACTGATAAAATAGTCATCGCCCATCGTGGTGCCAGCGGTTACTTGCCTGAACATACATTGCCCGCCAAAGCAATGGCCTATGCACAAGGTGCTGATTATCTTGAGCAAGATCTGGTAATGACTAAAGATGACCAGCTCATTGTATTACACGATCATTATCTTGATCGCGTAACCGATGTTGCAGAACGTTTTCCCAATCGCGCCCGTGCTGATGGCCGCTACTATGCCATCGATTTTACTCTGCCAGAAATTAATTCACTGAAATTTACTGAAGGTTTTGATATCAAGAATGGCAAAAAAGCCCAAAGCTATCCTGGTCGTTTCCCGATGGGGAAATCAGATTTCCACATTCATACCTTTCAGGAAGAACTTGAATTTATTCAAGGTCTGAATAAGTCCACAGGCAAAGACATTGGCATCTATCCTGAGATCAAAGCACCGTGGTTCCATCGTCAGGAAGGCAAAGATATCACAAACAAAGTGCTGGAAGTCCTGAAACAATATGGCTACACCAAAAAGAGCGATAAAGTTTACCTGCAATGCTTTGATGCCAATGAACTCAAACGCATCAAAAATGAGCTAGAGCCGAAACTGGGCATGGATCTGAAACTGGTTCAGCTTATCGCTTACACCGACTGGAAGGAAACTTACGAACAAAAACCAGATGGCACATGGCAGAATTATAGCTATGAGTGGATGTTTAAACCTGGTGCGATGAAAGAAGTGGCAAAATATGCTGATGGAATTGGCCCTGATTACCACATGCTTATCGCCAATGACTCTAAACCAAACAACATTAAGTTGACCAGCATGGTGAAAGAGGCCCACGCCAGCCATCTGGTGGTACACCCGTACACCATCCGTATCGATCAATTGCCGAAATATGCCACCAGCGGCGATCAATTATTCGATATTGTTTTCAACAAAGCTAATGTCGATGGCGCATTCACAGATTTTCCTGATTTAGCAGTGAAGTTTCTGGAAAAACATCACGAACATAAATAATCAGAGCAGGTAAAATAAAGGGGCAGTCCAAGACTGCCCCAATAGAAACTAACGGAACTGGGTATATGACATAAATAATGTTGTCACGAGATCCCCACAGGAAAAGCAATAACTTCACTAATCCGATCAGCACCCAATGCCAGCATAATCAGACGATCCACCCCCAATGCCACGCCAGCACATTCAGGCATTCCATGAGCAAAAGCAGCAAGCAGATATTCATCAATAGGCTGAACAGGCAACCCCATCGCTTCACGTTTGCGGTTATCCTGCTCGAAACGAAGACGCTGTTCATTGCTGTCCGTCAGTTCACGAAAACCATTCGCCAACTCCATGCCCTTGAAATAGACTTCAAAACGCTCCGCAACTCGGTGATCTTCCTTGCTGATTTCGGCCAATGCGGCTTGAGAAGCAGGGAAGTGATAGATAAATGTCGGTTTTTCAATGCCGATCTGAGTTTCTACACCCATGACGAAAAGCAGTTGCAATAAAGTATCCCGATCTTCTTCCTGCTCGGCGATATTACTGAGATCGAGTTTCGCCGCTACTTCACGCAATTTTTCTTTGCTTGCAGTAAGAGGATCGATATTCAGATATCGAATGAAGGCCTGTTGGTAAGAAAGTGATTCGGCACTTTTACAATCCAAGACCTGTTGCAACAGATCATCCACTTCATTCATTAAGCGGTACATGTCGTAGTGCTGACGATACCACTCCAACATGGTGAATTCTGGATTATGATGACGGCCTGCTTCCTCATTGCGGAAACTTTTCCCCATCTGATAAATGGAACCACTTCCGGCTGCCAACAAACGCTTCATGTGATATTCAGGGCTAGTCATCAGGTACAGAGTCAAACCATCTGCCGCTCCCGGCCCAACGAACTGTGTCTGGAAAGGTACCAGATGAACGTCGGTGACAGTCGCTTGACTCATGGCAGGAGTTTCAACTTCCAACACCCCACGTTCTGCGAAAAAGCGCCGTATTTCTGTTAGAATCTCCGCCCTTTTCAATAAATTAGCGATAGGGGCACTTGGCTGCCAATTCGCGACCTCGTTCATGTTGCTATGACTCCAAAATAAAACAAAACGCGCAGTCTACCTGCATTAAGTCAGCCAGACAATTCATTGTCTTAAACTTATTGCCTGTAACTTCCCATTTTAATTTTTAATTATGTAAAAAATAACCCGAATCTGATAGAGCAAAAAAGAATATCAGTTTTTGCCCTGCCAGTAATGCTCATACTTATGCAATCATAACGACATATGCAATCATAACTAATTAAAAATAACAATAAAAAATATTTTGTTTTTTAACCAAGAGAACTTTCAAATACATAAGGACATGAACACAATTAACATAAATATAAAAAATAGTTTTATACAAAATCCAAACCCGCTAACTAAATTGACTAAAATAACAAAACAATTCGGGCAGTATTATTTAGCCACTAGCGCTTCTTAGTCATTGTTTATAATTAAAAACTATTACCATCAGAAAAATAAAAACAATTCAGCCAAATAATGTTTCATAACAATGTCATATTCACAACCTAGCTACTGTAAAGAAATAAAATAGACTAACTAATCACTATACCCTTTTCATTTCGAACCCAAAAATCAGAATATATTAACATTATGTTGATAGTATAAAAATAAATTCAACTATATCTAAATGATTTATTTATAAAATAAAGCACCTCACATCCATGTCCATAAATTAATAACTATTATTTATTGTAGTTATAATACCACTGAGCAAAAAACATGCTAAAGATCACATTTTATCGGCAAAATCCTGCAAAACCCGCATTCATATCAAATTTACGCGCTCAACAATCCGTTATACTTAAACCATACAAAAAGTAATAGATATCGCCCCTAAATCGTTAAGACATAAAAAAATTACCTTCAATACTTCGTTAAACAAGAAAAATTGTTTCACTTGAACAATGGAGAAGAGCAGTGCAAACCTTCAATGTCGACCTCGCGATTATCGGAGCTGGTGGCGCTGGGCTACGAGCTGCTATCGCTGCTGCTGAAGCCAATCCTCAACTCAAAATCGCCTTGCTCTCAAAAGTTTATCCTATGCGTAGCCATACTGTGGCCGCAGAAGGTGGATCAGCCGCAGTCACCCAATCGCACGATTCCTATGACTTTCACTTCAATGACACAGTATCCGGTGGTGACTGGCTGTGCGAACAAGGTGTGGTGGAGTATTTTGTCAAACATTGCCCGACCGAAATGATCCAATTGGAACAATGGGGTTGCCCGTGGAGCCGTAAGGAAGATGGTTCCATTAATGTTCGTCGTTTCGGAGGCATGAAAATTGAACGCACGTGGTTTGCCGCCGATAAAACTGGCTTTCATATGCTCCATACGCTATTTCAAACATCCCTCAAGTACCCGCAAATCCAGCGCTTTGATGAGCATTTTATCCTCGATATTTTGGTAGATGAAGGACAAGCGCGCGGATTGGTTGCGCTGAATATGATGGAAGGAACGAAAGTTCAGATCCGCGCCAATGCAATCATTATGGCAACAGGCGGAGCCGGTCGCGTATACCGTTACAATACCAATGGCGGCATTGTCACTGGTGATGGCATGGGAATCGCATTCCGTCACGGAGTCCCATTGCGCGATATGGAATTTGTGCAGTATCACCCAACAGGCCTGCCCGGTTCCGGCATTTTGATGACGGAGGGCTGCCGCGGTGAAGGCGGGATTCTGGTGAACAAGGACGGCTATCGTTATCTACAGGATTATGGGTTGGGGCCAGAAACGCCTCTTGGACATCCTGAAAACAAATATATGGAATTAGGTCCGCGCGACAAAGTGTCTCAAGCATTCTGGCATGAGTGGCGTGCAGGCCGCACCATCGCCACGCCACGCGGTGATGTGGTACATCTGGATTTACGCCATTTGGGTGAGAAAAAGCTGCTCGAACGTCTGCCGTTTATCTGTGAGCTGGCAAAAGCCTATGTCGGTGTTGATCCGGTCAAAGAGCCAATTCCTGTTCGCCCAACTGCACATTACACCATGGGCGGAATCGAAACTAATCAGCAATGTGAGACCCGCATCAAAGGGCTGTTTGCGGTTGGAGAATGTTCTTCTGTTGGCTTACATGGCGCAAACCGCCTCGGTTCTAACTCTCTGGCTGAACTGGTTGTGTTTGGTCGTTTGGCCGGTGAAGAGGCGGTCAAACATATTCAGGGCGTCGAACCCGCCAACGACAATGTATTGAATGCTCAAGCCCGTGATGTCGAAGATAAACTCAATAAGCTGCTAAACCAGAAAGGCGGTGAAAACTGGGCGAAAATCCGCGATGAAATGGGGACGTCAATGGAAGAAGGATGCGGTATTTACCGTACACCAGAGCTGATGCAGAAAACCATCGACAAAATTGCTGAATTAAAAGAACGCTTCAAGCATATCCAAATTAGCGATCATTCCAGCGTATTCAATACGGATCTGCTCTATACCATCGAATTGGGATTCAGTTTAGATGTTGCTGAGTGTATGGCTCATTCCGCCATGAACCGTAAAGAGTCACGTGGTGCTCACCAGCGTCTTGATGAGGGTTTTACCGAACGCGACGATGAGAATTTCTTGAAACATACGCTGGCCTTCTATAATCCTGAAGGTGCTCCACGACTGGAATACAGTAATGTGAAGATCACCAAATCTCAACCAGCGAAGCGGGTATATGGGGGCGAAGCGGCTGCACAAGAGAAACAACAGAAGGAGCAAGCGAATGACTGAGATGAAAAACCTGAAAATGGAAGTCATGCGCTATAACCCGGAAATTGACAGTGAACCTCATTTCGTCACTTATGAAGTGCCTTACGATGAGCAGACTTCACTGTTGGATGCGTTGGGTTACATCAAGGACAATCTGGCACCAGACCTTTCTTACCGCTGGTCTTGCCGCATGGCAATCTGTGGTTCTTGCGGCATGATGGTAAATCGTGTACCAAAATTGGCATGTAAGATATTTCTGCGCGATTATGCCCAAGGAATGAAAGTTGAAGCACTGGGCAATTTCCCAATTGAGCGGGATTTAGTGGTAGATATGACTCATTTTATTGAGAGTCTGGAAGCCATCAAACCCTATATTATCGGCAATAATCGCAAACCCGCTGATGGCCCGAATGTGCAGACACCAGCCCAAATGGCAAAATACCATCAGTTTTCAGGCTGTATCAACTGTGGCCTGTGCTACGCCGCCTGTCCTCAATTTGGCTTGAATCCTGAGTTTATTGGGCCTGCTGCGGTCACATTAGCACACCGCTATAACCTTGATAACCGCGACCACGGCAAAAAAGAACGTATGCCGCAAATCAACAGTGACAATGGAGTCTGGTCTTGTACTTTCGTTGGTTATTGCTCTGAAGTGTGCCCGAAGCATGTTGATCCAGCGGGAGCTATTCAGCAAAGCAAAGCAGAAAGTGCCAAAGATTTCATTATCTCCATACTGAAACCACAATAAGGGAGGGAAGAGTAATGACAACAAAACGCAAACCTTATGTACGTGGCATGGAAGCTAATTGGTGGCAAAAACTGGGATTTTATCGCTTTTATATGCTACGCGAAGGCACATCTGTCCCTACTGTTTGGTTCAGCTTGCTGGTGCTTTACGGTGTGTTTGCCCTGAAAGATGGCCCGGAAAGCTGGGCGGGATTTGTCTCTTTCTTGCAGCACCCTGCTGTGCTGTTGATTAACATCATCACCCTGCTGGCAACCTTGCTGCATACAAAAACATGGTTTGAGCTGGCTCCGAAGGCTCTCAATATCATTGTCAAAAATGAGAAAATGTCACCCGAGCCGATTATCAAGCTGCTATGGGCAACCACCATTATTGCTACTGCCGTGATTCTCGGCGTTGCACTGTTTTTCTAGCCCCAAGGAGGATCTGATGAATCAAGTACCTAAGCGTTCCGATGAACCGATTTTCTGGGGTCTGTTTGGTGCTGGCGGGATGTGGAGCGCTATTGTTGGCCCTGCAATTATTCTGTTGCTGGGCATTCTGATACCATTCGGTCTGGTACCAGAAGTGCTTTCTTATGAGCGTATCCTGACATTTTGCCAAAGTTTTATTGGTCGCATCTTTTTGCTGCTGATGATCTGCCTGCCACTGTGGTGCGGAATGCACCGTATCCACCACGGAATGCACGATTTGCAAATTCATGTTCCCGCCAGTAAATGGATATTCTATGGTGCTGCCGCGATTTTGAGTGTTGTTGCCTTAATTGGGGTTTTTACTCTGTAATTGTAATAGCTGTAATTGCGATAATCGGCAAGTAATCTTGGGAACAAGTCTGCGGATAAACCGCAGACTTGTTAAGAAAGGTATTTAAGACATTTTTATCAGAATTTATAAGAAATTGTCGCTTTATATGTGCGGCCTTTCTCTTCTTGCCCTTGATATTGTTTCAAATAGTAAGAATGTTCGTTGTAACGTTTATCGAAGAGATTATCGATACCAAACAGGAGTTCTGTATTTTTAAATACCCCTGTTTTTGGTGCCCAAGAGATATACATATTGCTTACGCCATATCCAGATTTATGGATGCCGACAATATTATTTTTCTCTTTACCCTTTGAATTTTTTGACGATACAAATCGGGAATTCCAACCGAGCTCAATGTCAGTTTGGTCAAATAAGTAACTGGCTCCTACCGTCATAGAGTCACCTACTGACGGCATAAATTCTAATTCTTTATCAAACAACGTATTGCCATTAACAATCTTGTTATTGGCTTTGGCGTAAGTGGCCTTTAAAGACCAGTTCTCAATTTTATAGCCAGTCGCTAATTCAAACCCTTCCAGTCTGGCTTTCGGGATATTGTGTAGTTCACTCTTAGCTAATGTTGTAGACAAGTTTTTGAAATTCGTTTGGAACACCTTACCCGATACAACCAATGAGTCATTGTCGGTAAAAATATCAGAGTAAGAACCAGCCAATCCGGTCTCTAAGTTATAACCGGTTGTTTCTACTAAATTATTTCCATGATTGGTTGGTCTCATCAGTTCTTTGCCCAATGGACCTCTAAAGAGTTCAGTATAATTGGCAAATAATGTGGTTGATGCCCCAAGTTCGTATTTCAAGCCAAGCGCTTTTGAAAAGCGGGCATACGTTCTCTCAAAGGGTTCATCTTTTCTATTAATAGTATGATATTTATAATGATCCCATCTAATACCCGGTATCACATGAAAATCCGCAATCTGAATATCATCTTCTAAATAAAAAGAGGAAGCATCTGCTTTTTCTAACTCTTTATTATGTTCATTTTCGTCTACATCAGTGTATCTCATTCTGGTATCAAAATATTCATATCCATAGGTTACAGCATGAAATACATTTGAGGTGTCAAAACTAGAGGTATTACGAACTTTAATTCCTTGGGTTTCTACAATACTATCAAACCCTTTACCATTTCCGCTTACAGATCTCATATGGGTAGAGGTTTGTTCTGTATGATAAGCTGATATTTTCAAATCAATCAGGTCATTATTCACTGGCGTATAGCCATAAGTGATATTATGGGTATCACGGTCTATAGCATACTTTGCCTTTTTCCCTTTATTTACATCCTGTCCAAAATTCAATCTATTGCTAGTTTCTGCATCATTCTTATAATGTTCTTTTGATACATTAATATACTGCTCATCTGTCAGATTAAATTTAGCTTTTAATAAATAGTTAAACAGTTTTCCATCTGTAGGGATTGAGTCTCGTCCATTGCTGTCTCGACCAGATTTAGAATTACTCATATTCCGATGGTTAAAGTAACCTAGTAAATCAACGGCCCCCAATCTTCCGTATGTTGCTAAAGATTGTTGGAATTCAGAACCATTACTTACATAGTTTAATTTTCCTTTTGCGCCAAATAGTTGGCCCGGCTCTAATAAATCACCAGCATCGACCGTTTCAAATTTCAACGCACCAGCAACAGCACCTGTATCGTAAGTAATACTGTTACTACCAACCTTGATATCAATCTGCTTTAACATTTCAGGGTCTATGCCGTAGTTCCCTGCATGATGGAAGTGATATCCTTCTTGTCTTGCGCCATCAATGGTCACATTGATGAATTGATCATCCATGCCACGAATTTTAAAACGTTGTCCTATAGCGCTAGGATGACCTGCTTGTACTCCAGGGACATTCTTTAATATTTCTCCCACACTTTGTGGCTGTCTGACTTTTATTTCATTTTTGCTGACTTTTTGATCTGCCTGTCCATCGTTATTACTATTGTTATCCGCAATAACAACCAGAGTATCTCCAGTCGCAGGCGACTTTTGTTTAGTATTTTCAGTGATTGCAAATGCGTTAGTAGAGATAGCAATAAACATAGAAGCTGACATCAAAGGTACACACAAACCATTTTTAGCTAAGCAAGTGTAAATTGGGGTAATTTTGAACATATATTTTTCAAGGAGTAATATTATTGAGAAGCATTATTATTTACATTTCCATGAAAATGTAAATAACTTTAAAGAACTATCACGTCATGTATTTATATCATGTATCTATATGTAGGAAGTGGAAACACATGAAGTTCATCATCTTAGTAAGATCAAAAGGCTATCAATTAATTGATAGCCTTTTGATTTTTAAAAAATATTACTGCGCTATATTGGCTAGAGCACTTTCTGCATCCAGATAATCTCCCACTCGCGCACAGAAGGTGATTTTTCCCGAACAATGAGCGCTGATCTGAACTTCCATTTTCATCGCTTCCATCACCGCAATCACATCCCCTTCATTTACTGGTTCATTCTCCGTCACTAGCCATGAATGTAATATTCCGGAAATTGGCGCTTTTACCTGATGGAGATCTATCGGTGCTTTTTCCTTTGCAGCAGATTGAGCCAGAGAAAAGGATTGCTCACTCGTAGGGGTTAACTGCACCAATCCCGCCAGTAAATTCGCAGGTAATCCCAATTCATGCCTGCGTCCATCAATTTCAATAAAGGTACGAGTGATGTTTTTATCTTCCATTACAGTCTGACGTGGTGAGCTTTCCAACTCATTGGCAAAATCTGTTTCAATCCAACGAGTATGGACATGAAATTCATCGTTAGAAATAAAGTCTGAATGCTCCAGCACCGCTTGATGAAATGGCAATACCGATGCCACCCCTTGAATTTTGAATTCCTGCAATGCCCGACGGGCACGGGAAATGGCCTGCTCACGCGTTGTTCCTGTAACGATTAATTTCGCCATCAATGAGTCAAAAGTCGCAGGAATGGTTGAGCCATTCACCACGCCTGAATCCAGACGAATACCGGGACCAGAAGGCGGAGTAAATTCGCTGATTGTTCCAGATGTCGGTAAAAAACCTTTCCCAGCATCTTCTGCATTGATGCGAAATTCAAACGAATGCCCTCTTGGTATAGGCGTTTCTTGAATGCTCAACGGATAACCTTCCGCAACTCGCAATTGTTCAATAACCAGATCAATGCCCGTCGTCTCCTCTGTCACGGGATGCTCTACTTGTAAGCGAGTATTCACTTCCAAGAAAGAAAGGGTTCCATCTGCGCTGAGCAAAAACTCTACTGTACCAGCCCCCACATAATTAGCTGCTGCACAAATGGCTTTTGCTGATTGATGAATACGTTCTCTTTGTTCCTGTGTTAAAAATGGAGCCGGGGCTTCTTCCACTAACTTTTGGTTACGGCGCTGTAAGGAACAATCCCGAGTTCCCAAAACCACAACATTCCCCTGTTTATCCGCAATCACCTGCGCTTCTATATGACGAGGTTTATCCAAAAATTGCTCAATAAAACATTCGCCCCGCCCAAATGCGGCAGTCGCCTCACGTACTGCCGAATGATAAAGTTCTTCAACTTCATCCAGCCGCCAAGCCACCTTCAAACCTCTGCCGCCACCACCAAATGCCGCTTTTATGGCTATCGGCAGACCATGCAGTTCCGCAAACGCAACAGCTTCCTGCACATCTTTGACGGGTTCTGAAGTTCCAACAACCAAAGGCGCTCCCACTTTTTGGGCTATTTTACGCGCCTTAACTTTATCACCCAGCTCATCAATAGTTTCAGGATTCGGGCCAATCCAAATTAAGTCAGCATCAATCACTGCTCTGGCAAATTCTGCCCGCTCAGACAAAAAGCCGTAACCTGGGTGCACCATTGTTGCTCCAGACCGTTTTGCCACATCCAATAAACGGGGAATATTGAGGTAAGTTTCCACCGGACTATTTCCACCCAGAGTATAAGCCTCATCAGCCAATTGAACATGCTGTGCGTTGATATCAACATCCGCATAGACCGCGACCGTTTGTATTCCATAATCACGGCAAGCCCGAATGATCCGAACAGCAATCTCACCACGGTTGGCAATCATCACTTTCTTAGAGGGATTATTTAAATTATTGACAGTGGTGCTCATGGCAAATCATTGCTCCCTTGAATTTCATGAAATGGGCAAATGGGATTAAAACGAATTTTGGCATTGACGGGGATCTGACCAGCAAGATCGAGGTGATAATCTGCAACTGAAGCAATGACCGGATACCCTCCAGTCAATGGATGGTCAGCCAAAAATAATACGGGCTGCCCACTGGCCGGAATTTGTATCGCTCCTGTACATGTTCCTTCGCTGGGTAATTCTTGTGGCTTAATTCGTGATAGTGAGCACTCACCATTTAGCCTCAGGCCAATACGGTTGGATTGAGGCGTTACCTGCCAAATTTGTTTGCTCAATAAGTCGATGGATTCTGGTGTGAACCAGTCTGTGCGAGGACCAAATATGATATCCAATACCACGATTTCATCTTTATTTGGCATGTCAAAAGCCGATGCCTCAGAGAAAGATATCGCTGCACAGTGAGATGTTTCGTTGATAGCTAATTTATCATTTATTTTCAACGGAGCAGGCCCTATATTGGACAGGCTATCAAATGAATGGCTGGATAAGATAGCTGGAACTATGAAGCCTCCGCGCACCGATAGATAAGAGCGCATTCCGGCTACAGGAATACCCAACGAAATTTCATCCCCATCGTTTAGATCAATCGGTTGGTAAGTACTTACATGAAATATTTCACCCGATGGGGTTTTTATCTCTATTGGACATAATGCTCCCGTAATAGCAATCAGTATCTGTCCGTGTGCGATCGCTTTAAATCCTCCCTGCACTATTTCGAGGCAAGCTTGATCAGAAAGATTACCAACAATACGGTTTGCACTGCGCAAGGCATTTTTGTCCATTGCACCAGATTCTGAGATCCCTAATTTTGCCTGACCAATGCGCCCCAAATCTTGGAATAAGGTTTGTAATCCCACAGACAAAATTTCTAGCTGACAAGAAACCTCTGAAACAGGCGTTATGATATTGATAGGCGTTTCGGACAAACTGATCGTTGCTGGGCAACATCCGGCATCGCGAAAGTTAACACGGTAACCCGGTTGCAATAAGGCAGGAGATGAGCGGGAAAGATCCCACATACGTTCGGTTGTAATACCGATAATCTGCCATCCTCCGGGACTCGCTTGCGGATAGATGCTGCTGAATTCCCCTGCCAGTGCTACAGCCCCCGCCGGAATACGTGTTCTAGGTATTTTTCGACGCGGTATATTCCATTGCGAGGTATTCGACACCATATAGGCAAATCCGGGAGCAAACCCAGTAAAGGCGACGGTATATTCATTTTCGGTATGTTGATGAATCACCTCTTGAACAGTACATCCCAATATTTCTGCAACCAGTGCGAGGTCATCTCCATTGTAGTGCACAGGAATTTCTATCCGTTTTCCCGTTGCATGACCACGCTCTTGCAAATCTCGACCACTGATTTCTGCCGCCAATTGGCGGATTGATATTTTTGTCGGCCGAAAACGAATCATCAGAGTTCTCGCTGCCGGAATAATTTCTTCAATCCCAAAAATAGGTGACATATTCAGTGAATCAAGCAGAGCCAGTGTTTCTGCCAATCCACTCAACTCAACCATTATGGTATTGCAATTAACAGGTAAAAAACGCAAGGCTATCTCCCTAAATAATCCGTATCAATGCGATCCATACTCATGAATGCATAAATGTTCGAATGGTAATTCCTGCCTGTTGCAAAACTGTCTTGACCTGTTTTGCCATCTCCAGCGCACTGGAGCTATCACCATGCACGCAAATCGAATCCGCCTTAATAGGTGTAAATTTGCCATCAATCGATTCAACTCCCCCTTCTGTCACCAATTGCAACATGCGTTGAGCAACGAGATCCGCATCATGAAAAACAGAACCTGCTTCACGGCGGGAAACTAATTCTCCTTGTGAGGTATAAGCACGATCAGCAAAGGCTTCTGCTATGGTTCTCAGCCCTCTTTCCTTAGCCAATTTGAGAATTTTTGACCCCGCCAAACCAACCAACACAAGCTTGGGATCTATAGCAAGAATTCCTTCAATAACAGCAAGCCCTTGGTATTCATCATTCGCTATCGTGTTATAAAGTGCGCCATGAGGTTTGACATAACTTACTCTGGTACCTGCTGCTGCTGCCAATCCTTGCAAAGCTCCAATCTGGTAAATAACATCTGCGGTAAGCTCATGACTGGCTATATCCATTTTACGCCGACCAAAGCCAACCAAATCGGGATAAGAAACATGGGCACCTATTGCTACATTATTTTTTTGTGCTGATTTTAATGTTTGTAAAATCCCTACCGGATCACCCGCATGAAAGCCACAAGCAACATTAGCACTACTGACAATCTCCAATATTTCTTCATCGTTTTCCATACGCCATTGACCGAAACTTTCACCGAGATCACTATTTAAATCGATCGTTTTTATCATGATGATTTCCTTAAGCTGATTTCAAAAACTCAAAGATTGAATCGATAGACATGGCGCCCATGTACCATGTCAACACACAAGTAACCGCACCTGACCACAGCAACCACCGTGGGTAGACATATCCCGCCATCAAATCAGCGCGTTTCCAGCCAACATAAACAAAGATAGTCAAACCAAGAGGAAGAATAAGCCCGTTGAAGCCACCGGCGAAAACCAATAAAGCAGCTGGTGGTGTTCCCATTAATAGATAAACGGCCAATGATATGGCAATAAAAAATAAAGTCGCAATACTGCGCTGACGCTCAGTAAATTGCTTTCGAAAAACACTGCAAAAAGAAATAGAAGTATAAGCAGCACCAATAATACTGGTAATTGCCGCTGCCCAAACGATTAAACCAAAAATACGTAATCCAAATTCACCAGCTGCTGCCTGAAACGCTTGTGAGGCAGGATTTGCTGTTTCGCTGGCAACATCAAGTGTAACCCCACTGGCAACCACGCCCAAGATGGCAAGAAATAACAAATATCGCATCAGGCCGACGACCAAGATCCCTTTGGTTGCTGCACTGGAAACAACTTTAATGTTTTCGATACCTACAGTACCTTTATCCAGTAAACGATGAGCACCTGCATAACAGATGTAACCACCAACAGTTCCACCCACTATAGTGGTTATCGTCGCAAAATTGATTTCATCAGGTAGCACGGTTTGTCGTAAGGCTTCTCCTATTGGAGGGTTGGAGACTACCGCAACAAACAAGGTCATTCCTATCATGATTAACCCTAATATCACAATGATGCGATCAATAGCAGTGCCAGCTTTATGGGAGGTAAAAATACCAATAGCCATTAACGCACTGAATAATCCGCCCCATTTTGGGTCCAATCCCATCAAGGCATTAAGCCCCAATCCAGCTCCGGCAATATTACCGACGTTAAAGACTAATCCACCAAAAATCACTAAAATAGCCAATAAATAGCCACTTCCTGGAATAGCAGCATTGGCAATATCAGCTGATTGCATTTTGGTTAATGTGACAATTCGCCAAATATTTTGCTGCACCACAAAATCGATCAGAATAGAAGCTAAAATACCGAAAGCAAAAGCAGCTCCCATTGTTGCAGTAAATGTAGCAGTCTGAGTGATAAACCCTGGTCCAATCGCTGATGTCGCCATCAAAAAAACCGCAGCAATCAAAGAAGAACGCCGATTTGATACAAAATTTATTGTGTCTTGTTTTGCTGTTTCCTGCATAGCCATAAGCTATTTTCCCCTGTCATCTTTATTGTATTTATCGTTTCCTAGGCAATATTCGTACCATTGTAGAACTAAAAAAAATAATTGTTTGGTTAAAATGAATATATTGTTGAACAATAAATAAGATCTGATGAAGAAATAAGCAAGTAGAATTATGTTATCGATCCTTAAAACCCGATAAAGATCACTTTATTAACATTCTCTGTTGAATTGAACACCAAAATGCACAAATTAGGTGCAATAGGCACAATAATGTTGCCTCATATTAGTTCAAACGCTGTAACTTGCTGGTTATCGGGTAATATGTGAAGATTCGTTTTTATACGCTTTAAAGGTGTTTGCTATCAGCCATTAAATCTAACGGATGACTATGAAAAAAAACCATTCTCCCCAGATTTTGAGCAAAAGAATTGCTGAAACTATAAGAAATAAGCTAGTTGTTGGGGAGTTATTACCTGGACAACGACTATCTGAAGCAGCACTCAGTGAACAACTTGAAATTTCACGAAATACGTTACGTGAAGTGTTCCGCCTTCTCACGCAAGAGGGGTTGCTGAAACATAAACCTAATCGGGGCGTGTTTGTTGCTACTCCCGATATTGCATCTATTATTGATATCTATCGAGTTCGGCAGCTAATTGAATGTCAGGCTCTGGCTCAGGCTTATCCAATGCACCCTAGTATTGCCAAAATGAAACAAGCCGTTGAAGTCGCCCAAAAGTACCGCAAACAACAAGATTGGATTGGTGCCGGAACAGCAAATATGCGCTTTCATGCTGCGATAGTGGAGTTAACTGATAGTGAAAGATTAATCATTTTCTATCACAATATCTCCGCAGAACTCCGTCTGGCTTTTGGTATCTTGAATGATCCTGAACTTTTGTATGCGCCTTATATTGATAAAAACGCGCATATTCTGGAACTGCTTGATTCAGGAGAAAATGAATTAGTGGCTAAAAAAATGAAGGATTATTTGGAATTATCAGAAAGGGCGATACTGGCCGCTTATACACGAAAAAATAACTAAATATCATAAAAAATCCCTCAATACGGGCTTATTTGTATTCATGTTTTAATTATCTACTCGTTATAATCGCTGGAATAAGCAGCAATAAAATGTGTGGGCATAAAAGTCCCAAACGCAAAAAAGCCACCCGTGACCGGATGGCTTTTCTGTCTGATTGACTGTCTGGCAGTGTCCTACTCTCACATGGGGAGGCCCCACACTACCATCGGCGCTACGGTGTTTCACTGCTGAGTTCGGCATGGGGTCAG
>NZ_FOVO01000084.1 GCF_900115195.1 Xenorhabdus japonica
GAGGGTGTCGCAAAAGGGGGGAGGTCATTTTTTCAACGTGTCAAGTTGAGCCCATATCCCCTTTTTTAGTGCCTGTTACTTGTACGAATAACAGGCTGAAAATTACCCATAATATCAGAGCCACTGCTCTTGATAAGTTATAGGCCCTCGCATGCAGGGTAAATTCCAGCTTGACCGCTGACAATCCTTTACGCCGAAAGCGTTCCAGTCCCTGAATTCCCCGCAAGGCTGAAAATACCGGTTCGACTATGCTCTTTCGTTGACTCAATATCTGTTTTGACTCAGGGTTCGCCATATGTAAACGCAGTTCATCCCGCTTTTCATCTTCCAGATAGCGTTTTATTTTTCTTCCACCTTTGGCCCGTGTACAGTGGTTTTTTTGCCTGCATTGGGCGCAATTGGCACTGCCATAAACCCGATAGCCTCGCGTTTTTTCCGACGCTGCCACTGTGCTTTTCAAGGATAATTGATGATGGGCAGGACAGAGATAACCATCTTGCTCAGCATCATAGATAAATAACGATTTGGGGTAGATTTTTCGGGGGCTCTGTCGGGGGGAATTTTCAGAGCAAAACAGCCGGATCTGATATTTTTGTGCCTCAGCAATCACCGCGTCATGGAAATAACCGGCATCCAATAACACTTTGTCCGGATGATATCCCGATAAATTGAAATTCCGCGCCAATAAATCCGCCATCACCCGTGTTTCACTGGACGGATCTACGGTTTGGGCGACGATAATACGTTCTGTGTTGACTAAAACAGACGGTTTATAGGCCGTTGAAAATCCCTTTCCCCGCTTGAGTTGCTGGACGACAGCGTCTGGCTCTGTTGGATTAATACGCAACTGGCTGGCATCTTTACCCTTTTTTTCCCGATTTTCTTGCCGGCGCCGTAATACTTCAGTGCCCTGTTCCAATTGCTGAATACGTTTTTCTGTCTGCACCGTGGCAGGCGCTGCCGTGAGGGCTCTTTTTTCTCGTGAAATCGCTTCCTGAGTCAAAAGATGATAATGAGAACACGCGGCCTCAATCACGGTTCCGTCACCGGCCAGACACGAAATACCGGATTGACTGCCAAATACACCCCAAATCTAAACGCGCCAAGCGTTCAAGTGCTCTGAGCGAGCTGTGTCCTTTCATGATCCCATAAAGCAGGATCCCCATCATTGAACGGGGAGAATAAGGGGCCCTGCCTGTTGAAGCATAATGGCGTTCGAAAGGTGCCCAGTCTTGTTCATCCAGGATCTCCGCGACGATAAATGCACGGCGTTCTCCCATTTGTCTGAGATAATCACCAAGGGAAAGAGAACCCTCCAATACAGGTAAATGCTGCGCTTTGGCAAACTGACGTTTGGTGTGAGCAGACGGTTCCAATTTTCGAGTGAATAAGGTCATAAAAGACAGGCGCCTAAAGGAAGAGCGCCGATCTTAATGGATAACATGAGCTTTTGCGACACCCTCT
>NZ_FOVO01000024.1 GCF_900115195.1 Xenorhabdus japonica
AGACGGGCTAGGAACCCTAGGCGGCATCAGGCTGCATACACCGCACCAAATCTAATCGTATTTATTTTAACCTACATTTAAGATACAAGGCGGTAACCATTCCAATTGGCATCCGTAGTCTGCTATCGCTTTTATCGTGTCATGTCGTTTATGGAATGGGGCATTATCCATCACAATCACTGCACTGCTTGGAAGCTTTGGCAGCAAATCTTGTGTCATCCAGGCATGAAAGACATCCGCATTAATGTTTCCAGAAAACAAGCTTAAGGTCACGAAGGTCATTTTGAGGATGGCACCCATGACATTAATGCGACCTCTGGCCTGCCAATCGTGTGTACCGAAGCAGCGCCATCCTTTTGTCGAAGAGCCGTGTGTACGGGGCATAGACTGCGCAAAGCCGCTTTCATCCAGATAAACAATCGGTTTTCCCACCTGTTCATAATGGTGAATGCGCTCGACAAATGCCTGACGAATCCGGGCATCAGCGTTGGGATGCCTTAGCGTTTTTTTTTTGACAGTCATCTTCAGCCGTTTCAAGGCGTAATGGATAGCAGACTGTGCAACGCCTAAGCGTTTTGCCCTTTCCCATTGATAGTCATCGGGGTAATTTTGGACATCCATAATGAGCGCCTCATCACTGATTTTCGTGGGCGGTTTATCACGGGTCATACAAGGCTCTATTTTATGACGCCACCGAAATAAGGTACGCATAGAAATGTCAAAATGGGTACTCGTTTGTTCGAACGTCAACGAATGCTTGTCTTTGTATGCCAGTACTCTCTTTCGAAAATCCAAACTGTAGCCCATCTTACTTTATCCCTTGTCAGTTGAATCCAGACATTATGCCATATTAATATGATTCTGCTATAGCCCGTGGGTGAAGGCTTGGAGCAACGATGAACATTATTTGCGTAATTTAACCATTCCTCAGAAATCCGATAAGGTCCGTTACTATGGTATTAGTATAGATGCGGGCTATTACTTAACTGAAAATACTAAGATATATACGGCCGTGACCTGGAATAAATATCGTGAGGGTAAAGGTAAAACGAGATTTATCTACAATGATATTGGTCATACCGAACAGTTAGGGGACGATACTATAGGAATCGAAAACCAAAACTACAATATAGGTCTTGGATTACAGTATCATTTTTAGCATTCTTGTGATTGCCCGGTGTTGACCGGGCAATCCACAGGTAATTTTCTTACTTTTTCATATTGCATTATTCTGCATATTTTTAAGAATTATCTCAATGATCAATAAATTATTACAATGATTTATTTTATTTGTTTTTTATATATTTAATGAATCATTATAATAGCATTTAATTGTATTTGTTTTTTGTATAATAAATTCGACTTCACAAGTTTTTCATCTATTATTTAATATAAGCTCTATCTTATGCGATGTAATTCTTTATGAATTTTAAAATAATCATTCATTTTTCTCATGAATAATTATTAAGGTATTTATGCGTATTTTTATAATAGAGGGTCACTATGTGATCGTGTTAAGTAAAACAATAGGGGGATAAATCTAATTGTTTGTGAATTTATTCTTATGGGTATTGGGATAAATAAAATAGGCTTTAATTTTTAGTGAGTTATAGATATTGAATTTTTCCAAATAGATGATTAAAAAATAATAGTCATAAGTTTTTAACTTTGTGATGAATCAATCCATTTATTAAAATGATCTATTGGAATTCAAATATGGATAAAGGTAATATAAAGGAAACAAGCATGAAACGTGGTGGCTTTATTCGCCGTGTTGCATGGTTCAATATTGCATTGCAAATATTATTTCCTATTGCAGGAAGTTTAACCCCGGTCATGGTTGCTAATGCGAATAGCCAAGTAGAACCAAATTCAGCGCTTCAACAAGATAGTCGATGGTATATCATTCAACAGAATGAAACATTAGATGATATTGCTAAAAATCACTATTCAACGGATAACCAAAATGAATCAAAGGAAAGAGAAAGGCAGCTTGCTAATATTGTAAAACAAACAGGGCAATTTTTTAAGAATAACCCAAGCACTGATTCTGCGATGGATCTCGCTCGCTCAACCCTCGCCAATAAAGCTAATAATGAAATTGAGAAATGGGTTAAAAAATTTGGTAATGCCCGTATTCAACTGAATACCGATAAGAATTTTTCGTTTAAAGGTTCTCAATTTGATTTGTTGTTTCCTTTATGGGATGAAAAGGAAAATCTCATCTTTAATCAAAACAGCCTTCACAGAATAGATGGCAGAACGCAAGCTAATGTGGGGTTTGGCTGGCGTCATTTCACGTCTGATTATATGTTTGGTCATAACGTATTTTTTGATTACGATTTATCACGACACCATTCCCGTGTTGGCGTAGGAATAGAGTATTGGCGTGACTATTTAAAATTGAATGCAAATGGCTATATGCGAATCAGTAGCTGGAAAGACTCCCCTGATCTTGAGGATTATCGTGAACGACCAGCTAATGGCTGGGATATTCGGGTTGAGGGATACTTACCACAATATCCTCAGTTGGGTGCAAAATTTATTTATGAACAATATCATGGCAATGAGGTGGCGTTATTTGGTAAGGATAATCGCCAGCAAAAACCCCACGCATTTACAGCAGGTATTACTTATACGCCAGTACCTCTGATCACTATCGGTGCTGAGACACGGGAAGGTAAATCCGGTAAAAATGATGCGAAATTGAATTTTCAAATAAATTATCAAATTGGTATTCCGTGGCTGAAACAAATTTCAACTGATGCTGTTTCTTCTTTGCGTAAATTATCTGGTAATCGCTATAGTTTTGTTGAGCGAAATAATAACATCTTTTTGGAATATCAGAAAAAAGAAGTGATTCGATTGCAATTAGATGAAGTGATCGAAGGTTATGCCGGTGAAGAGAAGCCATTAAAGGTTGCTATAGCTTCAAAATATGGTCTTGAGCGCATTGATTGGGATTTTGCTTTATTGGCAGCTAATGGTGGCAAGGTTATTGAAAAGCGGGAGAATGATTACCGTATTTTGCTGCCAAATTACCAATATGGCCAAGAGGCTAATAATACATACCAAGTCTCTGCTGTTGCTATTGATAAAAAAGGCAATTATTCAACTCGGGCTTATCTTCAGGTTATCGTTTCTTCTGCGGCAATAGATAAAATGCAAAGCGCACTATCACCGACAAAAGTTGAGTTACCCGCAGATGGCAAAAGTACCAGAGAAATAACGTTAGAGATTAGAGATAAACGGAATTTGCCTATTAATGTTAATACTGAAGAAATCAATATTAAGATTGAATCAGAGCAGAAAACACCCGATAGCCTGCCTGTTCAGGTTCCTGCTTCCCAGAATGCTACTGCAAAGAAATCTACTGCTACTGGAATCGGTGCATCTACTCAGATTTCAGCTTTTCAGTATATTGAAGCAGGGAAATATGTTGCTACGGTGACAGCAGGTACGCGTACTGAAACGTTAACGCTGACCCCATTGGTGAGAAATACTATTTTTTCTTCTGCAAATATCGTGGTTAAAGCAGATGAAAAAACGGCAAAAATCAAACCCGGCCAATTGAATATTTTACAGAAAAATGTGCCGGCGGATGGTAGCACTCCGAACCAGATAGAAATGACTGTAACTGATAGGTTTGGTAATCCAATTCCTGATTATGTCGTCACATTTAATGCAGACAATGGCGCTGATATTAAAGGAGAAGGTACCACCGATGTAAATGGCCGATTAGTGATGCCGATGACAAATACCAATGCAGGAACGACTACAGTTACAGTTAACGTAGGAGGTATAGAGTACTCTGTAGAAGTTGTATTTACGCCGGACGAAAAAACAGCACGTATTGAAGAGAGCAATTTACAACTTATGCATCCAGATGGATCTATTGCGACCGAAGGAGATACTTTTGTTGCTGATGGGCAAACAGAATATCTAATTAAAGCAATAGTGACAGATAAGTCGGGTAACTTGATTCCTAACGTAGAGGTAATTTTTCACGCTAATAATCAGGCGAGTATTACAGAGGAAAGAGTTGAATCAAATGAGCAAGGAGCGGCAGAAACGTCAATAAGTAGCACAAAATCTGGAACCACAACGGTGACCGCGACTATCAACACGGGAACAGGCGCTATACAGGTTGAGATCCCAATGACCTTTATCGGGCATAAAGCGACGGTCAGAGTGTTAAAAGTTGAGCTGGATGAGAGTAAAAACCAGCCTGATCCTGAGGGTAACTATCTTGCAGATGGTAAAACACCTGTTACTGTTAAAGCTTTTGTTGTTGATGAAAATGACAATCCACTGACATCGGTCACAATCTATTGGGAATCAAATCGGGACAGGAATGTAGTTAAGCTGGGCGGTTTTCAATCTGATACAGATGACAATGGGATCGCTTTTGCTACAGTGACGAGTACAGAAGCCTTTGATGTAAAAATCACTGCCAGTACGAATAAGAGTTCAGAGAGAAGTTTAAGCACCTCAGAACCTATTAGGTTTAAGGAAGATGCTTCCATAGGGATAGTCACTGAAATAAAACAAGAAAATCCTAATAAAGACTTCGTTGCAGATGGTAAAGATAGTGTGAAGTTAACTTCGCAACTCGTTGATAAAAATGGTAACCCTTTGAAGGAAGTTAAAGTTACATGGGCAACTGATAAAAATGGAGCGGTGGTTAATCAAACAAGCATTACAGATGAAAATGGGGTCGCAAAAACAACACTGAAATCTACTGAATCAGGTGAGATCACTGTGACGGCAACTTATGAAAACAGTGATAGTACGCATAATATTCAAGCGATTAAAGTCAATGCGGCTGCGGATTGGAATACCGCAAAAGTTTCGCTCATCAGTGATAAAAGCGAAGCTGTCGCGGATGGCTATGATGGGATTAAAGTGATTGCAACGGTTATTGATGTAAATAATAACCCATTGTCTGGTAAGCATATTACTTGGCGTTCTTCGGAAAAAAATAATCAGTTGGATCCTGTTGCAAGCCTGATTGATGCACAAGGGAAGGCGAACACAGTTATTTCGGGTACGCAGGCTGGAGATATCGTTATTGAAGCGATATTTATGAATGAAGTAAAAGCAAAACATACGGTGACTTTTACCGCCATTCAACCGGATTCTGAAAATTCCGATGTAATTGGTATGCAAAAGCAAAGCCAATTTACATTATCGCCGCAATCTATTGTGGCAGATGGAATAATTAAGGCAGAAGCGAAGCTGGTTCTTAAAGATCAGTACGGTAATTTAGTTCCTAACCAGAATAACAAAATTTCATATTCAGTTATTTCGGGGGATACCAGCGGCATTATTTTCCATAATCAAAAGGAATCTGCACCGGGTGTTTATACAGTATCTATCACTGGATCACAGGAAGGGTTAGCTATTATTCGCGCTGAGGTAATAAGTCGCGCTGAAGTAACAAAACAACTCTATTTTGACGCAACGTTAGGTTTTGTTGCCAATGCAACAACAGCTCAACTGGCATCTGTCGCAATGATGAAAGCAGGTTCTAATAACCCAAACAACTTACAATTTATTTCTGTTAATACGGATGGTCAAGACAATGTCATTATTAAAGCCCAACTTCAAGATAATAACGGAAATAAGGCACTGCCTAATATTGTTGTCGGCTGGAAAGCCACATTGGGAGATTTATCTTCAATATTGAGTAAAACCGATGCAAATGGTATTGCAGAAATATTATTGACGAGTAAACAGGCAGGGAATGCTCAAGTCACTGCGGTATTGGGCAGTGGAGAGAGAACCGCTCAAACTCAGGCGAGGTTTGTTGCTGGGGCGCTGTCAAAATCACATTCATTAGTGAATATCTCAAAAAATATTGCAGCTGCCGGGGAAGAAATTCAGATTACGTTTACCCCTAAAGATATAAACGGCAATTTACTGACAGGAACAATAGGAAATATAGCATTAGAGTATACAAATGATTTAGGTATCACGCCTAATCCACCTCAGTTTCAGAAAAATAACTTCGGAGATTATGTTGCTAATATTCAAGCCAAAAATGTAGGTCATACGGATATTACTATTAATGTTGATTCTAATGTTGATTCTAATACTGATTCCCTAAGAATTGACCATCCTGTCAAATTAGAGATCGTGGCTAATCATACAAAACCCCAAGCGGTTGATGGGCAGAATCCATTTATTGTAAACAAACAAGGCGGAAACGATCTTCTTAAGGATGGGGATAGTGTGACGGTTGATGAAACAGTAACTTATTCCATTCCATTGGTGGATGAAAATGGTAATCCGTTAAGTAAAGATATCCCTACCTATTGGTCGATTGAAGGTGAAGGTATATTAAGTGCGGCGAGTGTATTAACAGATAATAAAGGTATAGCCAAAGTCGGATTGAGTAGTAATAAAACTGGCATGGCTAAAGTGACAGTCAATCTGCCAGATGGAAAATCTTATACGCAAACTGTGATATTTACTGCGGGTAAGTTAGATACACAAAACTCCGCAGTCATATTATCTAAATCTAAAATAATTGCTGATGGTAATGACGAAACGCTTCTTATTGTGAAATTGTATGATACATCAGGAAATGTGATACCTAACCGTTCAACTGATATTCGGGTAAATCCTCAAAACGGAAAGGGTATCAATATTTCTCCACAATTCGTTGAAGATAATGTTCACTCTGGTGAATACCATATTCCAATTAAAGGGACGAAAATAGGTAATGAAGAATTTACCGTATCGGTTAATGGGGTGGATTTAATCAAGAAACCGATTCTTACCTTTATTGGTGATGGAAAGTCTAAAAAGATGACTGACTTTACTCTCAGTCAGCGCTCAATAGAGGCGGGCACTTTCGTTACATATTCTGTAAAAGTCATTGATGCCAATAATAACCCATTGGAAGGCATGATGGTTTCATGGCGATTACCATCAGACATGGCCTATGATAAGGCGTATAAACCGAGATCAGCCAGTCAGACGGATAGGCAAGGTATCGCCGTGCTGAACATTAAGCCCATCAATGCCGGAAAATTCACTCTTGAAGCCTCTTTGGATGGAAATACACATCAGGATATGCCAGAGCTGACGGTGACTTCATCGGCCATTGACTTGCGAAAGTCGACATTTGTGACAGATGTGACGAAGATTGGTACAGCTGGCAAACAGAAAGAAGCAATACTGACAGTTAAGTTGTCAGATCAATACGATAATCCTGTTAGTGGGAAAAACGTCAAAATAGACTTGTTGAAGAAGCTAAATGGTTTCAACGTAAGTTCGGTCAAAGATAATGGTGATGGTACTTATACCGCATCAGCGACTTCAAGCAATAAAGGCTCGGCTGAACTTCAGGCTGAGGTTAATGGGCAAAAAATAGGGAATACATTAGTTATTAATGTAGGGGCTATTACGCCGACTTTGCGTTTTGATAATAAAGATGTAAAGGCAACTTATACTAAAAACTATACAAAATCCCAAAAAGTACACAACTTACCACACGGTGTACGTAAGATGTGGACAAGTTCAGCACCGGACGTTGCCGATGTGGATGACAACGGGAATATCACATTACTGAAAGCGGGTAAAACAACCATTACGGTACAAACGGGAACCAATGGGCAGTATAACAAGACGGATGCGAGCTATCAGTTGACGGTGGCGCGTGCAGAGCCTCGGTTAAAGAGCCGGGATATACAAATTGTTGCAGCATGGAATGATGGAGTAAGTCGCAAGGCTGAAATCAAGTTCGATAATCGGGACGTAGATTATGACAATTTATTGAAACTGAGCCAATTTTCCAGTTCTGCCAATAATGTGGTGAAAGTGGATACATATGGCAATCTTACGGCGGTGAAACCCGGAACGGCTACGATAACTATCAGTACGCCAGAGACAGAGCAGTTTGATAAATCTACTACAACAATCAGCTATGTATTGGAGAAAGGAGTACTTGATATTAATTTTGATAAAAAAGTTATTGAGAGTGACTTAGATGGTCAGGATATAAGTTCTCTAATTCAAAATTTAACTCTTCCTCTACATGCTAATTCTAAGATGAAAAGCAGTAATTCTGCGGTTGTAGAAATTATAGATAGCAAATGGAAAAAGAAATCTTCTGGATTAACGACTATTACTCAATATATTGATGAAAATGATTACTATAAATATAGTGAAGGTAGTTATGAAATTATCATATATGATAAGCCTATTATAATTTATCAAGAACCAAATGTAATTAATGCAGGAAAAGAAATCAAAATTTCTGATAGCAAGAAATGGACTCCTGTTTTTACAACAGATAACTTGAGTATAATTTGGAAATTAGACAGTAATAATAAATACCGAGAAGCTACTGAAGTATTTGTCGAATTGGTTGGAGACAATGGACAACTTCTTGATAAGAAAACTTATAGTGCGAGTTTATTAAATTCAAGTAATGAAATAATCAAAACCATATTTGAGCCAGAATCTAGTTATTGGGGTAAGCGAGCTTTAATAAGATTGACGGTAAAAGGTAAAGGTTCGCTTTCCGTGGTAAAAGAATCCCATGCTTTTCAAATTGAAAATCTTTCTCCAAATAAAATATGGAAAGAGCTGCGTATAAAAAAACGAATTAAAGTTGGAGAAATTTTTAATGTCCAAGGGGGATATGGTTATCGGTGGGAGAATTCTTGTCGAGATCATTTTGATGGTTGGTGGAGTTCTATAATTGGAGAGAATAAATATGTGGTTGTAGTTGCTTTAAATGGGGATAGTAAAATCGATTTCGGTGATCAGAAGCTGCTTTCTCCGATGGAATTTTCTTATCAAGCAATAACCAACAAAAATTATCTGGCTGATTTTTACACAATTGAGAGGACGGAGCCGAATGCCAACGGTCAAATAGTAAAAAACCATATTAATGAGAGTACTAATTTGGGAGTTGAAACTTCTGATTATGTAGGTGCTCAATTAGCGCTGATTAATCCAGACTGTTGGAAGAATGAAGTAGGGGGATATCGGATGAGTGTGACGATCAAATATGCAGGGAACGTGTACAAATATACCAGTACTCAGAGTCATGGATATGGTGGTAATGGTGATGGTATGTATAAGGAAAATATAGATAATAAATGGAAGTTACAAAGCGTCCATTAATTATCTACTGGTGAAAAATAGTTATTGGTAATTTAAAAGTGGTTTTTTAAATATTACTTCCAATATCTTTCATATAAGTAAGGGCACATTTGTGCGCCCTTACTTGTTATGGAGATTCTTCCGAATTGGTTTTTAGCTAAGGCATTAAAGAGCTAGACAGAAGAAAAATACTTTTTCACAATCTCCCTCCCAATCTCTATCGAAGCCGTAGCCGCCGGAGAAGGGGCATTACAAACATGCAGTGAACGGCGACCTTTCACAAAGTGAAAATCATCCACCAATTTGCCATCAGCAGTGAGTGCCTGAGCACGCACACCAGCTGGCCCCGGTGTGATATCTTCGGGTTGTAGATCAGGAATAAGTTGATGGGCATTTTCGGTAAAAAGTTGGCGTGAAAAGGAACGTCGCATTTCTGCCATGCCTTCACAATAATAACGTGTGGCGATTTTCCAAAAACCTTTATAAGTCAGCACTTCTGCTAAATCCCGTGGGTTGAAATCTGTTTTGCGATACCCCTCGCGTTTAAATGCCAATACTGCATTGGGGCCGACATCCCGCTTGCCATTATGCATTCGCGTAAAATGAACACCAAGGAAAGGGAAATCAGGATTGGGTACGGGGTAAATCAGGTGATTAACCAGATAGTTTTTACTGTTGTCCAAAACATAATACTCACCACGAAAGGGGACGATCCTCATGCCCGTTTCATAGCCTGCCAGTTTGGCAATTCTGTCACTGTGCAATCCGGCACAATTCACCAGCCATTTTGCCTGATAGCTGGCTTGTTGGGTTTGTACCTCAACGTCATTACTTTTTTCACGAATACTTTGAACTTGCTGCTGATAATGAATGTCTCCACCTCTGGTTTGAATTATTTCCGCCAGTTTTGCCGCAATTTCTGGGTAATTTACGATCCCTGCATCCGGCACCAAGATTGCCTCAAGCCCATTGACATAAGGCTCGCGCTCTTTCAGTTGAGTTTGCGAAAGGAGACTGACGTCAAGGCCATTTTTCAATCCTCGTTGATAGATATCTTCCAGCAAAGGCAGCTCTTTGAATTGCGTGGCAACAATCACCTTACCGCACCGATCGTAATATAATCCATGTTGTTGACAAAATTCATATATCGTGAGGTTTCCCTGTTTAGCTAATCGTGCTTTTAAACTGCCGGGCGTGTAATAAATACCGGAGTGCACAACATTGCTGTTATGGCCGCTTTGATGTGCAGCCACGCCATTTTCTTTATCCAATATCAGCAAGCGCAGGTGCGGATGCTGTTCTTGCAGGGCATTGGCAGTGCCAAGCCCGACTAATCCCGCACCAATGATAATTACGTCATACATTTTTGGGATTTTCCTCATTGTTATTATTTTCTGGGTGTTTCAATTTACGTTCTGATTTATTGCGTAATAAATGCATAGCAACTGCGACGACAATCAAGGCTATTCCGACCAGATCAGTGAGCATTCCCGGTTTGATTAAAAGAATTGCGGCAATAGCAAAGAAAATTCTTTCTAACCAGTGAGCCTTGTGCATCCAGAAATTAGCACTAGCAATGGAAAGTGAATAGATACCAATCAAGGCTGTCAGGATCATATAACCAATGGATAGGACGTTTAAATCATCGCCTTGCATCAATAATGCTGGGTTGTACACCAAAATAAATGGAATGATAAAACCCGGTAGAGCCAGCTGTACCGCATTCCATGAGGTCTGTATGGGATCAGCACGGGCAATACTGGCAGCCGTGTAGCTGGCAAGTGCTACAGGCGGTGTAATATTGGAAAGTACGCCAAACCAGAAAACAAAGAAATGAGCGGCCAATGGTAAAACACCCGCTTTAATTAATATAGGTGACACTGTCACTACGACAACAATGTATAAGGCCGTTGAAGGAAGCCCCATACTGAGCACAATACAAACAATCATCACGACGAGCAGGATCATCCACAGTGTATTATCGGTGAGGGATACGATATTGAAAGCGAGAGTTGATCCAATTCCCGTCATGGTAACAACACAGATAATAACTCCAATGGCGGCACAGGCGACGGTGACTTGAATCGCTCCACGGGCAGCCTCATTCAGAGCAGCGGCGATTTTCTTGGGGGTCATGCGCACGGAAGTATCTGGGGTGATCCAACTTGCGATGATAATCGCGATAATGCCGAGGAAACCGGCATAAATCGGGGTTTTTCCGGTCAATAAAGTCCCAATCACAATAAATAGCGGCAGTAATAGCAGGCCACGAGCTTTTAATACCGCTTTGACTTGAGGAATATTTTCTTTTCTGATGCCCTTTAATCCTTGTTTTTTGGCTTCCAAATCAATGGTGATAATCAGAGTTGCATAATAGAGCAGTGCCGGAATAATGGCAGCAATTACAATGGTAGTGTAGGAAATACCTAAAAAACCCGCCATGATAAATGCGGCCGCGCCCATAATAGGTGGCATGATCATGCCTCCCGTTGATGCCGTCGCTTCTACTGCACCAGCGAAACGAGAAGAGAGACCAATGTTTTTCATCAGGGGAATAGTAAAAGTGCCGGTTGTAGCGACATTGGCAACTGCACTGCCACTCAGTGAACCCGTTAAGGCGGAGGAAATAACAGCAACTTGGGCTGGCCCGCCACGACGACGCCCGGCTATGGACAGAGCAAGATCATTAAATAAAGCTGTCGCGCCACTGACACTTAAGAATGCACCAAATAAGATAAAAACAATGATCGCCGTCGATGCCGTGGATAGAGTAATACCAAAAATGCCTTCGCTGGTCATAAATAAGCGGAACAATAGGCGCTCAAGCGAAAATCCGGCATGTCCGAAGATCCCCATGAAATACTCGCCGAATAGGGCATAGACGATGGCAAAAAGGGATAAGCCAGGTATGAAATAACCAGTTGTACGCCTTGCTGCCTCAAATAATACGCCAATACCAATGACGGACATCACATAATCTATCGTATTGGGAATGCTGTTGCGTACGACATGCAAGTCAGTATAAGTAAAATAAAAATACCCATAACTGATCAATGTAAGCAGAATAAAAAGGTAATCCCAATAATTAAATTTGGAAGTCGAATAACGTTTGGAAATCGGAAACAGAATAAAGCCTAAAACCAGAACTCCTCCGAGAAATGTTGTATTGCGATAAAATTCCTGTGTATTGGATAATGCATTGGAATAGATAGCATAAAGAGAAATTGCAATGGCAAGTATTGTCGTGAGTTTCAAATAGAAACCAATTAAATGACGGTTACCTGATCCCGCTTCTTTATCCAGCACTATTGTGGATGACGTTATATTATTAGTGTTCATAGTAACTCCATAATATTATGGTCAATAGTATGATAGGTAAATCAGTTTGAAATTTATGCTTTCAGGTAGAAAAGTTATTATTGGTTGGTCACTAATGTAATTTCTGGAGGCACAAGATATTCCGGAATATCCAAGCCAATTTCGCGATAATATTGATAAGCACCAAGATGTAATGGCACAGAAACACCTTTTAAGGCATTTTCGGGCAGAATATATTTTGCAGAGCTGTGGATTTGGTGGACTTCCTTCTGATTTTCAAACATCACTTTTGTTAATTCATAGATAGTTTTTTCGTCTATCTTGCGTGTTGTCATCAGGATATTGGGCTGTGCGATCGTTTGAATGGGCTGTTTTTGGAGTGGGTAAGTTTCTGGCTTAATGACAAAGCGAAACCATGAATTGGCAATAGCGTTAATTTTTTCCAATTGTTCGTTTGTTACATTCAGAATACGGGCGGGAACCCCACTGGCATACATATCTGTGACTGCTGATGCCGGTACACCGGCAGGTAAGGCTCCACCATCAAGACGACCATCCCGCATGGCTGAAACGGTATCGCCATAACCAAGATATTCTGGATGAATATTTTGTTTACTGAGATTGACACCTTTCAGAATAATCAGAGTAGATTGTTCGGTACCACTGGCTTGTGGCCCGACAGAAAAACGGGTTCCGGCAATATCGTTTAGCGTTCTATCTTTGACTTTATCCTCTAATAAAACAAAGTGTTCAACATTCGGCCAAAGCACGGAGATAGAACGCAGATCCTGATAAGGGCGGTTTTCGAAATTTCGTACGCCTTGATAGGCTTCGACGGCAATTAAACTTTGTAAAATAGCGAGCTGAGCTTCATTCTTCTGGAATAGATCAATATTTTCAACCGAACCGGCTGAAGATTGTCCCGTTACCTGAATATTTTCTTGTTTCAGATGGTTACTCCAGATATTGGCTAAACCCACTCCCATAGGATAATAAGTTCCGCCTGTGGAAGCTGTAGCTACGGAGAGAAAACGTTTATTGGCATTTTCTATTTTTCCTATAATGGCCATGATGATCAGAGCAATGGCAGTAATAACAGCTAATAGGAGCTTTAGTTTTGGGTAAGTCATCTTCTTTATTGTCATAATGTGGTTACCAGATAATGTTGTGTAATAGATGTTAAATATTCGCATTCACTTGTATACAACATTACATATCCAGTTCGGAGTTTAATATTTAAAATTGTGATAGGAGTTTTATATGTATTAAAAAAATAAACGAAAAATATGAAATAACTGATAGATTTTAAGTGAGGTAAGGGCACGGCTTGCTCTTGCAAGGAATAAAAAATTCAGGCTTTATGAATAAAATTCACATTCATCTTGAGGAGATGGAATAATGGATACTACACACAATAATATTAATCATTATAATATTAAAACCCGTTATGCATCTATTTCGGTAATAGATACAGGCGGGATTGGGTTACCTGTTCTTTTAATTCATGGCAATTCAAGTTGTAAAGAAGTATTTCGTCATCAAATTAATCAATTAAAAGGGAAGTATCGGATTTTGGCGTTAGATTTACCTGGACATGGTTCATCATCAAATGCCAACGATTCACGTCAAGCATATTCAATGCCTGGTTATGCACGTACGATCATTGAAGTATTGAAGCAAATCGATATTGACAAAGTAGTGGTTTTTGGTTGGTCATTAGGTGGCCATATTGGATTGGAAATGTTGGATTTATTCCCTGAGATGATTGGTTTAATGATTTGCGGTACTCCGCCAGTATCAGTTGGCGCAGATAACGTGGCTCTTGGTTTTCGTCCTGGTGTAGGGCTTGCCGGCAAAGCGGAGTTTACGGAGGAAGACATCAAGAATTTTGTATCTGATACCTATGGAATCAATGCTCCTCATGATCCGTTTATTGTTGAAGCGGTGATAAGAACAGATGGATTGGCACGGCAGTATATGTTTGAAGCTTTTCTTTCTCCTCAAGCAACTAATCAAAAATTATTGGTTGAAACGAGTGAAATACCGTTAGCGATTGTTAATGGAGCAGATGATCCATATATTAATTTTGACTATATTAATGGGCTGAATTACCGAAATCTTTGGAAAGGAAAAGTATTCAATTTGGCTGGCATTGGTCATGCACCTTTTTGGGAATCACCCGAATTATTTAATCCAGTTTTGACTGATTTTCTTAATGGTTTTCAATGAAACATCTCCATTTTAATAGCTTGAGTAAATTATCGCTATGATTTATCTGTTGAGTTCTATCTAGCGGTAAGGATATTCTTTATTAAAGAATATCCTTCTTACATTCACATAATAAGTGCAAAGCTGTTAAGAATCTACCTGATACAAGTAGATATATATGTTTTTATATTTCAAGCTATTACTCAGAAGTGACGGGATATAGAAAATAAAGCAAATTTTAGAAAAAGTCTGATAAATGTTTTTTTAATCGTTTAATTTCCTGAGAAATTTGTGGGTTTTTTATTACATCATGGCAAGTAAATGTTGGTAATGGCGACATACCTAAAAATTGGTTTGCTTTACCTTATTTTCAACTATTGATGAACATTCATGAACACCTGATACTCACCAAAAATATTTATTGATAACGTTTTAGTAACATTAACGGATGTTGTGAATATCTCGAAACTTCTGAACCACCACAATTGTTACCATCTGAAAAGGAAATGCAATGAACGAAAATAAAAACCGTCGTGAGTTCTTAAGTCAGACTGGCAAAATGGTTACTGCCTGCGCGTTGTTTGGTGCAATCAGCCCTGTCGCATATGCTGCTCAGTCAGCCACAGCAAATGATGAGGCGAGCGATTCTACGAAGATAACTGATAAACATTACTATCTGGATAACGTTTTGCTGGAGTCAGGGTTTGTATTTGAGGGGCAGACGGCAGTCAGCACGCTGACTGAGCTAAAAACGCTGGAAATCAACAATGGAAAAATTGTTGCTCTGCGTGAGAACAAACAGTATTCGGACAGCACGCTACCTCGTTATGATGCAAGCAGCAAGCTGATGCTTCCGGCGATGCGGGATATGCATATCCATCTGGATAAAACATTTTATGGTGGCCCGTGGCGTGCCCTTAACCGACCAGCAGGCACCACAATTCAGGACATGATTAAACTAGAACAGAAACTCCTGTTGGAACTGCAACCGTACACTCAAGAGCGTGCGGAAAAACTGATTGAGCTTCTCCAGTCGAAAGGCTCTACCATCGCCCGTAGCCACTGCAATATTGAACCAGTCTCTGGCCTGAAAAATCTCGAAAACTTGCAAGCGGTTCTGGCACGTCGCCAATCTGGTTTCAGTTGCGAAATTGTGGCTTTTCCGCAACACGGTTTATTACTTTCTAAATCGGAGCCGTTGATGCGTGAAGCAATGCAGATGGGGGCGCATTATGTGGGTGGTCTTGATCCAACTAATGTTGACGGTTTGATGGAAAAATCCCTTGATACGATATTCCAGATTGCACTGGATTATGGCAAAAAGGTGGATATTCATCTGCATGAAACCAGCCCGGCAGGCGTAGCGGCGATTAATTACATGGTAGAAACTGTAGAAAAAACACCTCAGTTAAAAGGCAGACTGACCATCAGTCATGCCTTTGCACTGGCGACACTTAACGAACAGCAAGTGAATGAGATCGCTGCCCGTATGGCTGCGCAGCAAGTAACAGTTACTTCTACTGTACCTATCGGTACGCTGCATATGCCACTCAAACAGTTACGCGATAAAGGTGTATTTGTGATGACTGGCACCGATAGTGTGATTGATCACTGGTCGCCGTATGGTTTGGGTGACATGTTGGAGAAAGCCAACTTGTACGCACAACTATATATTCATCCGAACGAACAAATGTTATCGCGCGCGCTGGCGATTGCCACCGGTGATGTGTTGCCACTTAATGATAAAGGCGAACGTGTATGGCCTAAAGTGCAGGATGATGCCAGCTTTGTGCTAGTGGATGCTTCCTGCTCCGCCGAGGCGGTGGCGCGTATTTCGCCACGAACTGCGACATTCCATAAAGGGAAAATGGTGTGGGGGGGTATGGAGAAAACGGTATAAGTTAGAATAAAATCCACGCACAGTTGCGTGGATTTTATTGAATAACTCTAGGTCAATTGACTTCGTTCAAAGCGACAGACTCTATTCTGTATACCGCCATCTATTATGGGTTTATAGGCTTTTCTTTTATTAATCAGTCCATTAATGGCTGCTTAAAATTTGTTGATATAGATAGAACCTAAATGTAATGTTGTAGAGTGATAATCAACGTGGTTGCTTAATGGCAGGCTACGAAAATTTCATACCTACCATTTATGGAGGAGAATTATGATGAATATCACCGACAATATGCTACGTTTTGGCTTCCTTTTTATGCTTTGTTTAATTTCTGGCAACGTACAAGCAAAACAATCTATCAATGATAATATGGCGGGTAAAAATCACTGTGCCAGCATAAAGTTGAACAATAATTCAGATATAAACAATGCGTATATAAATAATGTGGAGAAACGCTATCTATTACCCGCTTTACCCTCCGCCGCTGAAGAATGGGAGCGTCTGCGCACGATGAAGCTGGTAGATTATTTCTCCTCCGGCTTATATGTTCGTAAAGATGAAACTATCCGTCTGTCATTAACTGGAGCGAAAGCCATTTCGGTTTTTTTTAATTCTCCCACAATCCCTTTCTCTGAGGGAGAAGCTGGTAAGTCGATTCTTGTATCCTCAAAGGATAAAGCCAGCACTTTTATATCTCCTGCTGACGGGATAATGTATTTCCGTTATACCCAGCATCATTCTAATAAGCCTAACCCCATAAAAGCGTCGATTAAGGTGCTTAAGGGAGGCGAAGCCATTCCTTTTTATGTTGCAGGCCAGACAACGCTCTGCCAGTGGCAGAAGATGTTAAAGGAATATAGCCATTCACCATTTATTGAGATAACCGATCGCAAAAGCATAATCACCGTGACACGGGATATTTATAATCGTTCTGCAAAGGCGGATCCGGCAGTATTGTTGGGTAAAATTAAATGCATTATCAATAGTTATGATGATATCTCTGGTTTATCGGCTAAGGGAGATAATAAAGACCGTCCATCTCTGCTTAAAATTCATTATATTGAGGATAAGTTTTCCTCACCAGAAGATATTAAAAACGTTTACATGTATGCGACAGATTATATAGTAGGCATGCCGGAAGACAGTGCACTGGATATACTTAACCCGGACAGATTATCATCCGCTTGGGGAATATGGCACGAAATTGGGCATCATTATCAACAGAGTGATTGGCTTTGGGAATCCGTCATAGAAAGCACTGTTAACATTTATTCTCTGTATATTCAATCGCTATTAGGTTTTCCGTCCCGATTAGACAATAAAATGATAATGGCCTAACCTGGAATGAAGTCGCGAAGGAATTCAAGCGGTCCCCTAACCGTAATTTCAACAGTGAGAAGCCGGATAGTATGAACTGGGTAAGACTGGTAATGTTTGAGCAACTGAGGAAAGGATTGGGGACTGACTTTTATCGTAAACTTCACAGCTATTATCGACACTATCCGTTGAAGCAGACAGCCAGCGACGAAGAGAAAATAAACAAGTTTGCCTTGAGTGCAAGCAAGGTCTCAGGTTTTGATTTAACGGAGTTCTTTGTCGGTTGGGGCTGGGCTATTAACAAACAAACCCATGATGAAATTAAGGCTCTTAATCTTCCAAAATCAACGCTATAAACATCAAATTATTATAAACATCAAATTATATAGCAGTGAGCCGTCTGATAAAATCCACGCAGTTGCGGGGATTTTATCAGTCTCGATAAGACATTCTAAAATGTCTTAAGACAAGAAAAATGATTTAGACATTGAACAAGAAATTCAGCACATCACCATCTTTAACGATATAGTCTTTCCCTTCTGCACGCATTTTGCCAGCTTCTTTCGCGCCTTGTTCACCTTTATAAGTGATAAAATCATCAAACGCGATGGTCTGGGCACGGATAAAGCCTTTTTCAAAATCGGTGTGGATTTTACCCGCAGCTTGTGGTGCTGTGGCGCCGATCGGAATAGTCCAGGCACGAACTTCTTTCACGCCCGCAGTGAAGTAGGTTTGCAGGTTCAGCAATTTATAGCCAGCGCGGATAACACGGTTCAGGCCCGGCTCTTCCAGACCCAATTCCGCCATGAACTCTTCGCGATCTGCATCTTCCAGTTCTGCGATATCGGCTTCGATGGCTGCACAAACGGGAACAACGATAGAGCCTTCTTTTTCCGCAATGGCGCGAACGATATCAAGGTGTGGGTTATTCTCAAAACCATCTTCATTGACGTTTGCAATGTACATGGTTGGTTTCAGGGTCAGGAAGCTCAGATAACGAATAACCGCTTTTTCTTCTGGATTCAGGTCCAAAGAGCGCAGCATACCTGCTTGTTCAAGGTGAGGAAGACATTTTGTCAAGGCTTCCAATTCTGCTTTAGCGTCTTTATCACCGCCTTTGGCTTTTTTCTGTACACGCTGGATGGCGCGTTCACAGGTATCCAAATCAGACAGAGCCAGTTCTGTATTGATAACATCAATATCTGAAGCAGGATCAACCTGACCAGAAACGTGGATGATGTTGTCGTTTTCAAAACAGCGTACTACATGACCTATCGCTTCTGTTTCACGGATGTTGGTCAGGAATTGGTTTCCTAAACCTTCACCTTTTGAAGCGCCTTTTACCAGACCCGCAATGTCCACGAATTCCATGGTGGTTGGCAGTATACGTTGTGGTTTAACAATCTCAGCCAATTGGTCGAGACGTGGGTCTGGCATCGGCACAACACCTGTGTTTGGCTCGATGGTGCAGAACGGGAAGTTTGCTGCTTCGATACCTGCTTTGGTCAGCGCATTGAATAATGTAGATTTCCCAACGTTAGGCAGGCCAACGATACCGCATTTGAATCCCATATATTTATCACCTTAAATCACTTATAAACCAACGAGCAATATGCTTGTCGGTGAGTTATACAAAATTGGCGCTATTATACACGCAATAACCCGCTGCGCCACGCACTCCCAGCTAGGCGCTGGCTTTAAAGGCATGCAGGCGGTTAATTGCCTTGTTCATACCCTCTTTAATGAGGATGTCAGTACAGCGCAATGCTTCATCTATCGCATCGTCAATCAGTTTTTGTTCGCTGGCAGGAGGCTTGCCAAGGACAAAACCCACAACTTTGTTTTTATCGCCCGGATGGCCAATACCAATACGCAGACGATGGAAGTTAGGGTTATTGCTGAATTTGTTTTGAATGTCTTTCAGGCCATTATGACCGCCATTACTGCCGCCTAGTTTCATTTTTGCCACGCCGGGCGGTAGATCCAGCTCGTCATGAGCAACCAGAATTTCATCCGGTTGAATGCGATAAAATCCAGCAAGAGCAAGGACAGATTTGCCGCTGAGGTTCATGAAAGTGGTTGGCACCAGTAAACGAATATCCTGCCCATTCATGTTGATGCGGGCGGTATAGCCAGAAAATTTACTCTCTTCTTTTAGGGACTGGTTATGGCGTTGTGCTAACAAATCGACAAACCATGCTCCGGCATTATGTCTGGTCTGTGCATATTCAGCCCCAGGGTTTGCCAGTCCAACGATTAATTTTATGTTACTCACGGTTTAGGTTCGCTTATTGGCAATAGAACAAAAAAGGGAATTAGTTTACCTATCTCAAGGCTTGAGTACAAAATCATTATTTTAATAAATATTGTTTTGGTGGAATGTAAAAAATTAGGCTTAAATTTGTACACCCTGTGATCATCGCCGCAATAACCTTTTGTATGATAGGGCTATACTTAACACAGAAGAAAGATGTCTACTTTCGTGCTTTTGAGTTCGTTGTGTTTGCAAATTAGCGTTCACAAAAAGTATTGGAGGTTGGTTATGAGACGTAAAAAGGCTTTTATTTTTGGTAATATTCTCATGGGAATGGGAATGACGGCAATGCTTGTTAGTCTGGCTTATGTATTGTTTAGCCATATTTTCAAATTTGGTCATTCTGAATTTCTTACAGGTATCTCATTAATGGGATTGTTTGTTGGCGCATTTATTTGGCTGGTAGGAGCTAGAGTTGGTGGTAGAGAACAAGTTAGTGATAAATATTGGTGGCTGAAAAATTACGATGAACGTTATCGTCGTAAAAAACATCGACATCCGTAATTATTTTAAACGTTAAAATTCAGTACATTTTAGGTAAGGCGGCAATTTACTACCGCCTTACCTTTGCTTGTGAAAGAGTTGGTATATCAAAATCTGACGTTCATGCCGAGATTAAAATAATAGTCGTGATTTGGCTCATTATCATTTTTTTCATGTGATACAGCCGCAAATGCGCGAAGATTATTGGTCAGATTGGCATTAATGCCGACAGTGTATTGAACGCGATCCTTCTTCTGTTTTTTCTCCTGCTGTACGAAACTTGTTTGGGTGGAGTTGATCGCGCTGCGAAGAGCATAGTGTTCATCATTGAATTGATGCTTAAACAGGACAGAGGCATAAGGATTAATAAGTCCCAATTGTGTATCTACTCGCCAGCCCATCGAGCCAATTCTGGCATGATAGTGTTGATCGCCAAAATGCATGGCAGTACTCCTGTTACCAGATTCACGATAACCATCAATATTTCCTTTGTCCCAAGTGTATTGAATGATTGGACTGGTGGTCAGATAACGGGTGACAGGGATATCCCAGCCTGCCGTAATACGCCAACCCCACTGCTTACCCATCGTTGAACCTGATTCCCTACGTGTGGCCTGACCAAGTTGGATGGAACGTGACAAATTATCGTAATTGGTGCGTAAATAATGGAAATCACCGCTTAGCCAGCCGCGGTTATAGTAGTTCCATAGTGTGTAAGCTGTTATGACATGGCCTGTCGCTGCATAATTAAAATTGGGTGTTGCATTTTGTTCATCTCTATAACGTGAAATTGTTGCCCCTAATAGCAAATTATCCGTCAGTTGATAATCGCTACCCAATGTAAGGGTTCGATTGTGATTGCCAGTATAACCGCCAAATACACCGATTTTACCTTGTTCTTCATGACGATTGCGTAGTTGTTGCAGGTGGCTGTCAAGTGAGGATAGGGCGACTTTAACTGGAATGCGATTGATAGGGTTCAATGTCATCACCTGTAGTGGGGCGTTATAGATCGACATAATGTACTGACCAATCACATGATGTGCATAAGGTGTTGGGTGGAAGTTATCGGAAAACAAGAATGCTTGGCTTTTATCAAATTCAGGATCGGAAGAAGAACAAACCATAGCCATTTTACCTTGTTGACAGGCATAACCCAAGGTATTGAAGATACCATAAATAGTCGGGTTCTCAATCATTTCTCGTAAGAGAAGGTTAATATTGGCACGAAGGATATTTCCGTTATCTAGTCGGCTTTCTTCAATTTGATTATATTTGTCAGAAAGTTGGGAGGCAGTTTTGCTGGCATTATCGTAAGCATCCCGCAATTGGTGGTAAATTTCTTTAGCTTTTTGGGGATCTTGGGGAGATGCATTTGCGGCAATTTTTTTTAAGACACCTTCGATAATTTTATTTCGGATTTCGGTATTTGGCGTAGGATACTGGTTAATGGCTTCATGAATTTGTTTCAGAGTTTGAGCGATCTTTTCTTTAGGTACTTTCTTTTTCTCCAACGAAATTTTAAGTACTTCTTCTAGAATTTTGGGAGTTGTTCCAACATCTGGAATGTTAGGTACAATAATTAAACCTGCGCCAGCTTTAATAAGCCGATTAACTTGCGATGCTGCGGATTCAGAACCGTCATTGATAAGATATTGTGCAGATTTTTTATCGCCTTTCGCTAGATGTTCTAGAGCTTTAGATATATTATTGCCCCCGACCCAATGTATATATACGCCATTAGGATCAGCCCGTTCAGAATGTGCTTTTAAATAATCATTGAGTTGCTTTTCCGTGGAGTGAGAAATAATGTCCCAGATTAGATTACCTGAACCATTAGCTGTAGCTCCTCCGTAGGCATAATTCGTTCCGTCTTTACTCTTTGATGGTATTAGTTTTTTGCCTGTGAATTTTCTAGTTATATATTCATCATATAGTTCAGATTTTTTTCCATCTGTTGTGAATTTTCCGATATTTCCACTATCACTCAAACTATCCCCAAAAACATATATATTGTCATAGGCATAAGAATTAGTAGTGAAATTTACTAATAATGCAGTTGTAGCTGATACTAAAAAGGATACCTTTTTCATATCGTTTCGTTCTCCTGAAAATAGCATGTTATTTTGGTACTAGTTCAACACATTGAGTTAAAAGACTATTCGATTATCTCTCTGGTTGATGGCTGATTTCCTGCATATTTCAGTTAGATACTACTTCTATTTGCATATACGAAAATTCAACAAAATATTAATATCAGGATTGATAATTAAACAAAAACGCAAGGCAGTAATATTTATTGCCTTGCGTCCCTGAGTGGAAGTTCTGTTTCTATTGTCCGATAGTTTATTAATATCGACTTATTTACACCGAATTAGAAACTAGCATTGATGCCAAAACTGAAATTATAGTTAGGATCTTGAGCACTACCCTCATTGCGAGTTACAGAAGCAAATCCACGCAAGTTATTGAACAGGTTTGCGTTCATGCCGATAGTATATTGGCGCCAATTAGTGCTTTGTTTGCCACTTTCTCGCACAAAAGAAGTTTTGGTGGAGTTAATAGAACCGCTCAGTTTGTAGCTTATATCACCAAATTGATGATTGAACTGAACTGAAGCATAAGGATTGAAACGACCAAATTTAGTATCTACTCGCCAGCCCAGTGTTCCAACTTTAGATGTATAGTTTTGATCACCAAAATTCATAGAAGTGCTATTGTTGCCGGATTCACGGTAGCCATCGATTTCACCTTTGCTCCAAGCATACTGGACGACTGGGCTGGTGGTCAGATAGTTGGTGACAGGGATATCCCAACCTGCGGTAATGCGTGCTCCCCACTGTTTACCTGTGGTAGCACCGGTTTCCCTGCGGGTGGCGTTGCCAAGCTGGATAGCACGGGTCAGGCTGTCATAATTGGTGCGCGAATAATGGACATCACCGCTCAACCAGCCATTGTTGTAGTAATTCCACAATGTATAAGCTGTCAGAACATGACCAAGTCCTTCATAAGAGAAATTAGCCGCAGGAGTGCGCTCATCTTTATAGTCAGAGTACATTGCACCCAACAGCAGGTTATTTGTCAGTTGATAGTTGCCACTCAGTGTAAAGGTTTTGTTCTGGCTACCAGTGTAGCCGCCAAAAACACCGATTTTGCCTTGAGCATTGCCGCTATTGCGTAGTTGTTGCAGGTGACCGTCAAGGGAAGAGAGGGCACTTTTAACTGGTGCACGGTTAACCTGGTTCAGGGTCATTACCTGTGATGGCGCATTATAAATAGAGGTAATATATTGACCCATTATCTTGTGTCCCAACGGAGTTGGGTGGAAGTTATCGGAGAATAAGAACTGTTTATCCCCTGTAAAACCTGAATCTTCGGAGGTGCATTTATCGGCACCCTTATTTTTATCTTTATCATATGAGCAGGCATAACCTAATGTATTTTGAATGCCATAAATCAGAGGGTTGGCGATTACTTCATTCAGCAGGCCATTGATATCAGCACGCAGGATATTGCCATTTTTTTCGCTGATTTTTTCGTCGACTAGATTGTTGTATATATCAGTGAGTTTTGAAGCATCTTTGCTGATTTCTTCATATGTTTTGAGAAGCTTACCATAAGCTTCTTTTTGTTTTTCTTTTTGTTCAGCTGAATCACCCTTGTAAGCATTTTTTGCTATTTCTTGAAAAATTCCCTGAAGAATCAGGTTTCGAGCTTGAATGTTAGGAATATCATAACCATTAATTACTTGATGGATGTTCTGTAGTTGTTCATTTATTTCTTCTTTTGATAATTTTTTGCCATCTGCTGATGGTTGGGATAATGCCTGTTCCAAGAACTTTTCTAGCATCTTGGGTGTAGTTCCAACATCAGGAACAATTGGTGCGATAATTAATCCGGCACCTTTTTCGACAAGTTTATTGATTTGATTTGCAGCTGTGGTAGCGCTTATATAGGCAATGTCAGCGGTAACTTTTTGACCTTGCATTGGATCTTTTGTCTTTGCAGTTTTTATTTGGCCGTCTTCTAAAGCTTTGGCAAGGTCGTTGCCTCCTACCCAGTGAATATAGATGCTATTAGGGTCAGCTTTTCCATTATTGTCATTAAGATATTTATCTACCTGTTCTTGCGTATTAAAACCGTCTTTGCTGTATTTTTTAAGAGCTGTAGCACTACCTTGAGCGTAATTAGTTCCATCTTTTTTAATAGATGGCGTTAGATCAGTCCCCGTGATTTGTTGAGCAATATACTCATCGTATAACTGACTGGTTTTTCCATCTGTCGTATATCTTCCGTTATTCCCACCATCGCTCAGGCTATCACCAAAGACATAGACTTTGTTATAGGAATAAGCATTTGCATTAGAAATGGCATTGATTGAAAGCGCTAACAGTGCAGGTGTGAATAAAAAAGCCTTTTTCATTTTGGCATTCTCCTTAAAAATAGTTTTTGTTCTTGAACAGCCTCTCGCCTTTGAATAAAGAAGTATCCAGTGATTCTTCCCTGAGGAAGTTGGAGGTGCTGATGTGTTTAGTATTCCAATTAAGCTGGCTGCCAATTTATTAGAAAAATTTATTTTTAAAAGCTAAGGAATAATATTTGTTTATCAATATGACTGTGTGACGTAAGGAAATAAAAACCTACCATCATTGAGTATTCGGCAGGTTAGCAGCAACTATTCAATGACACCAGTATTGTGAGGGGGTTTAGCAACTGGACGTACCAGATGAATTGAAATTATTGTGGGATATTAATTTCAATTTGTATGTAAGATAATCATCTTATTTTATTGAGAAAAATTCACGATATTTGGGTTAACTTATTGATAAAGTTAATTATTAATCTTATTTTAATATTCATCAATGTTATTAATTCTTGATGAAAATATTAGCTATGTATATCAAATAAACAGAAAACCCCGCCGCTGCAAATGCAGCCACGGGGTTTTTTTAAGCAATGATTTATTTAATCACTTGAATAAGTTAGCGCTTAATATTAACGCTAAAGCTTAAACATTCATGCTCAAACATTAGTACTCAAACATTAGTGCTCAAACATAGCAGAGATAGACTCTTCATTGCTGATACGGCGAATAGCTTCAGCAAGCATACCAGATAGTGTTAAAGTACGAACTTTGTTCAATGCCTTGATCTCATCAGACAGAGGAATTGTGTCACAGACAATAAATTCATCAATCACTGAGTTCTTGATGTTTTCCACTGCATTGCCAGAGAAAATAGGGTGGGTTGCATAAGCAAATACCCGCTTTGCTCCACGCTCTTTCAATGCTTCAGCTGCTTTGCACAGTGTGCCACCTGTATCGATCATGTCATCAACCAGAACGCAATCACGGCCAGCAACATCACCAATGATATGCATAACTTGAGAAACGTTTGCACGCGGGCGACGTTTATCAATGATAGCCATATCTGTATCATTCAGCAGTTTGGCAATTGCACGGGCGCGCACAACACCACCGATATCTGGAGACACAACAATCGGGTTTTCCAGACCTTTCTGGAGCATATCTTCCAGAAGAATTGGACTACCAAATACATTATCAACTGGCACATCAAAGAAACCTTGGATCTGTTCGGCGTGTAGGTCAACGGTAAGAACACGGTCTACACCAACGCTGGACAGAAAGTCCGCGACAACTTTGGCAGTGATAGGTACACGTGCTGAACGGACACGGCGATCCTGACGAGCATAACCGAAGTAAGGAATAACAGCGGTAATACGACCAGCAGAAGCACGACGTAACGCATCGACCATAACGACTAATTCCATCAGGTTGTCGTTGGTTGGTGCACAAGTGGACTGGATGATGAAAACATCACCACCGCGTACATTTTCATTGATTTGAACACTGACTTCACCGTCGCTAAAACGACCGACAGCAGCGTCTCCCAGGCTAGTGTACAGGCGGTTGGCAACACGTTGTGCTAGTTCAGGTGTAGCATTACCAGCAAAAAGCTTCATATCGGGCACGAGAAAAACCTCAGGCTTGCGTCCAGAGAGATATTGTTGACCAATCAAACAAATATTGCTCATTGGTTCAATAACACGGGTATCCCAGAGCGGAATGTATGCAACGGAGAAATGTTAACGCCACGCGTAACAAAGCCCTGCATCCACTCTGGGGCTTGATTTAACACCTTACGGGCCGATGCTTCTGATTCGAACTCGCCGAAAACACATGCACCGGTTCCGGTCAGGCGTGACGGTGCATATTCTAACAGCCATAAAAGAAGCTGTTCAACCTTACGAAAACGTTTTCTTGCGATTGGCTCACAATCATTTGCAAATGGTGCCTGCAATAATGCGGGTAGAGAGCGAATCGGAGAATTTCTTTTTAATTCAGGATCTGTGAAGATCGTCGGAGTTGATATCTCAATTCCGGGGTGGACAACCAAAAACCATTTCTCTTCTGGTGAGGCGGGCTGGAGTTTTTCCCCGATGCCTTCGGCAAAGGCAGCATGACCTTTAACAAATACGGGAACGTCTGCGCCAAGACAAACTCCAAGCTGCGCCAGTTCATCATCGGACAGATTGGCTTGCCAATGATAGTTCAGAGCAATCAATACCGTCGCAGCATTGGAAGAGCCGCCCCCCAAGCCTCCGCCCATCGGCAGGCATTTATCAATGTGAATATCGGCTCCTAAGCATTCGGTTCCTAATTGAGCGCTCTCATTGCGATTCTGCAATGTATTTTTTTGTAATAGCGTATGTTTTTGTAATAATGTGTGTTTTTGTAATAGTATGCGTCTTTGTAATATATGATTCTGTAATAATCGGGATGCCCGCACGATCAAATTATCATCATGGGCTACGCCTGCAACCGGAGTCAGCAAGCGGATTTCATTATCCTGACGCGGTGAAATGGTGATTTCATCGCCATAATCCAGAAATTGAAATAGCGTTTGCAGTTCGTGGTAACCATCAGGTCGTTGCCCTGTGATATACAAAAATAAATTCAATTTTGCCGGAGAGGGCCAGGTTAAAGTCATTATTGAATCGTCCAGTTATCCATCTTTAATTTTATGCGATTTTTCCCTTGGGTAAGCTCCAATCGAGTGGGTAAGGCTGGTGTGATCGAGGTATCGTATCCCTGATAATTGACTCGCCAAACTTCACCATTTTTTTTGTCACTCACGGATTTAAGCAGGTAGTTGGCATCCAACTGAAAATCTTTAGTACTGCCGGGCAAACCGATAATCCAACTTTTCAGGTTATCCAGAGGGATATTCATATTGGTAAGCTGGTAAATTAAGGATTCTGGCTCATCACTGAGATATTTTTTACCGTTATTGTCAGTGACTTGAATCATGTTCGGTTTAACAAATAATTCCAATTCTGTTGTACCCAGTGGGTTGAGCAGCAGTAATTTATAATTGTCAGGCGAATATTGTTGCCAGAAAAAACGGGCATACACTTTTTTTTCATTTGCCAAATAAGCGAAAGAACCCCGGGTTTGGTAATGTTCCAGCTTTGTCAGTTGTTGTTCACGAGCATGCCATTGTGGGGTATCCGCTGATCCTGTGCCCATTGGGGGTTGTGTGATTGTACAGGCCGTCAGTAAAACACCGGATAGGGGAAGTAAGCGAAAAAACGAAGACATTTTCATACGGTAACCCTTGGTGGTAGGAAAGTTTGAAACTTGAGTTCTATTGGTTATAAATATGGCAGTATTTAAATATGACAATTTAGGGCGTGTCACCCAATTTTATAATCAGGCGGGTAATTTAGCGAAAATTTGGTAAGAATTCTCGAATAAATTATCGCAGAACCATCCGATTGACTTTTATTGAACTGATGCATCAAGTAGAATGCTCGACCAATGAGAATCCTTATGAAGGGTGTGAGTTTATGAGAATAATTATTAATATCATTATTATCTTGCCCCCCTGTGATAACTCAATGCAGTGAAGATGACTTTATTAGCACTCGGTATCAACCATAAAACAGCACCTGTTTCCTTACGTGAGCGGGTGGCCTTTTCTCCTGACACGATAGGGCTAGCGCTTGATGACTTGCTCCAGCAACCACTGGTGCGAGGCGGTGTTGTGCTGTCTACCTGCAACCGCACGGAGCTTTACCTCAGCGTTGAGCAGCAGGGTAATTTTAAAGAACAGTTAATTAATTGGCTATGCAAATACCATCGCCTTAATCCTGATGATTTGACAAAAAGCCTTTACTGGCATGTGGATAATGAGGCCGTCAGCCATTTGATGCGGGTCGCCAGCGGCTTGGATTCTTTGGTATTGGGCGAACCGCAGATTTTGGGACAAGTGAAAAAGGCCTTTGCTGAGTCACAAAGTTATCAATCACTGTCAAGTGAACTCGAACGCTTGTTCCAAAAATCTTTCTCAGTGGCCAAGCGGGTCAGAACAGAAACAGAAATTGGTGCAAATGCCGTTTCCGTGGCATTTGCTGCTTGCACACTGGCACGACAAATTTTCGAATCCCTTTCTCAACTGAATATCCTGTTAGTGGGAGCAGGGGAGACGATTGAACTGGTAGCCCGACACCTCAAAGAGCATCGTGTGTATCACATGATGATCGCTAATCGTACGAAAGAACGTGCACAAATGCTTGCCAGTGAAGTCAATGCAGAAGTCATTTCCCTACCGGATATTGATACCCGATTGGCCGAAGCTGATATTGTAATTAGCTCCACTGCCAGCCCGTTGCCAATCATTGGCAAAGGCATGGTCGAAAGAGCGTTGAAATTACGGCGCAACCAGCCGATGTTGCTGATTGATATTGCCGTTCCCCGTGATATTGAGCCGGATGTTGAAAAATTGAGTGATGTTTATCTGTATAGCGTGGATGACTTACAGGCTATCATTCAGCAAAATCTTGCCCAACGCAAAGCTGCGGCGGTTGTTGCGGAAGATATTGTTCAACAAGAAAGCAGCCATTTCATGGATTGGTTGCGTTCTCAAGGTGCTGTTAATACAATTCGTGAATACCGGGAACAAGCAGAGAAAATCAGGGCTGAAATGACGGCAAAAGCATTGATGTCCATAAGGCAGGGTGCTGACGCTGAACAGATCATCAACCAATTGACCCATCAATTGACGAATCGTCTGATTCACTCACCGACTAAATCTCTCCAACAAGCTGCCAGCGATGGCGATTTGGAACGCCTGAATCTATTACGGGACAGCCTTGGGCTGGATCATAACTAACCCTATTCTAAACCTATTCTAAATAAGGTCTGATATTACGAATGAAGTCTTCTATTGTCGCTAAATTGGAAGCATTACAAGAACGCCATGAAGAAGTTTTGGCTCACCTCGGTGATGCTGAAGTGATCACTGATCAAGAGCGTTTTCGGGCACTCTCAAAAGAATATGCTCAATTGACTGATGTGACTAACTGTTTTAAAGCTTGGAAAAGCGTTCAGGATGATATAGAAACAGCCGAGATGATGCTTGATGATCCCGAAATGCGGGAAATGGCGCAGGAAGAACTCAAGGGCGCAAAAATTCGTAATGAAGAGTTGGAACAGCAACTGCAAGTGCTGTTATTACCAAAAGATCCGGATGATGAACGCAACTGTTTCCTTGAGGTTCGTGCTGGAACCGGTGGTGATGAAGCGGCAATATTTGCCGGGGATTTATTCCGCATGTACAGCCGTTATGCAGAATCCCACCGTTGGAAAGTTGAGATCATGAGCGCCAATGAAGGCGAACATGGTGGATATAAAGAAGTGATTGCTAAAATTTCTGGTGAACAAGTTTATGGTCACTTGAAATTTGAGTCTGGCGGTCATCGTGTTCAGCGTGTGCCGGAAACCGAATCTCAAGGGCGTATTCATACTTCTGCTTGCACAGTGGCTATTTTGCCAGAAATTCCAGAAGCGGAATTACCGGAAATCAGCCCAAGCGATCTGAAAATTGACACTTTTCGTTCCTCCGGTGCGGGTGGGCAGCACGTCAATACCACTGACTCTGCAATTCGAATTACCCACCTTCCGACGGGTATTGTTGTGGAGTGTCAGGATGAGCGTTCACAACATAAAAATAAAGCAAAAGCAATGTCTGTGCTGGCTGCGCGTATTCGTGCCGCTGATATGCAAAAGCGTCAGGAAGCCGAGGCTTCTGAACGCCGCAACTTGCTCGGCTCTGGCGACCGTTCAGATCGCAACCGTACTTATAACTTCCCACAGGGACGGGTTACTGATCACCGTATCAACTTAACATTATATCGCCTTGAAGAAGTGATGGAAGGCAAACTGGATATGCTTATCCAGCCTATCATTACTGAATATCAAGCAGACCAATTATCCGCATTGTCAGAGCAGGATTGATGAATTATCAACACTGGCTCCAGCATGCAGCTATGCAGTTGACTGAAAGTGACAGCCCTAAGCGTGATGCAGAAATTTTGTTGCAATACGTAACAGGGCGTTCCCGCACTTATTTGATTGCATTCAATGAAACGCCTATTTCTCCGGAGGAAGCCAGCCAGCTTGATGCTTTTCTGGCTCGACGCATTCAGGGAGAGCCGATCGCTTATATTGTAGGGGAGCGCGAATTTTGGTCGTTGCCCCTTGCTGTATCACCAGCAACCTTGATCCCACGCCCTGATACGGAATGCTTAGTTAAAAAAGCCCTGGAATTGCTGCCTGATTTACCTGCACAGATTCTGGATCTTGGTACGGGAACGGGGGCTATTGCATTGGCATTGGCGAGTGAACGGCATGATTGTCATGTAACAGGGGTGGATATCAATCCCGATGCCGTGGCATTGGCGAAATATAACGCTGAAAAAAATGCCGAAAAGTTACCTTTCCGCAATCAGCCTTTTCACAATGTGAATTTTTTACAAAGTGAGTGGTTCTCAGCAGTTGGGAAACAGCAATTTGATATGATTGTCAGTAATCCTCCGTATATTGATGAGCTTGACCCTCATCTGGGTGAAGGAGATGTCAGGTTTGAACCGGCCACTGCATTGATTGCTGCCCAAAATGGCATGGCAGATTTGCAGACAATTGTGGAACAGGCTCGCCACTTCCTGTTACCAAACGGATGGCTATTATTGGAACATGGCTGGAAACAGGGAATCGTTGTTAGAAACCTATTTTTGGAAAAAGGTTATCAACAGATAGAGACCTTTCAGGATTATGGTGGTAACGAACGTATCACGACAGGTCGATGGAATAAAAATGAAAACCATAGTTAATTATGAATTCAATAATGCTTCCCTGATAGACGGTATTATTCTAGTAACACGGGCCATTCGTCCTGATTTTCCTCAAATATTAGTGATTGAGCAATTAACCGCCTTGGTTGAAGAAGCACAGCAAAAAGTTTCCTCCATAACTGACACTAAAACAAAATTGCAATCGTTATTGACGCTTTTTTATCGAGAGTGGAAATTCCGCGGAGCGAATGGGGTGTATTGTTTGTCTGATACTCTATGGTTGGATAATGTACTGCGTTCACATCAAGGCGCCCCCGTAACACTGGGGACGGTATTTTCACACATTGCTCAGGCGCTGGGATTGCCCGTACAGCCCGTCATATTCCCGACACAGCTAATCTTGCGGATTGATTTCACTGATGAGCCAACATGGTTCATTAATCCTATGAATGGCGATACGCTCACCGAGCATATACTTGATGTCTGGTTAAAAGGTCATATTGGTCCAACAGTTGGCCTGAAAAACAAAGACTTACAGGGGGCGGATAACGCCAGTGTCGTGCGAAAAGCTACCGACACCATCAAAACTTCCTTAATGCAAGAAAAAAAGATGGAGCTAGCACTTAAAGCCAGTGAAATCGTGCTGATGTTTGACCCTGATGATCCGTATGAAATCCGCGACCGTGGGCTGATTTATGTACAGCTCGATTGTAGTCACATTGCTGTCTCAGATTTGAGCTATTTCGTGGAGCACTGCCCTGAGGACCCTGTCTCAGAAATGCTAAAAATGCAGATTAACTCCATTGAGCAGAGAGCGATTATCCTCCATTAAATATCGTTACAAGAATGTCGTCATAAGACGGAATTTCTCTGCTCTTTATTTATTTTTTTATGAATACTGCAAATTTATTTGCCCTTAACAAGAGAAGGTATAAGCATGCAACAGAAAGTGGTTAATATTGGTGACATCAAGGTCGCAAATAATCTGCCTTTTGTACTGTTTGGTGGTATGAATGTTCTTGAATCACGGGACTTGGCCATGCGTATTTGTGAGCACTATGTGACTGTAACGCAAAAACTGGGCATTCCTTATGTTTTCAAGGCGTCTTTTGATAAGGCTAACCGTTCCTCGATCCATTCCTACCGTGGGCCGGGTTTAGAAGAGGGAATGAAAATTTTTCAGGAGCTGAAGCAGGCTTTCGGCGTGAAAATCATCACTGATGTGCATGAACCTGCGCAAGCCCAACCTGTTGCAGATGTGGTTGATGTCATCCAGCTTCCCGCTTTTCTTGCTCGCCAGACTGATCTGGTTGAAGCGATGGCTAAAACAGGCGCAATCATCAACATCAAAAAACCTCAGTTTGTCAGCCCGGGTCAAATGGGTAATATCGTTGAGAAATTTAAGGAAGGTGGCAACGATCAGGTTATTTTGTGTGACCGTGGCAGTAATTTTGGTTATGACAATCTGGTGGTTGATATGTTGGGCTTTGGCGTCATGAAGCAGGTAACTAATGGTTCACCAGTTATTTTTGACGTTACTCACTCTTTACAGTGCCGTAATCCATTGGGTGCAGCTTCCGGTGGCCGTCGTGCGCAAGTATCTGAGTTGGCGCGCGCTGGTATGGCGGTGGGGATTGCGGGGTTGTTCCTTGAAGCTCATCCTGAACCAGAAAATGCAAGATGTGATGGCCCATCGGCATTGCCTCTGGCAAAACTGAAACCATTCCTGATGCAGATGAAAGCTATTGATGATGTGGTGAAAAATTTTCCGGAGCTGGATACCGACAAATAATCACTGTATCCGTCAGGGTCTCTTAATAAAGTTTGATAAAGCGGTTACAGGCGTTTTTTTCTGTAACCGCTGATTTTTTTCATTTCCCTAGTGTTGGGATATCTCACCCACAAGATGCTAAGTTGTCTGCGTTGCCACGAATTTGTTGCTGAATATGCTGCACTACATAAGCGGCGTCCTGATCGATCCCCAGAAACCGCCCAGAACCCCATGTATATAACCACGGCAAACCAATAAACATGACATCCGGGTCAATAGTAATTCCACGGTCATGATTCGGATAACCATTGACTTGGAAAATATCTAAATCCATCCATGAATAATCAGGTCTAAAACCGATACACCAAATCACAGAAGTAATATTTTCTTTTGCTAAATCAATGTGTGTGATTTCTTGCTCAGGGCACCAAACAGGCTGATACACTGATGCAGGTTCATTGGTTGCAATATTGTTCTTATCTAAATATTCATCAATTGAGGCATTAATACGATTATAAGTGGCATCAGCACGATCGAGATTTTCTGATAAATCCGGTCTAAACCAGAGCTGACCATCTTTAAAATCATCAAAACGTCCGAACAACTGCATACCTTCTAAAGCAAATTTACGCAGATCAATATCATGTCCACCGTCACGTCCCGTGACATAGTGGTTGGTACTATTACGTACTTCTTCATTATAACAATGATCTTTGACAGTAGTTTCGTAATAACCCATATCAAACAGCCATTTCACCACATCTTTACCACGATAGAATCGAGCACAACGTGGTGCATCACCTGTCGATAAATAGACTTTTTTGCCTGCCAGATGTAAATCTTCAGCAATCTGTGCGCCGGACTGCCCCGAACCGACCACCAACACCGCGCCCTCAGGCAGTTGTTTGGCGTTTAAATATTCTTCCGAATGCATCACTTTTATATATTCAGGCAAAGTATCACTTAGTTTTGGATAAATCGGGGTGTGATACCCGCCTGCTGCGACAACAAGCTGTTTGGCAATGGTTGTACCGTGATTGGTTTTAATGACAAATTTATGTGTTGTCACTTTTCTCACATGTTCTACCTGAATATTTAAAATGGCAGGAGGATTGAGTTTTTTAATAAATGTATCGAGATATTCCACTATTTCATACTTTTTCATAAAGCCATCAGGGTCTTGCCCTTGGTAAGGAGTTCAGGCAATAAGCACTGCCAGTTAGGGGTTACCAAGGCAAAATTATCCCAACGTTTACGGCGCCAGCTATGGGTCAATTCAGTTTCTTTTTCCAATACCACATGGCTAATGCCTGCTTTCTGCAAATAGTGACTGATACATAAACCTGCCTGACCACCACCCACAATCACTACATCATAACTTGGTTGTAACATTTTATTTTGGATATTTAACATGGAACATCCTTCTTATTTATTCGTCATTTCAATGAATTCAATTTGATCTACTTTTCTTAAGTTAATTTTTTTAAGACATTGGCATAACAAAAGCCGGTAAATATCTGGTTGTTAAAATCCCAAAATATACTGTGCTGTTTTTGTTGCTTCTGCTGTACTGCAATTACACCGCTGATATTGGTTTCACCAATCACCGTGCAGATAATGCCCTGACTGTAGAACAGCCTGATAATTTCTTCACATTTATCTGTATCGGCAGTCAGTAAGAAACCAAAACTGGGGAAAATTTGTAACCATTTAAACCAATCCACATCATCCGGTTTAGGAATAGCATCTAAGTTGATATCTGCTCCTGATGCTGTAGCTTCGAGCAACATTAACAAACTGCCTAAAATGCCGGCATTAGCTAATATCACGGGCGGAATGAGCCAGATTTTCCTCTGCCAATTGCGGTAACAAGGCAAGTTGTGACCGTAAAATGTGACTGGATACACGTTCAAAGCATTTCCAATAAGTGGTATTGAGGTGGAACTGTCCTTGTAGATTTAAAGCAATCAGAATTTTTTGTTGCGGTTTGACATGAAATACTGAGAGCAGTCTTCGCGCTACACCTTGAATCGCAACTGATAAAGCGGGTTGATAAACTGCGTCAAGATGTGTATGTCCACCAACCAATGGCACACCATAAACATTACAGGCATCCTGCATGCCTTGCATTAGCTGTTGGGCATGTTTGCTACTGGTATGCCAAAAGCTGTTCACAACTGACAGTGCCCGCCCGCCCATTGCTGCAATATCACTAATATTCGCCATAATCGCTGACCATCCGGCAAAATAAGGATGATTGGCTACAAAACTCGGCAACATACCCTCACAGGCATGCAATATATATTGATCATTTAATAACGTTTGATTATTTAATAATAGCGCTGCCGTATCATCTCCGGGATAGGCATATAAACTGTCCAATGAATCCACATGGCAAGTTGTATTGGCTGAAATACTGTAAAGCGTCTGCTTGGACTGCATAGCGGGTGTATGTCTTAGCATTTCAAATAATTGATTGAGTTCCATCAGTACGCCTCCTTCTGCATATAGACGTGCATCGGGATATACTGTAACGGATAATGTTCAATCTGAGCCTGCATCAATATATGGGGAATGTTGGCAATGGTTAATTGACGCAAACTATTCCAACCCAATTTTTGGAAATAGCGTTCATTTTGAGTTTGCACAGTGGTTAAGAAAGTACGACAGCCTAAGTTTTTGGCGATTGATACCGCTGCATTGATTAGCGCTTTACCAATAGTATGATAATGTCGATATAAAGGATCTACGCATAAGCGCCCGCCGTACCACGTTTGTTCAATATCAGGGAAGATCCACACCGCACCAATCACCCGGTCACGCTCACCGAACATTTTCCCAATGGCAATAATACCTAATGCTTTAAAATCATACTCATCACGATCTTCTTTTAATATTTTCTGTTCATTGCGGAAAGTCGCTTCACGTAAACCATAGTATTGACGAAGTTCCCAATCTTCCGACACAGTTTTGATGATAATGTCGTCGCTAAGAAATTTTTTCAGCCTTTCGTTTAGCTCAAGCTGCCAAGAACAGTGAAAAGGTTCCATCTCACATTCTCCTTATTCATATGCTTTCAGCGAAGAGCAGGCACCACATTTGGCACAGCCTGCTTGAGTACTTTCCGAGTTCAAGCCATGTTGTCTGAGTTGCCGGCCAATTTTCGGATAAAGCGACTGCATAAAAGCCGGATCAGGTTTAGGATGATGTTCCAATGGGGTGCCCTGAATCGGCACAAACGGCACCACAAATGGATACACTCCAATTTTGGTTAATTTGGCGCTCATCTCCACGATTTCTAATTCGGTGTCGCCCAAACCTGCCAAAATGTAGGTACTGACCTGTCCCCGACCGAATACGGCAACGGCTGCCTTAAATGCGGCAAAATATTTTTCCAATGATACTTCGGCTTTACCGGGCATAATTTTCTGTCGTATTTTCTCGCTTACTGCTTCAAGATGCATCCCAATTGACACAGCACCTGCATCTTTTAAACGCTGAAACCATGCAAAATCATCGGGGGGCTCACACTGTATCTGTATTGGTAAATCAACCTGCGCCTTAATCGCTTTAACCGAGTCATATAAAATTTTTGCCCCGCGATCCGCCTTATTTGGTGTACCTGTGGTGATCACCATTTGTTTGACACCATCCAGCTCAACGGCTGCCTTGGCGACTTCTGTCAATTGTTGTGGATGCTTGCGGATCAAAGTTCGACCATTTTTTACAGACTGATCAATTGAACAAAATTGGCATGCAGTTGCTTGGTCATTCATACGAATGCAATGCTGTAACACCGTGGTTGCTAACACATTGTGACTATGCAAGGTCGCAATTTGCTCATAGGAAATACCTTCGGCAGTTTTCAAATCATAAAAACGTGGTCGTGCAGGCGCAGTTAAGGTTGCGATCGGGGTCCGGTTTTTAAAAACAATCACCTTGTCGGAGTTCGTCTCAGGTTTTGCAGTATAGGGCGAATCTTGTGCTGCAAGATTCAGAACAGGAATCATCATGGTCTGCCTGTTAAGACTCAGTGCCTTGTGATCACTTGGCCCAGCGCCACCTTTACGAGACAAGCCAACTTCGCCTTCCCATTTCAGACCGTTACATTGCAAATCGGTCAATAGCTGTAAATCAGGAAATCGTTGTATTGCAGACATCCTTCCCCCTAATTACTTGGATTTAATCAATGCAATTTAGATATGTGCTTCATTGAATTTTGAAAGTTGTTCGAGATGATTTTGATCTGATGTTTCAGCTTTCAGTTCGTGTAATACATGTGCCAGACGGCGATTAATCAATAAGCTGAACAATTCAGGACGGCTATAATGCCCAACTGAATCCATCATACGTTTGCGTTTATCAATCAGGCTGAAATCCAGATCGGCAATGCAATAACCTTCCCCTTGCATGAGTGGTTCAGCTATGAACTTACCTTCAGGAGAAACAATGGCGGTAAAGCATCCTCCTGAGATTGGAGCGATGCTACAGCCGGTATCCTGCATAATTTGTTGTTGCTGTTCGGGATGCAGCCATGCGGTGGAATTGACCACAAAACAGCCGGACTCTAAAGCATGGTGTTGAATGGTTACGCTGATTTGATCGGCAAAAACTTGTCCTACCAACGAACCGGGAAACATGGCAGCATGAATTTGCTCACCATCTGCCATCAAGGCAAAGCGTGCCAACGGGTTGTAATGTTCCCAGCATGCTAGTGAGCCGACACGCCCCACAGCAGAATCAATGGCACGCAGGCCACTGCCATCACCTTGTCCCCATACCATTCGTTCATGGTAAGTTGGAGTAATTTTGCGGCGATGCTGAATGATTGAACCATCGGCATCAAATAACAGTTGCGCGTTATAAATCGTACCGCCTGCACGTTCATTGATGCCAATCGACACCACCATGTTAGCCTCAATGCAGGCCTGGCCAATCACTAAGGTTGTTTCTGAAGGTACAACTACTGATTCATTCAATAGTTTTAAATGTTCTTTGCCCATGGCAAGTGGTGGTTGTACAAAGGAAAAATAAGGGTAATAAGGCACTATGGTTTCAGGAAAGACGGCAAATTTCACTCCTCGTTTTCCAAGCTCAGAAATAATGCCACAGATTTTTTTACCGTTGCGGCTTGGCTATAAAGCACTGGACTGCATTGCACTGCGGCGGCTTTAATGATTCGGTTCATGTCTTATTCCCCTTATAGTTTATGTCTTACTTAGACAGTCCAAGTATCAATGATTAAGGCATTGTCACGACGCATCAGCAGTTTTAAATCCATTACATCCAATGGATTAATTGGGCGGACTCCCTGAATAAGCGCTTTTTCGGTTTGACCATACATAGCTTGCAACGCAAAACGGCAGGCATAGACTTCCCCACCTTCTTCCATAAAGGCTTTCAACTGATTATTGACGGCCAAATGACCTGGAAAAGCTTCTGCTCCTAAAGTTGGAAAACCACGTTGTACACCCAGCTGTACACCCGGCCCATAAAGCAATATTTTGGTTTCAAAGCCCTTGCGCAATAAACGCTTTGCCTGATGGTATTTACAGTATCAATAAACAAGGGTTGTGCACCTTTATTAACCCCGCCGGGGCTAAAATGTTGGGATTACAGCCTGAAGATGTACTGAGTAACAATATCCATCAGATTCACCATCATACCCATGAAAATGGCGAACATTATCCTGTAGAAGAGTGTCCGATTTATGCGGCGGTAAATGACGGTATTGTATATGAAGGTATTCAGGAAATTTTTTGGCGCCGTGACGGAAGTTACTTTCCAGTGGAGTTTACCAGTACTCCTGTGATCCGTGACGGTGAAATTATTGGTGCAGTGGTAGTTTTCCGCGATATTACTGATCGGCTGAATACCGAAAAACAACTGACTCATGCCCTTGAAGAGCTGCAAGATTTAAAAAGCCGACTGGAACAGCAAAACGAATATCTGCAAGAAGAAATTTTACAAGAAAATAAATACCATGAAATTGTCGGCAACAGTGCATCTATTTTACAGATTATTGAGAAAATCAATGTAGTCGCTCCAACCGATGCCAACGTGATGATTTATGGTGATTCCGGTACAGGCAAGGAGCTGATCGCCCGTGCTATTCACCAATCCAGTCACCGTAAACAGCAACCGCTTATTCGGGTCAACTGTGCAGCCATTCCTTCGGAACTATTTGAAAGTGAATTTTTCGGGCATGTTAAAGGTGCATTTACTGGAGCTGTGCGTGACCGTGTCGGACGTTTTGAATTGGCAGATCAGGGCACATTATTTTTAGATGAAATTGGCGAAATTCAACCAGAGCAACAAAGTAAATTGTTACGTGTGTTGCAAGAAGGAACCTTTGAGAGGGTAGGTGAAGAAAAGACGCGGCATGTGAATGTGCGGATTATTGCTGCCACCAACCGCAATTTAAAAGAAGAAGTGAAACACAAACGTTTTCGCGAAGACTTGTACTTTCGTTTAAATGTATTCCCGATTTATGCACCGGCCTTACGTGAGCGTAAAGAAGATATTCCACTTTTGGTTACACACTTTACCAAACTGATTTGCGATAGTCGTAAAATAAATTATTTACCATTCTCACAAAAGCATATTTTGGAACTACAGCAATACGACTGGCCCGGCAATATCCGTGAGCTGCAAAATGTCATTGAACGGGCACTAATTACAGCAAAACAAGGCGTTGTTTCCTTTACCTATTTGCTAGAACAAGATCAACAACTATCTCAAAAACTGTCTAAAATTTCACGTCAAAATATTCACAATGAACTACAAAAAACCGAAGGTGTGCTAACCATAGAACAACTCAAGGAGTTGGAAATTAAAAACTTTTCGATTGCTGTTAAACAATCCAAAGGAAAAATTTTTGGTGATGATGGAGCAGCAAAATTGTTGGGAATCAACCCAACAACATTGATCTCACGCTTAAAAAAATTGGGAATTGATTATAAGTCGGTTATTTTCTAGGGTAGTTAGTGATAATTTTTTTTGTATCAGCGTCAATATTAACATTAAAACAATCGAATGCCACCTCATTATAAGTCATTATATTTTCAGGCGTAATTTTTATTGGATAAAAACTCACAGAGTAATATTTTCGAGCATCTATTGGCGCTTCCACAAGACGAATGTCTATATGGCAATCGCTTATATCGAAGCCCTCGTTAGCCGCTTTATTCATCGCTATTAACAAAAATCCTGTAACATCTTTATTTATTTCATGCAAAATTTCGAATTTCTCTTCTATAAATTTCATTTTTCATCCTTATTCAAAAATTTTTATTGATAATAACACGCTAAAAGAGGCAGCTTGAAATACGAAGAGCATAAATGCTATTGCTGTAAAAAATACTATTGCTGTAAAAAAACACTACTACTGTAAAATCCAAAATCAATGCAATATTTAATATAAACTGTATGCTATAAACGATTCTTTAACAGAATTGATTTGAAGAGATGGCAGACCCAAAGCCAACAACACGTGCAAATAGTCAGAAACAGGCAATCGAAAGAAAGCGTGAGGATTCTTCAATTACAAATATTTCAGTGATCTTTAGGTTAATCCATTTCTTCTAATACCTTGGATAAAGTGGCATAAAAACTTAATTGCCCTTTAATCGGCTTGATGTTGGCTCTTGCCAATGTTTTCAATGGTTGGAATGGGATATCACACACAATGATATATTTCTCTTTTCCCATCTCACGGATAAATCCCTGAAATGCGTGCAGTCCACCAGCATCCAGAACGGGGACGGCATCCCACTGCATGACAATGGTTTGATAATCAGTACTTTTTTCTTTGAGTTCAGCAAAAATACGTTCTGCGGCAGCGAAAAACAGCGGACCATTAATTCGCACAACCAGTAGATCTTTATCATTATTTGTTAGAGGAGAAATACTAATCCGAGTCATATTGGCAATTTTACGCATGAACAACAGCGATGCCAGAACAATACCAATAGTAATTGCGATTACCATATCAAATAGAACCGTTAATGACAGGCACAGCAACATGACGATGATATCGTCTCTGGGAGCCCGACGGGCTAAATCCACTACCTTATGAGCTTCACTCATATTCCATGCCACAATCAGCAAAATAGCAGACATAGCTGCAAGTGGCAGGTAAGAAAGCATTGGAGCAAGAACCAGCAACGTCAATAAAACCAGCAGAGAGTGAACAACCGCAGCAATGGGTGAAGTTGCACCTGCACGGACATTGGCGGCGGAACGGGCAATAGCCGCAGTTGCGGTGATCCCGCCAAAGAAGGGAGCTACAATATTACCCATTCCCTGACCAATCAATTCACTGTTGGAATGATGTTTTTTTCCGGTCATGCCATCCAGAATAACAGCACACAGCAGGGACTCGATTGCTCCTAGCATTGCCATCGAAAATGCTGCGGGTAGCAGTGCTGATATCGTATTCCAGTTAATATCAAGAGAGTGGGTATCAGGCAGATTCCACGGCAGCACAAATTGAGGAAGAATTGGCGGAATACCTTGACCCTGTGTACCATCTTCCAGCGTATAACTGAATGATGAACCAATCGTTGCCACATCATGACCTAACAGATGCATGATACCCATGATACCTGTGCCTGCAATCAAAGCCGGTAAGTGACCCGGTAACTTTAATCCCAGTTTCGGCCAGAAAATTAATACCAGAAGCGTGGTTAAACCGATGAGTGTGTCGCTGAATTGTAATGAAGTAAACCCTTGAGAGAGGGCAATCACTTTATCAATATAATTTTCCGGCACATGTTCCAGTTTCAGGCCAAAGAAATTCTGCACCTGCATGGTGGCGATAGTAATTGCAATGCCGGAAGTGAATCCAAGCGTGACAGACAATGGGATATATTCAATAAGTCGGCCAAACCGCGCCAGCCCCATAACAAGCAAAATAACGCCTGACATAAGCGTCGCGATCAGTAGACCACTCAGGCCAAATTGCTGTGAAACTGGATAGAGGATAACCACAAAAGCGGCAGTTGGCCCGGAAACGCTGTAACGTGATCCTCCGCTAATGGCAATAACAATACCTGCAATAGCCGCAGTATAGAGACCATATTGTGGCGCAACGCCACTGCCGATTGCCAGCGCCATTGCGAGGGGGATAGCAATAATCCCTACGGTGATCCCCGCAATCATATCTTTGATCAAACGGGAAAAAGAGTAAGTTTCCTTCCAACATGCGTCAATAAGCGCACTAAATGGGCGTATTCCCTTAATTTTACGAGTATTCATTTAATTAAAAACCAAAAATAAGATATCAGATGATGATTTGAGAAAAGTGATGCCAGAATATCGCTTTTATCAGATCAGAAAGGTGTTATATGTCAAAAAGTTAACTGATAGGTTAGCGTTCATAAAATAAAAATCAAATAATTTAATTAATATTATTAATTAAATGTTACAGATTATACCCTTCGGTGCTGATAATATTCTGCCCATTGAACAAGGACATTCAGGTGTGTTTGCCTGAAAGTAACATGGGGTCTGGCTTGATGCAGCATAGTGATAACGGTAGGAATATCATATTCAGGGTGTTGTTTTAGCAGCCATGCTGCCACGACCATTGCACTACGGGATAATCCGAGTGTGCAATGAATGAATACGCTTCCTTTTTCATGCAATTTGTCCAGTGCACAAACAACAGACTGTAGCGCTTCAGGTGTCAACGGCAATAAATCGATTTGAGGTTGGCAAATATAATGTGCTGTATAAATACCCGGTTTTCTGTGCCATTCTGCTGTCATATCCAAAACACTGACTGCTTTAGCTGATTTGATAATTGATTGATTTGGCAAATAACCAAGAATGATCCCTTCTGTAATTTGATTATACGGTGCACTTTTTTTGCATCAAGGACATAGCGCCCGTATCCGGCAGCGATATCTACAATATTGATAGGCATATTTTGTTGATGTAAATGGTGAATGGCCTGACGAATTAATGTTTCTATATTGCTTTTACGTTGCCGTATGCCGCGCCAGCCAATGTTACCCCTAAGATATTGCTGATCTACTAACCGTTCCCAAATTCCCTGACCTTGTGGCTGGTTGCGATAAACATAATCCAGTGTGGAACCGGAATCAAAACCCGTATCAAGACCGATACGGATACCTTCGGAAGCTTTGCCCCAGCGTGTATTCATCACCTTACGCATCAATTTATAGCCAAGATTTTTGGGACACAGGCGTGGTAATGAAAGAGTGAGCGCCCGAAATTCATCGACTGTATGGCTCCAGATATCTTCATTGCTGTAATCATGTTGATAACGTGGGATAGCAAAAATGCGTCCAATAAAAGTACGTATTTTATCGAAAACCAAATGGCGATTTTTTTCGCCCAGCGTATCGTGATAGAACCCCTCCATAACATGTTTTTCTTTAATCAGGGTATTCAATCGTTGGTAAAATTGGTGTTGAGATTTATGGTTCACTACATAATCATTACCAGAAATAAATAGTTGTGTTGGCAACGTAATGGCGCTGGCATCTTTTACTACGCGTTTTGCGGTTTGATAAAGCTCCAATAGAATATTGACGGCAATTTCACGGGTGATCAGCGGATCGCTGTCATAAGAAGTAATGCGGGCTTCATCGTGAGTCAGGAATTTCGTTTTTACATAGGAATTAACGAAAAAAACACCTCGTATTTTTTGCATTAATCGTAGTCCTTGTACCGCAAAGGGAAAGTATAATTTAATATCGAACGCGGGAGCAGCAAGTATCATGGCACGGATTTTGGGCGCGTAATCATGTACTCAAGCAGAGACTAAAACAGCCCCGACACTCTGACCAATTACCACGATATTCTCCATTGCAATGCTGTATTGGGTGGCAATAAACCTGACAAATTCATCAACATCACGAATAGATGTACCCATTGATGGACTATAATCACTGGCCCTGCTGGTTCGAATAATCAATAATTTATCATTTAAATCAAAGTATTATTAATTTTTCGTTTGTGATTATATCTTTTCATTATTCAGTGACAACCTTTCTGCCATAATGCAAGTTAAAATCGATGACGGAACAATGATGAGTTTTATAATTTTGATTAGATTGAACAATTAATATAAAGGAAATGGTAAATTGTCTAGGGCACAGCGTTTGTTATCTCTTATGGAAATATTGCGTAGCTATCATTTTCCCGTACAGGGAAAGGTATTGGCCCAGAAGTTGAATATCAGCTTAAGAACACTTTACCGGGATATTGCAACTTTGCAGACTCAAGGTGTCAGTATTGAGGGAGAAGCGGGTATAGGTTATGTGTTACGACCGGGATTTGTTTTACCTCCATTGATGCTAACGCAAAATGAAATAGAAGCCTTAGCATTAGGGGCCAGTTGGGTGGTCAAACGTGCCGATCCACAGTTGAAAGCATCAGCAAATAGCGCAATAAATAAAATTGCGGCGGTGATCCCAACAGAACTAAAACAATATCTTGAGACGAACTCATTATTAATTGGGCCAGCGGCTACAACGGTTCAAACTGCTGTTGATATCCCCCAGATACGGCAAGCGATTAGTCATAGGCATAAAATTACCTTTACTTATTTAGATCTTAAAAGTAATCAATCAATGAGAGTAATATGGCCATTTGATTTGCGGAAAAAATGGGAGATTGATCTTGAATATTTTGAATTTGAAGGTGAGGTGAAAACGGGACAATACGGCAGGATGGTGTTAAGTGGTATGCCCGAAATTCGTTTCTATCTTGCAAATATTGAAATCAATAAAGAGTTTACCGATCAAGTCAATCTGCCGCAGATGGGGAGGTTAACTTTCTGCCACCAAATTTTGACCGACGAAAGTAACATGGCAAATTGCATTAAGGTGAGCGTTTCTTTTGAGCCTGAAGACAATATTTCTAATGCACAAGCGGTAAGTTTTTTTAAGCAAGTGACACAAGATTTGGTTGAAACGCTCTCAAGACTTAAGGATGTGATTGAAAAAATGGATTTAATTGAAAAAACTGATGTAATTAAAGAAAATAATGCAGAAAAATCCGCTGCTGTTAAACCCAATCTTCAATTGATTTATTCTTCTGATATCGAACGTTCTATGGCATTTTATACAACGATTTTCAACACAGAACCGATTTTTTCCAGTCCGCATTATGTGGCGTTTAATGCAGGAAAAGAAGCCATTTTCGCCATTTGGAGTGGAGGAACGAAGCCAGATAACACCGTTCCACGGTTTTCAGAGATAGGTATTATGTTACCTTCTGGTGAAGCTGTTGATCAGCTCTTCGAAAAATGGCAAGAGAATCCGAACATTGAAATCCAGCAGGAACCTTACACTGACGTCTTTGGTCGTACTTTCCTCGTAAAAGTTCCTGATGGTCATATGATTCGAGTGTGCCCTTTGGATTAAAGAAAACTCTATGTTCATAACAACGGTGACCGGGGTGAGTGAGCTCAGCCAATTAAAGAGGCAACTTGAAAGTTGTTATGCTGAAAAGCATAATATTAATGTGAGTTAGAAATGAGAAGTTAATGGCAATTTTATCTTTCCATTAACGATATTTTTATTTGAATGTATAAATAAAGCATTGTCTCATTTTCCTAGGCATAAACAAAAAAGTAATTAGTTTATCTTTGGTGCTAAAATGAATAATGATCTATTTTTTAAAACTATGAAGAACTTTATGTTTAACACTTTATACTAAATGTAAGAAGGATGAATGATATGTCAATCTTATCTATTATCAAAGGTACCCCTATCTGGGTTTGGATTTTATTTGCTTTTCTGATTAAACGAGGCATCAATGCGTTATATGACCGGGAAATGCGTATTGAACGTCTGTTTTTTATGCCGATTTTGTTTTTCATATGGGCTGTTTACAGTGTATTGCATGAAACGACATTTTCAAACACTGCCTTTTTAGCGCTTATTTTAGGGATATTCGTGGGAGGTGGTATAGGGTAGTACTTATGGCATAATCAGCCAAGATTAAGAAAAAAAGATTAAAGTGACTTAATCATCCGATCAGGAACTCCTTTAACTTTGAGCCTTATTATTATCGTCTTTATAGTTAAGTTCATTCTTTCTGCCATGATGAGTATTAATTCTCAGTTATTATACTCTTTCAATTTTAATTTAATTTTTGGTTTTATATGTGGTCTATCGGATGGTGTTTTTTGGGGCGGGACACTAAATTTATTTATCCACTACTATAGAAATACTATTAATTAGTCATTATTGATAATTAACAGTCACGCATAGTCATATTTTTTATTTAATTGGTTGATTTCAAGGCCAATTAAATTTAATTTTTGTTTTTTATAATCAGTATCCCAAGAAAAAATCACTACCAAATCAGATAGGGATGGCTTGTATATTCCAATTTAGATATCGCTGGAACGGTAAAGGAGACCGAATCGACATAGGAACCTATCCGGCGACTGGCTTAAAAGATAATCGTGACGATGTAACTTTTTATCGTGCAAGAGTTTTCTTTGGATTAATATTAATCCAAGTATGCTCGCGCCCTAACTTCGGCGGGGGTTTTTATGCCCGAAACCTAGACTTAAAAAGATGACAGTCACCCGCTTTGAAATTGATAAACAAAACGGGTAATTGTCAGATTGTGTTTAAGCTGATAGACACACTGTAAAATGGGGTAATTTATCCTCTTCTACCTTTACCTTTTATGAGAATTTCTTTCTCTACTAATCTTCCTATTTCGTCACTATTTTTAATGAATAATAATGTTTGCTCGATCAATTCATTAATACTAGCGGGCAATTCTTCCGGTACTAAAGATGTTACGTCTTCAAGTTCACAGCCGAGGTTAATGATATTAATCAAGTCGTCGGATGCTTTAATTTTTTTTAATACGTCAGGGACATAGGGCATAAATATAAACCCTTCCGCCTCATCAATAGAAATCAGTTTCTTATCAAGAGAATGCAACAATCCCAAAACCAAAATGCTAACAAATTTTTCCGCATGTTTTTTTTCAATGCAATAACAAAGTTTCATTAACTCCCCCTTATACTCCACCCACGATGGACTTTCACATCAAATACGAGACCACTTTTGTGTTGAAAATAATGGATAGACACTCGTTGATTGGAGGCACTATAGCCATTTTTATAGATTTTATACCATTGCCCAGCTCTTACGGATCTTAGATCCTGCAAAACTTTTTTATTGTTAACAACCCGAGTTGTTCCATTCTGGACTGGTCTAAACCCTTTAGGATATTGAGGTGCATCCTTGATTGATTTGTAAGTATGCTTAATACCACTTGATTCATGTTTATTTGGAGTTTTCGGAAGCTTTGGAATTTTTGGAGTGTTCGGGATGTTCGGAATCTTAATGGCTGAGATTTGATGCGCGCTTGTCACCTCATCTGGCGCTTGAAAGCTGTGCCCCGAAAAAGGAAGCAATATCAATACAAGGCTAAATAAAACCTTTGCGAGTTGTTTCATAAGAATATCCTCAATATGAGTAAGTCGGTTTTAAAGTATTCTCCACAACAGAATTAGAATTACTCTGGTGTAATGTGAGGCATTATATAAATACTCAACTAAACGGAATTAAAACCAAAACCGATTTATTTCGGATAAAATATTAATAAAAGATAAATAAAATTGATTTTTTAAAATTATATGATTAGTGAAATCTTTGAATTTACAACTCAATTCGATCAGCACTAAACTTCAAATATACAACTTATGATGACTTGCGCGCTATATTTGCTGATAAAGAACTTCATGTTACGGTTGATGGTATAATCCATAATCTTGGTCAAGATTATGGGTTTTCTGAAGAACAAGGCAGTGATCTAGGAGGATATGCATATTTTTATGCTGAATACTCTACTTTATAAGCACAAAAACTAGGCCTCCGATTGCAACAAATGCAACAAACTGGTCAAACCAAGCTCTTCTGCCTTAACAAGGTCAGCGTTAAAAACCCCGCGTCAGAAATAACCTTTCCTGCCGGAGTCAGGTTCTTGGGTGAAAATAAAACGTTTCCGTCCGTATTTGGAAATAAAGAAGTTATTGAAGTTATTTCAGGGGTATTTGAATGTAAGGATGGCGCTTTAGCTCGTGAAGTCACGCTAAAGGCGGGCTGGACAATTAAGCACCAAATCGAAAATTGGCTGTCAGGAAAGGCGACTGTTGACTCTAAAGGGCGGCCGATTGTTGAGTTCTTCTTCAAACTTAATGGTGTGCTTCAGTATGTTAAAAAGCGGGGCGCTGAACGTAGACCCGCATCATGTTCTCGACATTGATAAACCGACGCTGATTGCACTGACTAAGTCGATCATTCAGCACGAGAACGGCAAGCAACCTTATTCTGATGATATTTTCACACGGGCATTTGAGATGCTATGAAACTCAATAGCCAGTACTTTACTCACGGTGCTTTGGTGATTGTCTCTGGCTTGCTCTGGTTCTATTGCAGCGAGTATCAGGACAAGGCTGAAATCGACAGGCTGCATACTGCTTCTCTTGCTCATCCTAAACGGGTGTACATCAAAGCCAAGTGTCCAGTGTCTAAAACCGCTGCCCCCTCCGGCATGGATGATGCAGCCACCGCCCGATCTACAGACTCCGCTATCCGAAATTATTGGGTACTCAGAGAAAGAATTGCCACCTCAGAGCAAATGATTCTGGGGTTGCAGGAGTATGTCAGGACGCAGTGTGGGTGAGTGATGAGAGGACGGCAGGAATGAACCGTCCTACTCGATGTTATTATAAAAATGCACAAGTAGCGTAAGCTCCTGGACCTGGTTCGCTATTTGTTAAGCACCAAACCATACAATCAGTCCATGCCTGACCAGTCTGATTCGAACAAATTGAAGCATAGATTTGCATTGAAGCTAAAAGAGTCGTGCCTGCCAACAGGCAAAGAAGAATGTATTTTTTCATTTTATTCTCCCTATTTCATATTTCGCTTGCAGTAACATGATTGCAACAACACGTAAACCCATTTTCGCCCAATAACAAGCGAATAATGCTTAACAATTAGTTATCATCTGAAACTAAAGCAAATATTTATTTACTCATTCCTTGAGTGGCTAAAGGTTGTGATATTAAATTATCAGTAGGAATTTGGATGCAAAAAATGGCGGTGAGGGAGGGATTCGAACCCTCGATACGTTTTCACGTATACACACTTTCCAGGCGTGCTCCTTCAGCCTCTCGGACACCTCACCGAATTTTGTTTCTGTCGCATTTAATAAAAATACGTTGCTGCAATGTGTCCGACTATTTTAGTTAATCTGCTTAGACACTAAAAAAGCCTGAGCATTTTATTCAGGCTTTTTTATAGAAGATGGCGGTGAGGGAGGGATTCGAACCCTCGATACGTTTTCACGTATACACACTTTCCAGGCGTGCTCCTTCAGCCTCTCGGACACCTCACCATATTTTATTGTTGCAGTGATTTTTTCAGTTCATCGCTGCAACGGGGCGCTACTATAGGGAAAAGAGTGGCAAGCGTCAACAGGCTTATGAGGATTTTTTTCAGGCTTTTTGACTGATTAGACAAATAAAAAACAATTTGAGTGCTTGGCAGACAATTACAATAGTAAAAGTTCTCTTTTTGCAACGAGTCATGACAAATCTGTTAACCAGATAACATTATCAATATTTTCATTCCTGTCTTCTTATTGGGGACTTGCAACCTTTCAGCAATGAGTTGACTCTATTAGAAAAACAAAAAGGAATGAGATTTTATGAACATCATTTTTTTTCACCCTTCCTTTAATTTTAATTCTGATAAATGGATTCAGGGAATACAAGCTAGATTACCTGAGGCTAACGTTCGTCAATGGGTTAGTGGTGATAATGCTCCCGCTGATTATGCTTTAGTTTGGTTGTCTCCCTATGAAATGTTCGCTAATCGTCAGGATATAAAAGGGATATTTTCACTCGGTGCCGGCGTGGATGCCATCCTTAAACAAGAATTGGAAAATCCGGGAACGTTACCAAAGGGGGTTCCACTAATACGCCTTGAAGATACAGGCATGGCGCGGCAAATGCAGGAGTACGCACTTTCCTCTGTTTTACACTATTTCCGCCGCATGGATGAATATAAACAATATCAAGAACAACGTCTTTGGAATCCCGTGCCACCCCATAATCGAAAGGAATTTGTTATTGGTGTTTTGGGAGCAGGGATTTTAGGGCGTAGTGTTATTGAAAAATTGAAGTCATTTGATTTTACTGTTCGCTGCTGGAGCAGAACGCCAAAACAAATTGATCAAGTTGAGAGTTTTTACGGGAAAGAGCCGCTAGGTGGTTTTCTTTCTGAATGTAAGGTGTTGATTAATATTCTGCCAGATACGCCAGAAACTCGTGGCATCTTAAATCTTTCATTATTTAAACAGTTAAAACCTGGCTCATATGTGATCAATATTGCACGAGGTGCGCAACTCGTAGAGCAAGATTTGCTGATTGCCATTGATAAAGGTTATGTTGCTGGTGCGACTCTTGATGTATTTGTTGAAGAACCACTATCAAATTTTCATCCTTTCTGGACTCATCCACGCATTAATATCACTCCACATATCGCGGCAAATACGATTCCTGATGAAGCCATGGATGTGATTTGTGAAAATATCCGACGAATGGAAAAAGGTGAGCCTCCCATTGGTCTTGTTGATATGACTCTTGGTTATTAATAAGTAGCTTTACAGCAAGGCAGGCGATTAGGGACAATGACAACATCCATTATTTAGATAAGTTATTGGGTTGGATTAAATCATGAACGAATTTTCTATAGTTTGCCGCATATTAGGAATATTGTTTAACCGAGCACCACAAGATCCTGTTCTACAACCTGTGATTGCTGTGATTGCTATGATTGCTGAGGGAAAATTGAAACAAGCGTGGCCTTTAGAACAGGATGAGTTGTTGGATAGGTTACAGCAAAACAGTGAGTTATCGGTGATTGAAGCCAATTATCATGCTTTGTTCACTGGAGAGTCTGCGAGCGTGGCAATTTGCCGTTCTGATTATACCGATAAGGATGAAAGTGAAGTACGTGAGTTTTTAGTGGAGCGGGGCATGCCTTTGTCTGATACTCCTGCTGATCAGTTTGGCTCCTTATTGTTGGCTGCATCGTGGTTGGAAGATCAGGCCGCAGAGGATGAAGTTCAAGCCCAGATTGCGTTGTTTGATGAGTATTTGTTACCTTGGTGTGGGCAATTTCTTGGTAAAGTTGAAGCCCATGCACCTAGCTGTTTTTATCGAACTCTGGCGATTGTTGCCCGCGAAGCATTGCAGGCGTTACGTGAAGAATTAGAATCTGAGTGACAACGTCACGCTGTTTGTATTTCTATTTTTTTGTATTTATCGTGTTAAATAAATAAGTTAATCGATAACAATTAGTAAATAATGAGTAAAAAATAAGGGCAGGAGATTAAATAACTTGCCTTTATTATTTCATTGGTAATAAAAATTATTTATTAACCGAACTAATAACTAATGCACCAGGTTTAGTATCCAATCTTTTAACTGATTTTGACGCAGCAGCTTTAGTTTTGCTTTTGTCTTGGCTCAAAACATAAATCGGATTAGTATCAAAAAATCTACTTAAAGAAGTATTCAGATAAGGGATCAGTGTCTTAATTTATGTGGCAGTTGATTCTGGCGTAGTTTTGTCGTCGACGATTTCTGGTTCCTTAAGGAAAATAGTGCCTTTTTCCTATGGCATAATAAGTTCAATGCATGATTAATGTTTGTCAATATTAATATTTACTAATGATGATAGGCTCAATCTTCTTTTGATTGAGTTGGCGATGAAGAGCATAAATAGTGATTAAGCCCGCTAGCCCCAGTAAAAGCCATGGTAATTGCGGCATATTCAAAGCCCGGCCTGTATCATAGAGCCATCCACCACCGATATAACCCAACGCACCCCCCAATGCCAGCCCCAGTCGGCTGAAGCCCATGTAACTGCCGCGTGCGCGTGGATCGGTCAGTGAAGCACTCAGTGTTTCACGTGCAGGATCTGCGGTCACTAAGCCCAAATAAAACAGACAAATTAGGCTGAATAGGAGGTGCAATTGATTAATCCAACCAATTGGGAACATACATATGCTCATTAAAAACAGACCTGCCATGAGCCGTTGTTCCTGTCGGAAATGTTTCTCACTCCAACGTGCAATAGGATACAGCAGAGTCAGTGATATCGCGGCTTCAATGGCATACATCCACTTAACGGCAGTATGTGAACTGGAAATTTCATGGATAATAATGGGGAACATCAACATGACTTGTACAGACAGAACAAAATAACCCGTCAACGTCAGCACATAGTAAAAGAACCGACGATCTTTAATAACGCGTCCTATATCTTCTTTGATAGGTGTTCGGCTGGTTGAAATGCGGTATGCAGGCAGAAGCCATGCGTTAATGAATGCTGCCAGCACAAAAATAGCTGAACCAATCCAGCAAACGATATTGAAATTATATTGCAATAACCAGCTTCCTATCAGTGCACCGATCACAGCTCCGGCGCTGTCTTGCATTATTAAAAGTGAATAAAAGCGCCCTCGTTCATGGGGACGGGTTAATTTAATGACCAGTGCAGCTCTTGGGGGATCAAATAATGTTCCGCCTAATCCAGATAGAATGCAGGAAAGGAATAATATCCAAGGCTCAGATGCCAGAGCCATCAGGGCGAAACCCACCGCACGAAGTAGCATTCCGGTAACAATCATCGGCTTGGCACCGAATCTATCCGCAATCGCGCCACCAAAAATGCCCAGTCCTTGTTGTACAAGTTGCCGCAAGCCCAGAGCGAAACCGACAATAACGGCAGCCCAGCCAAGTTGCTCGACGAAACGAATTGAAATTAAGGGAAAAACAACAAAAAATCCTAAAACAACTAATAAATTATCGAACAAAAGAAAATATTTACCCAAGCTACGTGCTTGTGAAACTAATGACATTTTGCACCATCTAAATATGAAAAAACAAATATGAATTTTTTGTTATTTTGGACTTAATTTAAGTATTAAGGTAGAGGGAATATAGATGATATTTTTTTATCGTCGAAGATGATAAAAAATTCCGTAAGCGTTAAATTACTTAAAAATGTATCAACGTAAAATATCAGGAGAAATCATGTTTGGTTATCGTTCTACATCCCCCAAGATTTGCTTTATTACGGATAGAATGGTTGTTCGTGTGGTGTATGAACGGGATGCTTATAGGCTGGCTGAATATTATGCAGAAAATAAAGATTTTCTTAAGCCGTGGGAGCCGACAAGAGATGGTAGTTTTTATCAACCTTCTGGATGGACAAATAGGTTGAGTTATATTGCGGAATTGCAACGGCAGGGAGCTACATTTAATTTCTTGTTATTGGATTCTAATGAAAATGAAGTGATGGGGGTTGCTAATTTCACTAATGTTGTACGAGGAGCGTTTTATTCCTGTTACCTTGGTTATTCTTTGGGAGAAAAATGGCAGGGGCAAAGTCTAATGTATGAAGCGTTGCAACCGGCAATCCGTTATATGCAGCGTTACCAGAAAATGCACCGAATTATGGCTAATTACATGCCACATAATCATCGCAGTGGGAATTTACTTAAGAAGCTCGGTTTTGAACGGGAAGGTTACGCTAAGAATTATTTAATGATTGATGGAGTCTGGCAAGATCATGTGCTGACATCCTTGATTGATGATTTATGGAGTAATGCGAGTTTATGAGTTTGTCAGGACGGGCTTGGATTATGTAGGTGTTGTTGAAAGAGTTGGTATTGTTGAAAGACTTGCAATGAATTCGGATATAGACTGTGGGCGTTCTGAAGGATTGATTGCTAGAGCAGTGTCAATCGCATGTAGAAACGATAAGGAATACCCTGTTGGGCGCAGTTTTGTCAAGGGCTGATAACAATCTTTCAGATTGCGTACAATACTAACAGGGGGAGGCTTACCCAAAATTAAAGTGTATAGCACAGCCCCCAACGCATAGATATCTGTCCAGGGCCTTGTTGGTTTTTTTCATTAGCTGTGTACTGTTCAATGGGGCTAAAGCCGGAACGGATGGTTATTTCGGTATCATCAGACAAGCATTTTGTCGTTTTGTGGATAGAGCCAAAATCCAATAATATTGGTGATTGATTATCCTGAATTAAAATATTGTCTAAAGAAATATCGTAGTGTAAATAATTTTTTTGATGGAGTGCATCAAGTGCATCCAATAAAGGAAACAGTATCTGACAAAGCCAATTTTCATTGATGAGATGCGAATATTTTACTCCCAATTTATTTAATGTCATTCCTTTATAAAAGGGAGTTGCTATATAGGCCGTGCAGTTTTGTTGCCAAAAGCGTAGAAAACATGGGAGGCTGGGATGTTCAAAACAGGACATAAGGTGTGCTTCTCGGGTAAAGTTTTGTAATCCAGTATAAAACCGATTCTTTGACTCTTTTTCTCGTAATTTTAGCTTCATATCCTGTTGGCGTATGACAAAAGAGAGGGGCATATATTCTTTGATAGCAATATTTTGTTTAAGGTTATGATCCCAAACACGATACACGATACACGATACACGATACTACCTCTGCTTGTGCCGATAACTTCTTCGATTTCAAATTCATTGAGACAATGCCCAATCGGAAGAGGGTGAATAAAGTCAATGCTGCCGGCGGCATGATTCTTTTGAAAGTTCTGCAATTGGATAACCTCTTGGTTATATAGCTAATCCGTGAATTGAAATTGGAACTTGCCATGCTTGAGAGATACCTGAAGTTGATAATTTTGTTTATCGTTTACATTGGAAAAAAGCAGTTGCTGGTTGATTTGTAGTAGCTTGGTGATCATATTTTGCTTTCCACCATATAACGTTTCGGTAATACAAAAAGAGTCATGTTGAGTTAAACATAATGTTTAATATTTGTAATCTGTGAAAGTTATTTCGTTTAAGAAATATGTAAGTTTATTTTTTATCATTTAAATTAATTTAATTAGTCCAGATAGTCATATGTTATTAAGTAATATTTTTTCAAAGGGCAAGAGTTTGATTGTCACTATAAATGGTTGAAATATGTTTATTCAAACTTATTTTTAAGATAGCAATGTATAACTTATTATGTGAATCCAAGTCTTTTTTTATCTGTGAATATTTTTTCTTTATGGGATATATAAATTTTTTTTTGATAATGTGAATTATTACTCTAAGAGTATGTGGTGTTCTGGGAAGAGGATGCATTTGGTAAGAGATTAACGGGGATGATGAGTAATATCCGGTTATCAAAAAAATAATATCTTGTAAAATCATTTGGTTGTATGTAGATTATTCACAATTCTTTTCAACTTTGGAATGAATGGAACTCATTGACATACAACAACATTATCTTGATTTATTGGCTTAATGCTTTTATATCTCTTATGTTCATTTCATAAAAATCAATTTTAGAAAATATCATGAATTTACTGAAATCACTGGCAGCGATTAGCTCAATGACAATGTTCTCCCGCGTTCTGGGCTTTATTCGTGATGCCATCATTGCTCGTATATTTGGTGCTGGCATGACAACGGATGCCTTTTTCGTTGCCTTCAAACTACCTAATTTACTGCGCCGTATTTTTGCTGAGGGCGCTTTTTCACAAGCATTTGTTCCTATCCTTGCTGAATATAAAAACCAGCAGGGAGATGAAGCGACACGTACCTTTATTGCGTATGTATCAGGGATGCTGACGCTGGTTTTGGCGGTAATAACGGTGACAGGCGTGATTGCTGCGCCTTGGATTATCTATGTGACAGCGCCGGGTTTTACGGATACACCAGATAAGCTTGCTTTAACGAGCGATCTGCTCAGAATTACGTTTCCCTATATTTTTTTGATATCTTTGGCTTCCTTGGCGGGAGCAGTGCTCAATACGTGGAATCGCTTTTCTGTACCTGCCTTTGCCCCGACATTGCTTAATATCAGCATGATCGTCTTTTCGCTGTTTGTGTCACCTTATTGTAATCCTCCTGTGATGGCACTAGGTTGGGCTGTGATAGCAGGCGGTATTTTGCAATTGGCTTATCAACTTCCTCACCTGAAAAAAATAGGTATGCTGGTGTTGCCGCGGGTTTCTTTTCGGGACAGTGGTGTCTGGCGTGTTATACGTCAGATGGGGCCAGCTATTTTTGGGGTTTCAGTCAGTCAGATTTCATTGATCATTAATACTATTTTCGCCTCATTTTTAGTCTCTGGCTCAGTGTCATGGATGTATTATGCTGATCGTTTAATGGAGTTACCTTCGGGGGTATTGGGGGTGGCATTAGGTACAATCCTGCTACCTTCACTGGCAAAAAGTTTTTCTAGTGGAAATCACGAGGAATACAGGCGATTAATGGATTGGGGATTGCGCCTTTGCTTTTTGTTGGCTTTGCCTTGTGCGGTCGCGTTAGGGATTTTGGCGAAACCATTGACAGTGTCACTTTTTCAATACGGTAATTTTTCTACTCTTGATGCAGAAATGACGCAAAGGGCGTTAATCGCTTACTGCTTTGGTTTAATGGGATTGATTGTGGTTAAAATCCTCGCTCCAGGTTTTTATGCTCGGCAGGATATTAAAACGCCCGTTAAGATTGCGATTGCGACGTTGATTTTAACTCAGTTAATGAATCTTGTTTTTATTGGCCCATTGAAACATGCGGGTTTGGCACTTTCTATCGGTTTAGCTGCCTGCTTCAATGCCAGTATGCTTTATTGGCAATTGCGTAAGCGTGAGATCTTTAAGCCATTGGCAGGATGGGGAGTTTTCCTGCTGAAACTGGTCGTGGCAATTGCGGTAATGGTCGGGGTGTTACTGGCAATGTTGTGGGTAATGCCGGCTTGGGAGCAGGACAATATGGCATGGCGCCTGCTACGGTTAATGGGAGTTGTCATCGCGGGGGCTGGTAGTTATTTTACTGCATTGGCTTTGATGGGTTTCCGATTGAAGGATTTCGCTCATCGGGGATTATAGTAATTAATAAATATTTATAATATTAGCTGCCCAATTATTCTATGGGCAGCTTTTTTTCTTTGCTGTAGGTGATATTGAGTTATGGAATCTATTTTTTAATAGAATAGGTTAATTACGTGTCATCATTTTTCCACAGAGTTTATACCAATGATATATTCATGGTGCTGGTGTATACCTGCCTTGCTGTATTCATTATGTTTTTTAATAAATCCGTAACCGTATGAAAATAAGAGATGTCACTGCTATTGGGATAATTTAAATAACTAATAAACAAAGCTATATAAACAAAATGAATTTCTTTAAGAAATTATAATTGCAATGAATTGGTTTAAATAAACTTAGAATTAAGGACGAAAATATTCCATTTTTTCCTCATCTTAGAGAAAGATTTTTTAAGGGTGATTTAGTATATGGTTTAAATGATAAGAGAAGGGAATATGTTAATAATAACCCTAGATTTGCAGATGCTAAAGTTCACTTATAGTGAAGGAAAATATCCACTAATGTTTATTGATAATTATTTAACTCCCTATAGTAAGGCAATATATAAATAACAAAAAGCTTATTTTTTGTGATGCCAGATAATTAGTTTAACTGAATGAAATGAGAATAAAAATGAAGAAACACTGGCGTAAAAAATTTTACGCCAGTCTATGAATGAGGTTGTATATCTGAATAATTACATCCGTTCTACAGTCTGGATACCCAAAGTATCTAAACCTTGCTTCAAAGTTTTCGCTGTCAGTAGTGCCAATTTCAGGCGGCTCTGACGCAGTTCTTCGTTATCAGCACTTAAGATCGGGCAATGTTCATAGAAGCCGGAGAACAGGCCTGCCAAATCATACAAATAAGAACACATCACATGAGGTGTCCCTTCACGAGCTGCGCTGGTGATAGTCTCTTCAAATTGCAGTAAACGAGTTGCCAGAGCCTGTTCACGTTCTTCGTTTAGAATAACTGGCAGTGCCAGGCTGTTTTCATCAATTTCTGCACGCTTGAAGATAGAATTTACACGGGTATAAGCATATTGCATATAAGGTGCAGTGTTACCTTCAAAGGCGAGCATGTTATCCCAGTCAAATACATAGTCGGTAGTACGGCTTTTGGAAAGATCCGCGTATTTCACTGCACCGATACCTACAGCGTTGACGACTTTTTTCAGCTCGTCCTCTGGTATATCCGGGTTTTTCTCGCGGATTAGGGCGTCTGCGCGCTCAATGGCCTCATCTAATAAATCAGACAATCTTACTGTACCACCTGCACGGGTTTTAAATGGCTTGCCATCTTTGCCCAACATCATGCCGAACATATGATGCTCAAGTGACATGGATTCAGGAATGTAACCCGCTTTGCGTACTATTGACCAGGCTTGCATCAGATGTTGGTGCTGGCGTGAATCGATGTAGTAAAGAACGCGGTCTGCATGCAGGACTTCATGACGGTATTTGGCACAAGCGATATCGGTGGTGGTATAAAGATAACCGCCATCTTTTTTCTGGATGATAACACCCATTGGTTCGCCTTCTTTGTTCTTGTACTCATCAAGGTAAACCACGATAGCACCGTCACTCTCAACGGCAAGCCCACGTTGTTTTAGATCTGCAACAACGCCGGACAGCATATCGTTATACAGGCTTTCACCCATGACATCTTTTTCTGTCAGGGTCACATTCAGGCGGCCATAGGTTTCCTGATTCTGTGACATAGTGATATCAACCAGTTTACGCCACATAGCACGGCAGTATTCATCACCACCTTGCAGTTTCACTACGTAGCTACGGGCGCGAACAGCAAATTCTTCATCTTCATCGTAAGTTTTCTTCGCTTCACGGTAGAAGGCTTCCAAATCCGCTAATGCCATGTCACTGGCATCTTCATTCTGAACTTTTTCCAGATAGGCAATCAGCATTCCGAACTGAGTTCCCCAGTCACCAACATGGTTGGCCCGGATGACCTTGTGGCCCAGAAATTCGAGGGTACGCACAGCTGCATCGCCGATAATTGTGGAGCGAATGTGCCCAATATGCATTTGTTTTGCAACGTTCGGTGCGGAATAGTCGACAACGATAGTTTGTGGTTCCACCGGAGTGATGCCCAGTTTTTCACTTTTCAATGCGGTTTCGATATTGGCAGCAATCCACGCTTTATCCAGAAAAATATTGATAAAACCGGGACCAGCGATCTCAACTTTGCTGGCAATTCCTTGCAGACTCAGCAAACTGACGACTTTTTCTGCCAATTGTCGGGGGGGTATGCCCACTTTTTTAGCTGCCGCCATGACACCGTTCGCTTGGTAGTCACCAAACTGAGCTTTTGCAGATTGACGAACGTGAGCTTCACTGTCAGTTGGAGCACCAGCCGCAATCAGCGCATGACTGATTTTTTCTGAAAGAATTGCCTGAATATTCACCGTATTACCTTAAGTTACGCACAAAAGCCCCTGCATTAGAACTATTCAAATAAGAATTATGCAAATAAAAACTATGCAAATACTTTCAAGCGTGTGAGTTATGAGAAAATAACGAGTTTTATACCATATTCAGCATCCTGCATGCTACCATCAGCCACCTCTGGTATAGGGCAAACGGGTCTAATTTATACAGATGAAAATCCCACTGTCAGGATTTTCATCATATAGCCATTATCCCAGCCAGCCTTCTGGCGCTTAGTC
>NZ_FOVO01000008.1 GCF_900115195.1 Xenorhabdus japonica
CACTGAAATCGATTAATGCCCTGACACGGGATATCGATATACTGTTTCAATCTGCGCTCATGAGGTCGAAGAACGGGGCGGATATTCCCAATAAAACGGAATTTGTGCGGAATATCGGGCTGGGGAATGCAATGAGGGTGGGGGAGTATGGAATTGGTTCTGTTAGTGGAAGAGCAATCCCCAATGACGATTACAATAATGCGATTGTGAGTGGCGTTTACGCGGGGCCGGGTGTGTCAGCCAAGAATGGTAAACACAGTACCGTATATAGACCGTGTCTGGTTCTCAGCAGAAATGGCGATCATATTTATCAGCAGGCACACCTTGGTCGGCAATTCTACTACAGATATAGAGAAGCGGGCGCCTGGAGTGATTGGTGGGGTGTTTGGTCAGAGGGCAATACCACTGTCGTTGATGGATATCTAAAAACAGCCTCCCCCATCATTGAAATTCACACTGACGGCAAATTTACCACCAATGACGAATCCGAAGGCGCGACTGTTGAACGTCTATCCGAGGGCATCTATCTCATTAAAAACGTGCTGGGATTTAATGCCGATGCGGCATGGGGTGGTGTTGATGGCGGGGTTGAAATCCCAATCTGCAAAAATAAATTGCCGTTAATTTGGGTGGATTACAAAGTGCTGCCGGATGGTGCCATCAAATTAATGACCTACCACCGAGAGCACCCAAACGCACCAGAATTTGCCCGAAATGTGAAAGAGGGCTATGTGGATGGCGCTCCGATTGATATCCCTGCCGGTCGGTCTATATCTGTCCGTGTCCAAATGCCCGAAGATTCGGTGTGGAATTTGGGGTAGGGGGAGAGTGGATTGGGGACGTGATGGGGAAAGCCCTCGGGGTGAGGGCTTATAATTCATTAGGCTGCTTTTACTATGTAATTGAATGCTATGTTGCGAGGCCGAGTTTCATTTGCTGTACGCACCGCGCGGGATGCATCAAATGTCCAAGTTGCTGCGCCATAACCTGTATTAGAAGATAGCTTAAGCCCTGTTGAATGTAACCAATTTGATGCTTGGAATGGGCCAGAGGCTACTGCACCATGAAACAGTTGTGTTCTTCCAAATGTTCCTACAATATTCTGAATAGCATCAGTCTGGGATGATAATAATGCGCGCCCAGCATCATTGCCGCTCCCGCCATCCCAACCACGAATAAACTCGCCGCGTAAGTCAGGCAATTTCCCAGATGGGTAAGCAAGAGCAAGTTTCGGATATCTTGCTATATCAAATGAGTCACCGTTACACATCAACCAACCTTTTGGTGGTGTTTCTGTTGGCCAAGGAACGGGAACGCCAACAGGTAAACTAGAACCATCCATATGTGCATTAGTGACGTTTTGATTGGCGGTATTGGCTAACTCGTAGGCTTTCTTAACAGCTTTAGAGGTTGCAACGGTTATTTCACTGTCACTGCCTGTCTCATTACTTAGTGTGACCAATCCCGGCTCTACCTGAGTTGCATATGGATGATTGCGGCTTAGGGAGTGTTCTTCAATAGCTTTTTTGACATATTTAGGGGTTGGAACGACAACAAAATAACCATCTTTAGGGGTTGAAACGACAACAAGATCACCATCTTCTGGGACTGGTACATCAGGCTTTTTATCTTGAATGCTCATATTTATTCCCTTATTTAATCAACAATACACATTGCTAAATAACATGAAGGCGGGTTACTTCTCCGCCTGTGAACATCAATAAAATGGATTCATCAATACTGGATAGGACTTCTGATTAGGATGACACGAAGTGACTGTTTGGAAATTAATAAAATCCATATCCCACTGATAAGACTATGAGATAAAGGGGGGGGCACCTTTAACTCCTGCATTGTGCAGGTATCCCATAGGTTAAGGGTGGATTGCTGTCCTATAGTGATAGTAGCTCGTTCTCATCACCACCCTATAATTCCCCACTTTCCCTGTCTAACGTGCGTAAGATCCATAGCTATATGCCGTATAGCGTGCGTTTTCTGTTTGTACATGAATGTGTATATTCATGATTTTATAGATGCTTATTCTTTATTTAACTAATTGTTTTTAAATATTTAATTTGAAACTAAATATATTTCAGTCCAAATAGTTGCAAAATTGAAACCCCAATCGGAAGATTGAAATAGGATGAATTGACAGCCTCGTCCTTGCAGAAATAGGACGAGGTTATGTTTTAGCTTTGCTTGTCTCATAAATTTGATCGTGTCACAAAATGGCTATGATTTCGCTTTGTGAGATTAATTTAGCCCCTTTCGCTGCCATTTCCTCAAATGCTTGCTGGCTGTCATTTGCCTGAATATTGACACCACGGCAACCATCAGTAATGACACAGATTTCATAGCCTAGTGCTAAAGCATCAAGCACAGTAAATTTTACGCAGTAATCAGTGGCGATACCCAGCACAAACAGGCGTTGAATATTCTGTTTGGTTAGCCAATCGTGCAGGTGGGTTTCTCTTTTATGGTCATTATCAAAAAACGCACTGTAGCTATCTATTTGAGCATTTTCACCTTTTCGGAAAACTTCTTGAATGGCGGATTGGTTTAATGAAGGATGGAACTCTGCACCAAACTGTCCTTGTACACAATGGTTCGGCCACCATACTTGGGGAATGCCATTAAGTTCTCCTAATTCCCCTGCCTTCTGTCCGGCGTTTTCTGCAAAGCTCATGTGATTTGCTGGATGCCAATCCTGACTTGCGATGACAGTGATATTGTTTTTCTGACATAGTGTAATCACGTTATTTGCTACTTTAATCACCGCATCACTCTCTTTGACAGCCAGCGCACCTCCAGTACAAAAATCATTTTGCAGATCGATAAGTATTAATGCTGTTTTCATCATCTTTCTCGATTTACCTATTTATTTATTATTCATCGGTATAACTTAATTCTCCACGCATATTTTGTTGCATCAGGTGGCGAATTTCTTCAGGTGTATAAGGTTGACTCAATAAATAGTGTAATTTCGTTAAAGTTGCTTCGAAAGTCATGTCATAGCCACTGATAACACCTGACGCCGCCAGAGAATGACCAGTAGCATAGCCTCCCATATTGACTCGACCAGAAATACATTGTGTTAAATTGATCACAATTATGCCTCGCTCAGTGGCTTCCTGTAACGTTTTTAGTAAATCAGCATGTTGAGGTGCATTACCAACACCGTATGATCGTAAAATCAATGCCTTGACTGGTTGCATCAGGATATTTTCTACCACCTGACTGGATAATCCGGGATAGATAGTCACAACGCCAATCGGTTGTGATGTAATCGGATTCACAACAAACTTACCGTGACTGACAGGTATGGGATTTGTTTTAAAGGTGCGGATATTTATCCCGGCTTTCATTAGTGGTGAGCAGTTTGGTGATGAGAAGGCATCAAAGCCATCAGCATGGGCTTTAATCGTTCTATTTCCACGAAATAATTTATTGTTGAAGAACAGACTGACTTCGTTAATAGGGTAATTCGCTGCGAGATACAGTGCATTGAGGAGATTGGTTTGCCCATCGGAACGAAGTGCTTCTAGAGGAATTTGTGACCCTGTCACAATAATCGGCTTATTGAGGTTTTCAAACATGAAAGAAAGTGCTGATGCCGTGAAAGCCATAGTATCCGTACCATGCAGAATCACAAAGCCATCATAATCATGATAATTCTGATAGATATCATTTGCGATAATACCCCAGTCATCAGGACTCATATCAGAAGAATCGATCAGGGGGTAATGTTCACGAATAGTGAATGTTGGCATTTCAGGACGGTGAAATTCGGGCATTTTTGAGAGTTGTTGTTGTAAATGACCGGAAACGGGAATATATCCATTGGGAGAATGTTGCATACCAATAGTGCCGCCAGTGTAAACAACATAGATAGACTTCTTCTGCATGATAACATCTCAATAAAAATAATTAGCTGGATTATAGGGAGTATCAGAAATAAAAAAAGCCTGACGGTGAAATCAGGCTTTAAATTTGCTAGAAACTCTGTCAGACGTTGTTAACGGATATCGACACAATTCAGACAGTACGTGTAGATATTCTGTGGATCATTCATATTGCTATAAAACGCAGCTTGTTTTTTCATATCTCGGGCAGTTTCGGCGAATGGCGCTGGCAACATTGACTGCAAGGTATTTGGCAATAGAGCTTGTTCTGATGAGGTTAGCCCTTGCATAATTTTTTCAGAAAATGATAATTCAGGTTGTATCCAGTTCAGTGATGCTTTTGTGATGCCTGCCAATTCAGTAGCTTTTTTAACGGCATCATCAAAATCACCCAGTTGATCGACTAATCCGTGTTTTTTGGCATCAAGGCCACTCCAAACACGTCCTTGGGCGACATTATTGATTTCTTCCGGTGATTTGTCGCGGGCATTTGCAACTAGTCCGATAAACTTATTGTAACCATTCTCAATAGATAGCTGCATTACATCTGAGAACGCCTGATTGATACCTTTGTTTGTAGAAATATCAGCAAACGGGGTTGTTGAAACACCATCAGCATTCACGCCAATATAATTGAGGCTCTTCTCAATGGTCTGAAAAACACCAAAAATACCAATCGAGCCGGTTAATGTGTTGGGATCAGCAATAATGTAGTTAGCGGGAGTGGAGATCCAGTAACCGCCGGAAGCAGCTACTCCACCCATTGAAACAACGATGGGTTTCGCATTTCCTGTCTTATCTTCCCGGATAGCTACCAACTCATTACGAATAATTTCAGATGCACCGACACTGCCACCTGGGCTATTTATTCGTAATACGATCGCTTTTATGTTGGAGTTATGATGTGCTTCACGCAGTTGCTCAACAATAGAATCGCTTCCAACGATACCTGAGGAGTGCTTGCCTTCTGTAATAGCACCGTCGGCAATAATGACAGCAATGTTGGCTTCATTATCATTGTCTTGTACTGGTTCTAGAGCAATGTAGTCATAAATACTGATGTAATTGAAATGTTTTTTTTCTTTATCTAAACCGAATACATCCTGCATTTTCTTTTCAACGACACTGCGTGGCTTAATATAATCTACCAGCTTGTTTTGATATGCATACAGTGAATTATCTCCGCCAGCTTTACGGAGTTTCTCAATAAATTTTGTTGCCCCGGGGAAGACTTGTTCGGCAGGGATATGCCTGTTAACTGCAACAGTGTTTAAATAACTGCCCCAAAGTTCGTTGAGCCAGAGGCTGTCAGCTTCACGAGCTTCTTTTGACATATTGTCACGCATCATGGGTTCAACAGCTGATTTATACGTTCCCACTCGGAAAATATGGGTGGATACTTTCAACGTATCCAACAATGATTTGTAATATAAATGGTTGGTGGAGTAACCGTGGATATCAACGACACCTAATGGAGATAAATGTATTTTATTAGCATAGCTGGCTAAATAATATTGTGATTGGCTGTAACTATCACCAATCGCATAAACAGGCTTGTTTGTTGCTTTAAATTCATTTATGGCCTTGCCAATATATCTCATGGAAGTTGGATCTGCGCCGATAAAGTCACTCAGCTTTAATACCATTCCTGTAATTTTTTTATCGTCTTTTGCTCGACGAATGCTGTCAACAACGTCAAATAAGGAAGTTTCTTTATAATTGCGATTGGATAGATCAAAAAGACTTTTCCCGTATTGTTCAAATGGATCGGGAACAGTTACGCGATCACGAACAACTCCAGACAAGTTGACATACAATGCACCTTGATAGTTATTTTCAATCTTGGATGATTTTTGATAAGTAATGTACCCAAAAACGACAATAGCAGTCAGTAGGATAAAAATAAGATTGAAAATAAGTTGGCGAGTAAAATTTAGAAGTTTCCAACTCCATTTCAGTAATGCAGCTATGAAGTGCCATAAAGTACGCATATCGTCTCCAATTATGGTATCAAATAGGGTTATCCTAAACAGCTCGTCTAGAAATGTCAGCTGAAAATAGTGTTATTGGTTGAAAAAACAGTTTATGTACTTTCATTCATTCGTGAATAAACAGAGAATGTTAGTTTGTGACAGATTATCTTATTCAGGAGAAAATAATGAGTGCTTTGGAACTTTTGTTAAATCGTCGTTCAGTTTCACGTTTAACAATCCCCGCCCCAGAGGGAAATGAATTGCAGCATATTTTAGCAGCAGGGATGAGGGCGCCTGATCATGGCGCTTTACGTCCTTGGCATTTTGTTGTGATGCAGGGAGAAGGTATTAATAAATTCAGTAAACTCCTCGAAAAAGCAGCAATTGAGGGTGAATTAGGAAAAGAAGTTGAAGAAAAAGCGAAAAATGCCCCTTTCCGAGCACCAATGATTATTACAGTTATCGCCAAGGTTGTTGAGCATGTGAAAGTTCCTGCATGGGAGCAAGTCGTTGCTGCGGGGTGTGCTGTGCATGCCATGCAGATGGCCGCAGTTGCTCAAGGTTTTGGTGGTATATGGCGTTCGGGCTCGTGGACAGAAGATCCAACTGTTAGAGCAGGTTTGGGATGTGGGGAGAATGACAAAATTGTTGGATTTCTTTACTTAGGAACCCCAGAACTCAAGGCGCCTGCAAAAGTCGCAACACCAGATTTGACCAACTTTGTCAGTTACTTCTAACTGGAGAGGCTAATGTCAACTAAAATCCGTCTGACTCAATATAGCCATGGTGCCGGATGCGGTTGCAAAATTTCGCCCAAAGTGCTGGAAACTATTTTGCACAGTAAACAGGCAAAATTTTTCGATCCCAATCTTCTAGTAGGCAATGAAACCCGTGATGATGCCGCTGTGTATGATATTGGTAATGGTACAGGCATCATTAGTACTACCGATTTTTTTATGCCTATTGTTGATGATCCTTTTGACTTTGGTCGTATTGCCGCCACTAATGCTATCAGCGATATTTACTCGATGGGTGGAAAGCCAATAATGGCAATTGCGATTTTGGGGTGGCCAATTAATAAGCTGGCTCCGGAAGTTGCTCAAAATGTCATTGAGGGCGGCAGGGCTGTTTGCAAGGATGCGGGTATTTCCCTGGCGGGAGGGCATTCGATTGATGCACCTGAGCCGATATTCGGCTTGGCAGTGACTGGTATCATCAATATTGAGCGTGTGAAGCGTAATAATCAGGCAAAAGCGGGAAGTTTCCTGTTCCTGACTAAACCTTTGGGCGTTGGTGTATTGACTACGGCTGAAAAGAAAGGCTTGCTACAGCCTGAACATCAAGGTATTGCGAAAGAAATTATGTGTCGGCTGAATAACGCAGGGACAGATTTTGCAGGAATTGACGGTGTTACAGCTATGACGGATGTAACAGGCTTTGGCCTGTTAGGGCATTTGAGCGAAGTTTGTGAAGGTTCGGGAGTTCAAGCGAAGGTCAAATTTTCACAAATTCCGAGATTGCCAAATGTTGATGTTTATATCGAAAAAGGTTGCGTACCTGGTGGCACAGGACGCAACTTTGACAGTTATGGTCACTTAATTGGAAAGATGACAACGCTTCAACGTTATCTCTTGTGTGACCCACAAACTTCGGGTGGTTTATTGCTGGCGATTTTGCCGGATGCCGTGGAAGAGGCAGAAGTCATTGCACGAAGCCACGATATTGATTTTATTGCTATTGGTGAACTGACTGAGCCGTGCTCAGACAGTGCATTAATTGAAGTTCTTGAATAATTCCATGCGTCTTTTTATTGCAGAAAAACCCAGCCTCGCGAGAGCTATAGCAGACATTTTACCAAAGCCACATCGACGTGGGGATGGGTTCATTGAATGCGGTAATAACCAGTTTGTGACTTGGTGTGTTGGTCACTTATTGGAGCAGGCTGAACCAGATGCCTACGATAGCCGTTATGCTCGTTGGGTATTGGCTGATTTACCGATCATTCCTGAAAAATGGCAGTTGAAGCCACGGGCAGCCGTGGCTAAACAGCTCAACACTATTAAATCCCTGTTGGAAAGGGCGAATGAAATAGTCCATGCAGGTGACCCCGATCGTGAAGGGCAATTGCTGGTGGATGAAGTACTGGATTTTTTAGATCTGGACACTGAGAAAAAACAGAATGTCCAACGGTGTCTGATTAATGACCTGAATCCTCAGGCAGTCACAAAAGCCGTTGAGCGGCTGAGGAGCAATCGGGAATTTATCCCCTTATGTGTTTCTGCACTCGCCAGAGCCAGGGCAGACTGGCTTTATGGCATTAATATGACCCGTGCTTATACATTATTGGGCAAAAATGCGGGTTATCAGGGTGTATTATCGGTTGGACGTGTCCAAACACCAATTTTAGGGTTGGTTGTGCGTCGTGATGAAGAGATAGAACATTTTGTGCCGAAAGACTTCTTTGAAGTCAAAGCTCATGTTGTGACACCAAATGAAGAGCGATTTACAGCTTTATGGCAACCAAGTGAATCTTGCATTGATTTTCAGGACGAAGAAGGGAGAATTATTCATCGGCCATTGGCTGAGCATGTCGTAGCACGTATTACAGGGCAACCCGCTTATGTTTCCGCTTATCAGGACAAGCGTGAATCAGAAACTGCACCGTTGCCGTTTTCCCTTTCATCTTTGCAGATTGAAGCGGCCAAACGTTTTGGCTTGAGTGCTCAGGACGTATTTGATATTTGTCAGCGGCTTTATGAAACCCATAAGTTGATCACCTATCCACGTTCTGATAGCCGTTATCTGCCGGAAGAACATTTTGTGGGGCGTCATGCGGTCTTGAATGCCATTTCGGTCCATGCTACACATTTGCTCCCACAGGACGCATTGGATGTAGAGAAAAAGAATCGTTGTTGGGATGATAAGAAGGTTGATGCCCACCATGCAATTGTTCCCACTGCGCGTAGTAGCCAAGTCAATTTAACAGAAAATGAAGGGCATATTTATGGTTTGATTGCCCGACAGTACCTGATGCAGTTTTTTCTTGATGCAGTATTCCGAAAATGTACGATTGAACTTGATATTGCAGGCGGAAAATTTATCGCTAAAGCGCGTTTTCTGGCAGAAACGGGTTGGAGAACTTTGCTTGGCAACAAAGAACGGGATGAGGAGAATGAAGGTACTCCGTTACCCGTTGTTACTAAAGGCGATGAATTGTTGTGTGAGAAGGGGGATGTGGTGGAAAGGGAGACACAACCACCAAGGCCTTTCACTGATGCAACATTATTGTCTGCAATGACTGGCATAGCTCGATTTGTACAGGACAAGGCCTTGAAAAAGGTGCTTCGTGCAACCGATGGATTAGGTACAGAAGCGACTAGAGCAGGGATAATCGAACTGCTCTTCAAACGAGAATTTCTGTACAAAAAAGGGCGCTATATTCACGCTACTCCGGCTGGTAAGGCTTTGATCCATGTATTGCCGGATATGGCGGTATTACCAGATATGACTGCACATTGGGAATCTCGGTTGACGCAAATCAGCGAAAAGCAATTTCGTTATCAGGATTTTATGTTGCCGCTTCAGGAAACATTGCAGCAATTAATCTGGCAGGCAAAACAGTATCGTAATTTGAAAGCTTTTAGGGATCTGCCCCCTGTTTCTGCTAGTACCAAAAAAGGGAAAGGAAAGCAGGCAAAATCCAGTAAAAGTAGGACAAAGAAAGATTAGGGCAATCAGGTATAATCCGAAATGACGACACAGCACCATAATGAATGGTGCTGTGTTTCATGATCGTTGCTTATATTTTAAATTCTGTCCAAACAGGGGCATGATCGGAGGGTTTTTCCATGCTTCGAATAGCGTAATCAATACCAGAAGAGATGCATTTTTCTGCTAATGGCTGGCTGGCAAGCAGTAAATCAATGCGTAACCCACGATTATCATCAAATCCTTTTGAACGATAATCGAACCAAGAAAATTGGTCATTGACTTCAGGATGAAGTACTCGGAATGTATCAATGAATCCCCAATTTTTCAGACGTTCCAACCATTCTCTTTCTTCTGGTAAGAAAGAGCACTTTCCAGTTTTCAACCAGCGTTTTTGGTTATTTTCTCCGATGCCAATATCAAGATCAGTTGGACTGATATTCATGTCTCCCATAATCAGAATATGCGATTTAGGAGAATGGTGAGTGTTTAGATAGGACTGTAGATCCTGATAAAATTTTTCTTTTGCAGGAAATTTAAGCGGGTGATCACGGCTTTCCCCTTGAGGAAAATAGCCATTGATTACCGTTAATAGACCAAGAGGCGTCTCAATATCGGCCATAATAATGCGGCGTTGTGCATCATCGTCATCAGTAGGAAAACCTTTACGAATATCTACTGGCTGTTGACGGGTCAGTAGGGCGACACCGTAGTGTGATTTTTGACCATGATAAAAGACATGATAACCTAATTTACTGACTTCTTCCAGAGGAAACATTTCATCATGGACTTTTATTTCTTGTAATCCGATAACCTCAGGTTGGTGCTGTTCAACAATAGCAGCGAGTTGATGAGGGCGTGCTCTTAGTCCATTAATGTTAAATGATATAAATTTCATATCGTTATAATCACCTATAGAATATGCTTATTTTTAATGTTAACAGATATAAATAAATATGTAACCATTTATTAAATAATAAATTTCATCAAACTATCTTTATAACTCGCTATTTTACTCCTATATATAATACTATATTGAGTATAATACTCTCGTTACCCAAAATTTAGAGTGGCTAATCGTTTTTTAAATAATAAAAAATACAGAATTAACAAGTGTTAAATTAATGTATATATTATAATCTACTAGTTATAAGATGTTATATTTAATATCTGATATTATAATTTTCCGTAAAGGTTTTTGTCCTTGAAATTTATTTTATGGCATGCGTTATAAAAATTAATTAATGAAAAAGTAGAAGAGTTAATCAATCTCTGATAGAAATTTGAACTTGTAGGCCATGGTTATATTTATTAATGGCTTATAATCACGGTGGAATATTCATCATGATATAGGTGAATAATATAGTTCATCTAAACCGCATTATTGCATCAGGGACTGGCATTTTATATAAATGCCATTTGAAAAATATCTGTTTTTATTGTACAAAATTATACCTTCATAATATCAAGTTTGATTTAGCGGTTACCTGATGAGAAGGCCATTTCAAGGAAATTATTTTAGCCACAAGTTACATAGGAACAATGAATTATGTTTTTTTCTCGTAAATTAGAAGCATTCATGGCGGTGGTGGAAATGGGTTCTTTAAGCAAGGCGGCAAGAGTAATGAACCGTACGACTCCCCCAGTCGCTAAATCAATTAAAGACTTTGAAGCGACGTTAGGAAAGCGCTTATTTAAAAGGGAGAAGTTTGGGATGATTCTGACCAAAGACGGAGTGGAATTATATAATGACCTAAAAGAGCTCTATTTGAAAGAGAAAGAAATTACAAAGAAACACATCAGCGGGAGTATTTGTAATGTTGTAAATATATACCATGATTGGGGTAAGAAAAAGCATCTGATTTCGCTTTATAAAGCAGCGGACAGAAATAATGCTCAAGTTAATATATTACGCTTCAGTTATGATAACATTGATGAAATAGTTGACTATGAGGGCAATACAATAATTTTAAGTTCAGAAAAAATACTGAGTGATCGATTCAGTCTTGTACGGAAAATTGATGGACCAAATTTGGGGATCTGCTGCCGTAAAGAGTTATTAGATGAAGTAAATGGGGACTTTATTCAATTGTTGAAAAAGAGAACATGGTTATGTGACCCAGTACTCTATAAAGGCAATTTGATAAAGAATTTGGAAGAGGAAATGGTAAAAAATGGAGAAAAAGTTAATATTCGTCAGATGGATAATATAGAATGTTGTCTCAATTTTATTCAGTCAACTAATTATATTTTTATTACAGATTCCCATTCCGGTGCGTTGGAAGAGGGAGAAAGCCTAGGCTTCATTCCAATATCACGGCCTGATGCACTTAATCAGTGTTATGTCTACAAATCAAAATCTCATTCAAGCGTGTTAAATCGTTTCATCGACTCTGTCAGCGATATGGAATAACCGATTGCATAAGCGGAGCGAACTATCAGATTCCCTGCTCCGCTATTGATACCTGCCCAACAAATGCATTAATTTTGAAGACATTGATTTGATCGTTAATCTAAAGTGCTTTGTTGACCTGTTTTATTTCAAATATGTCTATTGTGAACAGGTTTTTTTAACATATATTGAACGTGTTAGCACTTTCCAAATCGATACATTCTATAAATTGTTATGTTGTAACTGTTGTTGCGTTGTAACTTACTGTTTATAAAGCATTAGTAGGATTTATTTTTGATTTGGATGTAATGGAATGTGAATCGTTGATGGTGGTGGGGGAAGGATTCGAACCTTCGAAGTCTGTGACGGCAGATTTACAGTCTGCTCCCTTTGGCCGCTCGGGAACCCCACCAGATTTTTGAATTGTATGCTGTCGTTATCAGCGGACGGCATGATATCAAATAGGCCGCCGCTGTAAAGTAGATAATTGAAAATAAAGTACCGAAAGGTTGTTTTTTGATCTCAATGATTGGATTGTAACCTATTTGGTGATGCTATCAATAGGAAACCCTCTATTACAGATTATATTTTCTCCTATCAGGTATAGGTGCAATACTTTATTATTTTATCTTTTATCAAAGAATAACGGTACGGTTACCATATACAAAAACACGCTGAGAAAATATCCAGTACAATGCTTGGCTCAACACATTCTTCTCAACATCTAGTCCTGCACGCATCATCTCTTCAGCTGTATAGGTATGATCCACATTTATTACATCTTGAGTGATGATTGGTCCTTCATCCAAATTGTCATTTACATAATGAGCCGTTGCGCCAATAATTTTCACGCCACGCTCATAAGCTTGATGATAGGGACGTGCACCGATGAATGCAGGCAAGAATGAGTGATGAATATTGATTATTTGATTCGGGTAATGCTGAACAAATGCTGGTGTTAAGACTCGCATATATTTAGCAAGCACAATATAGTCGGGTTTATATTGATCAATCTGAGTCATCAATGATTCATCATGTTGTTCGCGGGTTAATCCCTCATGACTGATGTAATGGAATGGAATATCAAACTGTTCAACCAGCTGTTGCAAGGTAGTATGATTGCCGATGACAGCGGCAATTTCGACATCCAGTCCGCCATAAGCGCTTTTTACTAAGATATCGCCAATGCAATGTGCTTCTTTTGTCACCATAATAACGATACGGCGTCGACCTGCTTTATTTAATTCACGGTTTGAACCCGCTGGCAGGGCGTCATCCAAATCGGCCAGAAGGGTTTCATCATTAAAAATACCTTCCAGTTCAGTACGCATAAAAAATCGTCCAGTACGATGATCAACAAATTCATTATTTTGAACGATGTTTAATTGATGCTTATAACAAATATTTGTGATTTTTGCGATTAATCCTTTGGAATCAGGACAAATTGTACGCAAGATTTTTCTTTGTATGTTTGTGTTTTGCATGGATTACAAAATCCTAAAATATTCTTCACTGTGTGTGAATTGTTATGTTTAATATTTAGATACTGTTTTAACCACAGCACTTCTTGTATTTTTTGCCTGAACCACATGGGCAAAGGCTGTTTCGGCCTACCTGAGGACGAATGCCATCTATATAAAACCAACATTGGTCAATGCGCAAAAAACGTGAGCGCTCATGAATCAATTGCCTATCTTGCTTTCCTTGTTCAATAAAGCAAGCTGAAAATTCGATATAGGCTTCGTTATTATGTTTCCCTTGATTAGTTTCGAGAATATTTAATCCCAGCCATTGTACCCCAGCAAAACTTTGTTCTATTTCTGTACGCCAGTTTTCAGCCTGGCAATCTGGGTGCCAGGTAGCGATGAGATAGCCTGCATTTTGTGTGACGTAAGCACTATATCTGGAACGCATTAAGGATTCAGCATTTGGGGCAGGGTGATGATTTTCAAGATAGGGGCTACAGCAAAGGGCGAAAGATGAGCCACTGCCGCAGGGACACATTTTTGTCAAAATAACTCCAGTTATTTAAAGTGGTTGCTGTTAGTACCAGTGATCTTGCAAAGATATGAAGAGTATAAATAGTACAGATTTATTGGGTTATCATCGAACGATAATACTCGAATATGGGCAAGAGCTGCAATGTTTGGTAAAGGCTGCCGTTATGAAAAAGAATTGAGAGGAAAGAGAATATTAACTGTAGAAGATGAGCCGGCTTTTTGCTCTTTACTAACTGGCTATTTGAATTTATTGGGGATAGCAAAATTTCCTTTAACATATTGAAGATAATTCCTTCAATAAATTTATAACTTTTAAGCCTTATTTTATAGTAATGCCTGATATCTAATCATTGAAATATGATCAGAAGCTAGCACACTGTATATCTGGTCTAATTAACTGGTATACTCGTGCGCATTATTTTTGCGAGTGCTATTTTCCTCACACATACGATTTTTTCTGAGAGTTAATGCTATTATTTAAGCTGTAAAGGAGTTTTTCAGTGAAAACATAGCAGTAGGAGACGATGTAATGTCAGTAATAAATAAAAAAGTAAAAAAAGCTGTTATACCTGTTGCTGGCTTGGGGACCCGGATGTTGCCCGCCACCAAAGCGATTCCGAAAGAAATGCTTCCTTTGGTAGATAAACCGCTTATTCAATATGTCGTCAATGAATGTATCAAGGCTGGCATTAATGAGATCATTCTGGTCACACATTCATCTAAAAACTCGATAGAAAACCATTTTGATACCAGTTTTGAGTTGGAAGCCATTCTTGAGAAAAGAGTTAAGCGCCAATTATTGGACGAAGTACAGTCTATCTGTCCAAATCATGTGACAATCATGCAAATCCGTCAAGGAATTGCAAAAGGATTGGGACATGCCGTGCTATGTGCTAAACCACTTATTGGCGATGAGCCGTTTGCTGTTATTCTGCCCGATGTCATTCTGGATGAGTACAGCACTGACCTATCAAAATATAATTTGAGCGAAATGTTGTCGCGCTTTAACAGTAGTGGCGCAAGTCAGCTCCTCGTTGAACCTGTTCCTGTAGAAAGTGTTTCGGATTATGGCATTGTTGATTGCTTGGGTGAGAATTTACAGCCTGGTGATAGTAAACCTATTGCCCGTGTTGTTGAAAAACCAAAACCAGAAGAAGCGCCATCGAATCTCTCCATTGTTGGTCGTTATGTATTATCCGAAAAAATCTGGCCATTATTGGCGAAAACTGCACCAGGAGCAGGGGATGAAATACAATTGACAGATGCTATTGCCATGCTGATGGAAAAAGAGCCTGTTGAGGCTTATCACTTACAGGGTCGTAGCCATGATTGTGGCAATAAATTGGGTTATATGCAGGCATTTGTTGAATATGGCATGAAACATAATGAATTGGGCAAATCATTCACGGATTGGATCATGGCCTTGCAAAATCAGATTGAAAAATAATCTATTAGTACTTTAAGGTGTGATATGAAAGTTACTGTATTTGGTATTGGCTACGTAGGCTTAGTGCAAGCAACCGTATTTGCTGAAGTTGGACATGACGTACTTTGTGTTGATGTTGATGCAAAAAAAGTCGAAAACCTGAAAAATGGTCAAATTCCTATTTTTGAACCGGGTTTGACGCCTTTAGTAAAGAAAAATCATGCTGAAGGACGGCTGAATTTTACAACGAATGCCAAAGCCGGTATTGCTCATGGTAAATTACAGTTTATTGCAGTAGGAACACCCCCTGATGAAGATGGCTCTGCTGATCTCAAGTATGTCACTGCCGTAGCCAGAACTATTGCGGAAAATATGGATGATCATAAAGTCATTGTCGATAAGTCAACTGTGCCAGTAGGTACGGCTGATAAAGTCAGAGCGGTGATGCAAGCAACATTGGCAGGGCGCAATATAGAGCTTCCGTTTGATGTTGTTTCCAATCCTGAGTTTTTGAAGGAAGGAGCCGCTGTTGCTGATTGTATGCGCCCTGAACGCATTATTATTGGCTGTGATAATGACGATGTGGTTGATGTAATGCGTGAATTGTATGAGCCGTTTAATCGTAATCATGATCGTATGATTGTCATGGATATCCGCAGTGCTGAGCTGACTAAATATGCTGCCAACTGCATGTTGGCGACAAAAATCAGTTTCATGAATGAAATTGCTAACTTGGCAGAAATGCTGGGGGCGGACATTGAAAATATACGTCAGGGAATTGGTTCCGATTCACGAATCGGATATCACTTTATTTACCCTGGATGTGGATATGGCGGTTCATGTTTCCCTAAAGATGTTCAGGCATTGATCCGGACTTCTGAACAAATTGGATATACGCCAAAAATTCTTCAGGCAGTGGAACAGGTTAACGAGAAACAGAAAAGCAAATTACCTACTTTTGTAAAATGCCATTTTGGTAATGATTTATCGGGCAAAACATTTGCTGTTTGGGGACTGTCATTTAAGCCTAATACAGATGATATGCGTGAGGCATCAAGCTGTGTATTGATGGAAATGTTATGGGAATGTGGTGCTAAAGTTCAGGCGTATGATCCTGAAGCTATGCAAGAGGCCCAGCGTATTTATGGGCAGCGTGATAATCTCTCTTTAATGGGAACAAAAGAAGCGGCACTAAAAGGTGCTGATGCTTTGATTATCTGTACAGAATGGCAAAACTTCAGAGCACCTGATTTTGATGTGATTAAGGATTCATTAAAAACTCCTGTGATTTTTGATGGACGCAATCTTTATGATCCAGAACGCCTGCAATCACGTGGTTTTATATACTATGGCATTGGTCGCGGCGCCTCAATCAAACCAGTTATTTGAGTTAATATATGAAATTTTTAGTTACAGGTTCTGCTGGGTTTATTGGTTTTCATGTTAGTCGGCGGTTATTGAATATGGGGCATGAGGTTGTCGGTATTGATAACTTCAATGATTATTATGACGTTAATTTGAAACAGGCGAGATTAAATTTATTACTCCCTCATTCAAATTTTAAATTTGAAAAATTAGATCTGGCTGACAGAGTTGCAATACCTGAATTGTTTGCTAAACATCAATTTCAGCGGGTGATCCATTTAGGCGCTCAGCCAGGTGTACGTTATTCAATAGAAAACCCAATGGCATATATAGATGCCAATATCATCGGTCATATCAATATTCTTGAAGGTTGCCGCCATCATTGTGTAGAACATCTATTATATGCCTCTTCCAGTTCAGTATATGGCTTAAATAAAAAGCAACCTTTTTCTACAGGTGATTCTGTTGATCATCCTGTTTCTTTATATGCAGCAACGAAAAAGTCTGATGAGTTAATGTCTCACAGCTATTCACACCTTTATCAACTGCCCACAACAGGATTGAGATTTTTTACCGTATATGGCCCTTGGGGGCGCCCTGATATGGCTTTATTTAAATTCACTAAAGCTATGTTAGAAGGTAAGTCGATTGATGTTTATAATCATGGCAATATGGTGAGAGATTTCACATATATTGATGATATTGTTGAATCTATAATCAGATTGCAGGATATCATTCCTACTTCAAATAAAGATTGGTTAGTTGAAGATGGGCAGATATCTGCCAGCTCTGCGCCATATCGAGTTTACAATATCGGTAATGGTCAGCCGACAAAACTGGGTGATTTTATTGACGCTATTGAGACCTCATTAGGGATTGAGGCAAAGAAAAACTTTATGGAAATTCAAGATGGCGAAGTATTATCAACGTGTGCAGATTCAAGCGCACTTTTCAATAAGATTGGCTTTTCGCCTAACACCCCGGTAAGGGAAGGGGTGAAACGGTTTGTAGATTGGTATTTGGGCTTTTATCAGAAGTAGGTACAGTAAAAATAGAATAAAGGAGCGAATAGCTCCTTTTTTATAAGATTATGTTAAAAAAAAACTAAGTTAGTGTTAAATTTTTTTTATCACATAGAGAATATTAAAGCGATTTAGTCATTAATATAACTCTTTGTATTCCTACATCAGCCCGTAATTAACCTAGTTAGTTATATTTATAATAAAACAAAAATACCCTTGATAGGGTATTTTTGTAATTAATTTCACAAAACAATTGATTAGATCAAGAAATCTTCCAGTTTTTTGCCTTCTTCATCAATCGCTTTTTTGATTACAGCTGGTGTACGGCCTTGGCCAGTCCAGGTTTTAATTTCACCTTCATCAACGTATGAATATTTAGCCGGACGTGCAGCACGTTTAGATTTACCAGTAGATTTACCACTTAAAGCATCCACTAAATCGCTTAATTCAATACCGTCTTTCTCCAGCATTTCACGGTATTCTTGAAGCTTACGTGTACGTTCTTCTATTTGTGCACGAGCCTGGCTATCTTCATCGCGACGTTCTTCAACAACAGTTGTAAGTTTTTCCAGCATTTCTTCTAAAGTACTAAGTTCACATTCTCTAGCTTGCGCGCGCAAGGTACGGATGTTATTTAAAGATTTTAAATTCTCGCTCATTGTCCTGGTCTCAAATTATAATGATGATGGCTGATGTAGGGATAATAATAGAATGCTATTTTATTTTCTGCAATAGTGAATTTACTTTCTCAGACTAAAACATGTCATTTTAAAATGCAATTTTTTTGATAATCGATATATTGTGTTTTAATTCTGCTATTGAGCTTACCATTTTTCAATAAGTATGAAGAAGGATTACTGTAAAGTTTAGTAAGGGTAAATCATGAGGTATAAAACTAATTTATAGTCAATTTGTAAGGAACGTTAATTATTTTGCTATGAATAAGCTGAAGAGCAAGGATGAGATGAAAGTTTTTTATGGATAATCTATTGATTATGATTATGGTGTGTGAATTGAACAAAAGTAAACCACCATGATTATTAATATTCAAATGGTGGGGGTGAAATAACGATTTATTTTTGTTGTTGACTTTGTTCATTTGACACTCAGCAAATACTTATGGTGTTGATTTTATATACGCAAATGTGATAATTATCATGAAAATAATCTTTTCTTATTCATTCTAATTTGTTTTTGCCAGTCCATATTTGACAATAACAAGGATAATCTCTTTCAGAGTTTGTGATAAACTAACGCTGATATATCACCTGATTAAATTTGACAAGAGGATGGACGGGCCAATGGCTCAGCTTTATTTTTATTATTCTGCCATGAACGCAGGGAAATCAACTTCCTTATTGCAATCTTCCTATAACTATAACGAAAGAGGAATGAGAACGCTGATCTTTACAGCGGAAATCGATACTCGATTCGGAAAAGGAAATGTCAGCTCCCGTATTGGCTTATCCGCTGAAGCTTTGTTGTTTTCACCAAAAACAAATATTGCTGAGCTTATCAGAAGTGAAAATGAGGCAGAAAAAGTTCATTGCGTTTTGATTGATGAATGCCAATTCTTGACGAAAGAACATGTCGAACAACTTTGTGAAATTGTAGATTATGACGATATCCCTGCTCTTTGTTATGGTTTAAGGACCGATTTTCAAGGTGAGTTATTCAGTGGAAGTGAATATCTTCTCGCGTGGTCAGATAAATTGGTGGAGCTAAAAACAATTTGTCATTGTGGGAGAAAAGCTAGCCGTGTGCTTCGTTTTAGCAGCGATGGTAGCGTTGTTTATGATGGTGCTCAGGTAGATATCGGCGGTAATGAAAAATACGTATCTGTGTGTCGTAGGCACTATACTGATGTTATTCGTGAAGCTAAGGCAAAAAAGGTCTAATACGTCACCAGTTGTAATCGAGTAGTATAAAACTATTACGCTAAGAAATAGGCTAAGAAATAATTGGTTAGAAAATAAAATAATAAAAGGCGTTGGATTGTTCCAACGCCTTTTAAGTTTTATCAATCAGCCTATCATTTCTTATTATTTCTTATTATTCTTTCAATTCGCTTTTGCTGCCTCCTGAGATTTGCCCTGTTCTGTGAATTCACAACCATAAAAAGAATCTAACAGTAGTTGTTTCAGTTCAGAAATTAATGGATAACGTGGGTTAGCACCAGTGCATTGATCATCAAATGAATCTTCTGCGAGTTTGTCTATTTTGGCCAGGAAGTCAGCCTCTTGCACACCTGTCTCACGAATTGACGCTGGGATGTTTAGTTGAGATTTCATTTCTTCTAGCCAAGCTAATAGTTTTTCAACTTTGACAGCTGTACGATCACTTGATGTGGTTAACCCCAAATGGTCTGCAATTTCCGCATAGCGACGTCGCGCTTGTGGGCGGTCATATTGGCTGAATGCAGTTTGTTTTGTCGGGTTATCGTTAGCGTTGTAGCGAATCACGTTACAAATTAACAGCGCATTAGCTAAACCATGTGGGATATGAAACTCAGAACCCAGTTTATGAGCCATGGAGTGACATACTCCCAAGAATGCATTAGCAAAGGCAATACCGGCTATAGTGGCTGCATTATGGACACGTTCACGGGCAACGGGGTTTTTGGCACCTTCGTGATAACTGGCAGGCAGAAAATCTTTCAGTAGCTTTAATGCTTGCAATGCCTGACCATCAGAATATTCATTGGCTAAAACAGAAACATAGGCTTCCAGTGCGTGGGTCACTGCATCCAGACCACCAAAAGCACATAGAGATTTTGGCATATTCATGACTAGGTTTGCGTCGACGATCGCCATATCGGGGGTCAGTGCGTAGTCTGCCAAAGGGTATTTCTGTCCGGTTATATCATCGGTTACAACCGCAAAAGGGGTTACTTCTGAACCTGTACCTGAAGTGGTGGTAATGGCAATCATTTTAGCTTTCACACCCATTTTCGGGAACTTATAGATACGTTTGCGGATATCCATAAATCGCAAAGCCAGTTCTTCAAAATGTGTTTCGGGATGCTCATACATCACCCACATAATTTTGGCAGCATCCATGGGGGAACCACCGCCAAGGGCAATAATGACATCAGGTTTAAACAGATGCATTTGTTCAGCGCCTTTGCGGACGATGCTCAGTGTTGGATCTGCTTCGACTTCAAAAAATACTTCGGTTTCAACGCCATAAGATTTCAAGACATTAATAACCTGATCGGCATAGCCGTTATTGAACAAGAAACGATCGGTTACAATAAAGGCGCGTTTGGTGCCATCGGTCGCGACTTCTTCCAATGCGATGGGCAAAGAACCGCGTCGGAAATAGATTGATTTTGGAAGTTTGTGCCACAACATATTCTCGGCTCTTTTGGCGACGGTTTTCGTATTGATCAGGTGTTTTGGTCCAACATTTTCAGAAATAGAATTACCACCCCAAGAACCACAACCCAGTGTCAGAGAAGGGGACAGCTTAAAATTATACAAATCGCCGATACCGCCTTGAGATGCAGGCGTGTTGATCAAAATACGCGCGGTCTTCATTTTATTGCCAAAGTATTTAATGCGTTCCGCCTGATTATCTTGTTCGGTATAGAGGCATGAAGTGTGTCCAATACCTCCCATTTCAACCAATTTCTCGGCTTTTTCGACAGCATCTTCAAAGTTTTTTCCTCGGTACATGGCAAGCAATGGTGATAATTTTTCATGGGCAAAGGGTTCTGCTTCATCTATCAGAGTAACTTCACCGATAAGAATTTTAGTATTTTCAGGTACATCGATACCAGCCATTTCAGCAATTTTTGTTGCTGGCTGACCAACAATTGCTGCATTTAAGTTACCATTTTTCAAAATAACGTCTTGAACGGCTTTTAGCTCTTTGCCCTGAAGAAGATATCCACCGTGAGTTGAAAACCGTTCACGGACTTGTGCATACACAGAATCAACGACGATGACTGATTGTTCTGAAGCACAAATCACACCATTATCAAACGTCTTAGACATCAGGATGGATGCGACAGCGCGTTTGATATCTGCTGATTCATCAATCACGACAGGGGTATTACCTGCACCAACACCAATCGCGGGTTTACCTGAGCTATAGGCTGCTTTTACCATGCCTGGGCCACCTGTTGCCAGAATAAGATTAATATCAGGGTGGTGCATTAAGGCATTTGAAAGCTCAACGGAAGGTTCATCTATCCAACCGATGATATCCTTTGGTGCGCCTGCTTCAATTGCTGCGTTTAAGACGATTGAAGCCGCTCTGTTGGTTGCTTTTTTGGCGCGTGGATGAGGAGAAAAAATAATACCATTACGGGTTTTCAGGCTGATAAGCGCTTTAAAAATTGCGGTAGATGTTGGGTTTGTTGTTGGAACAATACCGCAAATTAAGCCAATAGGTTCAGCAATAGTAATGGTACCGAAAGTATTATCTTCAGATAAGATACCGCAAGTTTTATCATCTTTATAAGCATTATAGATATATTCAGAAGCAAAGTGGTTTTTGATCACTTTATCTTCCACAATTCCCATACCAGATTCGGATACAGCTAATTTAGCTAATGGAATACGGGCATCAGCAGCAGCAAGAGCTGCCGCTCGGAAAATTCGGTCAACTTGCCCCTGAGAAAAATTAGCAAATTCATGTTGGGCTTTTTTTACGCGAGCAACTAATTCATTGAGTTCTGAGATCTGAGTTACAGCCATAAAAATTACTCCTGATAAACGTTAAATTTTTTAAGGTAATTAGCTGTAAGATGATTAAGTTATCAAATAATATTATGAGATTAATCGTTTGGATTTAATCGTGAATACCGCTAATTACCTTAAAAAATTGCTTAATAAAATAATTGATATGTGAATAGTTTTTTTCCTTGATATTTTAGATTGAATCCAGCTTACCATTTACAGACTTTTATATTGTGATTTAGATCACGAAAACATCAAGCTGACTCAATTCAGCTATTGTATTTGGAATAATGAATTGGGTTGATATTTAGGTGGTTTTAAATTTTTATTTAACCCAAGAGATACAATTTATTAACTTTTGCTTTTTGCTGCTGGTTGTTACTCCGCTCAGCATCTTTGTTGGTAAAATTTTTGGGACAAACCGGCATTAATGTGATTACTCGAATTATGGAGTTATTGTTAATGTCGCTGGGTGTTGAGTTTATTGTCACTGGAGTAAAAACTTTGTTTCTGGATTACTGTGATATAACAAAGATAACTTATGTATTTATTTAATCTATTAATGTAATAAGGCAAAATTTTATACTTAAACTGAAAGTATATTAAACAAAGATTAACTAATAAATAACCAATTAAAGTGTGATGGGTCAATAACATCATTTCTGCGTAATTTCTTCGAAGTCATTGTTTATATTTTATTCCTTTTTAGTTTGTACTTTCCTCAAAATAATACTGTGATTTTTCACACTATTTTGTTTTTTATAACCTTACCTGCTTGGTGGCTTGTTTCATTGTTTTGTGATGAAGGTGGACTTTTACTCTGCAGTGATTGCATTTTGTTAAAATAATGTTTATTTTCTATTTCGATAGAATTTCATAAATATCGCCTTGAGGTAATAGAATAAATCTACTGTTATCAATAGGTTACATTAATTATGTGAATGAATTGTATACAAGGTTAATGAATTGCCTTAATGTTTTAATAAATTTATTATAAAAATTATATAACAATTATTATGTGGTCATAGTTTTTTAGTGGGGTTAATTACCATTTGTTAACGTGATAAGTAACTTATTAGAGTTAGTAGATTAAAAACGATTTATTTGCTGTTTATAATTTGGAGCGAAAACGAAAAATGAGAAAAAAAACATCAAAGTTGGGTTGGTTGATTTCGAGTATCGTTTTATTATCTTTTCCTGCTGTACAGGGCATTGCTGCGACTATTCCTGCAGGAGTGACACTAGCCGAAAAACAAGAAGTCACCGTTAACAATGGGGTTGAAGTTACTTCATTGGATCCGCATAAAGTTGAAGGTAATCCAGAAACTGCCATTATCCGCAATTTGTTGGAAGGGTTGGTAACCACTGAGTCAAATGGTGAAACTGTGCCTGGCGTAGCAGAAAGATGGGAAAATGAAGGTTATAAAGTATGGACATTCTATTTACGTGACGATGCCAAATGGAATGATGGCAAGCCTGTTACTGCGCAGGATTTTGTCTACAGTTGGCGTCGTCTCGCCGATCCAAGCACAGGGTCACCCTATGCCAGTTATTTACAATATGCCTATGTTCAGAATGTTGACGATATTCTGAAAGGCATAAAGTCACCAGAACAGTTGGGCGTTAAGGCACTGGATGATCGTCGTTTCCAAATCACACTTAGTCAGGCGGTTCCTTATCTGGTCGATATGTTGAGCCATACAGCAGTAAAACCCGTCAGACAGGATGTTGTTGAAAAATGGGGTAATAAGTGGACATTGCCAGAAAATTATATTGGTAATGGAGCTTATATATTGAAAGATTGGGTGGTCAATGAACGAATTATTCTAACGCGTAATTCTCAGTACTGGAACAATAAAGAAACCGTCATTGAAAAAGGTATTTTTCTGCCTATTGTCTCAGGAGTGAGTGATGTTAACCGTTATCGTAGTGGGGAAGTGGATATTACTAACAATGCCATTCCTCCTGATCTGTATCAAAAAATGAAACGGGATATTCCTGATCAATTAAAAACTTCACCTTACCTGTGTACGTTCTACTACGAAATCAATAATCAGAATCCGTTGTTTAAAGATAAGCGGGTACGTGAAGCCATAAAACTGAGTCTTGATCGGGATATTATAACGGAAAGAATCATGGGGCAGGGGCAAATCCCCGCGTATGGTTTTACCCCAACTTATATTGGTGGTGGCTTGACCCTCAAGCCGGAATGGGTAAGTTGGACACAGGAACAGCGCAATCAGCGGGCAAGGGAATTGTTGAAAGAAGCTGGTTTTAATGCCAGTAATCCTCTTAAATTTGCTTTGTTGTACAACACATCAGAACAAAATAAACAACAAGCTATCGCTGCGGCTTCTATGTGGCAAAAAAATATTGGTGCGAAGGTCACTTTGCAAAATCAGGAGTGGAAAACCTCTCTCCAGAACCGTCATCAAGGAAATTATGATGTCGCGAGGGCGACATGGTGTGGCGATTATAACGAACCCTCTTCTTTCTTGAATATATTGTTGTCAAGTAGCAGCAACAATACCACTTTTTATCAAAGTACCGATTTTGATGATTATCTTAATCAGGCTCTTATTGCTAAAGACAACTCTACACGTAAGGAACTTTATCAGTTGGCTGAAGCTCAGCTTGATAAAGATTCAGGATTAATACCGGTTTATTACCGTGTCAGTGTGCGCCTCATTCGCCCCACGGTTGGGGGAATGACAGGAAAAGATCCGCTGGATTATATCGATTTAAAGAATTTATATATTAAAATGGTGAATAATTAACCAATATCACAGGGTATTGTCTTGCTGTAAACAAAATAGTTATTTTTGCACGCGGATAATAACCATCCCAATGTGTGGATATGACTTTAATGGGTCAGATGATTTCAAGTGGAGTAATAAGATGATAAACACAACAAAGAAAAAACTTGCTATTGGCATTACGGTAGCGCTAAGCATGATGATGGGGCAGTCCTTTGCAGCGCAAGTGCCCGCTGGCGTGCAACTTGCGGACGCTGCAAAACAGGTGTTAGTCCGCAATAATGGCTCTGAACCCCAATCATTGGATCCACATAAAATTGAAGGTGTGCCTGAATCCAACATCGCACGTGATTTGTTTGAAACTCTGGTGATAAATGAACCTGATGGTAAAATTATACCGGGAGTTGCAGAAAGTTGGGAAAATAAGGATTTTAAGGTTTGGACGTTTCACTTACGTAAAGATGCAAAATGGTCTAATGGTGACCCTGTCACTGCACAGGATTTTGTTTACAGCTGGCGTCGTGTAACAGATCCAAATACTGCATCTCCTTATGCAAGTTTTCTTCAATATGCTCACATTCTTAATGTTGACGATATCATCAGAGGTAAACAAAAGCCGGAAACATTGGGTATCAAAGCATTGGATGATCATACGTTAGAATTAACACTCAGCGAGCCTGTACCTTATTTAGTCAGATTACTTGTCCATACAAGTACATCACCGGTCCATCGTGGAACCGTAGAAAAATATGGCGAGAGGTGGACACAACCACACAATTTTGTTGGCAATGGCGCTTATAAACTGAAGAGTTGGGTAATCAATGAACGCCTTATCTTCGAACGTAGCCCAACTTATTGGGATAATAAAAACACGGTCATTAATCAAGTTACTGTCCTGCCTATTTCCTCTGAAGTTACTGACGTTAATCGCTATCGGGCTGGCGAAATCGAGATGAGCTATGACAACTTGCCGATTGAATTATTCCAGAAATTGAAAAAAGAGATCCCTGAACAACTACGTGTTAACCCGAAATTGTGCACTTACTACTACGAAATTAATAACGAAAGGCCACCATTTAACGATCCACGAGTACGTACTGCACTGAAGCTGGGTATGGATAGCGATCTTATGACTAATAAGGTGAAAAATCAGGGGGATATACCAGCTTATGGATATACACCACCCTATATCGCCGATTTTAAAGATGAAAAACCAGACTGGTATGCTAAATTGAATCAGCCACAGCGTAATGTAGAAGCGAAAAAACTTTTATCTGAAGCTGGATTTACTAAAGAGAATCCCCTGAAAATTAAGCTACTGTACAACACTTCCGATCTGCATAAAAAGTTAGCCATTGCCGCCGCTTCCGTTTGGAAAAAGAATATCGGTATTGACGTTTCCCTCGAAAATCAGGAATGGAAAACTTTCCTTGATTCCCGTCATCAGGGTAATTATGACATTGCCCGTGCCGGATGGTGTGCTGATTATAATGAAGCCTCTACCTTCTTGAATCCCATGTTATCTGATAGTAGTAACAATACTGCTCACTATAAGAGTAAAGAATTTGATGCATTAATGAAACAATCACTCCAAGTAAAAACTGATAAAGAACGAGCTGAAGTTTATGCCAAAGCTAATGCTCAATTGGATAAAGATTCTGCGATTGTTCCAATCTATTACTATACAAATACTCGTTTATTAAAACCTTATATTGGTGGTTATACCGGAAAGGATCCATTAGATAATTTCCATACCAAAGATCTATACATAATAAAACATTAGGAATTAGCGGATGATCCGGTTTGGTCATCCGCTTGTCAGATAATTAAAAGCCATGGTTTGGTTAAACAATAGGAACGGGCAATGCTAAAATTTATTTTACGCCGCTGCTTAGAGGCGATCCCGACACTTTTTATACTTATTACTATTTCGTTTTTTATGATGCGGCTTGCACCGGGCAGCCCGTTTACAGGGGAAAGGAAGCTACCGCCAGAAGTTATGGCAAATATTGAAGCGAAATATCATCTGAATGACCCTATCTATAAACAATATTTCAATTATTTAATCCAGCTTTCCAAAGGGGATTTTGGTCCTTCATTCAAATATAAAGACTACAGTGTAAATGATCTGGTTGCAGAAGCTTTGCCTGTTTCTGCTAAATTGGGATTTGCAGCCTTTGTTATGGCAGTAATATTCGGAGTCAGTGCAGGGGTTATTGCCGCATTGAACCAGAATACAAAATGGGACTACACGGTGATGGGGTTTGCCATGACAGGGGTTGTGATACCCAGTTTCGTGGTTGCCCCCTTATTAGTTTTAATATTCGCCATTACATTAAAATGGTTACCGGGAGGAGGCTGGAATGGTGGAGCGCCTAAATATATGCTCTTGCCTATGGTTGCACTTTCCCTCTCCTATATTGCCAGTATCTCCCGTATTACCCGTGGTTCTATGATCGAAATCTTACACTCCAACTTTATTCGTACTGCACGAGCGAAGGGCTTGCCATTGCGGAAGATTATTTTCCGTCACGCACTAAAACCCGCTTTATTGCCAGTTATTTCTTATATGGGTCCAGCATTCGTCGGCATCATTACCGGTTCTATGGTTATTGAAACTATTTTCGGTTTGCCGGGGTTGGGGCAATTGTTTGTTAATGGCGCATTAAACCGTGATTACTCACTGGTACTTAGTTTAACGATTTTGGTGGGGGGCTTGACAATTATGTTTAATGCCATTGTTGATGTGCTATATGCCGTTATTGATCCGAAAATTCGTTACTAAGACTGGAGCACGCAATGTTACTGAATAAAAAAAATAGCGAAGCTCTGGAAAATTTTTCTGAGCAGCTGGAAATTGAAGGCCGCAGTTTATGGCAGGATGCACGCCGTCGTTTTATACATAACAAGGCGGCGATTACGAGTTTATGTATTCTATTCCTGATCACATTATTTGTAATTTTAGCCCCGATGCTGTCTCAATTTGCTTATGATGACACTGATTGGAATATGATGACGATGTCGCCAGATTTTGAATCCAAACACTATTTCGGCACTGACTCATCGGGACGTGATTTGTTAGTTCGTATAGCTATTGGCGGACGTATTTCATTAATGGTCGGAATTGCTGCAGCTTTGATTGCCGTGTTATTCGGTACCCTATATGGTGCAACGTCAGGTTATCTCGGCGGCAAAATTGACATGGTCATGATGCGTTTGTTGGAGATCCTTAATTCTTTCCCATTCATGTTCTTCGTTATCCTTCTGGTTACTTTCTTCGGTCAAAACATCTTGTTAATTTTCGTTGCAATAGGCATGGTGTCGTGGCTGGACATGGCGCGTATTGTCCGTGGTCAGACATTGAGTTTAAAACGCAAGGAGTTCATTGAAGCCGCGTTGGTTGGTGGGGTTTCTACCCGTCATATCGTTTTGCGTCATATCGTGCCAAATGTATTGGGTGTTGTAGTGGTTTATGCTTCATTGCTCGTTCCCAGTATGATCCTGTTTGAATCGTTTTTGAGCTTCCTTGGTTTGGGAACTCAGGAACCACTCAGCAGTTGGGGAGCTTTGTTAAGTGATGGTGCCAACTCAATGGAAGTAGCTCCGTGGTTACTGTTATTTCCGGCAGGCTTTCTGGTAATGACCCTGTTTTGTTTTAACTTTATTGGTGACGGCCTGCGAGATGCCCTCGACCCGAAAGACCGTTAAGGAGAGCCTATGAATAGCGTAGAAACTTCGAAAAATGTTGAATCACTCTTATCGGTAAAAGACCTGAATGTAGTATTCAGCACTCCTGATGGCAATGTGACTGCCGTGAACAAATTGAATTTTGACTTACAGGCCGGCGAAACACTGGGGATCGTGGGAGAATCTGGTTCAGGTAAATCACAGACGGCGTTTGCATTAATGGGGTTATTGGCCAGTAACGGTTCTGTCAGTGGTTCTACCACCTTTAATGGACGAGAAATCCTCAATCTGAAAGAAAAAGAATTGAACCGGATGCGGGCAGAAGAGATCTCAATGATATTCCAAGATCCCATGACTTCTCTAAATCCTTATATGCAGGTGGGTGATCAATTAATAGAAGTATTGATGTTGCATAAAAATATGGGTAAAAGTGAGGCTCTTGACGAATCCATCCGCATGCTGGATGCCGTTAAGATGCCGGAAGCGCGTAAGCGCATGAAAATGTACCCGCATGAGTTTTCTGGTGGTATGCGTCAACGAGTCATGATTGCAATGGCACTATTGTGTCAACCTAAGCTGTTGATTGCTGATGAACCAACAACTGCATTGGACGTAACAGTTCAGGCACAGATCATGACGTTGCTCAACGAGCTGAAAAAAGAGTTTAATACTGCCATCATCATGATTACCCATGACTTGGGTGTGGTTGCCGGCATTTGTGACAAAGTATTAGTCATGTATGCAGGGAGAACAATGGAATATGGTACGGCGCGTGATGTATTTTACCATCCTACACATCCATACTCGATCGGGTTATTGAATGCTGTTCCTCGTCTGGATGGCGATGAAGAAGCATTGGAAACAATTCAAGGTAATCCTCCTAACTTATTGCGTTTGCCAAAGGGATGCCCATTCCAGCCACGTTGCCAATTTGCTACTGAGCGTTGTGCTTGTGAGGAACCACAGTTGGAAAAATTTGGCATGGGGCGCTTGCGTGCCTGCTTTAAACTCCAGGAGGAATTAGTATGAGCACAATAGCTGAAAAACGCGTCTTATTGGAAGTTGACGATCTCAAAGTTTATTTTGACATTAAAGATGGAAAACAGTGGTTCTGGCAGTCGGCAAAAACCTTAAAGGCGGTAGATGGCGTCACCTTAAGGTTATATGAGGGTGAAACACTGGGAGTTGTGGGAGAATCTGGCTGCGGGAAATCAACACTTGCCAGGGCAGTGATTGGGCTGGTGAAAGCGTCGGGTGGTGCAGTTTCATGGCTTGGCCAGAGCTTGCTGGATATGAATAACAAGCAATGGCGCGATATTCGCAATGATATCCAGATGATTTTCCAAGACCCTCTGGCATCACTGAATCCGCGCATGACCATTGGCGATATTATCGCAGAGCCATTGAGAACTTATTACCCTAAAATGAAAGATGGGGAAGTAAAAGAAAAAGTCAAAAAGCTGATGATGCGGGTAGGGTTGTTGCCTAACTTGATAAACCGTTATCCTCATGAATTCTCTGGAGGGCAGTGCCAGCGTATTGGAATTGCTCGCGCTTTGATTCTGGAGCCTAAATTAGTTATCTGTGACGAACCTGTTTCGGCACTTGATGTTTCCATTCAGGCACAAGTCGTTAACTTGTTGCAGGAATTACAGCGGGAAATGGGGCTTTCCCTGATTTTTATTGCTCATGACTTATCGATAGTAAAACACATATCAGACCGCGTCTTGGTAATGTATTTGGGGAATGCCGTAGAATTAGGTACTTACGACGAGGTTTATCATAATCCGTTGCATCCATATACCCGAGCGCTGATGTCGGCAGTGCCAATCCCCGATCCAGATAAAGAGCGCAATAAACATATTGAATTGTTGGAGGGAGAACTCCCTTCACCGATTGATCCCCCATCCGGATGTGTATTTCGCACCCGTTGTCCGATGGCAGATGCTGAATGCGCTAAAACCCGTCCATTGCTTGAGGGAAGTTTTAAACATGCGGTGTCTTGCTTGAAGGTTGATCCTCTCTAGTCAGTTATATGCAAACAGTTATATGCAAATATGTCAGCGTGACATTGTCACGAATTTAGATTTAATGCCCTCAAGATGAGGGCATTTTTATCGGTTAGGGAGACATATTAAAAAAGACAGAATTATTATTTTTTCCATAGAATATGGCAGATAGAGTGAGATTTTTCCCGACAGATCAAGATACGGGCAAAGATATCATCAATTTCAGCATCATCTGATTCAGCTAATCCAATAATAACTTCTGAAAAAAAGTCCGGATCCAAATCAAAATCAACATGTTCAAGCCAGACTCGTGAAGGACCCAATAATTCAGCGCCGCCCCGTTCCTCAAATTGCAGATTAAACAATAGACTATCAGCCGGATCGAGATTAGAAAGCGCTTGTTCTAAAAAGATATCGTAAGCTTTTTCAAGCGCTTCATCTTCAGTTATTCGGTTGTTTAAATCCAATTGCATAGAATGTGTCGATTGATGTTCCATAATGGCAATGTCCGAGATTAATAACAAAGTGAAATTAAAACATGTTCTATATTGAATAAATACTTATTCGCGTTGAAAAAATTATTGACCAATTTGCTTTCTTTCTGCTTTTTACCATGAGTTATATTTGCTATGAGCTATAAAAGTGGGCTGAAAAAGTAGCAAATACGTTCAAGGATACGATGCCACACTGGACGTTTTTCCCATTTGCTGTTTGCAAGCAATGTTGAACGCATAATGTAGTCTTGTTGAACCAGTGTTAAATCACTGCCAAAGTATTCATCGTCAATCACAACTGTAATTTCAAAATTCAACCACAGGCTACGCATATCTAAATTGACAGAACCGACCATACTGAGTTGTCCATCGACCAAAACACTCTTGGTATGTAACAAGCCATCTTCAAATTGATAAATTTTTACGCCAGCTTCCAGTAATTCTGAAAAAAACGCACGGCTGGCCCAGCGAACAAGAAATGAGTTGTTCTGACTTGGCACAATGATGTTGACATCTACACCTCGCATAGCCGCAGTGCAAATTGCATGCATTAAATCATCACTGGGAACAAAATATGGGGTAGTAAGAATAAGCTGTTTGCGGGCAGAAAAAATAGCGGTCATTAAGGACTGTTGGATCAATTCATCCGGGAATCCTGGCCCGGAAGCAATAACTTGAGCTGTATGACCACTGGCTTGCTCGAAGGGCATTATGATACTGTCTGGCGGAGAAGGAAGGTGACGTTGGCCTGTTTCCATTTCCCAGTCAAAGGCGTAAATGATCCCCAAAGTTGTTGTAACAGGGCCTTCCATTCTCACCATGATATCGATCCATTGACCAACACCGGCATCTTGTTTAAAAAAACGTGGGTCGACCATATTCATGCTACCAGTGTATGAAATATGATTATCGATAAGAATAATTTTTCTATGCTGACGTAAATCCATGCGACGCAAGAATAAACGGAATATGTTGACTTTTAGCGATTCGACAAAGGCAATACCAGCCTTCCGCATAATATCAGGATAAGGGCTACGGAAAAATTGCCAGCTTCCTGCTGAGTCCACCATGATTCGACATTTCACACCGCGTTTGGCCGCGCGCATCAGGGCATCAGTGACCTGATCAACCAGCCCTCCGGATTGCCATATATAAAACACCATCTCGATATTGTATTTGGCATTTTCGATATCATGAACGATCGCTTTCAGTGAGTTATCATAAGATGTCATTAACTGCATTTTATTGCCTCTGACACCTTTGAGCTTTTGGCGACGCTCGCACAGTTGAAACAGTGGAGTAGCAACTTCACTGTTTTCGTCGGCAAAAATTTGAGGGGATTTTCTTAACTCTGCTAGCCATTTGTCCACCGATGGGCGCATTTGTTTGGCCTGCTCAACCCTACGCTTGCCAAGGTATAATTCGCCAAATGACAAATAAGCAATAATACCGACCAAAGGGATGATGTAAATAATAAGCACCCAAGTCATTGCTGATGTCACAGGGCGACGTTTTATCAAAACCCGTATGGTAATACCCGCAATAATTAACCAGTATAAGAAAATCGCCAGCCAGCTCAGTACGGAGTAGAAAGTTGTCATACGTAGCAATCAATCCTGTTTATTTAAGTATTTCATGCAGTCATTACCGTAAGTTTCTAGAAATTTGGGTAAACGATCAACTTAATATCATTGATTAAATACATACCTCGAACAATACACTATTTGTATCAGATTCGTGGACAAAATTGGCAATTGGTTGACATCTCTAATAGTGCCGATTAAGAATAATGTTATTCACCCTGAGAGAATTAGCCTGGAATATCTTATGAAACACAGTAGAAGAGAAGTAGGACGTTGGAGAATGCTTCGTCAAAGTATCCGTCGCCGCCGTCGCTGGATGGAAGGGCAAACGCGCCGTAATTTTCGTATCTATACAGCACGCAAGATAGGTGCTTATAAGCGTCGTAGATCGATTCTATTCATCCATAACGCAGAATGGGTTTAACATGATGTTCCGCATGATATATACCTAGGTGTTTGATCCCAAATTTCAGGTTGCACACAGTCAACGCAGTACAGTTAACAAAGCTGCAATTTGAAAGATGATGGATACAGATGTTTTGAATCTTTATTGAATATGATAGTCATTTGCATTTAAACTAATGACTATCTAAAAACTGACTATCATGCTGCTGAGCAAAAATTCTCTTATGCGTTGGATACATTGGCCGATACTACTTTCTGTTTGTTTACATATTTCTATTTCTGCGGCGCTTTTTCAAGCTATTGAACCTGAAAAACAGCCAGAAGCGGCACCTATGTCTGTTGCTATGATCCAGTTGGCTGCTGAAGAGGCGTCTGTCTCTAAATCTGCTATGCCTGAACCACCAGAACCTGAGCCAGAACCTATTGCGAAAATTGCTCTGCCAAAACCTAAACTTGAAAAAAAACCGGAAGTGAAAAAGCCGGAAGAGAAAAAAGTTGTCAAAAAAGAATTTAAGCCAATAGAGAAAAAGACAGAAAAAACTTCAGAACAACCGCTGAAGCCTACTTCTGATCAGAATCCTCAGATGGCAAAGAATTTGAGCGATCAAAAAACGGATCATCATTCTATTAGTGAAAAAGGGAATGTACAAAGAGGGCCAAAGGCATTGAGTAGGCCAAATCCCGGTTATCCATCCAGAGCTCAGCAATTGGGCACAGAGGGGACGGTAAAGGTAAAATTTGATATTGATGAAAATGGTCGAGTTAAGAATATCGAGATTATTTCTGCAACCCCCAGAAATGTCTTTGAACGTGAAGTGAAAAATGCCATGAGAAAATGGCGTTATGAAAAAACGCCTGCTATTGGATACGTGGCGACTATTGAGTTTAAAATCACGGGTATTTCACAATCCTAATCTACCAAAACGTTTCTTTCTAAATTCAGGGGGATGCAGAACATTCCCTTGAATTCATCAGCAAAACTCGTTTTTATTATCACAGGAAGATAATAAATATTAAATTTCGTAATGGTTATGTAAATCCGCGTCTTACTATTTCCGCGTCTTATCTATTCAAAACAGAATAAAAAAGGGGACAATCAAAAAATGTACCCCTTTAATTTACAATTAGTTACTTTCTTAATGAATCATTACTCTGAGTCACTGCTTTCCAATTTGAAGTGTCTTTTATCTTCAGGCAAAGATCGGGAAGTATTATTTTCATTAACAGCAACATATGTGAAAACAGCTTCTGTTGCACGATAACGCTGGCCAACTGGCTCGGAAGCCACTTTTTTCACCCAAACCTCAATATGGATGGTGATAGATGAATTTCCCGTTTTGAGGCAACGGGCATAACAGCATACGACGTCACCTACCGCAACTGGTTTCAGAAAACTGATGCCATTCACGCTAACAGTTACTACGCGTCCCAGAGCAATCTCTTTTGCCAGAATTGCGCCGCCAATATCCATTTGAGACATCAGCCAGCCACCGAAAATATCCCCATTGGCATTGGTATCAGCAGGCATGGCCAGTGTACGGAGAACCAATTCTCCGTTTGGTAAGCATTGTTGTTGTGTCATTAGAAAACTTGCTTTATTTGGTGAATACAACAATACCTGCATCAGCAGGTATCTATATGAGGGTCATTACATTATTTTTGTTCGCGAGGCAGATGACGGTAGATATATACCACACTCAATACAGTAAAGACTAGTGTCAATGCCGTTAATCCGAACACTTTAAAGTTTACCCAAATATCTTGAGGTAGCCAGAAAGCGACATAAATATTCGCGAGTGCACAGGCAAGAAAAAAGACAGCCCAAGCCATGTTCAGTTTGTTCCAGACAAAATCAGGTAATTTTAATTCTTTGCCTAACATGCGTTGAATCAGTGGCTTTTTCATAATCCATTGGCTGATAAACAGAATCAGAGCAAAAATGCTATAAATTACAGTTACTTTCCATTTAATGAATAGATCACTGTGGAAAGCTAGCGTTAGTGTGCCAAAGATAGCAACCATAGCAAATGTAATTAAGGAGGATTTTTCAACTTTACGATAAATTAGGTAACTAATGACAAGGGTTAATCCTGTTGCGGCAATCAAGGCACCAGATGCATAAAAAATGTCATACATTTTGTAGACGATGAAAAAAACGACCAGTGGTAAAAAGTCTAAGAGTTGTTTCATAAGTTGAATCCATTGTGAAGTCAATGATGGCATGTTTTTGAATTTGTGCCAGAGTGTATCAGATCTCAATGAAATGGTTTATTTATCAGGTAAAAAACATTTTTCATCTGTTTCGTGTAATTTTATCACAATAAGCGAAAAACTGAGTGTGGGCGAGAAACTTGTGAGTTTCCATTTAACAACGCATTATAATCAGTTCCATTTTCACGAAGGGACGTAAAGGCCATGTTGTGGGAAATATTGAATCGCTGGATGCCGGGCTTGAAAAGCATCTGTAATTATCGTAGAGACTATTTTAGTTATGATATGCGAGCGGGCCTTTCCGTAGCTGCGGTCGCACTACCTGTTGCAATTGCTTATGCTGAATTAATGGGGATTAGTGCCATTATTGGCTTATATGCCTGTATTTTACCTATGTTCGCTTATGCTTTGTTTGGTACTTCCCGGCAGTTAATCGTTGGGCCTGATGCAGCAACTTGCGCAGTTATTGCTGCAACTGTTATACCATTAGCAAATGGAAATGAGCATATCCGTTGGCAGCTCGCTATAATTATGACGTTAATGACAGGATCTTGGTGTATTCTTGCCAGCCGTTTCCGACTTGGCGCTTTTGCTGATTTTCTATCTCGTCCCATTTTAAAAGGCTTTATCAACGGCGTTGCAATTACTATTATCGCTGATCAACTTGCTAAAGTTTTTGGATTATCTGGTTTACCTGAGGAATTGATCGAACGATTGATTGCACTTCCTCATGCATTATTAAAATCTCACTGGCCAACGGTGGGAATGTCAGTAATAACGCTGTTGGTGTTACTCAGTGTGCGTTTCCTTCGTTCAAGCTGGCCTGCACCACTGGTAGCAATGATCGTATTGACTTATATCAGCTGGCAATTTGAACTCAGTAAATACGAGATCCAGATTGTCGGTAATATGAGTAGTGGTTTGCCCGTTGTACCAATGCCTGAATTTAAACTTAGCGAAATACGTGATTTGGTTGTTCCTTCCATTAACTTAGCTGTGATTAGCTTCGTCAGCTTTATGATGACCGCTCGTAGTTTTGCCAGTAAAAATGGCTATCAAATTGATGCAGATTTAGAACTCAGGGCATTGGGGATTTCTAATATTGCTGCATCATTATCACAAGGTTTTGCTGTCAGTGCTGCCGGTAGTCGTACTGCTGTCAACGATGCATTAGGTGGTAAAACGCAAATGGTGTCTGTAATTGCCGCTTGTACTATCTTGTTAGTACTGCTGTTTATGACAGAGTTTCTGGCATATATCCCTCTGTCATCACTGGGTATTGTCTTAATCTTTTCCTCGTGGTCGTTATTAAGTTTTAAGAATATTTGGTCTTATCGAAAACGTAATCGTCAGGCTTTTACACTGTCAATTTTCACATTAATTGCTGTTTTGTTGGTAGGTGTGATCGGTGGTGTCGGTTTTGCTGTTTTGTTGGGGCTATTTCAATTTTTACTGATAGTTTTTCGACCTTCGGATCAATTGCTGGGCGTAAATGAGCAAGGCATGGTTCGTTCCATCCACCAACATAGTGATATCAAACCTGTGGATGGCATTATGATATACCGTTTTAACTCTCCTCTTACTTATTTCAACGTCGGATACTTCAAAAAGCGGGTATTACAGCATGTAAACCGTGCTGCAAATAACCCTGTATGGTTGGTAGTCGATGCGACGGTTAGTTTTACCTACGATGATGTTAGTGTTTTTGTTGTTTTGGATGAATTGATCACAGAATTAAAAGAGAAAGGGGTGACATTGGTTCTAGCAGGGCGTAGAACAGAACTGAATCGCTGGATTAAACAAAACAAATTGAGTCGTAGTGATGAAGATCTGATAGTTGTACCTGATATCTATTTTGCCATTCGTTTGATTCAAAGTAAGTATCAAGCCAAGGAAAAACAAGAAAAATAATTGTGGCTCACTTATGATAGTTTGTATTAATGATGTTTGTATTGATAATAGTTCACCTCGCAATATTGGAGCGAAGTGAACTATTTGGCGTTTATTGCATGCCGTTTGTAGTTTTATTTTGTGGTTTGACCAGCATATATAAACGGAACAGGTAAACCAGTAGCAGAGATGCTAATAAATTATCTAGCACTGATAGTAAAATGCTGGGCATTTTAGCCAGCACAAGAACCAGTATCAGCTTGATGGCAAGCCATAACAGCACAGCGGGGATCAACAGACGTAAATTATCGAATGCCAACCTCCAACTATTTTGCATGGCAGAAAAAACATTTTTGCCTTTTTCAAACAAGAAGATAGGAGCAAGTGCGAAAGCAATAGAAAATAGTATTCCTGGCAGGAGCATCAAAGCATAGCCAATTTGAACTAACAGGTTACAGATCAACATTAGCAAAAACATTTTAGGCAGCAGTGTTATTGATAATATGCTGGCATGAATAGCATTGGTTTTCTGACCGTTAGAGATTGCATTGATGAGTATTAACACACTGGCAGTAAGTAAAGTATTGCCAAATACGCTGGTAAATAAAATCCCGAACATTGTGCGTATTAACATGAATTGTTCATCTGGCGTTAATTGTGCCACAAAATGTTGAATTCCCGTATTACCGGACTCTCTGACGATATTTTGTATTTCTGCCAATAACTTGAGTTGTTCACCATTCGGCATTAGTAAATGCCCCAGCAATGTTGTCACCAACGCGGCAAAGGCAGAGAGGATGACAATACTCAACAGTTGATTTTTTAAAAAGTTGATGCTGTCACGATACAGGGTATTTGCCGTAATGGGCATGAAAGTAACTCCTATCAAATAAAACAACAATAGTAGTTAATTGTACCTTGTTCGAGGGATTATTGGATACCTAAGATTTGCCCCTTTATCTCCATTCTGTAACTTGAGGCTGGAGGGGAATGAGTGTTCTTTTTTTATCCGCACACTTATCATGGGCTTTATGGAAATGATAAATTTATTAATAATATGTTAATTGGTTTATCGCGAATTAAAATATTGGATAAATGTCTTTAATATAAGATTGCTATTGTTATTAACTCAAAAATTAATATTAAGACATAAAACATGAATGACAATAAATTTTATTCTAAGAGAATCTTGATTTGGATCAATTTAAAATATCCCGCAAATGAAATAATAAAACGGTAAATACCTTACTTTGCCAAAAATCTTTAAAAGATGTGATCTATCTTGGATCGCAACAGTAAACAGACGGGTATATTTCTGACTGCTTTAAAACTACAAAAATGGGATGGATAATGAAAAAGATTTCTGCGCTTGTATTGGCTGCGGTTACGTTAGCACCGTCAATGACTTTTGCCCATGAAGCAGGTGACTTCCTGTTCCGCACAGGTACAGCAACGGTAAGGCCAAATGCTGGTTCTGATAATGTATTAGAGTTGGGGTCTTTTGATGTCAATAATAATATTCAGTTAGGTTTAACTTTTGGCTATATGATTACCGATAATATTGGTGTTGAATTATTGGCAGCGACACCATTTCAACATAAAGTCAGTTTACCTGGAGCAGGTGAAATAGCTGAAGTTAAACATTTACCGCCAACTCTAATGGCGCAATATTATTTTGGTAACACGGAAAATAAAATACGTCCTTATATTGGAATTGGTATCAACTATACGACATTTTTTAGCGAAAAATTTAATAATAATGAGACTGTAAAGACTGCTAATTTAAATAGTCTGGATCTGAAAGATTCTTGGGGTGTAGCGGGTCAGGTTGGTCTGGATTATAAACTGGACAAAAACTGGATGCTGAACACTTCGCTTTGGTGGATGAATATTGAAACTGATGTGAAATTCAAAGTAGGTGATGTAGATAAAAAATATAAAACCCGTCTTGACCCGTGGGTCTTTATGTTCGGAGTGGGTTATAGTTTCTAACTGTTTGAATGTTTAAAAGAAATAATTTTTAAAAAAGTAATGTTGAAAAAAGTAAGTCGATTACGAGTGTGTTTGGCACAAGAGAGAGCTAATGGGGCGTAATTGCCCCATTTTTCATATACCCGTTATCTTTCAGGTTGTAGCGCAATAAACTATTTTACAAAAACCATTCTATAAAAAAACGTTCTATAATAATCTATGCTAATAGATTATTAGCGAAGTTTGATTGAATTAATTACCGTATTAACTCCTTTTACTTCTTTTGCTATCTGAATTGCGCGCTTGATGTCTTCAGGAGAACGGACAAATCCGCTTAGTTGTACACGGCCTTTAAAAGTTTCGACATTGATTTCTGTCGACTTTAACACCTTATCTGAAAGTAGAGCTGATTTTATTTTGGTGGTGATCACCGTATCATCAATGTAATTTCCTGTACTCTCTGTTGTTGCAGTTGGGGCGCATGCAGATATTGCCATTGCCATGAAGATTGCAATAAAAAATGCAGAAATTGTTTTTAATTGTTTCATGATGAACTCCATTATTATCAAAAGAAATTTGTATGAGAGGAAAATGACCTTTTGTAACATACCGTTATTTATTTCTAACTTTGGCTGTCAGTATTGTTGAAAAGCAGAGAAGCGGCAAACTCAGTGGGAAGAAATTTATGCATTCCCCCATAAAAATCTTATAGGGGAATAGTGAAACTAAAGGGAATTCACAAAGAGGATCATAACATAAATAGTAAGATCATAATTGTGTAGCATTTTTCATGGTACGAACGAAAAACGTTAATTTTTCCAGCATGATTTTAGGGTGGTGCAAGTTATCTTCAATGATTTTGACGATGGCAGAACCTGAAATTGCTCCCGCTGTACCACTGTGGAGAGCGGTTATGACCTGTTCAGGTTCTGAAATGCCAAAACCTTGTAGAGCCGGGGCTGCGTGATATTCTTTGAGTTTATTAACTATATGACTAAGTGGCTGTTTCGCGCGATTTTCACTACCCGTCACCCCCGCCCTCGACAGCAAATAAGTATATCCTTGCCCAAATGAAGCGATTTCACGCAATAAATCGTCATCTGCATTAGGTGGACAAATAAAAATTGATGCAATACCGTGCTTCATAGCTGACGCGCGGAAAGGAGATGACTCGGATAACGGTACATCAGCAACAAGTACGGAGTCAACACCCGCATCCTTACAGCGACGGTAAAACTCATCAATTCCATTATGAAAGACAAGATTAGCATAAACTAACAAGCCAATCGGCGTGTCAGGGTGTTTAGCCCGAATTCTAGCCAGCAGCTCAAAACACAATGTAGGAGTGACTTTGGATGATAGCGCACGTAGATTGGCATTTTGGATAGTTGGGCCGTCGGCAAGGGGATCTGAGAATGGGATGCCTAATTCAAGCGCATCAGCACCACCTGAAATTAATGTATCAATAATTTCCAATGACTGTTCGGGATTAGGATCGCCGAGGGTGACAAAAGGAACAAAAGCCCCTTGATTTTGTTTTTGTAGTTGCTTAAAAAGTTGTTCGTAACGTTCCATCAGATTTTCCCCCTGGATTTTAAAATATCGTGAACGGTAAAGATGTCTTTGTCGCCACGGCCAGATAAATTGACAATTAATAATTGTTCTTTGTCTGGAGCCTGATGGATCATTTTCAAGGCATAGGCCAATGCATGAGATGATTCCAATGCAGGAATAATGCCTTCATTGCGTGAAAGAGTCTGAAAGGCTTCCAGAGCTTCATCATCGGTAATTGAAACGTAATCGGCCCTACCGATGCTATTTAAATAGGCATGTTGGGGACCAACGGAAGGAAAATCCAACCCAGCCGAAATAGAATAAGATTCTTCAATCTGCCCGTTTTCTGTCTGCATAATTGGCGCTTTCATACCAAAGTAAATCCCTAATTTTCCGTGTTTCAATGGGGCACCATGCTCTCCAGTTTCAATACCATGCCCCGCAGGTTCAACACCGATCAGACGAACATTATTTTCTGGAATAAACTCAGCAAACAGACCAATGGCATTTGAACCACCACCAATACAGGCAATTACTGCATCGGGTAAACGGCCTTCTTTTTCTAGAATTTGAGCTTTAGCTTCTTCACCAATCATACGCTGGAATTCTCGCACCATTGTCGGATAGGGATGAGGACCAGCAGCAGTTCCCAATAAATAATGGGCTTTTTCATAACAACCAGACCAGTCACGCATCGCTTCGTTACAGGCATCTTTCAACGTTGCTGAGCCACTGTGGACAGGGATCACTTCAGCCCCCATCAAACGCATACGAAAGACATTGGGTGATTGACGCTCAATATCTTTTGCTCCCATATAAATACGGCATTTTAGCCCTAACAGTGCGCAAGCCAGAGCGGTTGCTACGCCATGTTGACCCGCACCTGTTTCAGCAATGATTTCATTCTTTCCCATTCGTTTTGCCAACAAGGCTTGCCCTAAAACCTGATTAGTTTTGTGAGCGCCACCGTGGAGCAAATCTTCACGTTTCAGGTATAAACGTGTTTTTGTTCCTTTAGTCAGGTTTTGGCACAGAGTTAAAGCGGTAGGTCTACCTGCATAGTTTTTCAAGAGATCTTGAAAAGCATACTGAAATTCAGGATCTCTTTGTGCATCAATAAAGGCTTCTTCTAACTGATTAAGTGCAGGGATTAACATTTGAGGAACAAACTGTCCACCAAAATCGCCAAAATAAGGATTCAATTTACTCATTATTCTACTCATCTATTTTTTGTCTGAAAAATTAGTGATAGCAGCGTAATTGCTGAAATATCTGCTTGATTTTTTGACTACTTTTGATACCCGGAGCAACTTCGATTCCTGAGTTAAAATCCAGTCCATAACAGCCAAATGTTGCTGCCTGCTGACAGTTTTCGGTATTCAGGCCACCAGCCAGAAAACTGTTATGTTGAAGCCGAGGGTTGATTAACTGCCAGTCAAACGGTTTTCCTGTTCCTCCTGAACCATTATCCAGCAATAAATGATCAACATTGGGCATTTCGGAAAATTCCCCAGCTTTAGACATATCAATAGCTTTCCAAATCTCACAATGCTCAGGAAGCACTGAACGCAGAGTGTTGATGTAGTTTTCATCTTCATGTCCATGAAGTTGAACGGCAGTAAGTGAAAGTATCTGGGTTATGCTACTGACAAAATCAATAGGTTGGTTTTGAAATACTCCGACATATTGCAAAGAAGCTTCATTGATAATCTGTTGAGCTTTTTGCAGATTGATTCTGCGCGGTGATTTCTCAGCAAAAATTAAACCGCCGTAGACTGCTCCCATCTGTAACGCAACTTTGGCATCTTGTGGGCGAGTCAGACCGCAAACTTTGTTGTTACCTAAGATCAGGCGACGTAAAGCAAGATCTAAATTTTGTTGCGCCATTAAAGAGCTACCAATCAGAAAACCATTGGCAAATTGGCTTAATTCCCGCACTTGTTGATGCTGGTGGATGCCGGATTCGCTGATGACGATGGTGTCTTCGGGTAAACCAACAGCCAGTTTGCGTGTACGTTCTAAATCAATGGATAGATCACGTAGATCACGATTATTGATACCGATAACTTTTGCTTCCAATATCACTGCCCGTTGCTGTTCATCCTCATTACTGACTTCGGTTAGTACACCCATGCCAAGACTGTGTGCCAGTGATGACAATTCGCGATACGTGGCATCATCAAGAACAGAGAGCATGAGTAAAATAGCGTCGGCTTGATAATAACGAGCGAGGTAAACTTGATAGGCATCAATAATAAAATCTTTGCACAAAACGGGTTGATGCACGGCTGAGCTGACCATTGCGAGAAAATCATAACTGCCTTGAAAATATTTTTCATCGGTCAAGACAGAGATTGCGGCGGCATAAGGCTGATAAGTTTTAGCAATGCGAACAGGATCGAAATTTTCACGAATTAACCCTTTTGAAGGAGACGCTTTTTTGCATTCCAAAATAAAAACTATTTGTTTATGGGTTAATGCCTGATAAAACCGACGGTGACTCGGTACAATCGCATCAATAAAACTCTCCAGCGGTTGTTCTGCCTTACGGGTAATCAGATATTCCGCCTTATCATCAACAATTTTCTGTAATACGCTGGTTTTCATGATTTAGTCCTTGCCGCCAATGCTGTTACTTTTTCATAAGCCTGACCGCTATAGATAGTATTGAGTGCCAATTGAGTATTTTCCCGCAGATCTTCTTGCCCGTGAATTTTCATCAAAAGCGCCACATTTGCCGCTACGGCATCGGCATGGGCTTTGTTGCCGCGACCTTGTAATAACATTGCCAACATGTCGCGGTTTTCTTTAGGTGTTCCGCCTTTCAGTGAAGATATTGGATGGCTAGGTAAACCAAAATCTACCGCTGTTAACTGATATTGGCTAATTTTTCCGTGATTGAGTTCTGCAACATGAATTGGCGCATGTAAAGCAACTTCATCCATTCCTCCGCTGTGTACAACGGCGGCACGTTGATAGCCTAAGGTTTGTAACGTGCGGGCTATGGGTTCAACTAATTCAGGGCTGTAAACCCCAATGAGTGACAGGAGAGGACGAGCTGGATTAATCAGTGGGCCAAGAACATTAAATAATGTTCGCGTTTTTAACTGTTGGCGAACTCGCACCGCATGATGAAATCCAGTGTGATATTGAGGAGCGAACAGGAAACAGACACCAATATCATCCAAAGCACTGCGTGATTTTTCGGCGCTGGCATTTAATGCAATATCGAATGCGGCCAATAAATCAGATGATCCAGACCGACTGGAAATACTGCGGTTTCCATGTTTTGCTACTTTGAGGCCACAGGCAGCAGCAATAAAGGCGCTGGCTGTTGAGATATTGATGCTATTTGTGCCATCTCCACCTGTGCCGACGATATCACAAAACATATAATCAGGACGAGGAAAGGGAGCTGCATTTGCCAAGAACGCTTGGGCTGCGCCCGCAATTTCTTGTGGCTGTTCGCCACGCAGTTTCAGGCTAATCAATACAGCAGCCAGTTGCGCATCGCTCAACTCGCCATGAATAATAGTGGTGAATAACTGTTGGCTTTCTTGCTGTGTCAGTGTTTGGGCACTGAATAATTTGTCAAAAATCAACTGCATTTTCCCATTCCTTCAAGTTTATGCTTGTAATTCGATACCTTTAACTCAAAATTTTTAATTCAGTGCCCACGCCAGAGTTTGTTCGAGTAGTTTGGTGCCTCGAGTGGTCAAAATAGATTCTGGGTGGAACTGGAGTCCACAAACTTTGTGTGCATCATGACGTACTGCCATCACTGTATCGCCGCATGAAGCAGAGACAATGAGTGTTGTCGGCACGTACTCAGCCGTAAGGGAGTGGTAACGAGCGACAGGCAAAGGGTTTGGCAGGCCGGAAAACATACTTTTCCCATCATGTGTAGCTAGCGTCGCCTTGCCATGCAAAATTTTCTTGGCAGCGGAAATCCTTCCTCCATAGGCTTCAATAATCGCCTGATGTCCAAGACAAATTCCGATAATTGGAATCTGCCCTATTACCTGCTTGAGCAGTTCGGGCATGCAACCTGCCTCTGATGGTTTTCCCGGGCCGGGAGATAACATCAAAAGAGGTGATTCCATCTCATTAAGTTTGGCAATAATGGTGTTTGTTGAAACCGTATTGCGGTAAACAACGACATGATGACCATGGGTACGCAGTTGATCCACGAGGTTATATGTAAAGGAATCAACATTATCGAGCAGGAGAATATGAGCCATCAGAATGATACCTCCACATGATGGGCTTGCGTAATTGCACGAATTACGGCTCTGGCTTTACTGTGAGTTTCATCCACTTCTGACTGGGGAATGGAATCCAATACCACACCAGCCCCTACTTGAACGGTAGCTTGGCCGTTTTCCACATAAGCAGAACGGATCACTATGCAGGTATTAAAATCGCCCTTGCCAGTGAAGTAGCCGACAGCGCCGCCATAGCTGCCACGTCGTTCACCCTCATGTTCTGCGATGAGTTGCATGGCCCGGACTTTAGGCGCTCCTGTCAATGTGCCCATATTCATGCACGCTTGATAGGCATAGAAGATATCCAAATCATGGCGGAGTGTACCAACGACACGGGAAACAAGATGCATGACAAACGAGTAGCGATCGACTTTGGTTAAATCGGCAACATAGCGACTGCCCGGTTCACAAATGCGTGCTAAATCGTTGCGGGCCAGATCAACCAGCATCACATGTTCAGACATTTCTTTCGCATCAGTACGCATTTCCAGCTCGATACGGCTATCGAGATCAGCATCCAGTTCACCGTTATCATCACGTCCACGTGGCCGGGTTCCGGCTATCGGATAGATTTCGATTTGACGGTTACTGGCATCATATTTAAGAGCACTTTCTGGTGAAGCACCAAACAGGCAAAAATCCTGATCTTGCATAAAAAACATATAGGGGCTTGGATTTTGTTTTTTTAATGCATGGTAAGCGTTCAGCGGAGAAGGGCACGGTAAAGTGAAACGACGTGATGGAACTACCTGAAAGATATCTCCTTGACGGACAGATTGCTGTAGTTTCCGCACGATATTTGCGTATTGCTCATCACTTTGATTGTAGTCAATAGTGACGCTGGGTAATGTGGCAGGCGGAAGTGGTGGAAGTGGTTCTGAAATGGCAGAGGCTAATGTTGTTAAACGTTCTTGAAGGCGCTCTTTTTCTGAATCGGATTCACCAAACAATGAAGTTTGCAGATGTGAATGCCCATACCGATGATCGATCACCAATAGCGTTTCTGCGAGATAAAAACAGAAATCAGGGCAGTGTTGGTGTTTTTTTACTGTGGGTAATGGTTCAAATCCAGCGACTAAATCGTATGTAAATAGCCCGCCAACGAAAATGGCATCGGGTGATTCTGAAAAGGATGCCAAGGCTGTCAGAGCACGAAGTGCGTCAAAAACTGAATCGGATTTTAGCCGACTGTCTTCATCCAGATTGTGTTCAGTAGAAGGAAATTGCGCTCGCATAACCTGCGATTCCACATCCAATTGAGCTTTTTCTGCAAGTAAAGCAGCGAGTATGGGAAGTAGGTTTTGGCCATTTTTGGTGAGAGCTTCAAAAGTAACCTGACGCTCGTTGGCTGTAATGCGCATAGCACTGTCAATGATCAAAATGCTTTTGATATTATTTTTGCTCTGAATTTCAGCAGACTCTAGCAATAACGTCGCTGGACGATTACTGCAAAGTTGATGAAAAAGCAGAGTTGGATCTGTCTGATAGAGAGTATCCATTTGATTTATAGAGATATTAAATTCTTTACCAATCATCTTCATCCCTCGTTGCTAACTTCATCTGCAAAAAATTACGTTATAAGAAATCCATAAGAAAATAGTTATAAAAAACCCGCCTTTTGGGGCGGGTTTCGGCACTTGTGTATCTGTACTTATGTGAGTGAGCCAACCGCCCTGAATGGGAAGTTGTGCCACCAACGACTGATTTGCATAAATACGATCATTTTAGAGTGCCTTAATTATTCAATGATTTTTATCGAGAATCTTTTAATTAATCCACGTACTAGTAAACTGGAGCGATTTTGACTTGTCAACGGTTTTTTTGATGTCTGTAGCAATGAAATCACCTAAGAATGTAGATAAAATACTAAGCCCTTCTTTTGTTTTGGTTTTACTGGCGTGCAATTCTATTATTTCTCTATATTTTTTCATGCAATATAATTAATATTGTTTGCATTTATAAGAATAATCTAGTTAGAAATTTAATTTCATAATGTCAATGTAATTAAGAAACTCGATCATATCGTAAAATAATATTTCCTTTTAAGCAAGGGGGTATCACTGTGAAAATAAGTAAAATTAAATTATGTGCCATGTTATTTTTTATTGTATTAATTTTTTATCATAATGCAAATGCAATGGAAATGGTCAAAGGCGAAATAGTATCAAATAATATAGTCAATGAAAAAGAACTAAATAACAATAAGAATAATTTATCTAGGAATTATAATTTAACGTTCATAAATAATAGTAAGTATGACATGCTGAATATTAAGCGTACTGATGAAAAGTGTATGTATAAAACAGGAAGTAGTGATATTAATCTAATGGCTAGTGAAAGAATAAACCAAGAAATTGAAGATAAAAATACTTTTGGTGTACCATTTTGCTTTGGACTGGATAAGTATATCAGTTGGACGGCTGAAACGTATATAGATGGCGAAAAATATCAATCATGTGATATACAGTTTTATGTTGATTTTATTCCTAGCCCATGGATTACTGGAAGTATGAGTGACTGGTATACTCGAGTTGATACTAGTAGTTGCAAACTTAAAGTTACTGCTACCTGTGATGGCGTAGATTGTTTAAATATAGAGTATGGAGTTAGTAATCCACCAAGTGATGTTGTTATTACTATCAAAGATGATAACACGTTGTCACCTCCAACAATTAATTCACCTCAACCGGATTCAACAGTTGAAAACAACTATATTACAATTTTAGGAACAGGTGTTATGAAAGATGGTTTCTTGCCTTTAATTATAACGGATTTTAATCCGTATAATTATGCAACACAATTTACAGGAGACGATAAAAATTGGATAAGCCATCTTTGGATAAGCTGCGGCATCACCGGCACAATTAGTATTAAGGGAATAAAAAACTCTGATGTCACCTTAAATGGTCCACCATGTGGAGCAACAATTACCTCAATCCAAGATGGACAAATTATCCCTACAGGAAAATATAGCTTATCAGGCCGAATGAATAGTGATACTGCTGATAATGCCAAACATATGCAGGTACAAATTACGGGTTATCAAATGGATGGAACTATTTATGTACCGACAACAAGCTATATTCCAAATGTTGATACTGGAACGGGGAAATGGGAACTGGGGGGGTTAGAAGCTGTTTGTGGTATTAACTATAACGTATCTGTATCTATTAATACATTTTCAACGTCTTCTGGTAATTATCCAACTTTACCCAATTTAATAGGATCAAATATTTCCTATCATACCGCGAACTGTCCAATTGAGATAACCAAACCGGAAAACTATGAAGTGGTTTCTTCGACAATTAATGATGTGCAAAATATTTTAATTGAAGGTAAGGCCACTGATGGAACCCGTATTGATGGAAGTATTAATTCTTTGAATTCTCAAGATTATTCAAATGGTTTTGCTATTTCTGTTATTAATAACAATAGGTGGAGTACAGAGATACAAGATGTACCCATAGGCTTTATGAAGATTACAGTTACTAATTATGGAACAGAAGAAGTTCCTATTGAAACTAATAGTGATGAAGTGACGATATTGAGTTCTAAAATTTTTTCTGTAGAAGCTAAAAAAGATAATGTGTTTACTGGATTTTATGGAACATCAATGCCATATGTTGAGGATGAAGATTTTAGTCCTGAAGTCGAAATATCATCTGATAATCTTGGTTTTTTTGAGAGAAATATCACAGATGAGAAAGGTGACTGGAAAGCAAAAAACAAACATTATGCTAAGAGAGGAGTATATTTATTTACTTTTCAAGAATACAACGATAGCGAAAATTATGCAGCGAGAGATAAAAAGAAAATAAAATGTACAGGTGGTGATTCCGGAATGAGTTGCATTAATCAATAGTAACTATTATCCATATTAAAGGAGATTGTTATGATTTCTTTTAGAACTGTTTTTACATTGTTTTTTTTATTTTATTTCAGTCAATCATTTTCTGGTTATGCATTAGAAAATCCACCCTTAGAGACTATTGCTGGAGGTGAAGAGAGTTGTGTTAATATTGAAAGTGATAAATGTAAGCATTGGGTTGTTAGTATTCATTATGAAGATGAAAATAATCAAAATGGATTTCTCTGCAGTGGTTCTTTAATTGCATCAAACTATGTTTTGACTGCTGCACATTGCAAAATTAAAAATGCTAAAGAATATATTATAAAAGATTATAAAAAAAACATTATCGGCACTGCACAATCTGAAGAATTTCAATCAAGTTACTTGGGTAATGATTTTGCACTTATTAAATTAAAAGAAAAAGTGTCAGATGATTATGGTCGTGGGCGTATTCGTCGTTTCTTTAATTATGACGAAGCCTACGAAAAATTAAATAAAGATTATTATCAATCTTCCATCTATGGCTATGGTTTACTTGGAGTTGATAAAAATACAGGAGAACAAATAAAAAATGATGGAACTCAGCGTCGAGCTGATGTGAAGATTTTCACTACAGCTATCGATGCTAAAGGTAAAGAGGGATTGATGGTAGAGGCAAGTAAAAATAAAGCGTTAAGCCCAGGAGTTATACAAATGGGGGACTCTGGTGGGCCGATTATTTGGAACGATACAATTATTGGTGTTTCTTCTTGGGGATATGATGCATTAAAAATAAAAGATAAAAATGACTATCCTTTTTTTTTCTTTTCAGATGTTACTGGGAAATATTCTGATGCTGGTTCAAGTAAAAAACATGATCTTGGCAATTGGTTTTCTACAATAATGAAACAAGTTTGGATCAATAATCCAGATTGGAATACCCATTTAAGTAAGAGAGGAAAGTATGTTTTTGTTGAAGGTTGGGGAAGGAAAGGTAGTGAAATAGAGGTTGCTTACTCTATTAAAAATGGTAAAGAAAACGTATATGCATGTGGGAAAGCTGATTCAAGGGGAAAATGGAAATGCTATATACAGCATGATAATTTCTTTGTTGAAGATATTAATGAAATAGAAGAATATAAGGTAACTATTATAGCCAGAGAGGTAAATAAGGTAAGTGAATCATGGGAAGAAGATACTGTACAAGCAAAAATATCTTCTATTTCAGAAGAGTTTGGTATTGTATATCCAGCTGACGAATCAACTGTAATAACTAAGAATTTTATAGTACGTGGGTATGCTGATCCTGGTTCGGACGTTAAACTAATAATTCAATCTAATTTAGATAATGAAGAAATTTATACTCAAGATAAATTATGCGAAGGGCTTGAAGATGAAGAATTAATAAAAACAGAAAAGTATGGGCTTTGGTCATGCACTGTAAAATCTGAATTTATATATGAAATTGAAAGTAATAATTATAAAATAATAGCAAGCCAAAATACAGGTAATGTAAATTTACATGATCAGGTTAATATACTTTTAAAACCACAGGAATACACTGAGTTAAAATTAGATCAAGATAATAAAGATCAAAGCAACATATATAGAAAAAAAGTGGAATATGATGTAAGTTATGCTAATGAGGCAAGTGCTGTTTGTATTTTCAATAATAAATCATTCGATTGTAGAAATAATAAGGATGATAAATATAGATTTTATTTGGATAATGTATCAGGAGATTATAATAATCCTGAGCCAATAATGGTTTATACAGGTGCAATACAAAAGATTAAGGATACTGATTTTTTTGATAAAAAATTGTGGTATAATAAATACTTACGTGTTGAGGGGGGATATTTTGAACCTGATTTCCTTAATGAAAATAAAATTGGAAATCCAAATAAAATTTCTTCTGTAGAGCTTAAAAATAAAAAAATATCTGGTGTTGGTGGTGATAGCAAGAGTTATATTGAGATGAATGGTGATATGATTTTACCATCAGAATACTCTATTTGCATGAAGAAAAATGAAAATTCACTTTTATCTCTTGAGGCTTCTATATGCTCCAGACAAGAGAATGAAGATATTTATTTAAAAGTTCCATTGAAAGACGGAAAAGATTTTGAGGAAATTCCTATAAGATATGGAAATTATTCAATGGTGAATGGATTAAAAATGAATGACTTCCCAATTTGGGATATTCCTCTTCTTTCCACATTAAAAGATGGATTTTATTATATTGAGGTAACAGATAAGTATCATCCATTAGGGTTAACTAATATCAAAAAGACTTGGAATTCAATTTCAAATAGGAGTTACTTTCAAATAAAAACCCCTGAAGTTAAGATTACAACCCCTTCTGTAGGAGAAACAGATACTGTAGGTATCCCAAGTTTTTTGTCAGGAAGTGCTAATGAGCCGGGAGATGAGGTCGCGATTAAGAGACGTAAGATCGACCTTTCATCAGAGTTGAAAGAAAACAATCAAGATCTTGCTAAGGAAATGTTTATTTGCACAGGAGCTGTGGTTAGTGACAGTGGTAACTGGCAATGTGGCAAACCAATAATTTTTCCAGCAGGTACTTATGAATTAACTGCAGAGTTAATAAAAGAAGGAAAAATAGTCGCTACAGACGTTACACATATTACTATTAAAGATGAAAATGATGATGAGCCAGAAAAGAAAAAATTCGAAGTAAAGAATCCCAAGAATAATTCAATTGTTGATCCGGATAACCCCATCACTTTTTCTGGCACATTTAGTGGTTCTGGAGGCGGAGGCGGAGGCGGAGGCGGTGGATTTGGTGGTTTTCTAAGTAGTATATTTGGGGCAATTTTTGGTGCGTTCGAGGGAATTGCCTCCTTATTCAGCGGGGCTTTTGGTTTCTTTTGGGAATTTATGATTCATCCTGGAGATATTTTAGGGGGTGATACCTATACAATGGAGTTACAGGAAACTCAAAATGGAGTGAACGTAGGTGACCCTATTAAATGGACGTTTACTGTTCCGATGCGTATTACTGAGCCTAAACCGGATGCACAATATAGATTACATGATGAAATTTCTATTAAAGGTCAGGGAAGCCCCAACCAACTTGTTTTTGTTACAGGTTCTGAATATCTCTTACCGCCAGAAAAAATGACCTTACCGATTTCAAGTGAGGGGATCATTTGCACGGCAACTGTGGATAAAGGAGGAAAATGGTTATGTCCTAATAACCCTGTCATGAAAGCGACCAACGAAGGGAAATTCTTTCTTTATGCGGCCCAGTATAAAAAAACAGATTCAACCCAATTAGGGCAATTAGGCGATACTTATGAAAAAACCTCACAAGTTACGCGTAAATACGAAGTGACCAAAACAAAAATACAAATCATAATCCCTGTGCATGGCGCGAAAATAACAACATTGCCTTTTACGATTTCAGGGACTGGAGAAAAAGGTGCTCAGGTCTATGTTGAAGGCTTTGGTGGCGCTAAAGATTGTAATACTACCGTTGATTCATCGGGTAAATGGTCTTGTGGGTCTTATCAACCTGAAGAGGGGAAATATAGCGTTTCAGCCGATCAGTTTATTGATAATGCATTAGATTCAAAAGCCGTTATTTCTTTTGAGATCCAGACAAAAACGGTCAAGCCAGTCACCATCACACAACCGCATAATGGCGGGATATTCCAGTATCTTGAAAATATCTTGCCGAAAGGAACGGGTGAGCCGGGTACAACGGTTTGTCTGGCTCAAAAATCCTTGTCACAGATTTGTCAGGATGGGGTCACCATCAATGAACAAGGTCATTGGGAGTGGGTCTATGGTTTGGATACTTCAGTCAAAGGGGAGCAAAAACTGGTAGCGACGGCTTTTTTGGGTAAGGTGCGTCAATCCACAGCGAAAGTCACATTTAAGATAGAACCCGCTCCCGGTGAAACTACGTTGACCGTGGAAACACCCAAGGAAGATGAGGTGATAAAAACACCTTCTTATATGTTCAGCGGTACGATGCCGAGTAATGCCAAGACAGTGACAGTGCAGGGATTTGGTGGTCATGGTGATTGTATCGCTAAGCTCAATGCGGAAGATTACACTTGGTCATGCGGGCCTTACAGTTCTGTACCGGGAGATTATGATGTGGCGGTGGTGGATGATGCCGATTCCCAAATTAACAGAAGCTTTAAAGTGCGTTATGGGGATAATTTGCAAATGCGTATATTAAACCCAACAGAAGGGGAGCAAATTGACAAATATTCCTACTGGATCAGCGGCAAAGGGCAGGCTGGGGCACGTGTAACCGTTAATGGTGCAGTAACATGTGATGTTTTGGTGGATGAGAATCAAGATTGGGTTTGTCCGTATGATTATAAATCCATTCCCGGATCACATAAGCTTTTAGGGCAGCAATGGGTGGATGATGTACCATCGGGCAAACCAGTAACACGTAATTATGAAGTAATATATGGGATGTCGGATATTACTATTGATGGTACAGCTGAGGCAACTTGTTCAGTATCAAGTTTAAATGAAGAAACAAAAAAACCAGTAATATATGCTCCCATTATGGAGAATAATGAAGCTTTTTCTGCGTTAATTACAGGGACTGCAACAAAAGGTATGTATGTTTCTCTGAAAGTGAAACGTGGCAATCAAAATATTAGATCTTGTGGGCCCGTACAGGCATCGGAGGCAGATGGTAAGTGGAGTTGTCGCATAGATGATATCGAATTAGGGTTATATCATTTGACGGCAACACAGGCGATTACATCAAATAGTAACCCTGTAGGTTCTGCCGCTAATCAAGATATTTATGTTACTCATAATGACCTGAAAATTACTTTCCCTCAGGATAATAAAGCTTATTGTTATCATTATAAATATGATCATTCTAAGTGGAATATCACAGGTGTGGGAGATCCGGGAGCCGAAGTTTTAGTAGAGTGGCCGAAGCAAGGTTTCTCACAAAAAACCAAAGTTGATCAACAGGGAAATTGGTCAGTAATTTCAGTAATTCCACCAGTTGGATACAGCACGATTAAAGCTTCTTATGAAGGGAAAAGATGTGGTTTAGAACCATCGGACAGTGTTCAATTTCAGGTCGCGGGAGATCTGACAATTGGCTTCCATCCACCTCCGTGTTGATCAAATGTTATCAATAGCTGTTCTATTTTTTGAGAAAGCTGTACATCAGGTGATGTGCAGCTTTTTGTTCCCAACTTAAAACCACAACAATCATATAGAAATTAAATCTCTAACAAGTAAATTCCCTCTTTAATTCCATCCCCTGTGTTATCATTTGCGCTTTGTACTTAATATCAGTTGATAGCTTGATAGAGAGTATCTCCAGTTTCCCACCCAATAAACAGGTACAGGACAATGACTGAAGCCGTCAGTGAAATGACAAGACGCTACGATCTGCATAGCCATACGACTGCTTCAGATGGTGTGTTATCACCAGAACAGCTCGTGGATAGAGCTATTTCTATAGGCATTGATGTACTGGCAATCACCGATCATGATACGACGGCAGGTATTCCGCCAGCTTTGAACCATATCCAGCAAAATAATCTGCCATTAACCTTGGTATCCGGCGTTGAAATTTCGACATTATGGGAAAATTTTGAAATCCATATTGTTGGCTTAGATATTGATATCAACTCTGTTTCTTTAAGAAAACTCTTAATTAATCAGGTTGATTTAAGAAAACAGCGCGGTATCGAAATCGGACGGCGATTAGCCAAATCGGGTATTCCCGATGCTTGGGAAGGTGCATCTCGATTGGCAAATGGTGGTCAGATCACGCGCGGCCATTTTGCCCGTTATCTGATAGACGCAGGCATTGAACCCACAATCCCGAAAGTTTTTAAAAAATATCTGGCAAAGGGAAAAATCGGTTATGTCCCGCCGCAATGGTGTACAATTGAGCAGGCTATTGAAACCATTCATCAGGCAGGGGGACAGGCTGTGATTGCTCACCCCGGCAGGTATGATTTGTCGATGAAGTGGCTAAAACGGTTAATAGCTTGGTTCAAACAACATGGTGGTGATGCAATGGAAGTTGCACAGTGCCAGCAAGCACCTAATGAAAGGCAACAACTTGGTCAACTGGCAAGAGAATATGGCTTGAAAGTATCATTAGGATCGGATTTTCACCAACCTTGTTCATGGATAGAACTTGGGCGCAATTTGTGGTTACCCGGTGATGTTGTACCGATATGGCACGACTGGTCACGTTAGGGATTGCGTAGGAAGTATAGAGGTTATCGTTATGAGCCAGTTTTTTTATATCCACCCTGATAATCCACAGAAACGTCTTATTGACCAATGTGTGGAAGTGCTGAAAAAGGGCGGAGTTGTCATTTATCCTACTGATTCAGGTTACGCCATTGGTTGCTGTCTTGAAAATAAGGATGCGATGACCCGTATATGTCGTATTCGTCAAGTGGAAGGACATCACAATTTTACTCTGGTGTGTCGTGATCTGTCTGAAATTGCAACTTATGCCCATGTGGACAATCAAGCGTTCAGGTTGATCAAAAATAACACGCCGGGTAATTACACTTTTATTTTACAGGCGACAAAAGAAGTGCCTCGCCGATTGATGAACGAAAAACGTAAAACTATTGGTCTGCGTGTTCCTTCTAACTCTATCGCTTTGGCACTGTTGGAAGAGATGCGTGAACCATTGATGTCTTGCAGCCTGATTTTACCCGGTAATGATTTTGCCGAATCTGATCCTGAAGAGATAAAGGATACATTAGGTAAACAAGTTGATTTAATTATTCACGGTGGTTATCTTGGGCAGCAACCGACAACGGTAGTAGATTTAACTGGGGATTCACCAGCAATTCTTCGTGAAGGTGAAGGTGATGTCACGCCTTTTTTATAAAGTACACGTTTAATAAAGTACACGATTTAATTTTTATTTATTAATACATACGACGCCTGTGAAGGCGACAATAGAGGTTGCTCAATGAGCGATAAAACAGAAAAGTTACAAAAAGTTCTCGCGCGTTCTGGCCATGGCTCTCGTCGCGAAATCGAGGGATATATCCAACAAGGACGCATCAGCATTGATGGCAAGACCGCAAAGTTGGGTGATCGAATTGAGGTTAAACTCTCAGTAAAAATTCGTCTGGATGGACGGATTTTGAATATCAAAGAACCACAGAAATCAGTTTGTCGTGTTTTGGCTTATTACAAGCCGGAAGGCGAATTGTGTACCCGCCATGATCCTGAAGGCCGTCCGACTGTATTTGATCGCCTGCCCAAAATGCAGGGCGCGCGCTGGATTGCAGTAGGGCGTCTGGATATTAACACTTGTGGATTGTTGCTGTTTACTACCGATGGGGAGTTAGCTAACCGTTTGATGCACCCAAGCTGTGAAGTTGAGCGTGAGTATGCGGTTCGCGTTTTTGGGGAAGTGGATAATGCAAAACTGCGTCAACTGACGCAAGGTGTGCAATTGGAAGATGGCCCGGCTTCATTCAAAACCATCGCTTTTAAAGGTGGTGAAGGGATCAACCAATGGTACAACGTCATTTTGACAGAAGGTCGTAACCGTGAAGTCAGACGTTTGTGGGAAGCTGTTGGTGTTCAGGTCAGCCGCCTGATCCGTGTGCGTTATGGTGATATTGATCTGCCGAAAGGCTTGCCGCGTGCTGGATGGACTGAGTTAGGACTGGAACAGACTAACTATTTACGTCAGTTAGTTAGTTTGGATGCAGAAGTTGTGACAAAGGTTGCAGTTGAACGTGATCAGCGTCGCATCAAAGCTAATCAAATCCGCCGTGCAGTAAGAAGACATACACAGGTTGCATCCCGCCCAGCTGGTGGGAAGCGTCCTGCAAGCAGTTCTCGCCAGAATGCTGGCAGGAAGACGACATCTAAAGGCCGTTAATACGGCTAAGCCGCTGTTTCAGTTTAGATCAGCATTTATACTAAATTTATGCTAATCAATATTGAAACAGCGGATTCATTTATCAATCAATTACACTCATCAACTACACCAATTAACTACCAATCAACGCCTTTCTGTGCTTTGATTCCGGCATCAAAAGCATGTTTTACCGGGCGCATTTCCGTAATTGTATCGGCATATTCCAGTAATTCTCGATGGCATCCTCTGCCTGTGATAATTACACTTTGATGTGAAGGGCGCTGTTTGAGGGCAGTCAGGACATCGGCAAGCTCTAAATAACCGTAACTGATCATGTAAGTCAATTCATCCAGCATCACAAGATGCAATGAAGGATCGGATAACATTCTCACAGCATGTTTCCATGCGGCTTGGCAGGCAGCGGTATCTGTTTCACGATTCTGTGTCTCCCATGTGAAACCAGTTGCCATCACATGAAATTCAACACCTTGTTGCGCTAGCAAGTTTCTTTCACCGCTTTCCCAAGTTCCTTTAATGAATTGGATAACGCCAGCATGCTGTCCATGACCGATTGCACGAACGACTGTGCCAAATGCAGCAGTGGTTTTTCCTTTACCGTTTCCGGTGAATACAATGACGATCCCCCGTTCTTGCTGTGCGGCTTCAATACGGGCATCGACTTTTTCTTTTAGGCGTTGTTGCCTTTTTTGATACTGGCTGTTATCTCTGGTCATTATTTGGCAGGCCCCGCTTTGCGCCCGGGTTGGGCATCAAAACTGATACCGGAATCATTTCGGCTGTCATCTCCCATTACATAAAGATAGACAGGCATAATATCCGCTGGTGTTTTTAACTTGGCAGAGTTTTCATCAGGAAAGGCATTCGCCCGCATATTGGTGCGTGTTCCGCCGGGGTTGATACAGTTAATGCGCAGAGATGTGTTTTGATATTCTTGCGCCAAAACTTGCATTAAGCCTTCTGTGGCAAACTTGGATATAGCATAGGCTCCCCAGCTACTTCTGCCTTCACGGCCGACACTGGAGCTGGTAAATACCAAAGAACTGCTGGTGGATTTCAATAAAAGAGGTATTAACGCCTGAGTCAGCATAAAAGTGGCGTTGACATTCACTTGCATCACTTCATGCCAAAGTTGGACAGGCTGTTCTACGATAGGGGCAACAACGCCAAGAAGCCCCGCGTTATGCAAAACACCATCCAAATGTGAATAACGCTGTGCTAGGTTGTTGGCGAAAGTTTGACATTCTTCTGCGGTCACAGTCAGCAGATCCATTGTATAAATATCAGCAGGAAAACCGCCAGCGTTTTCAATTTGTTGCTTCACTGCTTCCAGTTTCGAAGTCGTACGTCCCAACAAAATAACCTGTGCGCCGTGACGGGCATAAGTCAGTGCGGCCTCACGCCCAATTCCATCGCCAGCACCGGTGACTAAAATAATTTTTTGTTGCAGCAGATCGTTATTGGCTTGGTAATTAAACATCGGACAATCTTCCTGTATTGCTTGTGAATCTATGACTTGCCATTTCAGAATGGCACATGCGGGTTATCATAAGAACAAAACTTAAGGTTCCCGTCAAATTTGTGCTTATGGCTATAGCAGTATTAAACAAACTATTAGAGTAAGACTTTCGATTTTTAGTTAGAATGAAACATATTGTTCATCATAAGTTAATGAAAGGTGGAGCTGTGGAATATTTGTCTCTATACGGATTGTTCTTAGCTAAAGTACTTACGGTGGTTTTAGCAATTGCCGTTCTGGCGGTAGTTTGTATCGGCTTAAGTATGCGTAAAACAATGCACAAAGGGGAATTGAAACTGACTAATCTTAGTGAGTTATACAAGGAAAGGCAGCGTCAAATGCAGCGGGCTCGAATGAGCGATGCAGAACAGAAAATCTGGCAAAAGGCATTAAAAAAGCAGCAAAAGAGTGATGCCAAACAGAAAAAAATGGAAGCCAAAACCGGCCATAAAGGTTTACAGAAGCCGAATCTTTATGTTTTGGATTTTAAAGGCAGTATGGATGCTCACGAGGTGAATTCCCTCCGCGAAGAGATCAGTGCAATACTGGCAGTAGCAGACAAAAATGATGAAGTATTAATGCGTCTGGAAAGCCCTGGTGGTGTGGTTCATGGATATGGGCTGGCAGCATCTCAACTGGCTCGTTTGCGACAGAAAGGGGTACGTCTGACGGTTGCCGTGGATAAAGTTGCTGCAAGTGGTGGTTATATGATGGCTTGTGTCGCTGATCATATCATTGCCGCACCATTTTCGATCATTGGCTCCATTGGCGTTGTGGCGCAATTGCCAAATATTCATAGATTGTTGAAGAAAAATGATATTGATGTGGAATTACATACTGCTGGTGAGTACAAACGTACTTTGACTGTTCTGGGTGAAAATACTGAACAGGGCCGTAAGAAATTCCAGGAGGATCTGAATGAAACACATGAGTTATTCAAATCATTTATTCATCAACATCGTCCATCTTTGGATGTGGAAAAAGTAGCAACTGGTGAGTATTGGTATGGTACACAGGCAAAAGAGAATGGATTGATTGATGACATGGGTGTTAGCGATGATTTCCTGATTGAAAAGATCAAACACTATGAAGTTATTGGCGTCAATTATTCTCGCCGCAAACGTGTCATAGAGCGTTTTATGGGTAGTGCGATGGAAAATGTTGATAAATTGTTTATGCGTTGGTGGCAAAGGGGAGAAAAGCCTTTTTATTAAAATCCTTGTGTTAAAACCATGTGCTAAACCGATTCAAAAAAGTTTCTGAAATCAGTTATTGAAATAATCGCATTATTATGCGGGTAAAATGCGGGTCAATAGAGGAAATCTTGTTATATCCTTTATTGCCCGCATATTTATTGATAATTTATCAATTAGTCAGGATGGCGTTGTTAGTTTTTTAATCTACTAAATGATACTTTTCGGATAATATATGTGCTAAATGTTTAAATATATTAAACACAGCGGTACTTTTTGCGGTAGGCAATCCATTTTCATCCAGAAAATACTCGCCTCGAAATACTAATATTCCACCTTTTTGTTCCACACTCTCTGCGCACATTCCCTGTATAAAATCGTCGTGTGTCTTGATGATTTCATTTGCTTTTTTCAGTAACTGTTCTCGCTTAATTGGAATGGTTTTAGTTTGCATTTATTGTGCTCCTTCAAGAAATAAGTTGTTGCGCATCGTTTTTTATCAGGTAGAGTGTGGGCTTTTCGTCATGCAGATGGAAGATTTTGTTTACAACTGTTAAATCATACAATTGCATGGCCTGTGTTGATATATAAAATACCCTAAATATTTCAAAGGGTTTTGCGCTTAAGCAAAAGTACAAGATAAAAATTAGTTGATATCTTGCAAATCTATCGCAATATAAAAAGAGGTTTTATTTTATATATCGCAACATAACGCCGTGATTTTCGCCATCTGAAAAGAAGATAATTAGGTAAAGGTAACTATGGCTAAAGCTCTTGTTATAGTGGAGTCCCCGGCAAAAGCCAAAACAATCAATAAATATCTGGGGAATGACTACGTTGTGAAATCCAGTGTAGGTCATATCCGTGATCTGCCGACGAGTGGAACAGTGAGTCAAAAGAGTTCAAGCTCATCTACCGATAAGAATAAAAAGAAAGTAAAAAAAGATGAGAAAACGGCGCTGGTAAATCGTATGGGCGTCGATCCCTATCATGGTTGGGAAGCGAACTACCAAATTTTGCCAGGTAAAGAAAAAGTTGTTTCAGAGCTGCAAACGCTGGCTGAAAAAGCTGATCGCATCTATCTTGCAACGGACCTTGACCGAGAGGGTGAAGCTATTGCATGGCATCTACGAGAAGTGATTGGCGGGGACGATTCCCGTTTCAGCCGAGTGGTCTTCAATGAAATTACCAAAAACGCAATCACACAGGCTTTTGATAAACCCGGTGAATTGAATATTGATCGCGTTAATGCTCAGCAAGCACGCCGTTTTATGGATCGCGTTGTGGGTTATATGGTTTCTCCACTACTGTGGAAAAAAGTTGCCAGAGGGTTGTCTGCTGGGCGAGTTCAATCTGTTGCGGTTCGCCTTGTTGTTGAGCGGGAACGTGAAATCAAGGCATTTGTGCCGGAAGAGTATTGGCAGCTGTATGCGGATTTAATGGCTAAGGGAGATACTCCTCTCCATATGGAAGTCACCCATGAGAAGGGAAAGCCGTTTAAACCTGTAAATGCTCAACAAACGCAGTCAGCAGTATCTTTGCTTGAGAAAGCAAAATACAAAGTGATTGATCGTGAAGATCGTCCGACATACAGTAAACCGAGTGCACCGTTCATCACCTCAACATTGCAACAAGCTGCAAGTACACGGCTTGGGTTTGGGGTTAAGAAAACTATGATGATGGCACAACGCTTATATGAGGCAGGGCATATCACTTATATGCGTACTGACTCGACTAACTTGAGTCAGGATGCTTTGGAAATGGTTCGTAGTTATATCAGCAACCATTTCGGTGACAAGTATTTGCCGAAAAGTGCCAATGTTTACAGCAGTAAGGAAAATTCTCAGGAAGCTCATGAAGCGATTCGACCCTCTAATGTCGATGTCATGGCTGAAGAACTGAAAGATATGGAAGCTGATGCGCAAAAATTGTATCAACTTATCTGGCGTCAGTTCATCGCTTGTCAGATGATGCCTGCGAAATATGATTCCACGACACTGACCGTTCAAGCTGGCGATTTTGAGCTGCGCGCCAAAGGCCGTACCCTGCGTTTTGATGGTTGGACGAAAGTGATACCAATTTTGCGCAAAGGGGATGAAGATAATACTTTGCCAGTAATTGAAGTGGGGACAGAACTTGATTTGCAAGAACTGATACCAAGTCAGCACTTTACAAAACCACCTGCGCGTTTCAGTGAAGCATCCTTGGTCAGGGAGTTGGAAAAACGCGGGATTGGTCGCCCATCGACTTATGCATCAATTATCTCAACTATTCAGGATCGTGGTTATGTTCGAGTCGAAAACCGTCGATTCTATGCGGAGAAAATGGGTGAAATCGTCAATGATCGTTTGGGAGAAAATTTCAACGAATTGATGAGTTATGATTTTACGGCAAGAATGGAAGACCAGCTTGATCATGTAGCTAATAATGAGGCGGATTGGAAAGGTGTTCTTGACGAATTTTTCTCCAATTTCAGTGAGCAGCTTGATATAGCCAATAAAGATCCTGATGAAGGAGGAATGCGCCCGAATCCGATGGTTATTACATCAATTGAGTGTCCGACCTGTAGCCGCCCAATGGGGATCCGTACTGCGACAACAGGCGTATTTCTTGGCTGCTCTGGTTACGCGTTATCACCTAAAGAGAGATGTAAGCAGACTATTAATCTTATTCCAGAAAATGAAATTCTGAATATTCTGGAGGGGGATGATGCTGAAACCAATGCATTGCGTGCCCGCTGTCGCTGTAAAAAATGTGGTACAGCGATGGACAGTTATTTGATTGATAACCAGCGGAAATTGCATGTATGCGGTAATAATCCTGCGTGTGATGGTTATGAAGTTGAAGAAGGTGAATTTCGCATCAAGGGCTACGATGGCCCAATAGTTGAGTGTGATAAGTGTGGTTCAGAAATGCACCTAAAAATGGGGCGTTTTGGTAAATACATGGGCTGTACAAACGAAGAATGCAAAAATACCCGTAAGATTTTGCGCAGTGGGGAAGTCGCCCCACCGAAAGAGGATCCTGTTCCGTTACCTGAACTGGCATGTGAAAAATCAGATGCTTACTTTGTCTTGCGTGATGGTGCAGCTGGAGTATTTTTAGCGGCCAACACTTTCCCTAAATCTCGTGAAACGCGCGCTCCATCGGTTGAAGAGCTTGTTCAGTTCAAAGATCGCCTACCGGAGAAATTGCGTTATTTAGCGGAAGCACCTGTTGCTGATCCAGAGGGAAATAAAACAATTGTCCGTTTTAGCCGTAAAACTAAACAGCAATACGTTTCTTCTGAGAAAAATGGTAAAGCTACCGGATGGGCAGCATTTTTTGTTGAAGGAGCTTGGGTTATGAAAGAGAAATAATTGATCTGATGATTAGTTTATGTGTTATATCCTCATTTATTGAGTATATCTCATAGAGATATATTTAGAGGGATATTTCTTTTTTTGGAGAAATGTAACTTTTTTTTTTCTAAAAAGCCAGTCCAATGGACTGGCTTTTTTGTATTTCAGCAAAATTTAAACATAATGTATCTGCAACAAACGTTTGATAATAGTTATTCAATCTAATTATTTGTTATATAAATATACAGCAGGTGTTATAGTGGTTATATATTGACAAATATATATACTCTATGGTTATAAGTGAATAACCATTAGCAATATAGATATTGATTAAACTACAAGACATTCATATATTTCATTATTAGGGACAGTGCTGATATGAAACTACAGCAATTGCGTTATATTGTAGAGGTGGTTAATCACAATCTGAATGTATCTTCTACCGCAGAAGGATTGTATACATCTCAACCAGGGATCAGCAAACAAGTCAGGATGCTCGAAGATGAATTGGGGATTCAGATATTTGCCCGCAGTGGTAAGCATCTGACTCACGTGACACCGGCTGGTGAAGAAATTGTCCGTATTTCACGTGAGGTTCTATCAAAAATTGATTCAATTCGCTCTGTTGCCAGTGAACATACCTACCCCGATCGTGGTTCGTTATATATTGCGACTACTCATACACAGGCAAGATATGCTTTGCCTCCTATTATTAAGGGTTTTATTGAGCGTTACCCTAATGTATCACTACATATGCACCAAGGCTCTCCAACTCAGATTGCGGAAGAGGTATGTAAAGGAAACAGTGACTTTGCGATAGCAACAGAAGCACTTCATCTTTATAGCGATCTGATTATGTTGCCTTGTTATCATTGGAACCGTTCTATCGTGGTAACGAAAGAACATCCTCTTGCCAATAAACAGAGTGTGACAATTGAAGAATTGGCAGAATATCCGATAGTAACCTACACATTTGGTTTTACTGGGCGCTCTGAATTGGATGTTGCTTTTGAGCGGGCTGGTTTGAAACCTAAGATCGTATTTACAGCAACAGATGCTGATGTGATTAAGACTTATGTACGATTAGGGTTGGGAGTTGGTGTGATTGCCAGTATGGCTGTAGAATCAACTCAGGACAGTGATCTGGTACGTATTGATATGAGTGGGAAATTTAGTTATAGCACTACTAAGATCGGTTTTCGACGCAGCAGTTTTCTACGTAGTTATATGTACGATTTTATTTGGCGCTTTGCCCCTCATTTGACGCGTGATGTTGTAGATAAAGCTATTGCATTGCGTTCCAATGAAGAAATCGAAGAAATGTTCAAGGATATTGAGCTACCGATAGTATAGATAGTATAGATAGTATAGATAGTATAGATAGTATAAAGAATAGTTTAGAGGATTAAACCACCTCCTGACATATTAGAGGTGGTTGATCTTTATCTTCTTTCCACATTTCCCTTCTTTGATTATAAAAGTCCTTACAGGGCTTATGTTAATTCTTAATAGTTGCTTATTTGTGCCATTGTTTTTAACCCTATTGTTTTTTTAACCCTATTGCTTCTAACCTCATTGGATTAATTTCCTGTGCCGATATTGCGCATTTTCATATAGTTAGCTAATTCTTTATCGTTATCTCTTTCACTTTCTTTTAGTGCAGTGAAAACACCGTTTTGATCACCAAGGCTTTTGTGTTGTCCTAGTTTTTCTTTAGCTTGTATTTCATCAATGATGATCTTAAATCCGACGATGGCTTGTCTTTGCTTACTGAGAAACTCTTTTGGCATCAATGTAGTATTCTCAATTAAGTTAGCTTCATACTTGTTAACCAATGCTTCTAAGGCTAGTTTAGTTTCGTCATCACCTAAAATTTTTGTGACACCGTAACAATGAACAGCTGTATAGTTCCAAGTCGGTACAGCATTTTCAGATTCATACCAAATGGGGGATATATAGGTATGTGGCCCAGTAAAGACAACTAGAACCCTTTGTTCTTCCAATTCTTTCCAATGTGGATTGGCTTTGGCAACATGGCCATATAAGACTCCGTGATCTCCTTCATTAGGATTAAATACAAACGGAATGTGCGTGCCAGTCAAAGAAGAGGAAACCAGCAATCCAAAGCTATAAGTGGAAATAAATTCAGTGATATTGTTTTTTTCCGTCATTTTCATTTTACGTGGTATGTACATAGACTTATAGCTCCATATAAATTGAAATTAAGTTAGGATTGCTGATTTTGATTTAATCAAAGTATCTTAAAGGTTATGAAACCACAATTATTTTATGACTCTTTTTGGATCTCAGTCTTAAACTCACCACTGAAAAAACTATCAGAATCTTCAATAGAGGATTTTTGGTTTTTAAGGATAAAATTATCGAAGGCTGTTTTGACATCACGATCTTCTAATGCTTGATAATTAAATAAGGAAATACAAGAGGAGTAAGTAAATTCAACATTAATATTTTCATTAGAAGCGCAGTTTGACGTCACTTCTGAGTTGGTTCTGTCAAAATCTATTTTATACAGTTTTATTTTAGGGACATACATGACTCGATCTTCAACTCCAATTGCCTCAATGGTACTGGCTAATGTGAGGGTGGAATAATGATCTCCATTTAGTTTTAAACCTAGCCTGATGGCATCACCTTGTTTTTGCAGAAAATTGGAGAAACTGTTAAGGCTAGGGGAGCCTGCATTTAAAATAATATCCATGATGAGTTCGAGTAAATTTGTTGCAATTGAAACTCCTTTCATTTCATGTTGATAAGTTTGACTTTCAATATTCATGATGCTCATAAATGGCAATTTTGCCATGATATCTCCCCAAAATTGAATGTCAGTCTTATACTTTTTGCCATGAACATTGGTGTATTTAGTGATGTAGTCGGCGGCTATTGAAGAAAGAGAGATCTGTATTTTCTTGATTTCATTCATTTTCTGTATAATACTGGCTTTGTCAACAATGTTTGAAGTAATAATAAATTGAACAAGGCTATCTGTATCTCTCAACTGATAATCAGATAAGGAAAATTTATCTTTAATATTAGTGGAAAAGAATTTATCTGCTTGTTGTATATGGCTTAAATAATGCTGGTAATCTTTATTTTTGTCTGTATCCATGATTTATCTCCAATATTTAATAAACTAATTGATCACTCTGAATATACCTTTATTTTTTCAAATTTTAATTTGAAATTTATTCACCGGAAATGCGTAGAAACTTTAAAGCCAATTCAATCAAACTGTTGTGATGTGAATAAAACATATCTACTTTGTAGTTGTCATCATTAAAATTTATCAATAAATGAGGATTTACAGCTATTTAGCAAAATGTGTAGTTGCAGAATAACAAATACTTGCTTATATGTTATGTTTAACGGTGTAGCTGATCATAAATAATAAGAAAGGAGGAGTTATGTCGTTTAAATTGAAAACGGACTGTGCTTCAACGCTCTCGATTGATAGTAAATCGAGTGGCAACAAATCCGCTGACAATACAACCTATCACTATTACAGTTTACCTCTGTTATCTGAACAATTGGGTGATATATCCCGCCTGCCAAAATCTCTGAAAGTTCTGCTTGAAAATCTTCTACGCAATATTGATGGTGAGTCTGTTGTGGAAGAAGATTTGAAAGCGTTGGTGGAGTGGCAAAAAAATGGTCATGCAGACCGAGAAATTGCTTATCGTCCTGCTCGTGTACTCATGCAGGATTTTACTGGTGTACCTGCCGTAGTGGATCTTGCTGCGATGCGGGAAGCAGTACTGAGGCTCGGTGGAAATGCAGAACAAGTTAATCCGTTATCTCCTGTTGATTTGGTTATTGATCACTCGGTGATGGTTGATAAATTTGGTACTGAGCAGGCATTTTCAGAAAATGTTCAGATAGAGATGGCACGCAATCATGAACGTTACCTGTTTTTGCGTTGGGGACAGAAGGCTTTTAATCGCTTCCGCGTTGTCCCCCCCGGAACAGGGATTTGTCATCAGGTTAACCTTGAGTATCTGGGGAAAGCCGTTTGGTATGAAAATCAGGATGGTAAGGGTTTTGCTTATCCTGACACGTTGGTCGGAACGGATTCACATACGACTATGATCAATGGATTGGGGGTTTTGGGATGGGGTGTAGGAGGCATTGAAGCCGAGGCAGCCATGCTGGGACAACCGGTTTCTATGCTGATCCCGGATGTTGTTGGTTTTAAACTGACCGGAAAATTGCAAGAAGGGATTACGGCAACTGACCTTGTACTGACTGTGACACAGATGCTGCGCAAGCACGGTGTTGTAGGTAAATTTGTTGAATTTTATGGTGATGGATTAGCTGATTTGCCATTGGCAGATAGGGCAACTATTGCCAATATGTCCCCTGAATATGGCGCAACCTGCGGTTTTTTCCCTGTTGATGACATCACATTAGGCTATATGCGTTTAACGGGACGCCATGAAGAAGAGATTGTCTTGGTTGAAGCTTATTGCAAGACTCAGGGTTTATGGCGTAACGCGGAAGATGAGCCTATCTTTACTAGCACTCTTGAATTAGATATGTCAACGGTTGAAGCGAGTCTGGCTGGGCCGAAACGCCCTCAAGACAGGGTTGCATTAGGAAATGTACCACAGGCTTTTCAATCTGCCATGGAATTGGATATCCATAAAACCCAAGAACCGTCATCAGCAATACCAACTACAACAGCGATTACTTTAGATAGCCAAACTTTTTCACTGCAAGATGGTGCTGTGGTTATTGCGGCAATTACTTCCTGTACAAATACTTCTAACCCTAGTGTATTGATGACAGCAGGCTTACTTGCCAAAAAAGCAGTTGAGAAGGGTTTGCAGCGTCAACCATGGGTTAAAACTTCACTGGCTCCTGGTTCGAAAGTAGTGACAGATTATCTGGCTCTGGCAGGCTTCATGCCATATTTGGAAAAACTTGGTTTTAATTTAGTGGGATATGGCTGTACTACCTGTATTGGTAACTCTGGGCCATTACCTGATCCTATTGAAGCAGCGATTAAGCAATCTGATTTGACCGTTGGGGCAGTGCTTTCCGGTAACCGTAATTTTGAAGGACGTATTCATCCATTGGTGAAAACAAACTGGTTGGCATCACCGCCGTTGGTAGTGGCTTATGCTCTTTCTGGCAGTATGAAAAAGGATCTAACGTGGGAGCCTATCGGAAAAAATCAACAAGGTCATGATGTTTATTTAAAAGATATTTGGCCCAACAATGCAGAAGTTGCAGAAGCGGTTGGAAAAGTCAGAACTGAAATGTTCCATAAAGAATACAATGCCGTATTTGATGGCGACGAAAGTTGGCAATCTCTGAGCGTCGAAAGTTCAGCGACTTACTCTTGGCAGCCGGACTCTACCTATATACGACATCCTCCTTTCTTTAGTGAGATGACGGCTGAGCCTAAGCCGGTTACAGATATTCATCAGGCTCACATTTTGGCGATTTTGGGGGATTCAGTCACGACGGATCATATTTCTCCAGCTGGAAATATCAATACTGACAGTCCCGCCGGACGTTACTTGCAAGAATATGGTGTTGCACCAAAAGATTTTAACTCTTATGGCTCAAGGCGTGGCAATCATGAAGTTATGATGCGAGGAACGTTTGCCAACATTCGTATTCGCAATGAAATGGTATCAGGAATTGAAGGAGGATATACCCGCCATATTCCTTCACAGTCCCAACTTGCTATTTATGATGCCGCCATGCGTTATCAAGAGGAAAAAATACCATTGGCCGTTATTGCGGGTAAAGAATATGGTTCAGGATCAAGTCGCGACTGGGCGGCGAAAGGAACAAGATTGCTAGGAGTTAGGGTTGTGATTGCGGAATCTTTTGAGCGCATTCATCGTTCTAACTTGATTGGTATGGGTGTCTTGCCATTGGAATTTCCTCAAGGCATTAGCCGTAAGACATTAAATCTGACAGGAGAGGAGAGAATCGATATTACTGGATTAGCTAATATTCAGCCTGGACAAGCAATTATGGTGAAAATTATCTATGCCAATGGACAGGAGGTTATGATTGATGCCCGTTGCCGCATTGATACGGCAACAGAACTGTCTTACTTTTATAATGATGGCATTTTGCATTATGTTATTCGTAATATGTTGAAATGACAAAAAATTGAAATAAGTGTCAATCAGAAAAATTGTACTTAGAAAAATTGTCTCAGAAATAAAAACTGCGCCCACACCGACGCAGTTTTTTGCAAATCTTGTAGAAAATAATTAGAGAACTTTTAGCTTGATTTGAACAGTAAGTGGCCCATTCGGTTGGCTTTGGTATCTAAGTAGTGAGCATTTTGGGGATTACGCCCTACAATTAACGGAACACGTTCAATGATATTAATACCCGCTTCTATCATGATTTCAACTTTTTTAGGGTTGTTAGTAAGAAGACGAATTTCACTAATATTCAATAAATTATACATGTCTGCGCAAAGGGTGAAATCTCTCTCATCGGCAGCGAAACCTAATTGATGATTGGCTTCAACAGTGTCAATACCTTGATCCTGTAAAGCATAGGCACGGATTTTATTTAGCAGACCAATATTACGGCCTTCCTGACGGTGATATAACAAAACTCCGCGGCCTTCCTGACTAATTTGCGAAAGAGCAGCTTCTAATTGAAAACCACAGTCGCATCTTAGACTGAATAAAGCATCTCCAGTGAGACATTCTGAGTGGATCCGCGATAATATAGGCTTATCGCCAGTAATATCGCCAAAAACAAGAGCAACATGATCGCGACCTGTATTGATTTCCTCAAACCCAATCATTAAAAACTCGCCCCATGGCGTAGGTAATTTCGCTTCAGCTATTCTTTTTAGCTGCATTTTTGTATTCATATGTTGATTTGATCCATTATAAATATTGCGATACTCAGAACAAAAAAATCTCTCTGATTACAACCCATGCATGCCGATACATTGTAACAGAAAGTATTAATACGTATGCATATTATGCACTGAGTCCTTTTAATGATAACTAAACAGTAGGTAGATTTTTGAAGGTGTATGATGTGGTATTGTTTTGGAAAAACAGTAGAATTGAATACAAACAAGCAGGATAATATCACAAAAAGAAGGAAATCATTGTTTGTTACAATAAATTGCTTCCTTTGCGTAGACCAGAAATGCTAATTTAGCACGCCACTATGTCTGTTATTTGGCATAATTAATCAGTAACAATAGATAACAGGAAAAAATGTGAAATATTTTCTAATTTTATTACTGGCACTGGTTGTTTTTGTTGTCTCAGTGACGCTGGGAGCAAATAATAATCAAATAGTGACGTTTAATTATTTGATTGCTAAAGGGGATTACCCTATATCCACATTACTGGCGGCGTTGTTTGCTGTTGGTTTTATTCTCGGTTGGAGTATTTGTGGGATTTTTTACCTGCGCGCCTGTGTTTCTTTGCGACATGCAAAACGCAAAATCAAGCGACTGGAAACTCAAATGGAGCAGCCATCTGAATCATCCACAAAAGTCATGTCTACCGTAGCATTAAACAAGGAATAATTCTCCATGTTAGAGCTGTTATTTCTGTTGCTTCCCATTGCTGCCGCTTATGGCTGGTATATGGGGCGCAGAAGTGCTCAACAAGATAAACAACAATCGGCTGACCGCCTTTCACGTGAATATGTTGATGGTGTTAACTTTTTGCTCTCCAATCAGCAGGATAAGGCGGTAGATTTATTTCTTGATATGCTAAAAGAGGATAGTTCTACATTTGAGGCTCACCTAACACTGGGAAATCTATTCCGCTCCCGTGGTGAAGTTGAAAGAGCTATCCGGATTCACCAGTCCCTGATGGAAAGTGCTTCTCTGACATTTGAACAACGTTTGCTTGCGATCCAGCAGCTTGGACGGGACTATATGGCTGCCGGAGTCTATGATCGAGCTGAAAACATGTTTATTCAGCTAGTTGGCGAAACTGATTTCCGTGAAAACGCCTTCAACTCCTTATTAACCATCTATCAATCCACCAGTGATTGGAATAAAGCCATTGATATCGCTGAGAAACTAGTAAAATTGGGCAAACAGCATTTTCGGGAAGATATCGCCCATTTCTATTGTGAACTGGCTCTGCAATGTATGGGAAGTGACGATTTTACTGATGCGATCAGCTACTTGAGTAAAGCAGCCCAAGCAGACAAAAATTGCGCTCGTGTTTCTATTATGCTTGGCCGTATTTATATGACTCAGGGGGAATACTCTAAAGCAACTGATGCTTTGAAACGTATTCTTGAGCAAGATAAACAAGTGGTCAGTGAATCTTTGCCGATGCTGCAAGAATGTTATCAACATCTATCCCAGCCGGGTGAGTGGCAAGCTTTTATACAGCGTTGTGTAGAAGAAAAATGTGGTGCAATCGCTGAACTGCATATGGCAGATATTCTTGAGAAGAAAGAAGGGCGTGATGTTGCTCAGAATTACATTAACCGTCAGTTGGAACGCCATCCAACAATGAGACTATTTTATCGTTTGATGGATTACCATCTGACGGAGGCAGAAGAAGGGCGAGCTAAAGAAAGCTTGATTCTTTTGCGCAATATGGTAGGTGAACAAATCCGCACGAAACCTGATTATCGATGCCATAAATGTGGCTTCACTTCCCGCTCGTTATATTGGCATTGTCCATCATGTCGTTCATGGGACTCTATTAAACCGATTCGGGGATTGGATGGTCAGTGACACTGTCACCATCACAATACCAACCGCTATGTTCGACACCATGTGTTAGCAATGCATTTTTATAAATAATTCAATTGATTGGTAAATCAAAGGGCCTAGAAATGACTTCCCACACAGCTCAAATTTTAGTTAAACAGATTAACTCGTCTGTTATTGTTGCATTGGATTATGACAATCAGGATGCAGCGCTGGCATTTGTCGACAAAATTGATCCGAAATCCTGTCGTCTGAAAGTAGGCAAAGAAATGTTTACATTGTATGGCCCACAATTTGTTCAGGCACTGCATCAGCGTGGCTTTGATGTGTTTTTGGATCTCAAATTTCACGATATTCCTAATACAACGGCAAGAGCAGTCGCGGCGGCGGCAGAACTAGGCGTGTGGATGGTTAATGTTCACGCCAGTGGTGGCGCAAGAATGATGACAGCGTCTAAAGAAGCGTTGTTGCCTTACGGTAAGGATGCGCCTTTGTTGATTGCTGTTACAGTGCTGACCAGTATGGAACAATCTGATCTATTGGGTATAGGTATTGATATGACTCCAGCGCAGCATGCTGAACGTTTGGCATTATTGACAAAACAGTGTGGTCTGGATGGTGTAGTCTGCTCAGCCCATGAAGCACAACAATTGAAAATGGTATGTGGGCAGGAGTTCCAACTTGTTACTCCGGGTATTCGTCCAGAGGGTGCAGAAGCGGGAGATCAGCGTCGGATTATGACGCCTCCTCAGGCGATTCAGGCTGGGGTGGATTATATGGTGATCGGGCGTCCAATTACCCGAGCAGAAAATCCAGCGTTAGCACTACAGCAGATTAATCAATCTATTGGGGTTATTTATGGATAATAACTCCCGCTTAGTTTATTCAACGAATGGCGGCCGCATCCAAGAGGAAAAAGCTAAACCCGCTCACCCAAAAGGTGATGGCATTGTACGTATTCATCGCCAAACAAGTGGTCGTAAGGGCAAAGGTGTTTGTATTATCACAGGCATTGATGCTGATGACCAAACACTCACCAAATTGGCTGCCGAACTGAAGAAAAAATGTGGCTGCGGTGGTTCTGTCAAAGAGGGTGAGATCGAGATTCAAGGCGATAAACGTGACTTGTTGAAGCAATTGCTGGAAGCAAAAGGCATAAAGGTAAAACTGGCTGGAGGCTAAGTCCAGTTTGTTATCTACAAGCTATGCAGCCAATAAACTGCATAGTTTGTTAATTGAACTAATTAATACGTATCACGATACGTGCAGCTGCTGCTAATACATCGGGACGAGCATGGGCTTCTTTGTTATCTGGCTGAGTAAAGTAAGTAACCAAAATCAAAGGTTCACGCTTGGGAACTGGCCAAATGACCGCGATATCATTGGTTGTACCATAATCGCAGCGATCGGTTTTATCTCCTATAATCCAATCTTCGGGTATTCCCGCACGAATGCTGGTGCCACCCGTTGTATTTCCTTTTATCCATTCAGCTAATTGTTCACGTTGTGTTTTAGCCAGGGCATTGCCCAACATTAAATTATATAAGCTTTTTGCCATAGCTTGTGGCGTGGAAGTATCACGCTCATCACCTGGGATAGCGGTGTTTAATTCGGGTTCATAGCGATCAAGGCGAAAAGAATTGTCACCGATAGTACGGCAAAGCGTGTCATTTCATTTAGACCATTCAATTGGTTAAGAAGAAAATTCATAGCCGCATTATCACTATATTGTAATGTTGCTTCGCTCAATTCTTTCACTGTCATACCATTTTTGAGATGCTTTTCTATAATAGGGCTGTACTCAACAAGATCTGATTGTTGATAGTGAACTCGTTGGTTTAATAAGTGAGCATCTGTTTCGCTTTTTTTAGAATAGCGGATACCGCCATCAACTTGCCAGGTTATTAATTCGATGCCAACTGAACCTGATATTATCAGGTATTATACTGAATGGATTATCTTACTGTTATTACAGTAATATTTTTACAGAAGTATTATTACAAAACTGCCGCCATTTATGGCGGCAGAGATGTTTTATAGATATTGCTAGTAACTGGTAAAATTAACTGTATTAACTTATATAGGACGCGCCACAATATTGCGGGTTTCCATTCTGACCTCTTCAATACGGACATTGATGATGTCATTCAATTGGTGAACAGTTTCACCCTTAATCAACACGGAACCTGTTTCTTGACTGCATTGAAGTTCATCACGAACAGCGTGCAAGAACGGTCCGGGAACAAAAGCGATAGCCCCGTTATCTACTAGTCGAACTCGCAGGCCACCACGGGTAATGTCGATAATTTCTGCCGGAAATGTTTTATCTGTGCCAGCATGAGGTTGCAGGAAACGGGCATAGAGCCAGTCACCGACATCACGTTCTGCCATGCGGTTAGCTCGGCGACGGTCAGTCAGTTGCAGGCAAAGATCTTCGGTTGGTTTTTCTGCCTCAATTTGCTGAATAGTGGCTTTCAACAGGCGGTGGTTGATAATATCGCTGTACTTACGGATAGGGGATGTCCAAGTAGCGTAAGCATCAAATCCTAACCCAAAGTGCGGACCCGGTTCTGGTTTGATTTCGGCAAAAGTTTGGAAACGGCGGATGCGGCTATCCAAGAATTGCGTTGGTTTTCTATCCAGTTCACGACGCAATTCACAGAAACCTTCCAGTTTCAGCAATGTTTCGGCATTAACCTCAATGCCATGCTCTTTAAGAACTTCAACGGCTTGTTCAATCTGGGTAGGTTCGAAGCCAGTGTGGACGTTATAAATACCAAAGCCTAACTTATCACGCAGAATTTTAGCAGCACATAAATTTGCTGCGATCATGGCCTCTTCAACAATTCGGTTGGCTGAGCGGCGTTGTTCAATAACGATATCAACAACATTGCCACCTTCATCAAGAATAAAGCGATAATCTGGACGTTCTTTGAAAACCAGTGCGTTTTTCAAGCGCCAACTATTGCGGCGTTCACACATCTCTTTCAGGAGGGTGATTTGGGTAGTCACGGCGTTTGACTCTGGCTTCCAACCTTCTTGGCCTTCTAACCAATCTGAGACTTCGTCATAAACCAGCTTAAATTTAGACTCGACCCATGCAGCGAAGAATTGAATATCATCGTCCAACTGGCCATCTTCCAGAATAGAAACCTGACAAACCAGAGCAGGGCGACGCACATTAGGACGGAGAGAACATAGGTTGTCAGACAGCTCACGAGGGAGCATTGGAATATTGAAACCCGGCAGATAATTAGTGAAACAGCGCTGATAGGCAATTTTGTCCAGTTCGCTATCCGCTTTGATATAAGCTGTGGGGTCTGCAATAGCAATCGAAAGTTTCAGGCTGCCATCATCATTTTTGGTGATATGTAGGGCATCATCCATATCTTCGGTTGTTGCACTATCAATAGTGACAAAATCAAGAGTAGTCAGATCGATGCGTTCGACAGAACTGTCATCCAGCTGGCAATCTGTCATTGCTGGAGCTTCATGTTCCAGACTATGGCGAGTTAATGTGACCCACCATGGTGCGTAATGATCATCACCTTGCGTAATATAGCCAGTAATTTCAGCATGAAAACCGCGATCTCCTTTCAGGGGATGTCGGCGCATTTCAGCTACGGCCCAATCGCCATTTTCAAACGTATGATTAACTTGGTCTGTAGGGCGGCAAGGGATAGCGTCTTTTAATAATGGATGGTCAGGAATAATCCATAGTCGATTGTCATTTTCTTTCTTCAGGATTTTTCCTACAAAACGAGTCAGGAATGGTTCAATCAGAGATTCTGGCTCGGCAATTTCTTTATCTTTGTCTGTGTGGATAGCAGCGGTAATCCGATCACCGTGCATTACTTTCTTCATGTTGGGAGGCGGAATGAAATAACTTTTTTGACCATCGACTTCTAAAAATCCAAAACCTTTCTCAGTTCCTTTGACTAAGCCTTCAACGCGCAGAGTTTTAGAGTGAAGTTGCTGTTTTAGCTGCGCAAGCAGCGGATTATTTTGAAACATAATATCTGGGGAGTATGGGGTTATTATGGATAATTTTAGATAGTAGTATTACGCGAATCGAAGGTATGGGGCAAGCAACATCTTAACAAAACAGGAAAATTTGTGGAGTAAGCCTAAAATTGCATGCAATATATACATAAAATGAGGTGTTTTTATGGGTAAATGATCACTGAATCAGGAGAGCTATTGGATTAATACATATATTAATGTTATTGGGTTATGCGCCTCAAAGTTACCACGATGAATGAATTTTCTTTTAGGAGTTTTATACTGTTCTGCTTAGAAACCATCATTTCATATGATTATGGTACAGTTATGATTTTTATTGTCTGAATTGTAAATTCGTTGAATTTGGCTTTAATTCATTTTTCTTATTGATGTAATCTAACTTAAATAAACTTATTTAAATAATTAATAGTGTAAATGTCACTAATGGTGAGTCTTTGTTTTTTTATGAGTGTCATGATATTACATTTTTATTTATTTGTGTTAAATACTGTAACGCTTGCGTTAATTAAAATTGTTCTTTCTAGTAGGGTCGTTATGTAATAGTGCAATTAACAATAAACATCATTAAATTATATTGTTTTATTTTTCATGGTGTTATTGTTATTTCATTATGAGTTTAAACTCCTTTTAATTAAAACTTATGAAGATAATTGAAAGGTGTGATTTGTTATAAATATTTTTTTGAAATTAAACTTTAAGGATAAATATTCTAACTGAAAATTAATATTACATTTGGTATCGTTTTTTAAATGGAGCTGATATGGATTCTTTTCAATTTTATTACCACTGGGAATTGGATTATCTACGGCAACTTGAAAAACTGGTTGGTGAGGAAAAGCCCCATTTAGCAGAGCACTTTAATGATTATGATCCTGATATTGAAAGACTGAATCAAGGCTTTGCTGCTTTAATTGCACGTGTGCATCAGAAAGTGGATGATGCATTTCCAGAAATTACCCTGCCTCTGCTGCAACGATTAACTACTCAATCTATCAAAGGAATACCTGCCACAAGTGTCGTTCAGTTTGATGGAAGAGAAGGGTTTGACTTTTCTTGCACACTGCCGAGAGGCTCCGAAGTTTCATCAGGGACAGGAGTGACGTTTGCGACGAGCAGAGATTGTCATATTGAACCGCTGATATTGCTGGCGCGGGATATCACTTATCAGGCAGAAACCACCCAGATAACCCTCACGTTCCAATATATTGGCAAGGATGATCACTGGCCTATCCGTCCCATCAGTTTATTTCTCAGCCCCAATGAAGCGGTGGCTGATACATTGATGCTTGCCCTGTGTCGTTTTTTACGGCGTGCAGAATTGCACCACAACGGGTTAATTTATCCGGTCGAACCTTTCTGGTTTGAACCGCTGTCTGGTACTTCCCGGCTGATTTTATCACCGCCGATTTCAGCAGCAGGAAACTGGGCCCCGCAAATGCTGATGGAATCCCTCTACTTACCTCATGTTCATCATTTTTTAACGTTGGTTTTGCCTACGGTGATGTCTAGCCGATTATCCATGACGGAAAGCCAGCAGTTCAGCATAATGCTGAAACTTCATGACGTCTTACCATTGTCTGAGGCGCAATTGGCGGATGCTTTTCGGCTCCATTGTGTGCCCGTCATGAACCTTGAGCGTCAGTCGCAGGTGACACAGTCCTTTGCGCCAGATACCGCCCGCTATCCTCTGTCTTTGCCACCCGGACAGGGACTCCTGCATATGACTGACCTCCGGTTAAAAGATGAACCCGGTAAAGAGCGCGGCAAGCGATCTCAGTTTTATCCGATGAGTCAATTCACTCATTTTTTCCGTCATGCTGATGAAGAAGTCTGGTTCTATGCTCTGGACATTACCCGTGGTGCGCTGGGGGATCTGGAATATGCATTCATGTTTTATGACAATCATGCCCGACCGATGAAACAGCCGCCAGAGCAGGAATTTACCTGCCATTTTGTGGTGTTTGATACTGGCCTACCCACATTGGCGGTGGGTGATATTTGTCATGCGAGTGAGAATATTCCTGATGGGCTACAAGTCAAAAACCTCACTCCCACGGCTCTTAGCTATCCACCTGTCACCGACTCTTCACGATACTGGGGGTTGCTGTCACACCATGCCGCAAACGGTTTCTGGCTGAACTCGGTATCTGCTCTTAAGCAATTACTGTGGGATTACGATTTTTATGCTGACCTTGACCGGCATACCCATCGCGATATTCAGCGACTAACCGCAGGCATTTTAGCGATTCAGTCCACGCCCGGTGACTGGCTGATCCGTGGCGTTCCTTATCGCTGTGTGCATGTCGAACTGACACTGGATGAATCAGCTTATACCTGTAAGGGAGAACTGTTCCGGTTTGCCAATGCCTTGTACCAGTTTTTGCCGTTCTGTCTTACTGAAGATATGCGTATGCGAATGACCGTCATCGGGAATACTTCCGATATCCGGTGGCTTTTATCGCCTTGTCCGCTTCAAGGATATCGCCCAATTATGTGAGGAGCTGCAAAATGGATGGATTAGTGTTTACTTGCCAGATAGGTGCGCTACCGGCCACGACTTTTCAGGTGGTGAATTTCAGTTTACAGGAAGGGCTGTCACAGCTTTATCACTTGTCTTTGACCGTGGTCAGCCCGCTTAACAGTGTGGTACTCAATGATCAGTTGGGCACCTATGCTTCTCTGACCGTCACCCGTAATGGCAAGGTGGAGCGTACGGTCAAAGGGATCGTAGCGGGTGCTTTGCAGGGTAATACAGATGAGCGGCAGACCTACTACACGTTTACTGTCCGGCCGGAAATGTGGCGGATGACGCTTCATCAAGACAGTCGTCTTTTCCAGCGTGAATCCGTGCCGGACATCCTTAAAAAACTACTGAAAGAGCATCGCGTCAAGTCGGACAGCAAGTTTTATGATGACAGTGATCACCACCCCGTTCGGGAATACACCACCAAGAAACGCGAATCTGCCTATGACTTTTGGTGCCGGTTGGCGGCAGAAGAGGGGATTGCTTTCTGGTTTGAGGAAGAACAATTGTTTTTCAGTGACTCCCATTTGGGAATGACGGCGGATCTTAACCTGACTTACAACACTCAGCCCAATACCGATGATAAAGATACTACTGCTTGGCAGTGGCAATACGGGGAATACCTCTGTCCGGATGAATATATCCATAAGGATTACAACTATCTTCGGCCTTCCCAGCCCTTGCAGACTCAGGCAAAGCTACCCCAAGGCGGACGTCATTCAATATTTGAAAGTTATGGGCGTTTTCCGGGGAGTAAAGAAGGTAATCCATTGGGTGAAGTGCGCCTTAACCAACTGAACAGCGAAAGTAAGCAGGGCTCAACTCAAACCAATTGTATTCAGTTGCGCCCCGGCAAAATTTTTATCCTGAAATCCCATCCCATTGCATCTATGAATGACCGCTGGCAGGTGGTGACCGTGAATCACTATGGTTCCCAGCCACAGGCGGCAGGGATTGCGGGTGAAGGCACTACGTTGACCAATAACGTCACTTTTATTCCGGGGAAAGACGACTGGCGGCCGCCGTACCGTTACAAACCGCTGGCCGACGGGGATGAACTGGCAACAGTAGTGGGGCCGCCGGGGGAAGAGATTTTTGTCAACGAGCACGGTGCCATTAAGGTGCATTTTCACTGGAACCGCCATGATACGCCGGGGGATGGCTCTTCCTGCTGGGTGCGTGTGGCACAGGGCTGGAACGGCAATGGCTTCGGTTTTATGGCGATACCGCGTATTGGTCAGGAAGTCATTATCTCTTACCTGAACGGTGACATTGATCGTCCTATTGTGACGGGGTGTAACTACAATGGCCTGAACCGTCCGCCGCTCGATTTACCCGCACAGAAAACCCGCACCACCTTCAAGACGCGTACCCATAAAGGTGAGGGATTCAATGAACTGCGGTTTGAGGATGCGAAAGGCAGTGAAGAAGTGTTTATTCATGCCCAGAAGGATATGAATACCAAAGTGTTAAATAACCGTACCACGCAGGTGCAGGGTAATCATACTGAAACGATTGACGGTAATCAGGCCGTTATTGTGAAAAAAAATAAACAGGAAGTTGTGCAACAGACCAGTACCGAAGTGGTCGGGATGGCCAAGACCCTGAAAGTGGGACAGGCTTATACCATTACCGTAGGTGCCAATATGACGACCTCCGTCTCCATGAGCCAAAACGAAACGGTCGGTATGCAAAAAAGTATTTCTGTGGGGCAAAAACTGACTATCTCGGCCGGTAAGGTGATCGAATTGAAATGCGGTAACAGCACATTGCGTATGGATAGTTCAGGCAAAATCATCATCAAAGGGAAAACGTTCCTGTTTGATGCCAGCGGCCCTGTGCAAATCCACGGCAAAGACATTGATTTGAACTAAGGAGATAGGACGGTGGAATTCAAAAATCTCACCCCTTTTTCGGTGATGAACTACCGAATGCTGGATACCGAAGATCAGGAATACGATGTTATTGCCATGAAAGTGGGTTATCAGCTGTTGTCCGCAGGGAAGGGTGAATATCTGGCTGAACTGCTGTCGGTGATGGATTTGTGTGTGCAGGATCAATATCGCGGAGGGCTGAACATCTCGCAGGTATTGCAGGAAAGTGATCTGGCACCGTTTAAACCTAAGTGTGACGTGATCGTCAATGGTACGGCTTATGCGCCGGAAGGCAAGCCTTGTCCCTCTTTTCCTATTCGCCTGTCAGTAACGGATGCCAATGGCGACATTTTACTGGATAAGACACTGAATATTACAGGTGAACGGGAATTCTTCCGCCCCGATAACGGACAATGGCAGCTTTCTGATCCTAAACTATTTAACCGTTTACCGCTTGATTATCGTTATGCCTTTGGCGGGGGATGTCGGATTGAAGCCGAGGATGATAAAGCGGCGAAAGAATTAACAGAGGAAGATAAGCTCTCTCCTGAGCAGCGCAGTCAACACCCCGATGGCGAAAAGGCTCCCATAGCTCATGCAGTTTATGAATACAATCCCATTGGTACAGGGTTTGTTTTGCCGTGGTATGCGAAGGCGAAAGATTTGCCTCGTTATCTGGCACCGCGCATTATCCATCCGAATGCACCGATAACCGCACACCATTTTGCTGATATGCTGGCAGGCCGTTTCTCAGCCACCGAGCCAGCCTGTCAACCGCAGGGTATGGGCGTTATTGGGCGGGCGTGGTTACCACGGCGAACACTGGCCGGAACGTATGATCAAACGTGGCTGGACGAGCGCCATCCGTACCTGCCACAGGATTTTGACTTCGGTTACTGGAACGGCGCGCCGCAAGACCAGCAGATTGACTGGCCCTCGACCGATATCACGCTGCAACTGACCAATCTGACACCGGATAGCTCCTTGCAAACCCAACTGCCGGGGCATCGTCCCTTTATTTTGTTTCGCATGGAAGATGGCACTCTTTTCCCAATTTTAATGAACCTTGACACCTTGGTGATTGATACCGATGCCATGACATTAGAGCTGACGTTTCGTCTGCATTTCAGCATTGACTTCCCTATCCGAGTGGCGGAAGCCCGGTTTGAAATAAATCCCAAAGCCCCCTTAATCACATTTTCACCTGAACAGGAGCAGGATCATGGCGGATAACTATATTGCCCGGAAAGATACCCAATGGCTGATTATCAGTCTGGTTCCCGATGTCTGCAAAACCCCGATGGGCCCGGCCACTCCTCCGATTCCTTATCCTGTTATCGCCAAACTGGGGGATTCTTCTGCGCCAGTCTCATCGGTTCGGGCAAATGGGCAGCCGGTAGTGGTATTCGGGCAAAGTTTTGTCCCGCAGACCTTGGGGGATGAGGCGGGAACGGCTACAGGCGTGAAAAGTGGAACGGTAGGGGGAAAATGCCGCCCAAAAGAGCATACGCAAACGGTACGAGCGGGTGGCAAATTGACATTGCGCCATATGGATAAATTCTGGATGAATGGGGCATAAGGGAGGATATATGGCAAAAGGCGAAAAAGATGATACTCCGACCGGTACGGGAAATACGTTGGGGACTATTGTTGGTCAGCCAAAGGGGGTAAAAAAGAATCCGAGGGAAGCGAATCCTCCTGTTAAGCCGGAAAAACCCCAAGAATTACAAGCCGAAAATCATATAAGGAGTAAAAGAGATCTTTGGGGTTTTTTTCAGGCAACGTCTGGTTATAAAATTGGTAAAGATTTTTTTACTAATGTAGCTCCTCAATTGCTTGAAGGGAAAAGTCCTATTGATATTCTTAGGGATAGATTTCCCCAATATATGCAATGGAGTAAGGAACAATTTCCTGAAATTATTAAATGGGGGCAGGAACAAGGACATAACCTTGCTGAGGCAGTAAAGCACCCTGGAGAAGCAATAAAAGGATTTGGAAAGGAATTTTTTAATACTGTAGTCGATCTCTCGCAAATTATAGAGAAAATTCCTGAAATGGAAATGAAAGCACTAGGGAAGGGGCTCTCATTTGTTGGATTAGAAGGAGCAGGTTCAGCAATTTTTAAAATGGGTCAGTGGTATGGTGATACAACCCAAGGTTTTTTAAAGTCTTTACATATGGAATTAAGTAACCCTGCTCAGAAAGGCGGAGCTTTGATAGGTGAGGTTACCTCTTTTTTTATTGGCCCGGGTGAAGTAAAGACAGTAATTAAAGCAGGTGCTGAGTCAGTAACTTTTCTCTCAAAAGCAGTAAAAGGAGAAGGCGTAATAACTAAAGTTCTCTCAGTAGAAAAAGGATTAGCTGAAACCAAAGCTGCTAGAGCAGGAGAACTAGCAAAAACAGAGCAGTCAGGTATCAAAGCTGAAGGAAATAGTAAGAAAAGTGAATCGACTTCCAAAAAAAACAAAGAAAGTGAAAAAGAAAAAGATCCAGCCAACCAAGATGATAATCAAAAACGTTCATCTGGATGTACAGGCGGCAGTTGTGGAAAAGGCGAGCCTGTCGATATTACTTCCGGTGATTATCTGCAAACATTTTCAGTTATTGCCATCCCCGGCCTATTGCCGATTACCTTAACCCGAACTTATCGTTCTACCGCCTGCCTGAACGGGTTATTAGGGCGGAAATGGGCCGATGACTGGTCACGTCAATTAGTGGTAAACGGCGAAACAGTCCATTTTACCGATGCTGATGGACAGATTTATGATTTTTCTACACCGGAAAATCAAGTTTTGGTACGTAATCTCCATCTTCCCCATTGTTTACTGAAAGGAGAGCTTGATGGTAAATTGTGTCTGATTAATAAACAGAATCAGCAAACTTTCCACTTTAACCATCTTGACGGCAATCGGCGTCGGCTATCTACTATCACGGATCGCCATCAGAATCATATTCAGTTTATCTATAACGACCAGCACCAGTTGGTTGAAATTGCCCGTAATGACGGTTTCCGATTAACACTTCACTACCAGAATCATCAACTGCGAGCGGTGGATTACCACTTTCAACAGATCCAGCAGCGTCTGGTCACCTGCCATTATGACCAGCACGGTTATCTGGTAGAATGTGATGCCTTTCAGCAAAACCATCTGTGGCATGAATACACCGCGCAAGGTTATATGACCCGCTGGCATGATACGGATAAAACAGATTTTTATATTCATTACGATGAGCGCGGGCGAGTCATTTCTACCCATTCTTCCGTGGGTTATTGGGACGATCGTTTTATCTATGACGATGAGGCCCGTGTTACCACTTATCTTGATGCAGAAGGGGGAAAGACCCTTTCCTATTACAACCAGAATAATCAGGTAATCCGCGAGATTGATCCGTTAGGGCGTGAAACACGGACTCAGTGGCGTTACAACCAGAAGGTTTGGGAAATTGATCCACTGGGAGGCTACACCACTTTTGGCTATAACAATGACGGTGCGTTAACCGAAATTATTCTGCCAACCAGTGAAGCTTTTTATTATGACTATAATGAACATGGTCAACTTATCGAAGCGATTTTACCCACGGGGGATATCTGGCGTTTCCATCATGATCAGCAAGGCAATCTAACCGCTGTCACCAATCCACAAGGACATAAAGAAGAATATCAGTACGGCATTCACGGAGAATTACGGCAGCATCTATTGCCGGATGGTCGGCAATGGCACTATGCCTATGACGAACATCAGCGGCTTGCCGCGGTTATGACGCCAGACGGTCAAACGACTGGTTTGGAACTGGACGAACTGGGGCGTCTGCGCCGTACTACGGATGCACTTAAACAAGAAACCCGTTACCGCTATAGCACGGTTCATGCCAGCATTGATAATGGCAGCCTGACAGAAGTTGAATTGCCGGATGGTGTTACCCAGCATATAGAATATGACAGTGAGCGGCGTATTATCGCTGTGACCGATGGGGAAGGCCGCACTACCCGCTATAGTTATGGTGCTTTTGACCTGCTGACTCATATTACCCGCCCGGATGGTACGACATTACACTTTGGTTATGACCGCCTTACCCGTTTTTGCTCTGTCACTGCCTCTACAGGGGAAACTTATCGCTATGAGCGGGATGCCGCTGGTCAGATTATCCGTGAAATAGACTTTACCGGCCGCACCATTGATTATCAGTATGATGCGCTGGGGCGTCGCATTCAGGCCCGCTATCCGGATAATCACGTCTTGCGTTGGCATTACTCGTCCTCAGGTTTATTGACCCGACAGGAAAGTGGGCATCAGCAGGAAGACAAGTACGAACTGAAATCCACAACCACTTACGAATATAACCCCTGTCGCCAGTTTATCAGGGCAACCAATGACGATGCCGTAGTGGAATACGAATATGATGCAGTTGGTTTACCCATTTGCGAGCGCATTAATGGACGTGAAATTACCCGTGAGTGGAACAGCCTGACCGGACAATTAACGATAGAAACCTTCGGTGAACATACCTTGCGCTTTGGTTATAACGTGATGGGGGTTGTTAACCATTTTCAGTTTAACCAACATACGCCGCTGACTTTGAGCCATGATGCCTTGGGGCGGGAAGTTGTTCGGGAAAGTGCAGAAGGTTTTATTCTTGCCAGTCGATATACCTCGACAGGGTTGCTGGCGCACCAATCCGCCGGGCGAGCCACAGCACTGTTTCGTGAAACTTTGGCACAAAATGATCCCCATTTCCCACCACAGGCCACCGCGGTTAACCGTAGCTGGCAATATGACCGTGCGTACAGCGTCAGAAGGATTGATGATGATATTTGGGGACAGACTCGTTACCGCTATAACCAGAATGACCAGATTATTAATGCTACATTTAATGGCCGATTACCCTATGAAGAACAGTTTCGTTATGATGCCAATGGTAATCTGAGTCAACATGTGCTGGTGGATGCACAAGGAGCAATTAAGCAATTTGAACAGCATCAGCAGGCAGGACGGGTCGTTAAGCGTGGTAATGTCACTTACCGTTACGATGATAACGGTCGGCAGATAGAAAAAACCGAGCATCGTGATGGTTTCCGGCCACAGGTATGGCGTTATCGTTGGGATACGCAAAATCAATTAACTCACTGTGAAACACCGGATGGTTCACGTTGGCACTATCGCTATGATCCCTTTGGACGGCGTATCCGCAAACTGAAAGTACATGATGGCAAACTGGCAGCGGCTAACTTGCAACGTTGGTTGGATGGAAAACCGGATTTAATGGCAAAACCCGATACCATTATGGGATATGACTACCTCTGGAGTGGGGATCAATTGGTTGAAGAAACTCCACTCTATGCGGATGGTACACCTGCCTATGATCGCAGTATTTGCTGGTTATATAAACCGGGAGCATTAACCCCTTCCGCCCGATATGAAAAAGGCAAGCTACATTATATTGTCAGTGACCATCAGGGAACACCGCGGGAAATACTGAGTGAATCCGGTAAGCTGGTCTGGGCAAGCCGGCTGACAACATGGGGTAAAGCTGAACGAATACCGCTATTAGCGGCGAATGATGAGGATTACCATGTTAGCTGTAATTTGCGATTCGCCGGGCAGTATGAAGATGAAGAGAGTGGGTTATATTATAATCGGTTTCGGTACTATTTGTCGGATGTGGGGCAGTATTTGACCTTCGATCCGCTGGGGCTGGTTGGAGGATTTAATCCCTATGGGTATGTGCATAATCCCGTAAATTGGATTGATCCTCTGGGATTGATGGATTGTCCGACGTTTGTCACGACCCCAGAAAAGAAACACCCTAATCCAGTTAAGCTTGCAGATATGAAACAACGATGGAAGGATTTTTTAGGACCAGAACAACCGTATACGCATAAACATCCTAGAACAGGAGAGATAGATCTAACTCGAATAGTATCTGCTGATGGTCAAAGAAGTATTCGTTACGGTAAGCACGAGATAGAAAGTAAATTAAATAAGCATCATTACCATGAAGAAACATGGACATTGAATTCTGCTAAAAACGAAATGACTTATGATAACACTCAAGTCAGGGTGCCGATTAATGCGCAGCGGGGGGAGGAAATTCCAGGGCCAACATTGATTAATAGCGTTATGAGTGATAGTATGAACAGCTAGCCTATTTTTTGCTCACTCAAATTTAAGTTCTGGCTCTGGGACACTAATATTAAAATGATCAGTGTAACTATTACTAAATTTAACAATCCTTATGTGATATTTACCTCTCCATTAGGTAATGGAATAGCACGTTGGGTCGGTTCTGAACCAAATATAGGTGATATCTATCATGTAGAATTAGATATAGATGATTATTTTGAATGGGGAGTAAATATAAATTTTGTGAGTGAAACCGCGTCTAATATAATGCTTGAAAGTAATAATTTAGTATTCACCGCAAAAGTAATCAGTTATGAAACTGATGGCATTTTAGTTGTCTCACTTAGTGGGAATATTATTTTTTTAGAAGTAGGATTAGTATCTAACATAGATAATTATGTGTCTTTTTTTACTTTAAAAAATAATGTATCCCTATATCCAGTTGAACTTTGATAAATAAATCTTTATAGGGACGTTATCGTTATTGACTATTTTCCACACAGTTTAGAGTCTTTTGTTCAATCTGTCTCCATTATGATTGATCGGAGACAGACTGTTGGAAGAGATAGAGTGGGTAAAGATTAAATTTATGAAATTATCATCACTCAGTCTTATCCCTAAACTCACAAAGGTCTTCAATAATACAAGATCCACAGCGAGGTTTACAGGCAATACAAGTATAGCGGCCATGCAAAATCAGCCAATGGTGGCAATCCACCTTGAATTCATCGGGCACCACTTTCAATAAATTCTTTTCCACCTCATCGACATTTTTGCCGGGCGCAAATTGCGTCCGATTGCTGACGCGAAAAATATGGGTATCAACGGCAATGGTCGGCCAGCCAAAAGCGGTATTCAGCACAACATTAGCCGTTTTTCGCCCCACCCCTGGCAGCGCTTCCAGCGCTGCACGATCTTCCGGCACTTCACCCTGATGCTTTTCCAGCAAAATCCGGCAGGTTTTAATCACGTTTTCCGCTTTGGTGTTATATAACCCGATGGTTTTTATATACTTTTTTAAACCATCAACCCCCAAATTAAGGATTGCCTGTGGTGTATTGGCAACAGGGTATAACTTTGCCATTGCCTTATTGACGCTGACGTCTGTCGCTTGTGCAGACAGTAAAACAGAGATCAGCAATTCAAAAGGGGAATTGAAAACCAACTCGGTAGTCGGGTGTGGATTGTGATCCCGTAAGCGGGTGAGTATCTCAACCCGTTTTTGTTGATTCATATCTGATTGCACCTTCAGCTTCTTGTGATATGGCTTCCAAAGCCTTTTTCTACGCTATATTGGCGTTCTTTATTTTCTGAACGATTTTTCAGGCGTTCATCAATGAGATATTTTCCGGCCAGCATTAAGCCTAATCCAATAAATGCACCGGGTGGCAGGATGGCAAGCAGAAAAGGGGAATCCATATGGAGAATTTCAATCCGCAGTGATTTCGCCCAACTGCCCAGCAGCAAATCCGCGCCATCAAACAATGTGCCGTTACCCAGAATTTCACGTATCGCTCCCAATACGAACAGGGCAAAGGTTGCACCGAACCCCATCGCAAGGCCATCAATCATTGAATGATAGATTGAGTTCTTAGATGCGTAGGCTTCCGCACGACCAATAACAATACAGTTAGTAACGATTAGCGGAATAAAAATCCCCAATGATTCATATAACTCAAAGGCAAAGGCATTGATGAGCATCTGAACGGCACTAACAACGGACGCAATGATCATCACATAAATGGGAATACGGATTTCATGAGGCACCCAACGACGCAAAGCGGATACTGCCATGTTAGTACTGAGCAAAACGAGTGTGGTAGCCAATCCTAGTCCTAAGGCATTGGTCGCCGTGGAGGATACAGCCAATAAAGGGCAAAGCCCTAAAAGCTGCACCAATGCGGAGTTGTTTTTCCATAGCCCCTGAATAAATAGATTTTTGGTTTCGCTCATGGTTATTTTTCTCCACAAGTTGGCAGTGAAGACAGTTGTGCTGGTACTGTTTCCAGATAAAGGGTTGTCCGTTTAACGGCATTGACAACGGCACGAGGTGTAATAGTAGCACCGGTAAATTGGTCAAACTCTCCGCCGTCTTTCTTAACTGCCCAGTTTTCATCGTTCTTTGACATCACTTTCTTACCAGAAAAAGCATAGATCCAATCGGAAATTCGGGTTTCAATTTTGTCTCCCAAACCTGGGGTTTCATGATGCTCAGTCACACGAACACCTAACACTTTGCCGGAAAAATCAGCGCCAACAAGTAATTGAATTGCGCCTGAATAGCCGTCAGGTGCTGTGCTTTCCAATGCAGCAGCAACCGGAACATCGTTTTTACGGGCAAGATAAAGACGATGGGGTTGATGATTACCTAATGCATTGTCTGTCACCAGATAGCACTCATTTTGCATATCATTATTATAAAAGTTAGGTGAAACAACTTGATCCAGCAATACCTTATGTTGCAAAGCCGCTTGTTCAGCAATGCGGTCTTTTGTCAACGAATAAACAATTGCTGTTAATCCTGTCGTACAAGCGGCGAAAATTGCGAGAGTAATACCGTGACGACGCATAGTTTCTAACATGGTAATCTCCTTTTCTATTTATGGCCGTAAGCACGAGGCTGAGTGTAATGGTCAATAAGCGGTACACATATGTTTGCCAGTAATACCGCAAAGGCAACAGCGTCTGGGTAACCACCATAGACACGGATTACCCATATAAGCCCACCAATGATGGCTCCGTAAATCAGGCGACCTTTTGGTGTTGTTGATGCACTAACCGGATCGGTGGCAATAAAAAAGGCACCTAACATGGTTGCGCCGGAAAGGAGTTGCAATAATGGTGGTGAATAGCGAGTAGGATCAATAAACCAACTAATCAATGCACAAGCGCCCAGTGACAAAATAAATGCCGTTGGGATTTGCCAGTTAATGACTTTTCGGTTGAGCATAATCAGGCCACCGGCCAAATAAGCAATGTTAACCCACTGCCAGCCAATGCCTGCCAGAACGCCTTGTAGAATAGGTTGTTGCAATACCTCATTAATATCATGAGTGAGTCTGCCAGTTTTAAAACTATCCAGTGGTGTTGCCTGACTCAATCCATCAATGCCTTGTTGCAGTTGTAATAAAGTAGAACCATCTGGCGTATGTCCTGTGAAAATGACCATCAGACTATCCCACGGCGTTAAAGTGAATGCCTGTAAAGAATCCGGTGGCATCCAACAGGTCATTTGTACAGGAAATGAGATCAACAGAACAACGTAGCCAACCATGGCAGGGTTAAATGGATTTTGTCCAAGCCCCCCATATAAGTGCTTAGCAATAATGATGGCAAAAAATGTTCCGAGCACGATTAACCACCATGGTGCTAATGGTGGCAGGCTAATTCCTAAAAGTAATCCTGTAACTAAAGCAGAATTATCTTTGAGATAGGGAAGTACTAATTGCTTTTTTAACGCAATAGCAGCGGATTCAGCTAATAATGCGATAATGACAGCCAACGCGATCTGGAACAAAGTTCCATAGCCAAAAAAATAGGTCTGTGTAGCAATACCAGGTATGGCAGCTAAAACCACCCAAAACATAATTTGGCTGGTACTTTTTTGATTGTGTGTAAAAGGCGAACTCGCGACTTTTAACGGGTTATTGTCAGTCTTTACTGGCCTAAATTTCATCGATAAATTTCACTATTCTGTTGTAATTTTTTGTTATTCTTGAGCTTGAGCCGCTTTTTTAGCTTTGGCACGAGCAATAGCCGCTGCGACAGCGGCTTTACGTGGGTCGACTTCTTCCGGTGTTTCGGAAACTGTTTGTGGTGACATTGTCACTTCTTCGCTGCTTTGGGCTGCCTTTTTCGCTTTTGCTCTGGCTATTGCAGCGGCGAGGGCGGCTTTACGCGGATCACTGTCTTCACCCACCGATGTTGATGTATTTGCATCCAAGCTTGTAGAGGCTTGTTTTTCTGCCTGACGGGCACGCAACTGTTCTTTTCTGGCCTTACGCGCTGCAATCGCGTCTTCATTATCAGGTAGTTGTCCAGCTTGTATGGTGAAAGCTTTACCAACTGTAGCCTGTTTTTCTTTTACGCGAGCAAGGGCGGCTTGAATAGCATTCTGATCTTTACTATCGACTTGAACCATAGACTTTTTATGGCGTTCTTCACGAGCCAGTTTTTCTCGTTCCATACGTGCTTGTTTAGCCTCAAACCGAATTTTAGCTTCGGCTGAGCGGCGTGTTTCGGTATCGATAGCGCGTATTTCGGCTTTTTCCTGCCGATAATATTGAACTAGGGGAATATTGCTTGGGCACACATAAGCACAGGCACCACACTCAATACAGTCGAATAAATTGTGACTTTTGGCTTTTTCATGTTCTTGTCCACGACTGAACCAATAAAGTTGTTGAGGTAATAATCCAGCCGGACAGGCTTCAACGCATAAGCCACAGCGAATACATGCCTCTTCAATCTCTTTTGGTTCCATCTCTTGTATTGAAGGCGCCAGAATACAGTTACTGATTTTTACGATGGGAACATTCAAGTCAGGTAGAGTAAAACCCATTAATGGCCCACCCATAATGACCATCTGTTCTGATCCTGATTTAAATCCGGCTTGTTGTAACAGGAATTGAATCGGTGTACCAAGACGGGCCCAGAAATTACCGGGAGAAATTACAGATTCTCCTGTTAGTGTGACGACACGTTCGATTAATGGCTCTCCATCAATAATGGCCCGCTTTATAGCGACTACTGTACCCACATTTTGCATAAGAACGCCGATATCAGAAGAGCGTCCACCAGAAGGAACTTCTTTTCCGGTTAGAATCTTGGTAAGTTGTTTGGCGCCACCAGAAGGATATTTTGTCGGAATAACTCGTACAACGATGGACTTATCACCATTGAGTGCTGTGTTTAGAGCATTAATTGCGTCGGGTTTGTTATCTTCAATACCGATCAACACCTGCTTTGGATTGAGCAGATGCATCAAAATACGGATACCTTCAATAACTTCTTCTGCATGTTCCTGCATTAAACGGTCATCAGCGGTGATATAGGGTTCACACTCAGCTGCATTAATGATCAGAGTCTTGAGATTGTGTCGGCCACCTTTCAGTTTTGTTTCAGTAGGGAAGCCAGCACCACCTAAGCCAGCAATACCTGCTTGCTGAATACGTTTTAATATCTCACCAGCATCCAGCGTTGTGTAATCAGCGACTTGATTACGTTCTATCCATTGATCCTTACCATCAGGGCGTAACCGGACACATAGTTCTTTCAGTCCAGAAGGGTGTGCTGTGACGCAAGGTTCGATTGCGATAATTGTTCCTGATGTGGAAGCATGAACAGGCAGCGTTTTGCCTATTCCAAGCGTCAACGCCTGACCTTTCAGTACCTGATCACCCATTTTAACCAGTAATTCGCCTTCAGGTCCCAAATGTTGCTGTAAAGGAATAATTAATTCATCCGGCAATGGGGCATGGCGTAACGGGGTGCTGCTGGATTGCAATTTCATTTCCGGTGGATGGATGCCACCATCAAAATCCCAGATTCTATTCTTGTTAAGTAAGTTGAGCAGATTAAACATTGGTTTTAACCTCAACAGGCTTAGCAGGAGAGAACAAAGTCGGATCTGGTGTTACGGGAATGTTTTTTACTGGAATGGTGTTTAAATCCCATTTCCAATTTGAGGTAGTGGTAGCAACTGGAATCATCGTAATGCAATCGGTTGGGCAAGGCGCGACACACAGGTCGCAACCTGTGCAGAGATCTTCAACAACGGTGTGCATGGCACGGTTTGCACCAATAATGGCATCCACAGGACACGCTTGAATGCATTTTGTGCAGCCTATGCAATTTTCTTCATCAATGAAAGCAACTTTTCTGGCAGGGTTCTGCACGCTATCGTCGCCATCCAGTGGCTGAGGATCAACACCCAGCAACTCAGATATTTTGATCATAACTTGCTCTCCGCCGGGAGCGCATTTGTTGATCATTTCGCCATTGTTGGCTACTGCTTCCGCATAGGGGCGACAACCGGGATAACTACATTGCCCACATTGACTCTGAGGTAATAAGCTATCGATTTTTTCAACAATCGGATCTTCTTCTACTTTAAAACGACGAGCTGCAAAACCCAGAATTAAACCAAAGGTTAACCCAAGTACACCTAACACACCTATAGCAATCCATAATGACATCATTAGAATTTCACCAAACCACTAAAGCCCATAAATGCGAGGGACATTAACCCCGCAGTAATAAGCCCTATCGATGAACCACGAAAAGGGGCGGGAATATTAGCAACCGCCAGACGTTCGCGAATGGCGGCAAACAGCACCATGACAAGGGAAAAACCCGCCGCAGCGCTGAAGCCATATACGGCAGATTGTAAAAAGCCGTGGGATTGATTGACGTTCAGCAATGCGACACCAAGTACAGCGCAGTTGGTTGTAATCAGTGGCAAGAAAATTCCTAAGAGGCGATACAACGTCGGGCTGGTCTTGCGGACGACCAATTCAGTAAATTGAACGACGACCGCAATGACGAGGATAAAGCTCAGGGTTCGCAAATAAACCAAATCAAGCGGAACAAGAATAAAAGTGTTTATCAACCATGAACTGATAGACGCTAAGGTGAGGACAAAAGTCGTTGCCAGTCCCATACCGATAGCGGTTTCGAGTTTTTTGGACACGCCCATAAAAGGGCATAGGCCCAAAAATTTTACTAAAACAAAGTTATTGACCAAAACTGTGCCAATAAATAACAAAAGGTATTCAGTCATTGCTGTACCTGAAAATAAGATATTAGGAAAGTGGAACACTGCTTATATAGTCTGAATAGAAATCCCCCACTTGAGTGCGGGGCAAGTGGGGGCAATGATAACAATCAAATGTGGGGTATGTTATCGATCTTGTGTGAAAGTCATTTTTACTCGATGTGAGCGTTTAATATAAGGAACGAAAACAGTAGCAGCCAGCAATGGCCATAATAGAGAGCGTATTGCCATTCCATCGGAAATAGGGGAAAAGGCGAAGGTTTTTATAGCAATCAGAACAGAAACCATCAGCCAAATAATAAAAATACGTGGGAATCGTTTCGAGCGAATAAAAAGTAACTTCAATACCCATACAGTAAAACACCACATCATTGCAGTGGTTAATACGGAGGTATACCACAACGCGGTAAAGTTACCACTGATTTGATGAATTGCTTCATTTTTATGAATAAACATCATCGTATATAACAGCAACATAAAACTAGCTGCGATTAATGTCATTATTAGGTATGCAGCAGGCGCTAATAACCAGCCGTTGATGCGATAATAATCATTGGATTGATACATAAAAAGTCTTCACTCCATCATGAGTGTCTTTGACATAGGAAAAATATTATAGGAAAAAGATAGTAGCACAGGAATCAGGATTATTTGCTAACGTGTGATAGGTGGTGATATTTTCTGACGCCTCGTCACTAGGTTATGGTATTACGAACCATGATATTACGATCATTTTTTAGGGGTGGTTATGAGTGATTTTTTAAAAGTTGGTTTGGTTGGTTATGGCTATGCAAGTAAAACCTTTCATGCTCCATTGATTGCAGGGACATCCAATGTTGAATTGGTTGCAATTTCCAGCAGTGATGCAGATAAGGTCAAAAAAGATTGGCCAACGGTATCAGTCGTTTCTTCGCCGGAGGCACTTTTCAATGATCCCAATATTGACCTTATTGTGATCCCAACACCAAATGATACTCACTATCCATTGGCGCAAAAGGCGCTTGCTGCGGGGAAGCATGTTATCGTTGATAAGCCTTTTACCATTACTGTAGAACAAGCTCAATCACTGAAAAAACAAGCGGAAGAAGCGAATTTATTGTTGTCTGTGTTCCATAATCGTCGTTGGGATTCTGGTTTTTTGACAGTGCAATCAATTATTAAAGAAAATAAATTGGGAACACTGAAATATTATGAATCCCACTTTGACCGTTATCGTCCCTCTGTTCGTCAGCGTTGGCGCGAAGCTGCCGGAGCAGGTAGTGGTATTTGGTATGATTTAGGGCCTCATTTATTGGATCAGGCGGTTCAACTCTTTGGCAAGCCACAAGCCATCACAACAGATTTAGGCATGATACGTCCGAGTGCAGAGACTGCGGATTATTTTCATGCGCAACTCATTTATCCTGATTTGAAAGTTGTACTACATGCAACCATGCTTGCTGCGGCAGAGTCACCTGTTTATACATTGCATGGTATGGCTGGTAGTTATACCAAGTATGGTTTCGATCCTCAGGAAGAACGTTTGAAAGCAGGAGAAAGGCCACCACGGGCAGATTGGGGATATGATGCACGAAATGGTTATGTGACATTGTCACAAGGTGAAGATTTAGTTACGCAAGTTATCCCAACTATGCCGGGTAATTATGGGGCTTATTATGCTGCTGTTCGTGATGCGATTTTGTTTGGAAAACCTAACCCAGTGACTGCCAGCGAAGCTATTTTGATCATGAAGCTTATTGAGGCAGGTGAAAAATCAGCAAAAGAACAACGCACAATTTTAATTGATTAATTACACGCTGGCAGGCAGGGCAAGGGAGCTATGATGAATATGTTGCAAAAATTAAGAATCGATCCTTTTTTGGTGACACTGATTACGGTAGTCATCATTGCATCTTTCTTTCCTTGTGAAGGTGAAGCTAAAAAATGGTTTCAGTACTTAACAACGGCTGCTATTGCATTGTTATTCTTTATGCATGGAGCGAAGTTATCTCGTAATGCCATTTTGGCAGGGATAGGACACTGGCGGTTGCATTTGGTGATTTTCACCAGCACTTTTATCTTGTTTCCCATACTGGGCATGGGATTAAGTTTTATTGTGCCAGAATGGATGTCACCAACGGTTTATATGGGATTTCTTTATCTTTGTGCCTTACCTGCCACAGTGCAATCAGCTATCGCGTTTACCTCCGTTGCTGGTGGGAATGTTGCAGCCGCAATATGTAGTGCTTCCGCTTCAAGCTTATTGGGCGTGTTTCTGTCTCCATTATTGGTTGGCTTTTTGATCCAAACTCACGAAGGTGGCGCTGATACCGATACGTGGAAAGCGATAAAAGATATTATCTTGCAGCTGATGGTACCTTTTATTGCTGGGCACTTATCACGTCCTTTGATTGCCGGTTGGGTGGAAAAACATAAAAAACTGGTCAACATGACGGATCGTTCTTCTATATTGCTGGTGGTTTATGTTGCATTTAGTGAGGCGGTGGTGGAGGGCATTTGGCATAAAATAGATGCTTATTCACTTTTTATAATTGGTATTGTCTGCTGTGTTTTGTTGGCTGTGGTATTAATAATTAATGTATATAGCTCGCGTTTACTGGGGTTTAGCAAAGAAGACGAAATCACTATAGTGTTTTGTGGCTCGAAGAAGAGCTTGGCGAATGGTGTACCGATGGCTAATGTACTGTTTCCTGCATCAGTGGTCGGTGTAATGTTGTTACCATTGATGATCTTTCACCAAATCCAACTAATGGTCTGTGCTGTGTTTGCTCAGCGTTATGCTCTGCGCCTAAGGACAAAAAAGGCAGAGTAGTTTTCTGCCCTTAGAAATAAATAACACTTCTTAGCGGTTGGCGACTTTGTCTTTCAGGGCCTGTTTTTCTGCTTCACTGAGGAATGCAGTTGCCAATCCATTAATCTGTGCCTGTCTGATCAGGGCTGGAGACAGTCCTGCCGCTGGCGCCGCAATATTATACTCATGACGAATCTCAATGCCTTCTACTGTCGGGTCATCTGTATTGATTGATGCCAAAATCCCGTGTTCAAGGAATTGCTTCAGTGGATGAGTTAGCAGGGAACTGACGGTGCTGGTTTGCAGGTTTGATGTCAGGCAGGATTCAATACCGATACCGTGTTCAGCCAGATAATCCATCAGGGCAGGATCGGTGATTGCTTTCACGCCATGCCCGATACGCGTCGCGCCTAATTCACGAATAGCATGCCAAATGCTTTCCGCACCTGCGGCTTCACCTGCGTGTACACTAATATTCCAGCCTGCATTACGTGCTTGGTTAAAATGTTGCTCAAAGAGATGGCCTGGGAATCCCAATTCATCACCCGCCAGATCTAATGCGGTGATGTGTTGCTTATGAGCAAGAAGCCCGGCTAACTCTTGGGAACAAGCTTTTTCACCAAATGTTCTGCTCAGGATACCGATTAAACGGATCTGAATATCATATTGCTGACTTGCTGATTGGATACCATCAATGATTGCTTCTACAACTCCTTCAATGGGAAGTTGGTGTTTCATGGCCATGTAATAAGGGGAAAAACGCAGTTCAGCATAATCAATACCTGCATTGACAGCATCTTCAACATTTTCGATGGCAACCCTGCGGCAAGCGTTTAAGTCGGCCAGAACAGTAACACCCCAGTCCAATTTTTGCAGAAAGCTAACAAGGTTAGGCTCATTTTCAATAATTTGGACATGGGGGCGTAATGCTTCCAGTTCATAGGCCGGGAGTGGGATATTATGTTGACGAGCGAGGTACAAAATGGTTTCAGGGCGAATATTACCGTCAAGATGGCGGTGTAAGTCGGTCAGTGGAAGCTGTATGTCAATCATTTTCTTATCCTTCTTGTTTATCAAATTTTATATATACAAAAAAGCCAGTCAACACGTTGACTGGCTGGAAAGTTGGGGAACTAGAAACCTCGGGTTCTGGTTATTTATTATGGTGACAGTTATTCAACTGTATTTATTCAACCACCGGAAGTTCAGCCTTATCATCATGCTGACTCTCTATACCATCCGTATCATCATAGGACCCGGAAAGGCCATTATCAAGCAGGAATTGATGTAAGCTGGATTCTTTGTCGTTTAATTTAACTTTGTCATTGGCATAGTGGAAGTTAAGGCCAATAACTCCATTTTTAACAGTGAGGAATTTACTTCCAAGAACGGCAACTGTTAGAACTTGTCGTTCAGCTTCAATTTCCGCAGTAGCTTTATCCTTACCGTTTAACTCATCTGCTTGTGCGATAGACTCTATCAACATGGCCTTAGGCACGTTAATGTTCAATGATAAATCTTTAACCAGAGTACGAATTATTTCTTCCGAACCTATGAGGGATAACGTACTTACATCTTTCGGAAAGTTTTGTAAGGTAATTTTGAAATCTACGGAGCTTTCACCTTTACTGTTTTTCCAACTTAAAGGTGAAATACTGAATTGTGGATTTTTGTTCATGAGTAGATGTAAGTCGTTGAGAATAGCATCATCAGACAAGACTCCATTCGTAGCCAAGGCCTTTTGTGCTGCTTCATTATAGGCTTGAGTAAATTTGTGTACAGATTGGCCATCTAACTTTTCCATACCCAGATTGAACGTACCGGAACCGAACTCTATATCCTTAATTTTTACACCATCAATACTAGAGGCAATTTTGATATTCAGATTCTCTTTATCCTCGCTCGAATTAGTAGTGACTTTTATTCCTTTGAGAGAAATATTGTGTTCATTAGTTCCATTCACGCTGAATTCGCCAATGCTATAGCTGTGATCACCAACGTAAATATCGAAATTACCTTTTTTGCTATCCCCTTTAAAGTCAATTCCTTTAAGTGAAATAGTTTCTTTTTTTGCAGGTTCACTGAAAGATAATCCATCACTTTTCGCAGAGAATGAAAATACACTCAAGTCGCTATTAGTATTGACGTTGATTTTTGCACCTGCGAATGACAGAACGCGATGAGCACCTTTATCGCTTTTTGTATGTTTAATAGGGACAAAATCAATATTGGCAGAGATGGCACCGCTATAACTAATGTTAACATCTGATTTGAGTAGTTGTTTTCCATCCGTGAGGTTAAATAATTCTTTTAGCGTATCACTTTGCTCAAGCTCTGAATGGATAGAAGCCATTTTCGGTACCAGATTGAATGTTTTCAGATTGGCAATAGGGAATGGCCCGTGATCAATAGTCGATTTGAAAATGACTTCTTCATTTGGCTTGATTCCAGCCTCTTCTATACCGCCTTTGGTGGTTAGGATCAAACGGACATCAGAACTGAAAATGCCTCGTTTAAAATCTTTTGCTTGCCATTCGAATCCGTTTTCAGGTGCTGAATTTTTCAGTTCAGTGTTTGCCTTTTCTATGAAGCGATTTAAGCGACTTTCAAGTTGCTTACCTGTATACCATGACATTCCGCTCCATACCGCACCCAGAGCAACAATAACGCTTACTGCAACTAACGATTTTTTCATATGAAAATTCCATCCTTTTAACGCATATAACATGGTCGGTGTATGCGTTTTGTATTTATGTCAAAAATGGTTGTTAAGTGTATAGTCTAGCTAAAATGGTTTTAATCAGTTTTCACTGAGAATGTGATTAATAATTTAATGGAAACGATTATAAGTCCATGAATCTAATTAGATACCTTAGCTATTTTCCCATTACCATAAACAGTTACAGATTTCTCTATAGCAGATAAGAAAATTGATTCACCTGAGAATAATCTTAATTGCTGATTATCGGTGCTGATAACAGCCCATCCTTCAACACAGAATAGAACTGAAGCTGAATCATTTTCTAATGAGATTAGCTGTTCTGCAACAGAATAAACAGAAAAACAAAAATCATTGACAGGAACAGGGTAATTCAAGGCATCTTTTTCCTGTTTTGGCTCGGTTAGTAAAGTATTGGTAGATTTTGGAATAAAATCCAGATTAGCCATTAATTCGGGAACGTCAATATGTTTGCTGGTTAAACCAGCACGTAGAACATTATCAGAATTGGCCATGACTTCCAAGACCACGCCGTCAAGATAAGCGTGAGGAGTACGGGCATATAAAAACATCGCTTGACCCGGTTTGAGTTCAACCACATTGAGCAGGAGTGGAGCAAACAATCCATTGTCATCTGGATAGAACGAGGTCATTTTTTTGATAGTATCCCACGGCTCACCTTGATGACTGTTCAATGCTGACTTTAAGACGGCAATTGCTAAGTATTTCTGATCGCCTTGCATATTCAATAACTGTGAAAATAGAAGCGACAAGCTTTGCTCTGTTGGATGTTGGAGAAATGTTTGTATATCTGGATGTGCAGTAGAAACATGACCCAATAATTTCGCAATCTCAGATAAAGGCCTAAAAGCATTCATAGCCTTGAACGGTGTCAATGCATATACCAATTCAGGTTTGTGATTATCATCTTTGTAGTTGCGCTGTGATGAATCTAAAGGGATTGCCTGTGCATTTTCTCTGGCAAAGCCCATTTCTGCGGATTTTTTGTCAGGATGAACTTGAATAGATAGTGGTTGAGCGGCACACAGCACTTTGAACAAGAAAGGCAAACGCTGGAATTGTCGGGCTACTTTTTCACCAAGATATTTCTCTGGTTCTTTATCAATTAAGGTGTTCAAAGCAATAGTCTCGCCTGTTTGAGGATTAATGACCAGTGAACTACATTTCGGATGTGCTCCCATCCATAATTCTGCCATTGGTTGACTGTCAGGATTCTCGATACCATAGATATCCGTCAGGGCGGTTTTACTCCCCCAGTCATAATGTTGGATGTTGTTGATCATTTTCAGCATGGCGGAATTTCCTATAATAAAAAAGTAACTTGTTTTATAGACAACAATACAATAAACACGATTAGGTCGCATTATCGTTATTAAATTTATGGCATGATAGGAAAATGCCGACTAATTTATCTGCAAAGTTTGTTCTGGCGTATTCAATTATTCTGTGTGCTAAGGAGATAGTAATGGCAGCCACTCGCATTGAAAAAGACTCAATGGGACCTATTGAAGTACCTGCTGACCAATTATGGGGAGCGCAAACTCAGCGCTCACTGGAGCATTTCCGGATTTCTCAGGAAAAAATGCCTGTTGCATTGATTCAGGCTCTGGCATTGACTAAACAAGCAGCGGCCAGCGTTAATACGGATCTGGGCCTTCTGCCTAAAGAACGTAGTGATGCAATCATCGCTGCGGCGAAAGAGGTGCTGGAAGGCAAACATCCAACAGAATTCCCTCTTGCTATCTGGCAGACTGGTTCGGGAACTCAAAGCAACATGAATATGAATGAAGTGTTGGCGAACCGTGGTAGTGAGATCCTTGGTGGTGAAAGGGGTAATGAACGTCTGATTCATCCTAATGATGATGTTAATAAGAGCCAAAGCTCTAATGACGTTTTCCCTACTGCTATGCATGTTGCGGCAGTGATTGCAGTGCGTGAACATTTGTTACCAGAGTTAAACGTACTACAAAAAACTCTGGCAGATAAAGCGGAAGCATTTAAAGATATTGTAAAAATTGGCCGTACTCACTTACAAGATGCAACCCCACTGACTTTAGGACAGGAAATTTCCGGCTGGGCAGCGATGTTGACACATAACTTGAAACATATTGAAGATAGCATTCCTCATATGTGTGAACTGGCTCTGGGTGGTACAGCAGTAGGAACTGGCCTGAATACTCATCCTGAATATGCAGTTCGTGTTGCGCAGAAAATTGCTGAATTATCCGGTCAGCCTTTTGTAACCTCACCAAATAAATTTGAAGCATTGGCAACTTGTGATGCGTTGGTTCATTCTCATGGAGCATTGAAAGGTTTGGCTGCGTCATTGATGAAGATTGCTAACGATATTCGTTGGTTGGCTTCTGGTCCTCGTTGTGGAATTGGTGAAATTTCTATTCCTGAAAATGAGCCAGGTAGCTCCATTATGCCGGGCAAAGTAAACCCAACTCAGTGCGAAGCGATGACCATGTTATGCGCTCAGGTTATGGGTAACGATGTGGCGATCAATATTGGTGGTGCATCTGGTAACTTTGAATTAAACGTATTCCGTCCGATGGTTATTCATAATTTCTTGCAATCTATTCGCTTGCTGGCGGATGGTATGCGTAGTTTTAATGAGCATTGTGCTATTGGTATTGAACCTAACCATGATCGTATCACCCAGTTACTGAACGAATCACTGATGCTGGTAACTGCGTTGAATACTCATATTGGTTACGATAAAGCTGCAGAGATTGCCAAAAAAGCGCATAAAGAAGGCTTGACACTGAAACAGTCAGCACTTCAGTTAGGATATTTAACTGAGGTTGAATTTGATGCTTGGGTTCGTCCAGAAGATATGGTTGGTAGCATGAAGTAATGCTTGTTATGAGCAAATAATTTATCTGCATTCATTACTAAATGTAAAAAACCGGAGAAATGTTCTCCGGTTTTTTACATCTTAAATTTCTCTGTAGAGATGTAGGCGAGGAATAACCAACTCAAGTGGCTTCACTTTGGGTTTATGTCTATGTTTAATAGCAGTGGCATTGTAGTTAGGCAGCGTACCGAGTTTTGGTTTGATTTCTTTATCTTCCGTATAAAAAGCAATCACTGGAACTGGACAAGCATATTGAACTTGTTTTTGTATTTCTGAATACCATACACGAGTAATAGGTTGTACTTTGACTGGCCGTTTGATTTTCAATATGACATCATCGGGTAATTTTTTGATATCTGTCATTTCTAATGCCACCAATGCTGCCCATTGTTCACTGGAGTAGGGGGGAACCGCTCTTCCTGTATTATGGCTTTTCTCCAGTCTTTCCAGAACTTGTTGCTTGGTAAGCTTATTAATGATGTTTTTATTGGCCCAGCCAAAATTAATGGAGTCAGGGTTTAATAGGTGAGTGATGGTTCGATAAGCATTCAGAGTAATGAGGCCCCGCAAATGCTCATGAACAAATTCAAATCGTTGTTCTTTGCTGACGTCTGATTCTTTGGTAACGATATTTTCCAGCTCTATTTTTAACTGATTTACTTCGTCAATTACTCTCATTGCTTCTTTATATTGCTGGTGGTTGACAGCAAAGCACAATGCTCCGGGAAGGCGGCTTGCAGCTTTGCTGCTGATATTAGGGTTGTTATGATGTATAAATAATTTCTGGTAGAAGCGTAAACCTACATTGAGTGCATCACCCCCCTGTAATGGATTGACCATAATTTCAGTTACTTGTTCATGTTCTTTGCCTTTCTCTATTTTAGGTAATTCAAATATTCGGGCATCAATGAGGGGATAGTTCGTTAACAATCCAGCCAACTCGGACAATTTTTCTTCTTGTTTTTTAAAGCAGGTTGTTAGTGATTCTATTGAAAGATATTTATTCATGAATATATTCTCTGCTGTTATCAGTTGTTCACATTACCCATTTAGTTACAACATACTTAGAAGTATAAATACAATCTATAAAAACCTCAACAACAAAATCAAACAAACACTAAACAACACATAGAAAGTAGAAAACAATTATTGCAGAAAAAATTAAAATCATGGTAAAAAAATTACCTTATTTTAGTAGGTTAATTATAAAACAATTTACTTTACTAAAAGTGAAAATATTTATGTTAATCTCTCAATCTCCATTACTTGATTATTAGGGTAAGCAATTCAACAGGATTATTAAATATGAACAATTTAATCAAACCCCTAGATTCCTTCAAAAAGGTTATTAATGTATTATTACCACACTCTGAACCGATCACGATTGATTTATTAACACAAGGAAAATCAATTAGAATAGATAATGAATTCCTTAAGATTTTCTTATTAGATCAAGGGTACGTCAATATACGTAGAATAGATGATGAGTTAATCATTGCGACATTTTTTTCACCTTATGTTATTGGTTTGTCTTTTTATCCTGGCGCGGGAATTTATTATTCCATTGAATTAGGGGAAAATTGTAAAATTCATCAGATTCCTCGAAGTAGTGCGTTAAGTGCCATAAGGACGCACGATCTTTATAAAGAGTGGTTGAGAATTTTTTCCTACAAAATGTCTTTCTTATATGCAAGAGATATTAGTGTTTTTCGTCATAATAATCGAGAGGTTGTATATAATTTATTATCCCGTTTAATGAATTCGCCAGTGGAATTCAGGAAGAATATCACAGCAATCAAATACATAGAGCAAAGATGTACTATTTCACGCAGTTGTATACAACGGGTGTTACTTTCTTTAAAAAAAGAAGGATGTGTTGAACTTGTTAATGGATATTTAGAAAAAGTCTTATCATTGCCGGTACAATCTTATTATTAAAGATGATAATTGAAAACAGAAGACTATGTCGGCAATTGTAATCATTTTGATAATTTGTTGAGTTTGAAGCCTAAATAGAGAGCAACAATAGTTAATAATGAAATAAATGCGGCAACACCATTCCAAGCAAAATGGAGCCAGAATATTCCACCTAATGTCCCTGCAATACTGGAACCAGAGTAATAACAAAATAAATAAAGTGATGAAGCTTGAGCTTTTGCTCGTTTGGCTTTTTGACCAATCCATCCACTAGCAACTGAATGAGCAGAAAAAAAGCCTGTTGTTAATATCATCATTCCCAGAATCACTGCCCAGATAGGAGAAAATAGGGTGATTACGCAACCAACCAACATTATACTAATAGCCGCTAACAATACTTTTCCCCGTCCATGTTTACTTGTTAATGTTCCCGCTTTGGTGGCGCTATAAGTTCCTGTTAGGTAAACGATAGATAGCAATCCAACGATAGTCTGACTTAAATGATAAGGCGCTTCTAATAATCGATAACCAATGTAGTTAAACATGGTAATAAAGCTCCCCATAATCAAAAACGCTTCAGCAAATAGAAGGGAAAGACCTTGATCACGAAAATGTATCTTCAAATTTATAAGCAGCGTTTTAGGCTTTAATGAGCTTGACTTAAAATGCTTAGATTCTGGTAACAGTTTCCAAAATGCAATAGCAGAGACTAAAGCAAAAGCGCCTAATAAAATGACTGCAAACCTCCATGAATAGTGGTCTGTGACTACAGCAGTAATCAAACGTCCACTCATTCCTCCTATTGAATTACCACTGATATAAAGTCCTATGGATAAGGCAACATAGCTGGGATGAATTTCTTCACTTAAATAAGTCATTGCAACAGCAGCAACTCCGCTGATCGATAAACCTACTAATGCGCGGATAAACAAAATTCCGTGCCAACTCGATACTATGGCACTTAAGAGAGTAAAAATGGCGGCGGCAACTAGTGATATTGCCATAACATTTTTACGGCCAAGTGCATCAGATAGAGGGCCTGTGATTAATAGACCCAGAGATAACATCCCAGTAGGAAGTGATAGAGCCAAACTACTATTGGCCGGTGAAATATTAAATTCTTCTGACAGAATAGGCAAAATGGGTTGGATAAAATAGAGCAATGCAAAAGTTGCCAGCCCAACGGAAAAGAATGAGAGCGTGACACGTAAGTAGTAAGTATGCACTATCTTTACGTTGAATGTAATGCTGTTGGCTTATTACCCTAGGGCAAACGGGTCTAAATTGAACAGTTAGTTCAGTGATGTGCCTTCAGTACATAAAGGTAGGAACATTGATGATCGTTTGTGATTTACAATC